>JAFVOU010000035.1 GCA_017505635.1 Oscillospiraceae bacterium | reverse complement strand
GCTTTTTTCTTTGTTGAGGATTTCTTTTTTGTTGTGGTGGATGCTGCTTTCTTTTTGGTTGTTGAAGAAGCAGACTTTTTCTTTGCTGTTGTGGTTTTGGATGTTGTGGATTTTTTGGATGTTGTTGTTTTTTTCTTGGATGAGGATTTCTTCTTTTCAGTCTTTTCTTCCTCATCAGCACCTACATCCAAAGCCCCCATAATAAGGCTGCCTACATCAACATTGTCCAGTACTGCTGTAAGCAGCTGACCTGCCAGTTCATTGGTTGTTTTTTTGCTGCTTTTCTTTTTTGTTTTTTTGGTTTCCTGACCAAGCAGACTCATAAGCAATGGTGCTGCAGCTGCAAGGATAAGTGCTGTGTTGTCATCGGAAGTTCCGCTGGATTTTGCAACTTTTTTGGTTGTACTGCTGTTGCTGCTGCCCAACAGATGACCAATGATTTTTGCGCCGTCAGCCATATCTATGCCGTCAAAAAATGTATTAAGGTCTTCTGTATCTTCTTCTGCGTGTTCTTCCAACGCTTCTTCAAAACCTTCGTATGTTTCTTCATCTTCTTCCTGCTGTTTTGCGCCTGCGAGAAGCAGTGGCAAAGCCTGCACAAGAACATCCGAAACTTCTTTTTTGGAAGCACCTGTTTTTTTGCTGATATTATTCAAACTGTCTGCACTCATAATAGTGTTTGTTATCAAAGAAAGATCCATATTTGTTCTCCTGATTTATATGTTATTACTTTTATTATGCGACCTTGCACAAACAAAGTCAATAAATTTTATCATTTTTTGTATAAAATTACTTGCACAACAGTAAAAATACAGTATAATTAAATCAGGTATATTTTATAAAATTTATTTGACAGGAGATGTTTATATGGCAGAAAAGAAAAAGAAAAAAATCATATCAGCTGATACCGGGCTGGAAGTTGAAGCAGGAAGCCGCAAAAAAGCTAAAATGAAAGAAGCTGCACCTGTTGGCAACGCTGGCGGCCTTCGTGCCGGTGCTGTTGTGCTGTGGCTTATAGCCCTTGGCCTTGAAATACTTGCTGTAATGATTTTCTCAGGCAAGGTTAACTGGACATTTATGCCAAGTATGTACCAGCTTGTCGGCGCTCTTGTGCTTGACCTTGTGTTTGTTATCATCGGCGCACAGCTTTGGAAAAAAGCAAACAAAATCAAACCTGCAAGCGAAAAAAACAAATTTACTTTCTGGCTTTGGAACAATATGGGGGTTATTGTATGCGCAATATGCTTTATCCCATTTGTTGTGCTTGCTCTTCTCAACAAGGAAGCTGACAAAAAAACAAAAGCTATCGCTGTTGCTGTTGCGGCTATCGCACTGATTATCGGCGGTCTTGCAAGCTATGACTGGAATCCTGTTTCTGTTGAACAGCAGCAGGCAGCTATCAATGCAATTGCCGACGATGTTTACTGGAGCCCATTCGGCAAAGTATATCACACTCACGATGACTGTCAGAGCCTTAACCAGAGCGACGAACTTACATACGGTACAGTTGAACAGGCTATCGCAGCTAACAGAACAAGACTTTGCTCTTTCTGCGCAAGACGTGACGAAATCAGCGGCGTTGCCACCGACGAAATTGCAGAAGACATTGTTGAAGCAGCCATGGAAGAACTTGCAGAAAATGCAGAACTTGAAAACGCTGCATAATATCTGAAAAGTACAAAATGCAGATACTTTAATTGTATCTGCATTTTTATTTTTAAACATTCAGTGCAATATCATACAGCCTTAATATAATATATCGAAAAATGTGTTTTTGTTGCAAAAACAATAGTTTTTGACTCAAACACAAAAAAGTCATTGACAAAACATGTACAAAGTGTTAACATACACATTGTCAAATGAATATTCCCTTTGAAAGTTTTAGGAAAGTGGCTTTACTGCCTGCCGAAGGAGTTGCACTCTCAGGAGAAAAAGGACTAAAACCCGAGGGAACTCTGGAGAATCCTGCCAAGAGCAGGTGCCGAAGGTGCAAGGGGCAACGCCCTGAATCTCTCAGGCAAAAGGACAGAGCCAATAAACATTTTAAATGTTATTTCACCGTATAATTTTAGGATTATCCGTGTAATTATATTTATTATGTTTTTCTGTTGTTACTCCGGAGCTAATCTTTGTTGATTAGCTCTTTTTCGTTTGTAAAATTTTATTTATTTAATTTTTTATTACGAGAGGTAAACAAAAATGCATTTCATTGAAACTATTGTAAACACCGTTAACACAGTCCTCTGGGACTACGCCCTGCTGTTTTTGCTTTGTGGCACAGGTATTTTTTTCACTTTCAAACTTAAATTTGTACAGATACGCAAATTTGGCGAAGGTATGAAAAAGGTTTTCTCCTGCTTCAGTCTTAAAGGTGAAAAAGCCGATAAAGGCGGTATGAGCAGTTTTCAGGCTTTAACTACTGCTATTGCCGCACAGGTTGGTACAGGTAATATCGCAGGTGCTGCAACAGCTATTGCTTCTGGTGGTCCTGGTGCAATTTTCTGGATGTGGGTAAGCGCCTTCTTTGGTATGGCTACAATCTACGCCGAAGCTATTCTTGCACAGAAATTCAAATCCGTTGACGAAAACGGCAATGTGACAGGTGGTCCTGTTTATTATATAAAAGCTGCATTCAAAGGCGGCTTTGGCAAATTCCTTGCTGTATTTTTCTCTGTAGCAATTATCCTTGCCCTTGGTTTTATGGGTAATATGGTACAGTCCAACTCCATAGGCTCTGCATTTGAAACAGCCTTTGGCATTAACCCTATTATCGTAGGTATTGCATGTGCATTGTTCAGTGCATTTATCTTTATGGGCGGCCGTGCAAGAATTGCTTCCCTTACTGAAAAAGTTGTTCCTGTTATGGCTATTCTTTACATTGTTGGCTGTACAGCTGTTGTTGTTTGCTGCTACGATGCAATTATCGAATCTTTCCGCCTTATCTTTACAATGGCATTTGCTCCACAGTCTGTTGCAGGCGGTATCGCAGGTGTTACTGTTAAATCCGCAATCCGTTTTGGTGTTGCCCGCGGTCTTTTCTCCAACGAAGCAGGTATGGGTTCTACACCTCACGCACATGCTATCGCAAAAGTTGACCATCCTGCAGACCAGGGTGTTGTAGCTATGATTGGTGTTTTTATCGACACATTTATCATTCTCACTCTTACTGCTCTTGTTATCATTTCCACAGGTGTATGGAACAGCGGTGAAACAGGTGCTGCACTTGCACAGAGTGCATTCTGTACAGTATTTGGCAGCTTCGGCAACATCTTTATTGCTGTATGTATGCTGTTCTTTGCCTTCTCTACAATTATCGGCTGGTATTTCTTTGGCGAAACAAACGTAAAAAGCCTTCTTGGTGAAAAATGGGTAAAACTTTACTCTGTAATTGTTTGTCTGTTTATCGCTGTTGGTTCCTGCCTTAAAGTTGACCTTGTATGGAATATGACAGATATGTTCAATGGTCTTATGGTTCTGCCTAACCTGCTTGCACTGCTTGCACTGAGCAAGGTTGTTTCTGCAGTAAGCAAAGAAAAAGATTAATCTGTTTTTGTTTAAAAATTATTTATATCAAATAAAAAATGCTCTGCAGTTTGCAGAGCATTTTTCTTATATAAATATTATAATAAATTACCGAGGGCATTTACAGCATATTCGATAGCTTCACCAAAAGATAAATCTGGTGCACCTGCAACATGAATTTTACATTTGCTTACCGGCACAAGTATCTTTTTTGCCTCACTGCATGCAATGGCTGCTGCCATTTTTGGGGTTATCTCTCCAAGAAGAGAGTTTGCCGCAATTATACCGATAGGGCCGATAATAACATCTGCATCACGGCTGTTGACAACAACCGGATTTTCCCCTGTTGCACCGTAGTCAGCACCTGCTTTCAACATTGCAGATGTGGCAATACTGTTTGTGCCTATTGCGTAAATTTCGCAGCTATATCTGCTTTTTATCTTTTCTGTAATTGCTTTGCCAAGACTTCCGCCCTGCCCGTCAATAACAACTATTTTCATAGAAACCTCCAAAGGTCCATTGCTTATTACGGTGTTGTGTTTGTTTTTTTCAGTGCTGACACCAGTAATGGTATAAGCACCAACTGCAGAATTATGCCAGGAATTGCATTTACAAACGCTTCTGTAAAAAATAACGCAATGGTGAACACATTACCCATTATACCATATAATGCAAGAGTTACAACACCCCATACAGCTCTGCCTGCTATCATAGCAACTATCAGGGAAATAAATATGGCTTTTGTATCCTTTTTGCTTTTTGAATAAATAATGCCACTTACAAAGCCATATGCTGCAAGTTCAAATGCCATACCTATAGCTTTTGGGAACATAGGCGGCATACCCCAGATAACACTGCGCAAAAGCGGTGCAATTGCGCCCACCGTCATAGCACTTGGACCGCCAACCATAAATCCTGCCAGCAAAACGGGCAGGTGCATAGGTAAAAGCATATTTCCTATCTCAGGTATCTGACCTGTAAAGAACGGCAATACAAGTGCCATTGACAGCATAAGTGCCGAAATAACAAGTTTCTTTGTGTTGCTCATATATCCTCCAAATAAAAAATGCCATAAAAACAGACGGATAAAATATCCGCAAACAGCTTTCATAGCATTACCAATTTTTTAATCAGTGCAGGCTTCCTGCCTGCTGTTACAAGACAATTATATCATTATGTAAACACAGTGTCAATCGATTGTGTACAATCTTTAAATCATTTTTCAATTGGTATTTACCTACGACTTTCGTTGACTGAAAAGATATGTTTTGCTATACTTTTATACAGAAAGGCGGTGTTGATATGAATGTCAAAGATATGCTTAATCAGCTTGATTATCTGTATAATACAGGTGATTTAAAGGAAGCCGAAAGACGGCTTGACAGCTGGCTGGAACAGGCATTGCAAACCCGTAATTACGCTGCTGCCCTCACCTTTTACAACGAGATGGAAGGATTGTACCGCACTACCGGCAGGTCCAGACAGGCTGCAGATATTTCTGACAAAGCTTTGCAGCTTATCGAAATTATGGGACTGAAAAATACCGTTCATCACGCCACAACTCTGCTTAATGGTGCTACGGCAAACCGCTGGGCACAAAACCTTGATAAAGCTCTGGATATGTACCATCAGGCAGCCGATATCTACCGCAGTCTGGATTTAAAAAACAGCTATGTAATGGCAAGTCTGTATAATAATATAAGCCACATATATCAGCAGCAGAACAATCACGAAAAAGCGCTTGACAGTCTGCAAACAGCTTTAAATCTTGTAAGCAATATGGAAGACAGCGCCAGCGAAATTGCCACCACAAAGGTTGCAATGTCACTTTCCTATATGGCACTTGGCAATATGAATGCCGCAAAGGAAGCTATCAACGCTGCCCTTGCATATTACGAAAGTGACGAAGGCCAATCTGACGGTCATTACGGCAGTGCACTTTCTGCTATGGGAGAATATTATTGGCGATGCGAAGATTATGACAATGCTATAATGACCTATGAAAAGGCACTTAAGGTTACCCGCAGCCGCTTTGGCGAAAGTGATGGCTGCAAAGTTATAACCCGCAATATGGACATTGTCCGCAAGGAAATGGAAGAAAAACAGCAAAAGGGATAAACTATGAACGGACTTGAATTATCCAGACTATATTATCAGCAGATAGGCAGACCTATGCTGGAAGAAAAATTTGGCGAATATCTGCCTCGTATTGCCGCAGGGCTTGTGGGAGAAGGCTCGGAGTGTTTTGGCTTTGATGACGATATATCCCGTGACCACGATTTTGGCCCCGGGTTCTGCATCTGGCTTTGCAAAGAGGATTTTGAAAAAATCGGTGCAGAAATGCAGAACGCCTATAACAATCTGCCAAAAGACTTTATGGGTTATACTGCACGCAATACAAGCCTGCGTGGCGGCGGCCGTGTTGGTGTTTTTGAAATATCTGATTTCTACAGCAGATTTGTTGGAAGAAAGCAGCCTCCGGAAAAACTTGCAGACTGGCTGTTTCTTCCCGAACACAAAATTGCAACAGCTGTAAACGGCGAAGTGTTTGAAGATAACTTTGGTGAATTCAGAAAAATCAGAACAGCTTTGAAAAGCTATTATCCCGAAGATGTACGAATTAAAAAAATTGCCGCAAGGGCATCTGCTATGGCACAAAGCGGACAATACAACTATGCACGCTGTATGCGCCGCGGTGATACAGTTGCCGCAAATATGGCTTTGGCTGAATTTGTAAAAGCGACAATTTCTATGGTATATCTGCTTAACAGACAGTATTGTCCTTATTACAAATGGCAGTTTTATGGTCTGAAAAAACTCAACAAGGATATGGGACACCGCTTTGCCTGTTCAGGTGTACTGAATATGCTGGAAAAGCTGTCTGTAACCGAAGACCAAAGCTGTGCCTGGCAGCCGCCATTTGCTGCCGACTGGAATCCTTATGTAAATAAGTATGATAAAAAGGTTGTGCTTATGGAAAACATATGTGCTCTTATTATAAACGAGCTCCGCAACCAAGGACTGACTGACATTGATGATACTTTTCTCGAAGCTCATACATATAAAATAATGGACAAGATAGCAGACAGTGAACTGCGCCATTTTTACGTTACGGAGGGATAGACTATGACACTTGACGAAAAAAAAGAAGCTCTTATCAGAACCGAATGGGAACTGTTTCACAATGTTAATAACGAAGGCGGCAAGGCTGACTGTCAGAATGACCCCGAAACCTTTGCAATTATGCGCCGCTGTCAGTTTGTGTGCTGGAGTGAAGAACTTGTGGAAAGCTGGCATAACGACCTCTTGACCGCAAAAGAAAAAGGCCGAAATCTTTTAAGCGAAAAATATGCCTGGATGATGCGCAGTACGGCTCCTTTTGAATTTGGTCAGATAAGCAGATATCTTGTCTTCCCTTCCATTAATGCGGAACATATGATTGAAGAAATTGTCTCTGTTGAAGTTGAATGGATGGAAAATTACGAAAAGCAGTATCCTTTTATGGCCAGCGGCAACCGACCTGTGCATAAAGAAAAGGACAGCGAATATGTGACAAGTTTTGAAACGTACCTCGTTGGTGAATTGCATACATATTCCGAAAAAACACTCAGTCTTTATCTTGATATGATAAAACAACTAAAAAAAGACGGAAAATCGCTGGCGGTGGAAATTATGAACGCTATGGTAAAGTCATACGGATACAAAGACCTTGCTGATGCTGAATATCAGCAGAAATTGCGCACGAAAATATAGCAAAAAAATGAGGCAGCACTTTAACAGTGTTGCCTTTTTATTATTTTTATTTAATATTTACTCATTATTATGAATAATTATTGACATCAACTTTATTTTTTGTAATAATTATAAAATAGTTTTTATTTTTAAGAGGAAAATTATTATGTACGAAACAATAAGTTCAATCAACAATGCTTTGAACAGCTTTATCTGGGGCGTACCTGCAATGGTATGTATCATCGGTGTAGGTCTGTACCTCAGTATCCGCACAGGCTTTGTGCAGATAAGAAAATTTCCATATGCATTAAAAAATACTTTAGGTAAAATCTTTAATAAAAGTTCCGCTTCTGACGGTGCACTTACACCTTTTCAGGCTGTATGCACAGCTTTGGCTGCCACAATAGGCACAGGTAATATCGCAGGTGTTGCAGGTGCTATTGCAATCGGTGGCCCTGGTGCTGTTTTCTGGATGTGGATTTCCGCTTTGCTTGGTATGTGTACAAAGTTCAGCGAAGTTGTTCTTGCCGTATTCTACCGTGAACGCAATGTTAAAGGCGAATACATCGGCGGCCCTATGTACTACATCAAAAACGGCCTTGGCAAAAACTGGATGTGGCTTGCATATCTCTATGCTTTCTTTGGCACTTGTGCAGTTTTCGGCACAGGTAACGCAACACAGGTAAACACAATTGTTGCTGCACTTGACAGTGCTTTGCTTAACTACGGTGCTGTTTCACAGAGCAGCCTTGAAGTTCTCAATCTTATCATCGGTATCGTTATCAGTCTTGTTGTTCTGCTTATCCTTTTTGGCGGTGTAAAACGTATTGGTACTGTAAGTGAAGCATTGGTTCCGTTTATGGCATTTCTTTATGTTGTTCTTGCACTTGGCGTTATTGTGATGAATGCAGGTCAGATTCCTGCTGTTTTTGCAAGTATCTTCTATGGTGCATTTAACCCGCAGGCTGTTACAGGCGGTATTGTAGGCAGCATGTTTACAAGTATGACAAAAGGTGTTTCCCGTGGTATCTTCTCCAACGAAGCAGGCCTTGGTACAGGTTCTATCGCACATGCTTGTGCAGATACAGAAAATCCTGTTAAGCAGGGTATGTTTGGTATCTTCGAAGTATTTATGGACACAATCGTTGTATGTACAATGACAGCTCTTGTTATTCTCCTCAGCGGTGTTAACATTACTTACGGTCAGGCTGCAGGTGCAGAACTTACAATTGCAGGCTTTACACTTGTTTACGGCAACTGGGTATCCATCTTTACTGCGGTTGCAATGTGCTGTTTTGCATTCTCCACAATTATCGGCTGGGGCTTGTACGGCGCACGCTGTATCGAATTTTTGTTCAGCAGCAAAATTCTTAAATTCTACTACATTGCTTACTCCCTTATCTCCATTGTAGGCGCTACAGTAAGTCTTGACCTTATCTGGGGTATCAGCGATACTTTCAACGGATTTATGGTTGTACCAAACTTGATTGCTGTGTTCCTTTTGGCACCAACTGTACTTAAACTGCTTAAAGAACACTTTGCAGCAAAATAAAATATTTAATTATAAAAACAAATGTCATTCTGAGCGACAGCGAAGAATCTCTTTATTTGATAAAACCGAGAGATTCTTCGTCACATTCGTTCCTCAGAATGACATATTTTTTGTTTATATACCTAAAATATTATTTGTTAAGGTATTTTGCACGGAGTTCTGCAGTTTTTGCTGCGTACACTTCGTTCTGTTTTTTGTTTTCAAGAGTTCTTCTGATGCGGCTTTCTACCTGTTCAAATTCCGCAATTCTTTCTTCTCTCTTGTCTTCAACTTTGATAAGGTGGTAACCAAACTGTGTTTCAACAGGGCCTACGATTGCACCAACTTCTGCATTGAAAGCAGCTTCTTCAAATTCTTTTACCATCTGACCGCGGCCAAATTCGCCAAGGGAACCGCCTCTTGCAGCAGAACCGCATGTGGAGTGTTCGCGTGCCATTTCTTCAAATTCTTTTTCGCCGCTTGTGATAAGAGCAAGAATAGCTTCGATTTCTGCTTTGTCTTTAACAAGGATATGTTTTGCTGTTACTGTTGGTTTTGTTACAAATGTAGCTTTGTTTGCTTCGTAGTATTCTTTGCATTCTTCTGCTGTTACTGCAGCTTCAGCAAAGATTTTTTTAACAGCAAGCTGTGCAAGAATATCTTTTTTTGCACTTTCCATAAATGTTTCGAACTCTTTTGTTTCGTCCATTTTTTCTTCTTTGCCCATTTTAGCAAGAAGGTGAATGTTGATGATTTCTTCAAGGCACTGCTGACGGAACTGTGGGTTGTTTGCATACATCTGCTGGTCTTTTGTAAGTGTGTTGATAAATGCATTTACTTCAGCTTCTGTGATGTTTACACCGTCAACTGTAGCAAGAATTTTGTTTTCGCTCATTTTTATAATCTCCTTGGGTTAAATTTTATACACGATAAAAGATATTATACAGTTTTGTACAGGGAATTTCAAGTGACCAAACCCAATAATACTGTATATCAACACAATAAAAATGTCATTCTGAGCGAAAGCGAAGAATCTCTGTACTTAACCAAAACGAGAGATTCTTCGGAGTTAAAACTCCTCAGAATGACATAGTTATATCAGATTTTTAATGCCCGTGGCATTCCAGCTTTGTTTCGGTAATCAGTTCAGCATCACCAAAATTGCACTCGGAACATACTGTTGTTTTTATATACCCTCTTTCCATTATCAGGTCTGTGCCAAACACATATCCATGTACACAGTAATCCTGTCCTGACGGCATCCAGCTGCCAAAACTTTCATTGTACACAATCATCTGTCCGCCGCAGTTTTCGCAATCGGCATCTATAGGATAACTGTTTAAAAATTCTTCAGTATTTATGTACTCAAAATCTTTAGAAATTCCAAAATGCAGATGATTACCTGTTGAATTGCCTGTGCTGCCCATTGTTGCAATAAGCTGTCCCTGTTTAACAGTTTCTCCTGTTTTTACCAGCAGGGTATCACAGTGTGCATAAAGTGTGCGATAGCCATCATTATGCAGAATAACAATATAGTTGCCGTATCTGTCTGTTGTTTCAGCACTTATATTTACTGTGCCGTCTGCAGCAGCATAAATTTCTGTTCCCTGTGCACCTGCTATATCAAGACCATCGTGTGCAGGATATTCTCCTGAAAAACCACGGCTAACGTGCACACCAGTCTTTTCAGTAGGCCAGATAAAACCACTTGGTGTTTTCTCCGCAGCTAAACTGTCTTCAGTTTCAAAGTCATGGGTAAACTGCGGTGCATCCTTGTTCAGAACAACTTCAAATTCCACTTTGCCATTTTCAAGATATCTGTGGCTGAATGCCACAACTGCTGTTTGCAGATTGTTTTGCTCAATATACTGCTGAATATCGTTTATTACCTTTTCTGTAATATCAGCATATTTGTCATTAAGTGCAGCGGTCTGTGCAGATATTTTATCCTCTGCACTGCCTTCGCCTTTGTGGAAATAATCATCTTCGATATGATATTCAATATAAAGTTCGTTTACATTTTTAATGCCGAAATTTTTAAGAACAAAGATTTTATCTCCGTATACAAATGCCTTATCAAGTGCATTCTGTTCGATTTGTGTCAGTGACTGAACCCATTCTGTTGGTTTTTCTGTAATTGACGGATTTTTAAAACTGTCATTTGCACTTATTTCATAACCTGCAATATGCTCGTGTTTTTCGCTGTACACATCAATGTTGAAGGATTTCACCTTGTGTATAACAAAATCCAGATTAGGTACAAATAAACCGTCTGCATACTCACCACACAGATGTTCATATAACTTGCGGCAGTAATCTTCCGCCTGTGTTTTTATGTCAACATTATTATATGGATACAATTCCAGTTCAATTTTAACATCTGCATTGCACAGTGCTTTTTTGCTGTCGTTGTACACAAGCTGTGTATGGTCCTGATAAACAGAAACTGTTTTTAGTTTTGCAAAACTGTCTTTTTCGCAAAAATCTGTAATTTTCTCTGCCATATATGAACTGATTTCGCTGTCCGGTATCTTGTCCATTGCACGTGCAATCTGTATTTTTTCTTCATCTGACTGCGGCTGGTATTCTTCCAATTCTGCATAAGTCATATTATAAAACTTACTTTCATCTGCAATGCTGTTTTCTGCCGTACAGCCTATTGCGGTTGACAAAACAACCAGCACCAGAATTTCGGCAATAAGCTTGTAACCATATTTATCACTGAGAATATTTTTTATTCGGTTGCTGCAGTCGTTTTCACCAAACATCACTTTGCCGATTTTGTACTGTTCGTCTTTAATGGCAAACTGCATCAATGCATTGCAGTATTCCTTTTTACCATTACTGTCATAGAATTTTACCACTGCTTCATCACAGCTTTGTTCCATATCCTTTGCCATAAGGTAAAAGGCAATCCACACCAGTGGGTTAAACCAGTGCAGTGCTGTGATAAAAAAGCACAGAGGTTTAACAATATAGTCAAGACGTTTTATATGCACTCTTTCGTGGGATACAACTGCCTCGGCCTGTTCTTTTGTAATGCTGTATGGCAGATAAATTTTAGGTTTTATTATGCCAAAAACAAATGGTGTTGTGATATATTCGCTGTAATAAATATCGTATTTATACGGCACAGCAAATTTAAGAGCACTTGTTATGTCTACAATATTTTTTACATAAACAATAATCAATACAGCAATTCCCGCTAACCACACAAGTTGAACTTTTGGCATAAAACTGCTTTTTACTGTTGCAGGCGGTGCATATGTGTCCTTTTCGGTTATAACATATCTGCCTTCTTCGCTGATAATTGGCTGTACTCCCTGCTGAACCGCCTGATGATATTCTTCGGTGTTTTCCTGATAAATTTTTATATCACCTGTATAACTGTTCATCACATTTTCGTACTGCTGCTGTATTGTCTGCTGTGCCTGAACTGCAGGTGTTTCAATTTTTGCAGGAATGTCAATCTTTACAACAAGACATATAAAAACTATAATCCACACAAAATAACTGTATCTTTTAGGATATTTTTTGAGCAATGTCCGAACAAGTACTGCCACAGGAATAACAACAGCCGAGCGGATTGATAAAGAAACAATATAATCAAAAAATGCCATAACTGCTCCTTTCTGCTATTCCTTATAGCTGTCGATAAGTTTTTTAAGCTGTTCTGCCTCGTCCTTTGTAAGTTTTTTATCCTGCATAAATGCGGCAATAAAATTTGGCAGTGAACCGTTGAATGTTTCGTTGACAATGTGGGAAGACTGATATTTTTCCACTTCCTGTTTTGAAACAAGTGCTGTTACTGTGCTGTTTTCGTTTTTAAGCACACCTTTTTCGCAAAGGCGCCTGAGCATTGTATATGTGGTAGATTTTTTCCAGTCAAGAATTTCAAAGCTTTTTTCAACAAGCTGTGCTGATGGCATTGGCTGATTGTCCCATATTATCTTTACAAAGCGGTATTCGCTTTCGGTAAGTTTATATTTTTGCATAGTCTTCTCCTTTTGCCATGTATATCATCATCTCAGGTCTACAAACGTAGACTTATCTTGTTTTCAGTCTACAATAGTAGACCAGTTTTGTCAACGGTTTTTACAATATTTCACATTTATACACAAATATTTTTTCTTGCTTTATTTATTAAAATATACCGGTTGGTCATTTACTTTTTTTCAATAATTTTATATTATTTAAACAGAAAAGATTAACAACCCGAGGTGTTCTATGAACAAAAAACCTTTGTTTCCACAGCTTAATGGTATGCTTTATGGCGGTGACTACAACCCCGACCAGTGGCTTGACCGTCCTGACATTCTGGCACAGGATATTGAATATATGAAAAAAGCAGGGATAAACTGCGTGTCCCTTGGCATTTTCAGCTGGAGCAGCTATGAGCCAAAAGAAAACGAATATAACTTTGATTGGCTGCAGCAGATAATGGACAATCTGTATGCCAATGGCATATATACAATCCTTGCCACGCCTTCCGGGGCAAAACCTGCCTGGCTGGATAAAAACTACCCCGACTGTCTGCGTGTGGACAATATGGGGGTGCGCTATCACCACGGTGACCGCCACAACTATTGTATGAGCAGTGAAAATTTCCGCAGTAAACTGAAAAAAATAAATACAATGCTGGCAGAACGCTTTGCACACCACCCTGCCTTGCTTATGTGGCATATATCCAACGAAATGGGCGGCGAATGTTTCTGCCCGCTTTGTCAGGAAAAATTCCGCAGTTATCTGCGCAATAAATTTGACAATGATATAGATAAGCTGAACAAAGCCTGGTGGACAACCTTCTGGAGCCATAAATACAGCTGCTTTGAAGAAATTGAACCGCCTTTTGCCAACGGCTCAATAGATATCATGGGGCTTAACCTTGAATGGAAGCGCTTTACAACACAGAATATGATTGACTGCATGAAAAGCGAAATCAGTGTTGTCAAAAGCTTTAACCCTGATATTCCAGTAACTGCAAATCTTATGAATATGTATAATGGGCTGGATTACAGGGCGCTGGCAAAGGAAATTGATGTGGTAAGCTGGGACAGTTATCCGCGTTTTCACAACGACTGGGAAAGTTTTGAAGACACAATGAGAGAGTTTTCCTTCAGCCATGCGGTTTTCCGCGGACTTAAAAAGGACAAGCCATTTATGCTTATGGAGTGTTCTCCTTCCCTTACCAACTGGCAGGCATACAACAAACTTAAACGCCCGGGTGTTCTGAGTTTGCAGGCTTTGCAGGCTGTTGCCTGCGGCAGTGATACTGTGCAGTATTTTCAGATACGCAAAAGCCGCGGCAGTTTTGAACAGTTTCACGGTGCTGTAATTGACCATGCGGGCATTGACAACCGAGTATTCCGCGAAGTAAGCGAAGTTGGTGAAATTCTTGGTAAAATAAGTGATGTAGCGGGCACAACTGTAAAAGCCAAAGCCGCTTTGCTGTTTGACTGGGACAACCGCTGGGCAATTCAGGATATGCAGGGGCTTTGCAATGCTGATAAAAAGTATGAGAAAACTCTGGTTGATTTCTGGCGCGAATTTAACCGTACCGGTGTTGAGATGGATATCATCGGCTGTGAAGATAACTTTGACGATTATAAAATTATCATTGCACCAATGCTTTATATTGTCCGAAAAGAAACCGCAGAAAAGTTAACTGCATTTGTTAAAAACGGCGGTCAGCTTATGGCAACATATCTTACAGGTTATGTGGATGAAAATCTGCTTTGTCACCTTGGCGGTTTCCCGGGAAATAATTTAAGCGATTTGTTCGGTTTGTACAGCGAAGAAATTGACACACTTTTTCCAAGTGACCGAAATGGCATAGAACTTCGCGGTTGTGACAAGACATTGGAAGTTTTTGACTACTGCGAAATTTTAAAAATCAAGGATGCCGAAGTTCTTGGAAGATATACCGATGATTTTTACAAAGATACCCCTGCAATTACCGTTAAATGCCATGGTGAAGGCAGTGCATATTATGTTGCGGCAAGAACAAAAGCTGCCGACCTTTTGCCATTCTTTGAACAGATGATTATTAATGCAGGCATAACCCCAAACAAAATGCCTCCGCAGATTTTGTATCACGAAAGAAGCAGTGATGATGAAAGATATGGTTTCTATCTGAATCTTGCAGACTGTGAAACAACTGTTGAAAATGTATACGGCTTTGACCTTGTAAACAAAACCGAAATAAAAGGCAGACTTGTTATTGGTAACCGCGGTGTTGCCGTAATAAAATATTAGTTATATAACAAAACAGCTCCCTGTCATAAGGATAAGGAGCTGTTTTTTTGTTTAATCTATTCTGAACGTTCTTTAAGGTCTGATACAATCTGTGCATACAGTTTTTCGTCAATTTTAAATTTCTTGTTATAGATAACAAAGCCAACAACAATACAAACAAGCGGCAAAAGCATCATAGAAATCTTCATAATCCACAATGGTGTGCCAACTACACCGTTTATAAGGTCGGTTATCTGCTGCTGTGCTGCCGCAACAGCTGCAGGGTCGGTCATTGTTGCAATCTGTGCTTCAATTTCGGTAATTTTCTGCGACACAGGGTTGATACCACTGACAATAAGTGTTGCTGTAACAACTGCTGTGCCTATTGCGCCACCCATTTTATTGATAAAAGGCTGTACTGCAAAGCTTACAGACTCGTTGCGCTTTTTAAGTTTCCATTCTCCGTATTCCACTGCATCGGCAAGGAAAAGCAGCATAAGAAGCTGAATAAAAGCCTGTGCAAAAAAGAGTATGAGACCTGCCACAATAATAACCGGCAGTTTTTCAAAGGAGAAGAAGAAAAGAATATATGCAATAACAACTGCTATCATTGCACCTGTATAAAGCTGTTTGCGGGTGTATTTTGCACTGAATTTTGAGAATATGGACAATGCTGTAAGCTGTGCCACGCCAAGTACAGCGGCAAAAACCATATAGGTGCCTTCGTTTTTATAAGCATATTTAAAGTAGTAAACACCAAAGGATGTTGTTGTACAATATCCAATCATAAACAATGCCATCGCTACTGCTGTTACCATAAGCTGGTCATTTTTAACAAGTGCTTCCACCATACCTTTAAGTGATGTATGCTGCTGATTTTTAAGCTCGGTTCTGTCCTCTTTTACACCGATAACTGTTACAAGCTGGAAAATCCACATTATTGCAACGATAATTATTGTGAAAAGAAAATAGCTTTTCTTTGGCGCCATACCAAACAAATCAGGCACCATTGTGTAAAGAACAACAACACTGAACATACCAACGTTTGCACAGATTCTTGCAACAGCACCTATACCCTCGCGCTGTTTCTGGTCTTTTGTAATTGCAGGCATAAGTGACCAGTATGAAATATCGTTTGTTGTATAGCTGATACCCCACAAAAGATATATAACTGCAAAAAACACAATATATGTGTTGCCGCTTAAACCAAAATCAGCAAAAAGCAGAATTGTAAATATGCCTGATGCTATTGCCCCAAAAACAATCCATGGTTTAAACTTGCCCCATTTTGTTTTTGTGTTGTCAACTATCGTGCCCATAATCGGGTCGTTAAGTGCATCAAACACACGGCAGATAACCATAATGGTACCAATGATTGCAAGCTGACCGTCACTTAAACCCACAACTTCTGTAAGATATGTAATGAGATACATACTTATAAGTGTGTACAACGCATCGCGCCCCAAAGTACCAAGGCCGAAACAATATTTATTTTTATTCATCTGTCTGTCCATAAATTATCCTCTTTTCATAAGACGGAACTCAAATGGTTTAAGCACATCTTTTTCGCAGTTTTTATAACTGGAGATAACCATATTATCCCAACCTTTGATTTTTTCGGGCACAGGAACAGTTTTGCCTGTCATATTGCATACAGAAAGCAGTTCCTTATCGCCAAGCACTCGGCGGAAAGCATATACATCCTTGCTTTCAAGGCAGGAACGGAACTGACCGTCTTTAAGCACTTCATCTGTTTTGCGCAGATTTATCATCTGTTTCCAGAATGCGCGTACGCCATCTTCATCCGCCATATCAGTTTCTACATTAACTGTTTTGTAGTTGCCGTTAACCTTAAGCCAAGGTTTGCCGCTTGTAAACCCAGCATTTTCATCTGCCGTCCACTGCATTGGTGTGCGGGCGTTGTCACGACTTGTGCGCTGAATCATCTTCCAGCGGATATTTTTTGGAATGTGAAGACTTTTTGCCATCTTGTAAACATTGTGGCTTTCGATATCTTCCACTTCACCAAGATTTGCAAAGTCACCATTGGTCATACCTATTTCCTGACCTTCGTACATAAACGGAGTGCCTCTGAGTGTCATAAGCAAACCCGCCATCATTCTGCTTGCTTCTTTTCGGTAACCTTCACTGTCTATAAAACGGCTGATAAAACGTGGCTGGTCGTGGTTTTCGAAATAAACCGCACACCAGTTAAGGGAAAGCTGCCATTTTGTAAGACATTCCATAAGCTTTTTAGGTTTAAGCTGTGTTTTAAACCACTTTACAATAACCTGATCGGTTTCCATATGTTCAAAATAGAAAATCATATCAAGTTCACGACGCTTTTCATCGATAAGGTCACGTGCTTTGAATACATCGACAAAAACAGTTTCGCCAACTGTAAAAGCACCGTATGGTTCCAGCACTTCGTCGTGCAGTGTGCGCAGGATTTTGTGGCATCCTTCGGTGGAAAGATAATGTTCCATACCTGTAAGTATCGGTGATGGCTTACCGTTTTTAAGACTGTCCTTGTAGATAATATTGATAACATCACAGCGGAAGCCAACAACACCTTTATCCAGCCAGAAACGCATAATATCCTTTATCTCTTCCAGCACAGCAGGGTTGTGCCAGTTAAGGTCAGGCTGTTTTTTGCTGAAAAGGTGGAGATAGTATTCATCACTGTCTTCACCGCCAAATTTTGCCCAAGGGCATTCGGCAAAAAAGTTGCCCCAGTTGTTTGGCAGTTTGCCGTTTTTTCCTTTGCGGATTATGTAGTAATCACGGTATTTTTCATCCCCCGCCAAAGCTTTTTTAAACCATTCGTGTTCGTCGGATGTATGGTTTATAACAAGGTCCATAACAATGCCGATACCGCGTTTTTTTGCTTCTGCCAAAAGAGTGTCAAACTCTTCCATTGTGCCAAATTTAGGATCGATTGCCTTGTAGTCTGCAATATCGTATCCGTTGTCGTCATCAGGACTTGTATAAAGCGGTGAAAGCCATATTGTGTTTATGCCCAAATCTGCAAGGTAGTCAAGTTTTGAAATAATACCGTTTATATCACCTATGCCGTCTCCGTTTGTATCCATATATGAACGTGGATAAATCTGATACACAACTGTATCCTTGTGTAAATTTGCCGCTGCCATAGTTATCTCCTTTTTATATTAATATCAAATATTTTACTGCAAAAATCACTGCAAGGTGCAGTGGATAGAATATATAGAAAAATTGTTTTGGAAGAATGTTTTCCCTTTTGCCGTTGTATATACACAGCAATGGTATTGCAAGGAAAGAATAAATCTGCACACCACCGTACTCTATATAAACAAGCAGCAGCCCAAACGCCAGCATAATCAGTGCCGATTTAAAGGAATACTGTACGTTGCCCCCTGACATATCGCTGCCAATCCATACAAAACTTATAAATACCGGAAGCAAACACCCGTAAATACCATAGTCAACAACAAATTCACAGCATATGGTATATACTGCTGCCAATGCTATAAGCAAGATTGTCAAAGATATAATTTTATCTGACATATTGTCGTTATGCCATTTAAGAAAAAAGTTCTGTGCGGCATATATCAATACAATGGAAAATGTAAAGGTAAATGGTATGCGCAGAAATTTTGGTGAACTTACAGGATAAAAAAGAAGATAAGTTACCAGTGACAGCAGTATCATATTAGTCAGATACCGCTTTTTATTTTTTGTATACCTGCACCCTTCTGCCACCATAAATGCAAAAATAGGAAAGGATATTCTGCCGATAATACGCAGCAGCATAATATGCGGGAAAAGGTATGCCCCAATATGGTCTGTAAGCATTGTAACCACAGCTATTATCTTTAGCCTGTCATTTGAAAGGCCTCTAACTCCGTACATAATATCATCCTTTTTACATCTTGATAAATATAGTTACAGTATAACATCTTAAGCAGAAAATAAAAAGCAGATTATCACAGGTACAGCGATAATCTGCTTTTATTATTTAACCGAACATATGAAGATTAAGCTTTTCGGAAATATACTGCAGCATTTCTATGCCTGCAATACTGTTTCCTTTTACATCAAGGGCAGGACCGTAAATACCAATACCCATAGTGCCTTTTACAACGGAAATAATACCGCCGCCAACACCACTTTTTGACGGAAGACCAACTTTGAGTGCAAATTCGCCTGCACCATCATACATACCGCAGGTAAACATAATTGTATTTACTGTTTTAACGGTTGAAGGCTTCAGAAGAACCTCGTTTGTTTTTGGGTCAACGCCATTGCATGCCAGAATAAGACCGAGATTTGCAAGAGATTTTGCAGTTACACTTAAAGAACACATTTTTACATAAAATTCCAGTGTCTTTTCTACATCAGCAGTAATATATCCCTTGCTGTGCAGAAGGTATGCAATTGCACGGTTGCGTGAAAGGTTTGCCATCTCGGAAGCAAACACACTTTCATCTATATATATTTCATCGTCAAGACACCATCTGCGCGCATACTCTACCATTTCTTCAATTGTACATATTTCGCAAAGATAACCGCAGATTACCATTGCACCTGCATTAACCATCGGGTTATGAGGTGTACTGTCTGCTTTTTCCAGCTTCATAAGAGAGTTGAATGCATCACCGGAAGGTTCCATACCCACACGTTCAAAAACTTTGTCTGCACCCAGTTTTTCAAGGGCAACTGCAAAACTGATTATCTTGGAAATGCTCTGTATTGTAAAACGCTTTTCGCACTGACCTACCGAAAGGCACATGCCATACTGTGTTGAAATACATACACCAAGATCATTTTTATCTGCTTTGCCAAGTTCCGGAATATATGTGGCTACGTCGCCGTATTTTGTCTTTTCTTTGCCTTTTTCAAAAGCTTCATTTAAAACTCTGTTAAGCATCTGTATCTCCTTGTTTTGTAAATAATGTTATATTTTATCATTATTATGTGCTGTTTTCAATTAACAAACTGTTAAATAAGTATTCCGTTGCAGTGGTCTGCTTCGTGCTGAATTATCTG
The DNA here is from genome assembly GCA_017505635.1 of Oscillospiraceae bacterium. Classification (GTDB taxonomy): domain Bacteria; phylum Bacillota; class Clostridia; order Oscillospirales; family Ruminococcaceae; genus RGIG3102. The sequence continues at coordinate 59,696 of JAFVOU010000035.1, read as the reverse complement.
TGCGGTAAAATCCTTGAATGTTTTTATTCTTGTCTGAAATTTTTCATTCTGATAGCGAACTTTTATTGATTTGTATCTTTTTGTTTTTCTTGGACCTCCAAGCAGAGAAAGACAGCTTTCTTCTGTTTCGTACGGCTCTGACTTTTTGATAATTTCCGGGTTGAACATAACCATATATTCTCCCTCATTGTCAAAAGCGATAATACGTTTCAGTTCACCTATCATATTTGCCGCCATGCCCACACATTCATCTTCGTGGGCAATAAGTGTATCCAGTAAATCCTGTGCGGTCTGAATATCTGCTTCGGTTGCTTCTTCTGCTTTTTTAGCAAGAAAAACAGGGTCGTGCATAAGTTCTTTTACCATATATATTTATCCTTCCTCAATTCATCCAGCATTGATTTAACTTCAGATGGTGTGCAGCGGCAGTCACCTTCACCTTTTCTTACGTAAGTGCCCTGATATACATCTTTGCCTATATAAACCGGTTTATCCTTATCTTCAGCTTCCGGCACTGTTACAACAATAATTCGTTTTCCGTCAGCATATTTTATCTGCACATCATCATCACAAAGGATATTTTTGCTGACACGTTCTTTGTCGTTTATAATATCCCAGAATTCTGTTATAAGCTTTTCGGGAGCGGAAATATCCTCCACAGCATGAAGACTTTTATCTTTAAGTTCTTCCACTCCAAGCAGAATTACGCCACCAAGTGCATTTGCAAATGCAGAATAGCTTTCCCACAGACTTTCCGGCAGACCACCAATTGCCTGTTTTGCCTCTATGCGGTTGTCTTCTTTATATTTTTCTAGATTGTTATAGTCCAGCACAGTATCAGTCCTTTTTTGTTTTTATAATTTTATATTACCATAACGAAACAATAAATAAAAGAAAAACGGAGCATTAATACCCCGTTTTACCAATTACATATTATACATCAAGTGTATGGCCACAGTGTCTGCATCTGCGTGCAATAAGTTTGCCAAGATGTTTTTTGCATTTCGGACATTTCCAGCCAAAAAGGTATACTGCCGCAAAAATTGCAAAGAAACCAAGCATAATGTAGATAAGCAACTGATTATTTGTAAATGAACCAATAACCAATGCTGCTACAATTACAATAAATGTTGATGTAAGAATAAATTTTACTGTTTTTAAATCCATTATATATCTCCTGAAATTTTATGATTCAATAATAATATTATATTATGCTTATTTTGTGAATTTTGCAAAAATAATCTCGTTGCCGTGATCTTCAATTATCTTGCGCAAATCACTGAATTTAAGCCATATTGTCGCTGTGTTTTCATTTGGATGAACACCAACTTCGTCATTGCCGATAAGGTCACGGTCAAAAATCATAACCACACTTTTATCTTCGTTGTTAAGAAGACCGAGCGGTGAAACACTGCCCTGTGTAAGTCCAAGATATTTGTCCAGTCTTTCTGCTGAACCGAAGCTGAGTTTGGAACTGCCGATATATTCTGCCAAAGCTTTAAGGTCCACATGTTTTTCTTCAGGAACTGTAAGCAGAAAATGATTTTTGCCCTTATAGTCACGCATAAACATATTTTTGCACACTGTGCCTTTTTGTGTTATACCTGCAGCGTCCATTTCTTCCATAGTGGATACAACCTCGTGTTCCAGAACTTCGTACGGTATATTGTTTTTTGCAAGAAAATCGTATATTCTCTGTTTTGTATATCTTTCAGCCATAATTATTACCCCTGAAAACAATATCTTTATTTATTAAACCACATATAGCTTTACAGTGCAAGAAGATTTGTATGTAGATTATTCAAATTAAATGTGATAAAATATAATTTACGGATTAATTCCGCATATAATTCCAATACAACGAGGGATTTGAAATGAAAAAATTATTGAAACGCTTATCTGCTTTTGCTGTTGTGCTTGCAGTTGCTGCAACAATGTGCATAACTGCAGCTGCAGATACCAAAACAAAAGATGTTACCATCCTCTTCACACACGACCTGCACTCACATTTTCTGCCATCTGTTGATGAAAACGGCAACGAATACGGCGGATATGCCCGTCTGATGACCGTTATAAACCAGCAGAAAGAAAAATATCCTGATGCCATTCTTGTTGACGGCGGCGACTTTGCCATGGGCAGTCTGTTCCAGACAGCTTATACTACCCACGCACTTGAACTGCGAATGATGGGGGCTATGGGATATGATGTAACCACATTCGGCAACCACGAGTTCGACTATCTGCCAACAGGTCTTTCCCATATGCTTAATATTGCAAAGTCCAGCGGTGACCCTGTACCGCAGATTGTAATTTCCAACTATCTGCCTCCTCTTGAAGGCGAAGAAAATTACAACAGCGATGCCGATATGATGTGGTTTGCTCTTGAACACTATGGTGTAAAAGGCTATACCATTATTGAACGCGGCGGTGTTTATTATGCTGTATTCGGTATATTTGGCTATGATGCTGATGACTGCGCACCTAACAGCGGTATGGTTATGGAAGAACCTGCAGTTGTTTCACAGGCTGTAGTTAATGAAGCGGTTGAATACTGCAAAACAACCTATGGTGCTGAACCTGTTGTTATCTGTCTCTCCCACAGTGGTACAAGCGGCGGTCAGGGCGAAGACTATGAACTTGCAAAAGCTGTAAACGGCATTGATGTTATAATTTCCGGCCACACTCATACAAAGCTTACAGAACCTATCGTTGTAAATGATACATATATTGTTTCTGCTGATGAATACGGGAAAAATCTTGGTGTTGTAAACCTCAGCCTTTCAGCTGACGGCAAAACAACCCTCAAAGACTATCAGCTTATACCTGTGGATTCAGATGTTGCCGATGATGAACACATCTCTGCACTGGTTGCAAAATACAAGGATGACGTAAATACAAACTACCTTGCAAAATATGGTATGGGTTATGACGAAGTGCTTGTAAACAACCCTTATCAGTTTGAAGATGTAGCCACAATCGGCGCAACACAGCACGAAACTGCTGTGTGCAACATTTTCTCCGATGCATACAAATGGGCTGTTGAACAGGCAACCGGCGAAACTGTTGATATGGCAGTAACCGCCCGTGGTGTTGTGCGCGAAAGTCTGCCTACAGGCAATATCACAGTTTCTGATGTTTTCAATGCTGCTTCGCTGGGTGTAGGTACCGAAGGCGAACTGGTTTCGGTTTATCTTACGGGTAAAGAACTTAAAACAGCTGTTGAAATTGATGCTTCGGTTCAGCCTCTTATGAATGCTGCACAGCTTTACTGTTCCGGTGTTGAATATTCCTTCAATACAAACAGAATGCTTTTTAACAAGGTTGACTATGTGATGCTTCGCCGGGATGACGGAACACTGGAAGAAATTGAAGATGACAAGCTTTATAACGTTGTAACAGGTATGTACTGCGGCGAAATGCTTGGCGGTGTAAAAGAAACCTCCTTTGGGCTTTTGTCCATTGAACCGAAAGACAAAGACGGAAATCTTATCGATATGGAAAACCTTGCTGACTATGTTGTAAAAGACAAGAACGGCAACCCTGTAAAAGAATGGTATGCTATTTCTTCCTATCTTAAAGAAATGGGTGGAGAAATGGACAGTCAGTATGCAGACGTTGACGGAAGAAAGGTTGTTTATTCCAGTTTCAATCCTTCTGACCTTTTAAGAAATGCCAACAAATTTACATATGCACTGATTGGTATTTTTGTTGCACTGGTACTTATAGCTGTATTAGTTATCCGCTTTATTATTTCAAGAAAAAAGCGCAAAAACAAAAGATAATTACAAATAAACACTAACTTTTATCGAAAATCGGACATTAATTATGGATGTCCGATTTTTTATTTTGTATTTTTGTATCAATATGCATAATTTCTATTGATTAAAAATACAATATATTGTATAATTCGGATAAATTAAACAATTGAACACAACCAGATGATATCTGCAGGAAAAGATTTTAAATCTACCGAAGGAGTAACACTCTCAGGTTCAGGGACTGCAGATTGATGGAACTCTGGAGACATCTGCTTTGGCAGGGGCCGAAGGTGCAAACAGTATATCTGTAATCTCTCAGGCAAAAAGGACAGAGATGCTTAATATATAATCTTTTGATTTGTATTTTTCCAGCGAGAAGTTAGCATCTTTTGTTGACTCTCGTTTTTTTGTTTTTGGTAGTTCAGTTGTTTTAAAAACAAAAACAAAAGGAGAATATTTTTATGTTAGAAATGATTACCAGTATCAATGGCGCAATCAACAGTTTTGTATGGGGTCCGGTTATGCTGGCTCTTTTAGTGGGCACAGGCGTGTATCTTACTATACGCACAGGATGTATTCAGGTTAAATGGTTCGGATACATAATGAAAAACACAGTTGGCAGTCTTTTCCGCAAGGACGAAAAAAAAGACGGCGGCAACAACCTTACACCATTCCAGGCAGTTACAACTGCTCTTGCCGGTACTGTAGGTACAGGTAATATCGCAGGTGTTACCGGTGCAATCTTTGTTGGCGGTCCTGGTGCTGTATTCTGGATGTGGGTAAGCGCATTTTTTGGTATGTGCACAAAATATGCTGAAATTGCTCTTGCTATGAAATATCGCGTTACAGACGAAAACGGCGTACATAAGGGCGGTCCTATGTACTACATCGAAAATGGTCTTGGCAAAAACTGGAAACCTTTGGCTGTTATCTTTGCAGTTCTCGGCGGTCTTGCTTCCTTTGGTATCGGCAATATTGCACAGTCCAGCGAAATTGCCGGCGCTATGAACGGTCTTTTTGGTCTTAAACCAATTATTACAGGTATCCTGCTTTCCATCCTTATTGCATTTGTTCTTATCGGCGGTGTAAAAAGAATTGGTCAGGTTACAAGCCTTATCGTTCCATTTATGGCTATGTTCTACATTGCTGCAGGTATCATTGTTATCATTATGAAAATCAACCTTGTTCCTGCTGTATTGGTAAACATTGTTACTTCTGCTTTCAGTTTTGAAGCTGTTGGTGGCGGCGTATTCGGTTATGCTATTATGATCGCTATGAAACAGGGCTTCGCACGTGGCGTTTTCTCCAACGAAGCCGGTCTTGGTTCTGCTCCAATCGCTCATGCAGCATCCTCTACAGAAGACCCTGCTGAACAGGCTATCTGGGGTGTTTTTGAAGTATTCATCGACACAATTGTTATCTGCACAATCACAGCTATGGCTGTTCTTCTTTCCGGTGTTGAACTTGGTTCTGCAGCACTTGGCGCATACGCTTCCAAAGGTGCAGCAGCAGTTTACGCTTTCAACTCCATTCTTCCAGGCACAATCGGCGGTACAATCATTCAGATAAGCCTTGTGTTCTTTGCTCTTTCCACTATTCTCAGCTGGTCCTTCTATGGTGAACGCTGCTGGGGTTACATTACAAACAACAACAAAGTGTTTGATATTATCTACAAAATCATCTTTATCCTTTTCTGTATCGTAGGTGCAACAGGCAGCGGTACTTTGATGTGGGATATCTCCGACACACTTAACGGTATGATGGCAATTCCTAACTTGATTGCCCTGCTGTTGTTGTCCGGTGTTATTGTTAACATCACAAAAGATTATTTTAAAGATAAAAAATAATTTATATACTGACAGCAAAAGGTCATCGGAGTTTTCCGATGACCTTTTTACATTGTAATTATTATAAAGGAGAATTTATCAGAAGGAACTTAAAGCTTCCACCAATAAATTTGAGATGGATATCATTTTAACCAAGTGCAACATCCAGCACCATCATCAGTGTAAAGCCTACTGCAAAAAACACTGTGCCGATATTGCTGTGTTTTCCCTGTGACATTTCGGGGATAAGTTCTTCAACAACAACATACAGCATTGCACCTGCTGCAAAACTGAGCAGATAAGGAAGCACCGGAACAACAAATGCCGACAGCAGTATTGTTATTATTGCTCCCAAAGGCTCAACTGCACCGGATATTACACCATATCCGAAAGCTTTGCCTTTTTTCATTCCGTTGCTTTTGAGAGGCATGGATATAATTGCACCTTCCGGCATATTCTGTATAGCAATACCTATGGAAAAAGCTACCGCTGCCGCAAAAGTTACACTTTCATTACCGGAAAGCCAGCTTGCTGCCACAACCCCCACTGCCATACCTTCGGGCAGATTGTGCAGTGCAACCGCCATAACCATCATTGCAGATTTGCCAAGGCTATTGCAGTTTTTACCTTCAGGACACTGGCTGTTAATATGCATATGCGGCACAAAACTGTCCAGAAACAGCATTGCCATAAATCCAAGCCATACACCGATAAGTGCAGGAACAAATGCAAATTTGCCCATATGTTCTGACTGATTCATCGCCGGAATAATAAGACTCCATACAGAAGCTGCAACCATAACCCCTGCTGCAAATCCGGTGAGAGAACGCTGCAGTTTATCCCCCATTTTCCCTTTGAGGAAAAACACACCTGCAGAACCTATAACTGTGCCTACAAAAGGCATCAGTATAACCAGCAAAACCTCTGATTTCATATATGTATCACCCTACTTTCTAATTATATTCTACTATATTATAAATTTTATTTCAGTGATATAATCACAATTTATTTATATTTTTTCTTGATGTTTTTAAACTGCAGTATTAGAATTAATATTAGAATATTGAATTATGGAGGGCACAAACTTGAACACAGATTTTTATATTGAACGAAGAAAACGCTTTGCTGAAACCATGACAGACAACTCTTTTTATTTTGTCTGCAGCGGCAATTATGTTGAATCCACAGATGACGCAAACTACATTTTTCAGCCTTACAGAAACTTTGTTTATATGACCGGCCGCAAGGATGTTGATGCAACACTTGTAATGGTTAAACTTAACGGCAAAGTGACAGAAACCCTGTTTATGCATATCCCTGACGAACGCGAACTGCGCTGGATGGGCACACGTTTTGATTCAGATGCCATCAAGGAAAGCACAGGCATAAAAAATCTTGTGCCAAACGAAAACTGGGACAGTTTTATCTCACGTCTTATGTTTAAAAATGATATTCAGAATGTATATATGGATATGGCCCGCTGGGATATGAACTATCCTGCAAACGAAGCACAGAAACGTGCAAACCGTCTTAAAGAAATCTATCCTTATCTGCATATTCATAACGCATACCAGACAATCTGTAAAATGCGTACAGTAAAAGATGCTGCTGAAATAGAAGCACACCGCAAAGCTGCTGCAATTACAGAAGAAGCTGTAAAAAACATTCTCAGCAATATGCAGCCGGGTATGACCGAAAGCCATATTGAAGCATACTATGATTTTGTGCTTAAAAAACACGGCTGTAAATTCCCTGCATTTACAACAATTGCTGCAACAGGCAAAAACGCCTGCATTATGCATTATGTTGACAACGATACCGTTGCACAGGATGGTGATCTGATTCTGTTTGACCTTGGTGCACAGTATGATTTGTACTGTACAGATGTTTCCCGTACATACCCTGTAAACGGCAAGTTCACTGAAAGACAGAAACAGCTTTACAATATAGTTCTTAAAGGTCTTGAAGTTGCCGAAAGCATGTCAAAGCCTGGTCAGCTTAAAAACGAACTGCAGCAGATAAGCAAAAAAGTTATGGCTGAAGAACTTGTTAAAATCGGTATGATTGAAAAAGAAGAAGATATCAGCAAATACTATTTCCACGGCTCCGGCCACTTTATCGGTCTTGATGTACACGATGTAGGTGACAGCGATGACACTGTGCTTGCAGAAGATATGATGTTCACCCTTGAACCGGGTCTCTATTTTGATGATGAAAAAATCGGTATCCGTATCGAAGATACAATTCTTATAACCAAGGACGGCTGCGAAGTATTAAGCGGCGGCATTCCGAAAACTGTTGAAGAAATTGAAGCATTTATGGCAAGAGGTAAATAAGCTATGAAAGAATTTTTTGACAAATCTCTCAGTATATTCCAGAGCGACTGGGCACTTGTTACTGCAGGCAGCACAGATAACTGCAATACTATGACTATCGGCTGGGGAGGCCTTGGTACACTGTGGCGCAAACCTGTGTGTACCGTGTATGTAAAACCATGCCGTTATACCCACAGCTTTATGGATGCCAATGATTATTTTACCGTAAGCTTTTTCGGCGACGAATACCGCAGTGCACTTTCTGTCCTTGGCACCAAAAGCGGACGCGACGGCAACAAAATTGCAGAGGTTGGTTTTGATGTTGTTCCCTGCGGCGAAAGTGTTACCTTCAGACAGGCAAAAACCACTTTGCTTTGCAGAAAAATATACCGTCAGGATTTATCCGCTGACGCAATGCCTGCCGATGTCATTGAAAAATACTATACAGAAGAAGCACCTCATACTGTTTTTATTGGCGAAGTAATTGATATTATTGAATAATTTAATAAAAACCAAGCAGCAGCCTTTATCTTTACATAAAGGCTGCTGTTTTTTTGCAGATTTAACGCCATTTTTCTTTTTTTCGCCAAATTAATTGCACGCAAGCTGTTATTTATGTTATCATTATACCATACTTTCAAAGGGGATTTTATATGAAAACTATAGCCTTAATTGTATTTATAGCAGTTTATGTGCTGCTGCTCACATTCCCGAAATACCGCTCTTATGTAGCACTTTCCGCCGCTGCATTGTTTATTGTTCTGGGTATTGTCCCCGCTGGTGAGGCTGTGGGTACCGTAGACTGGAATGTCCTTATGATGCTTGCCGGTACTATGGGAACAGTGGACCTGTTTATCCGCTCCCAGATGCCTAACCGGCTTTCTGACTATCTTGTACGCGCTTTGCCAAATGCAAAAGCACTTATTATTGTTCTGGCTTTGTTTGCCGGTCTTGTATCCGCTTTTATTGACAATGTTGCAACTGTGCTTATGCTTGCACCTGTAGGTATTGCCATTGCAAGGCGACTTGGCATTTCACCGGTAAACCCTATTATCGCAATAGCAGTTTCTTCCAATCTGCAGGGTGCCGCAACTCTGGTTGGTGATACCACCAGCATACTGCTTGGCGGCCATCTTGACCTTACCTTTGCAGACTTTTTTATCTATCAGGGTGCTCCCGGTATGTTTTGGATTGTTCAGGCGGGTGCTGCTGCCACTATACCAGTTATGCTGTTTCTGTTCCGCAAAGAAACCGGTATGGTAAACATTGATGAACTGACCCCTGTAAGCGATTTTCTGCCTACAGTAATGCTTGTCGGCACTGTTTTTGCGCTGATAGCTGCATCTTTTATTCCAAATACTCCTGACACAATCAACGGTATAATCTGTATGACAATTTTTGCTGTGGGGCTTGTTATTGAATGCTTCACCAACAAAAATCTTGTGCTTGTCACAGAGGTCATAAAAGGTATTGACTATATTACAATATCGCTGCTTGCAGGTCTTTTTATTGTTATAAGCGGCATTGAACGTGTTGGAATTATCGCAGATCTGAGTAATATAATTGCCCACATAGGAGGCGGCAATCTGTTTTTAACCTATACTATAATTGTATGGTTCTCGGTTATTGCTTCGGCCTTTATCGACAACATTCCGTACACTGCAACTATGCTGCCTGTAGTGGCAGGAGTTGCTGCTTCATTGGGCATAAATCAGTCCGTGTTATGTTTTGGTCTGATTTGCGGTGCAACTCTCGGCGGCAACCTCACCCCGGTAGGTGCCTCAGCCAATATTGCTGCCAGCGGTATCCTGCGCAAGGAAGGATATACTGTCAGCACAAAAGAATTTATGCGAATCGGCGTTCCTTTTACATTGGTTGCTGTTACAACAGGTTATCTGCTTGTATGGTTTTTATTCCGATAATCCATATCTGCAAGACATTTCTTTTGTGAAAAATAATTTTATAATAAATATAAAAAATCTGCACAGATAAATTTCTGTGCAGATTTTATTTTTACAGATTAATTTCAAACCAGAAAGTGCTGCCTTTTCCGATGCTGGAAACAACGCCGCAGCTGCCGCCGTGTGCCTCCACAAATGTTTTTACTATTGAAAGCCCCAACCCTGAACTTTTTATGTTTTCTATATGATTATCTGAATCCTTGTAGTATCTCTCCCATATATAAGGCAGGGTATCTTCTGATATACCGCGCCCGAAGTCTATAACTTCTATGCGCACATAATTTTTCCTGATTATCTGATTTACAATAATCTCCCTGCTGTCACCGCTGTAGTTTACTGCATTTGCCAGAAGATTGTAAAAACTGCGGTTTATCATTGTCTGGTCTGCCTGTACAATGATATCCCTGTCACTGTTAAAGGTTATTTTAAAACCTTCGCTTTTTAGCATCTCAGCCATATTTTTTGATATCTGACGCAGATTACTGGTAATGTCGTAGCTTTCTGCATTTGGTTTTATAACACCCGCCTGAATCTTTGATATACTGAGCACATCGCTTACCATATCGCTGAGTCTGTGAGTTTCATTTATAATAACCTGTGCATTTTCTGCAGTATTTTCACCGGGGATATCCCGCATAACTTCGGCATATCCGCTTATCATTGTAAGCGGTGTCCTGAGGTCATGTGAAACGTTGGCAATAAATTCCCGCCTTAGTTTTTCTAAATTTGACAGTTCCTTTGCCGTCAGTGTCATCGTTTCTGACAGTTCATTTATTTCTTTGTAACCTTTCGCATTAAAATCAACATCAAACCGTCCCTGTGCCAGAATTTTTGCCTTTTTGTTTATCTGTTCTATAGGGTCAGAAATAATACCCGAAATAAAAATAAGCAGCAGAAATGCAAAAACAAAAGCAAACATTGTGATGATGGCAAGCACCATACGTGATGTGCTGATAACAGAATTAAACGGTATAGCCTGGGCATTTACCATAATGATGTATTCTTCCCCGTCATTTGACAGTATTTTGTTTACATACACAAAGGTTTCAACATCTTCTTCGTCATTAAAAAGCCTGAAATCACGGCTTCCCGAATGAGTTACAAGACGGTATGTAACATCTTCCTGTGTATATTCAAGAAAACGGTTGTTTGTATCTTTCAGTTCGTTTATAATATCAAGTTTTTCCTGATATGACATCTTGTGGATAATACATTCTCTAGGCCCGTCCAATGACTGTATCTGCTGCATATCACTGTTGAAAACAACAATGCAGACTTCTTTTTCGGCAACCTCTTCAACAAGTCTTTCTATACGCTGCTCACCGTTGATAACCTGCACCATCATCTGTGCAACTTCGGTTGCTTCCTGACGTTTTACAAGTTTATATATTGAGTTGAAAAAAACAACCTGAATGACCCACAGTGTTGTCATAAGAATCATAAGAAAAGCCAGTATGTAGGTCTGTATCTTTCCTCTGATAGTCATATTTTCAAAATACTTTTTAATACGGTAAATCATATGGCTACCCTTCAAATCTGTAACCTGTTCCACGCAGAGTTACAATAAAACTGCTGTATGCGCCTATGTGTTTTCGCAAAAGTTTTATATGGGTATCAAGTGTTCTGTCATCACCAAAGAATTCATATCCCCATATATCTGTCATAATTCTTTCTCTGCTTACAGCAACACCTTTATTTTTGATAAGATAAAACAGCAGTTCATATTCTTTTGGTGCAAGGTCAACTTCCTGTTCGTCAACCATAACTTTGCGCGCTGTAAAATCCACGCAAAGACCGTCTTTTCTGTATATTTCGTGACCACTTTCGCTTTTGCCTGAAACTCTGCGCATAATAACATCCACACGCATCATAAGCTCCTGCGGCGAAAACGGTTTTACAACATAGTCATCTGCCCCGATTTCAAAACCGTGTATCCTGTCGTATTCTTCACCTCTTGCAGACAGCATAATAATAGGTACCTGCGATATTTTTCTTATCTCACCGGCAGTCTTGAATCCATCAAGAACAGGCATCATAATGTCCATTATAATTATATCAAAACTCTGTTTCTGACACAGTTCAACAGCCTGCATACCATTTTCTGCCTCGGTAACAGTGTGTCCTGCATACTTTGCATATTTGGATATAAGTGTTCTGATGCCCGCTTCGTCATCACATACTAAAATATTGTACATAATATACCTCCCGACTGATATATTTATATATTAACATATTTGAGAATTTTACTCAACATAAAAGCCTTGTCCTGGACAAGGCTTTTGTGATTAATGTCTGAATTGTGTTCTGTCTTCCATATGCTGTGCTACCATATCAGGCGGTTGCTCATATCTGCCTGTTTTTTTGTAGTGTTCCCGCTCTGTATAATAAATCTGTGTATCATCATCTTCTTCATCCGATGTCCTGCCTCTGGGATATATTTCCCTTTCCACAACACTGGCAAGAGTTTCCTGCCTTATATGTTCCAGCTGGTCATCAAATGTTTCAAATCTGCGTGAATATGTTGATACCCTGCCAAGATTTTTTTCTTTTTTGCCTCTTTTTTTATCAGCCATAAATTAATGCCTCCTTTTTATGTATTATCTGATATTTTTATGATTTTATGTATCTTATGTGATTTATATACTTGATATAAATTCCATTCCGTTGTAAAATTTATTTATATAAAATATATTCGAAAGGAGAAACTTTAATATGAAAAGAGAGGACATCAGATACAGTTCTTATGTTCAGATTCTCAGAGAAGAACTTGTACCTGCTATGGGCTGTACAGAGCCGATTGCACTGGCATACGGCGCTGCAAAAGCAAGAGAAGTGCTTGGCACTATGCCTGACCGTGTTGTAATCGGCGCAAGTGGCAGTATTATAAAAAACGTTAAAAGCGTTATCGTTCCAAACACAAATGGTCTTAAAGGTATTCCTGCAGCTGCAACAGCAGGTATTGTTGCCGGCAAAAGCGAAAAGAAACTTGAAGTTATTGCCGAAGTAACACCTGAAGAAATTGCAGGCATGCGTACATTTATGGATATTGTTCCAATCGAAGTTCATCACTTCCACAATGGTCTTACATTCGATATTATCGTTACTGTATACAAAGGCGAAAGCTATGCAAAAGTGCGTATTGTAAACTTCCATACAAATATCGTACATATCGAAAAAGATGGCGAAATTCTGCATAAGATTGAAGTTGAAGGCGAAAGCGAAGAAGGTCTTACAGACCGCAGCTTTATGAACCTTGCAGACATCCTTGATTTTGCCGAAACAGTGGCTATCGAGGACATTGAACCAACAATCGCAAGACAGATTGAGTACAATACCGCCATCTCAAAAGAAGGTATGACCGGTAAATGGGGTTCTGCAGTTGGTAAAATCCTTATGGATACATACGGTGACAGTATTATGAACCGTGCAAAGGCAGTTGCTGCTGCAGGTTCTGATGCAAGAATGAACGGATGCGAAATGCCTGTTATCATCAACAGCGGCAGCGGTAACCAGGGTATGACAACTTCCCTGCCTGTTATTGAATACGCAAAAGAACTTGGTGTAACAAAAGAAAAAATGTTCCGAGCTCTTGTTCTTGCAAACCTTGTTACCATTCATCAGAAAACAACTATCGGCCGTCTTTCTGCATTCTGCGGTGCTGTAAGTGCAGGTGCCGGTGCTGGCGCAGGTATTGCTTATCTGCTGGGTGCCGACCTTGACGGCATAAGCCATACTGTTGTAAATGCTATTGCTACAACAGGCGGTATGGTTTGTGACGGTGCAAAATCCAGCTGTGCAACAAAAATTGCAACAGCAGTTGAAGCAGGTATTCTTGGCTATCATATGCATCTTGCAGGCAAGGATTTGCAGCCTGATGATGGCATTGTAGGTGAAACACCTGAAAAAACAATTGCCAATGTTGGCCGTATGGCAAAATTTGGCATGAAAGAAACAAACGAAGAAATTATCAAAATTATGATTGGTAAATAATCACCCGTTAAGTAATATTTCGCTTTAAAATATTTATATATTTATTAATGGTAAATAATTTTGAGAGGAGATTATATTTATGAAAATTATGAAAAGCTTGCCTGCAAAACTTATCGTAGGCATTATCATTGGTGTTGTTCTTGGTCTTGTTGTACCAGAAAGCATCATGACAGTTATCGTTCCTGTTAAAAACATTCTTGGTCAGATTATCCAGTTTGTTGTTCCACTTATCGTTATCGGCTTTATTGCTCCATCCATCACAAAACTTGGCAACAACGCAACAAGAATGCTTGGTGTGGCTCTTGTGATTGCTTATGCATCCTCTGTTCTTGCAGCATTTTTGTCTATGGCATCCGGTTATGTAATCATTCCTAATATGCCTGTTGCTGACCAGGCTGCAGCTCTCAGAGAACTGCCAGCTGACGTATTTGGCCTTGCAATTCCACAGATTATGGGTGTTATGAGTGCTCTTGCTCTTTCCGTTCTTCTTGGTCTTGCTGCTGTATGGACAAAAGCAAAAGTATTTACAGCTTTCCTTGACGAATTCCAGAAAATGGTTCTCGACATAGTTTCCAAAGTTGTTATTCCAATTCTCCCTGTATACATCTGCTTTACATTCTCTACACTTGCATATGACGGTACAATCACAAAACAGCTTCCAATCTTTGTAGGCGCTGTTCTTATCGTTATCATTGGTCACTACATCTGGCTTGCAGTACTTTATATTGTTGCAGGTATCTACAGCGGCAAAAAACCAATGGAAGTTCTCAAACACTATGGTCCTGCATACCTTACAGCTATCGGTACAATGTCTTCCGCTGCTACACTTGCTGTTGCACTTAAAGGCGCACAGAAATCCAGCGTTCTCCGTGATGATATGGTAGAATTCGGTATCCCTCTTTTTGCAAACATCCATCTTTGCGGTTCTGTTCTTACAGAAACATTCTTTGTTATGATTGTTAGCAAAGTTCTTTACGGCGAACTTCCACCAGTTGGCACAATGATTCTGTTCTGTGCACTTCTTGCTATCTTTGCAATCGGTGCTCCTGGTGTTCCTGGCGGTACAGTTATGGCTTCTCTTGGTCTTATCGAAGGCGTTCTTGGCTTCACAGGCGAAGGTCTTGCACTTATGCTTGCAATCTTTGCAATTCAGGACAGCTTTGGTACAGCATGTAACGTAACAGGCGACGGTGCTTTGACACTTATGCTTACAGGTTACGCAGAAAAACACAATATCGAAAAACAGAATATTACAATTGACCTGTAATTCTGATTTTTGAAACTGTTCGTTTTAAACATAACTAAACAATTATTCCCTGCTCATATCGGGCAGGGAATTTTTTTGCATTGAAACAGTATATATATATTAACAATCTTCTACATATTTTTACATAGTTTACAAAATTATATCATCGCATATCTACAGGTTGATATAACTTAACAATAAGTGTAAAATAAAACCATAAAGTTTAAAAACAAAAGTTCATTATCTCCACACTCCACATTGCATCTCAGGAGGTTTATATGAAAAAATTACTTGCAGTTTTTATAACAACAGCATTATTACTTTGCGGCTGCGGACAGACAACAAATGTACCATCTGCCGAAAACACCCCCGAAGCAACTGAAATTGTGCAGCCAACTGCAAAACCGCAGCCTACACCTAAAGTGTATACAGAGGTTATCGAAATTTCCACAGCCGAAGAACTTGCGGCTATGTCTGCCGATTACGCATTAAACGGCAATGGGTATGAATTCAGAAAATATGTGCTGACAAATGATATCGATTTATCATCAGTCGGTGATTTTATCCCTATCGGCAAAAATCTTAACCACGATGGCTACGGACATTACCCAAGCAATTATCAGAACGATGATTATGCAGGATTCTGCAGCTGGTTTGACGGTCAGGGTTATACCATCAAAAACATTACAATCAACTATAACGGCGATGAAACAGGGCGCTGGGGCGAACCTTATGCCGGCCTTTTTGCTGTTATCTCTCCACTGGGCGTTGTCGAAAATGTAACCGTAGAAAATATAACAATCAACGGCATCGGCAGAAATGAATTCAGTTCTTCTGATGCCGGCGGCTTTGCAGCTGTTATCAACGGCGGCACTGTGCGCAACTGCCATACACAAGGCACTGTAACGGCAGCAGCCTGCAGCGGCGGTTTTGTCGGCAGACTTTATGCGTCATCGGTAATAGAAAACTGCAGTGCTGATATTGACCTTACAGGTACACATTATATTGGCGGTTTTGTTGGTTATAATGACACTCCTTTAAAAAATTCACAGATAACAAACTGTTCTTCCTATGGCAGTGTTACTGCATATATGCCAGACCTTAACAGCTATCTTGATATAGTTAAAGGTATAGGCGGCTTTGTAGGTTTTACCATGTCTGGTACATATACAAACTGCCATGTAGGTACAAGACTGTATATTATGGATAATGCCATGGGTGTTGGTGCTTTTGCTGGCATTACCGATAATCAGAGAGATAAAGTTTTCTTCAAAGACTGCACTTATAACCCTGATGTTGTAGGTGAATGGTATATGATTAACCTGATAGACTGGAAAAACACCCACGGAAATTACGGCAACAATACTTTTATCAGTTCTGATAAACAGTTTGAACAATCTGTAAAAGATGATTACGGTATTGATGCTGATAAAATTGTTGCTGTAAGCAAAGACAGCAGATATTTTATCTACGAAAGCAACAGTGATATTGCAGGCGACGGCGGTGAAATTGAATATACATTAAAAGATACACAGTCCGATAAAGAAAAACAGCTTGGTAAAGTTCTGTGGAGCCGCAACAGCGGAGCAGGATTTTTTCAGAACGGAGATGTGTACATTTTTGACGAGTACAGCGGATTAAAGGTATTTGACACCAATATGGACAGTTCAAATGCCATATTTGACAGTCAGACAAATTTTCCTTGCGGAGACAACATTGACGGCAATGGTGCCGAAAGATATGTTTTTGCTGTCCGTCGTGACCCTGTAAATATGGACTACATTGTTATATATGGTGAATTCAATGATATTGACTGCACACACACAAAATATCCGTACCGTATTGGTCTGCTTGACAAAGAAGGCCGGCTGATGCAGACACACCAGCTGCCTGTAGAGTTTGACACCTCTGATTTCTACGAAATGCATATGTTTAAAAGCAACGACACCGAAATTGAATTTTATGCAGTTATGAAAGACAGTGAACTTTTCCGTGCACGTTTTGACTATGCAACCGCAAAATTTACACAGATAAAATAAAAGGCAAATACCTATGAAACAACGAAAACTATTCTGTGAGATTTCCCCTCTCACCTATAAAATATCTACCTGCAAATGTATTGCTGTTCGCAAACTTCAGGATATATTCTCAAAGGAAAACTTTGCAAAATCCAGATGTGACGAACTGCTGCCTGTTGTAGTTTATAAGCACAACTCCCTTATCCGCCGCAAGTTGGGCAATGTGGACCTGCAGCTGCAGGAAAACAAGGCAATTAACCTTGCAATATCCGCACCAAAGGTGGATAAAATTGTTATCGGCCCCGGTGAAGTTTTTTCCTTTTGGCAGCTTGTTGGCAGCCCGGATGAAAAAAACGGATACAAAACAGGACTTACAATCAAAAGCGGCAAGCCCAACAAGGATATAGGCGGCGGTATGTGTCAGTTTACCAACCTTATACACTGGATGATACTGCACTCGCCCCTTGACATTGTTGAGCATCACCATCATGACGGGGTGGACCTGTTCCCGGATTTTGGTCGTGTTGTACCTTTTGGCACCGGTACAAGCATTTTGTACAACTACAAAGATTATCGTTTTAAGAATAATACCAATCAGCATTTTCAGCTTGTTGTATATACTACCGACGAATATCTTTGCGGTGAACTGCGCACCACCAAAGCCCTGGAGCACAGCTATCATATAAAGGCAGAAGATGAGTATTTCAGCCGTGAAAACGGCATTGTTTACCGCAACGGCAAGGTATACCGCAGCGTTGTGGATAAAGCAAGCGGAAATATTATTGATAAAAAACTTATCAAAATAAATCATGCACAGGTTATGTATGATACAGATAATCTTGAGATTGTTGATAAATAATTTTTGAGGTACGCCTATGAACAAGAAATTTGATATTGGGCTGATAGCCTTACTTGCCATTGGTTTATTTTTAATAAGAGGGATTGTGAATATTGACATTAACAAAGCTCCGATTGAAGATAAAATGGCAGATATAATCAATAATGGTGTACAGTCAGATTATTACTACAATATAAAAGCTGATAGAATAAACGAAAAATACACCGATTTTTCTCAATATGGCTGGGAACAGTTTTATATATTAAAAGATTTGCCTGGCAGCGAAAAATCTGACAACATCAATGTTGTTAAAGATTATTATTACGTGGATTATGGCACATTTGAAAAACACCGTACACGTTTTTTTCAGAATCGTACAGGTGATGAAATAACCGAAGACGCTTTTTGCATGAACTTTTGCCAAAAATGGGAAACATCACAGTTTCGCGATACTTTATACATAACAGAAAACGGAACTGAATATAAAATTAAACTGCTTGATTTTTATAACAAAGACACCAAAGAATTTGTAAAAACGGTTACATTTATATGGTGGCATCAAGACGAAAACAGTTTTTTTATGGAAAGTGATTATTCCTTTGACGAACTTTTGCCTTTTATAAAGGATATGGACATAATAAAAGCAGAAAAACCAACCTTCTCTAAAGGCACATCATCTGCTTATGCACCTTTGCCTCCCAATTAATTTATCATAAATGATTGTATGTAAAAATTTCAAGGAGATCGATATGAAAAAGTTAACACTTATATCAATTGTTTTATCATTGTTTATATTGTTATCTGCCTGCAGCAACAGTGCAGAACAACAAGTTGAAACTGATATGGATAACTTTTTTTCCGAAGTTGCCCAAACAAATTTTCAGAGTGATAAAACAAGTGCCGAACTTGAAGCAGAAATAAAAACATATTATGACGAAAATGATATTATAAGCTATAATCAGATACATTTCTGCAATTTTGAAAAAAACGGATATAAAGTTGCTGTATACAGCTTTGTAAACAGAGATTATACAGACCATTTTTATATTATCTGCCGATTTAAAGGCGACAAGCTCATAGGCTATATCAAGCCCGACAATACTGTTATCGAAAATGCTACAAACGATTTTGACTCTTTATATTTTACTCAGCCTATGGAATGCAAATCCAACGATGACCTGTCACATATTGAGCTTAACAATATATACAGCACTGCACGCAGTTTTGTTATAAACTTTGATGACGGAAGCTTCAGATATGTGAAAAAAGAGATAGAAACCGACCTGTCTTATCTGCATAGTCTTTCTGACGAACAGTGTAAGACAGCCATAGCCGAACAGTTTTTAAAACCTCTTGCAAAAGCGGAACTTATAGGTAATTATTATAAAGATACCGACCAGATAACCAAAATGCTTGCCTTTTACGGTCAGACCGACTTGTCTGAATATGATACTGTTAATGACGGTGACGGCAGAACCTATGTAAATGTTCCAGGAATTGCTGTTATGGAATATCTGCGCAAACATTTTGCCGAAACAGATAGTTTTATTTTTAAAGCAAGCGAATTATATAACAAAGAAACAGATACCTTCAGAATATATATTGATAAAGAAGATTATCCGTATAATATATATGTAGGCAGTTATATTCTGTCTCATTCTTCTCTAATTGTTAACGAATATACCATAACCGATGAAACAGGCGTTGAAATAGCCAGAGAAAGCTGTTATTTTTCAAGAGAAAACAACCATTATCTTTTTAATTATTGCAAGGATTTTGAGGATTTCATCGAAGCTGCACAGGAGGGTGAGCGATATGTTTTTGCCCTCGGTGAAGCCGAAGGCGGCGGAGACAGCTGGGCGTATGATGTTATACTCACTGACAATGAAACAGGAAAATCCAAAAATCTGGGCAGAGAATATTTATCCAGCGCAATCAGTGACTACGGACGTTTTTCCAACGGTGATATTTACGTTATGAACTATCGCGGTCTTACCGTTTTTGACACAGATATGGATAATCCAAATCCAATTTTCACAACAAAGACAAACTTTCCATGCACTATCAGCAACGAAGCAATTGATAACAAAGGCACACACAGATACTTATTTGCTATACGACGTGACCCCGTGACATTTGAATATGTAGTTATTTACGGCGAATATATCGAAGATGAAGTATATGAAAATAACTATCTGAATGATTTTCAGATGGCACATAACTACCGAATAGGTATTCTTGACAAAACAGGCAAGCTCATAAAAAGCTGGGATACGGGTGTACCGATAATGTTTACTGTTTTTGGTTTTGAAAACACATATATGAAAAAGGTTGGCGACAACGAATATGAAATGTTTGTCACTTATAAAGATTCCCTGCGTCTCAGCGGCAGATTCAATACCGAAAACGAGACATATACTCCTATAAAAGAGTTTAAAATTGACTGATAAATTTAAAGGCTTTCACCCAAATGAGTGAAAGCCTTTTTTATTTTGCTCTAAAAAATTAATTTGTTCAATACGAAAGATTCTTCGTTTCGCTCAGAATAACATATCAATTTATATCAGTATGCCCCGTCTGTTTTTTCGCTGTTAAGAATTTTGATTGCAGAAGATGTACCAAGACGGTCGGCACCAAGCTGGATAAATTTAACCATATCGTCTCTTGTTCTTATGCCGCCTGCTGCCTTGATTTTGCAGCCGCCATTTGTGTGTTTTGCAAACAGTTCAACATCATGGAAAGTTGCACCACCTGTGGAGAAACCTGTGGAAGTTTTGATATAGTCTGCTCCTGCATTTACAACACATTTGCAGAGAGCGATTTTTTCGTCATCTGTAAGCAGACAGGTTTCGATGATAACCTTGAGAATATGGTCGCCCACTGCCTGTTTTATCTGACGGATTTCGTCCTCGATATATGCAAAATCGCCGTCCTTTGCCTTTGCAATGTTGATAACCATATCAACTTCCTTTGCTCCTTTTTCGATAGCATCTTTAGCTTCGAAAACCTTTGCAGCAGTTGTCATTGCACCCAAAGGGAAACCGATAACTGTGCAAACAGGGATTTTGTCGCCCATTACACTTACCGCATATTCGATGTAAGATGGGTTGATGCAGATAGAAGCTGTGTTGTTCTCCATAGCTTCGTTGCAGATGCGAAGAATGTCTTCTTTTTTAGCATCAGCTTTAAGTAATGTGTGGTCAACTTTGCTTAAAATTTCGGCATTTGTCATTTTATTCTCCATTCCGTACTGCAGAATTACAGCCTTTGGTGTAATTTCCTGCGGTACAATAAATTCGTCTGTATTTAAATGTTCGATATTGTCAAACAATTTTTCAAAATTTTCGGTTGTTTCCAGCACTTTGTAGCCAAGATTACCGCTGCGGTAATGCATTGGAATAACAATTTTGGCATTAACCTGTTCACATATTGTTTTTGCTTCTTCTGCAACAACCGTATATGTGCCACCTATCGGCACAAGTGCAATATCCACATCTCCGATTTCTGCTGCCTGTTCTTCCGTAAGAACGTGACCGATATCACCGAAATGTGCAATTTTTACACCATCATATTCCAGAATGTGAACAATGTTGTCTCCTCTTTTTGCACCGCCAACTTCGTCATGGAATGTGTGCACTTTTTTCACATCAACTCCATGTACCATACGCAGAAGCTGACGCACACTGTCCATACCGTAATGGTCGTTGTGCCTGTGACTTGCAAGGATAATATCGGCAGATGTATCAATATTTTTATATCCCGGTACATAGTCATCTTCAAAAGGGTCGATAACACACTGTATATCATCAAAATAAATTTTATAACAAGCGTGGCCAAGCCATTTTATTTTTATCATAACATCAGTCCTTTTTTGTTGTAATAATAAGCAGAGTTCCTTCTTTTACAGATATCTCCACCGGTTCACCTTTAAACTCGTTGCTTACGCCTATAGGGAAATCATTGGTGATTTTAACATCAGAAATCTGGTATTTACCGCCTTTTTCGCTTACACCGGTACATTCATTATCAAGTGAAAAAATCGAAAAATAGCGGTCATTCTGCGGCTGTAAAGTTACACCGCGGTTTGTGATAACATTGATTGTGGTATCTTTGTCAATTATTGTTGCATCAACACCATTCTGCTCCAGAAATTTGAGCATCTGTATATTTGCAATGGTATGGTCAAGTCTGCCACCTGTCACACCACAGAAAATTGCATGGGTATAACCTTCTGCTACAATCTGACGTGCGATATAGTATGTATCTGTATCATCCTTTTCACAGGGCAGTTTTATAACTTTTGCCGAAGTATATGACGGCTGCTCGGAAGAATCAAAATCACCGACAATGACATCAGGCACTACACCCTGTTTTTGTGCATGAACATAACCACCGTCTGCACAAAAAATAAAATCGTCTGGTTTTAAAATGCTTTTCAGTTCAAAATCCACAGGCATACTGCCGATAACAATGCATCTTTTCATTATTTGAGCTCCCAGTCTTTTACGTTTTTCTGTTTGTCATACATAGCCACATAGCTGTCATAGCGTGATTGGGATATCTCTCCATCTTCTACCGCCTGTTTTATGCGACATCCGATTTCTGATGTATGACTGCAGTCTGCAAATTTACATCCGTCAAGGTAATCGGCAAATTCCACAAACGCGTGCGGAAGGTCATATTTTGAAATGAAGTTGTCCCTGTCCAGCTCAATAGATGAAAAACCAGGTGTATCTGCAACCATACAGTCACCCATATCGAAAATTTCCACCTGACGGGTTGTGTGTTTGCCTCGGCCAAGTTTCTGGCTGATTGCGTTTGTTTCCAGTTCAAGATGTGGGAACAATCGGTTGAGCAGTGTGGATTTGCCAACACCGCTGTTGCCTGCAAAAGCACAGATTTTGCCCTGCATTTCGGCTTTAAGTGCATCAAGCTGGTCGGTGTGGCCTTCCCCTGTGATAAACACTTTATAACCTGCTTTTGTGTATATTTCTTTTATTTCTTCGCACTGTGCAAGGTCTGCTTTTGTTATTGCAATTGCAACATCGGCATTTTTGTGTTTTGCTATTGCGCACATCTTGTCGATGACAAAATAGTTTGGATTAGGTTCCACCGTTGCCACAACCATAATAAGCAGGTCAAGGTTTGCAAACGGCGGGCGGACAAACTGATTTTTACGGGGATGTATTTTGGTGATTACATTTGTTCCCTGTTCATATTCGGTTTCAACTATATCACCTGCAAGCGGAGAAAGGGCAAGCTTTCTGAACTTGCCCTTTGCTTTACACTCGATAACTGTTGAATCGGCAGTTTTGATATAATAAAAACCGCCTATGCTTTTTAAAACAATATTGTTTTTCATTTAATTTACTCTTTTGATATATAAGTATTGCTTACTGAGGTCCCAGACTTACATGGATTTCCACAACACTGCCAACCGCAAGTTCAACACCTGCACCGTGGTTCTGCCATATAACTGTGCCTGCCGGCTGTTCGTTAACAGTTTCCACAACTTTAACCCTGAGGCCTGATGTGTTGATTGCTTCTTTTGCCTTTGCTACATCCAGACCCACAACATGCGGCACAACGCGGGTGCGTGATATTTCTTCCACTGCAATATAAATTGTAACAACATCACCGCTTGAAACAGGTACACCTGCTTCCGGTTCGGTTTTTATTACAAGTCCTTCCGGAAATTCATCAGTTTCTTCCATTTTTATGTATACATCCACACCAAGTTCGGCAAGCTTGAGTTCTGCCTGTATTTTTGGCTGCTTTGCAAGGTCAGGCATTATGCTGGTCATTACACCTTTGCTTACTTTGAGCATTACAAGGCTGTTCTGCTTAACTGTTCTTGGTGCTGTAGGCTTCTGGGAAATAACAGTATCTTCTGCATACTCACTGTTGTATACATATTCAACTTCGTAGTTAAAGCTTTTTTCCGCCATCGCCTCGTCCACTGTCATGCCGACAAAATTCGGCAGACTGACATCAGGCTGGTTTGTTATAAGCGGATTTTCGCTTTTTTCCAGTATGTTATATATAAGTCCGACAGCAGCAATAACAGATGCTGTTGCCAGCACTGCCATAACAGGCAGTGCCAGTCTTCTTTTTTTTCTTCTTACTCTTTTTGTTGTTTTTTCTTCCATGTGTAAATCCTTTATCAGTTTAACTCAAAATATAAACATTAAACCAAAATACAATTTTTGTACTGTTATAAACCGTTGCCAACGTATCCTCAATCCTCCGGATTTGGTGTTGGTTCGGCTGTTGGTTTTGGAGTTGCTGTCGGTTTTTTGCTTGGTTTTGGACTGTTTGACGGTTTTTTGCTTGGTTTTGGGCTTGGTTTTATCTTTGGACAATCCTCTTTGTGATCAGGGTCAAATTCACCGCACTCATCACATTTTGGATGCTCTGTATGTTCCATTGAGCCACATACTTCACAGCTTGGATGGCTTTCGTGTTCTTTGGAACCACATACAGGACATACCGGGTGGACTGTGTGCTCTTCACTGCCACAGTCAGGACATTTAGGTTTGCCCGAACTTACAACCAGAACAACCGCGCTGCCTACAGGAACTTCTTCTCCCGCTGCCGGTGTCTGTGCAATAACGGAACCTTCCGGTTCATAACTTTCACTTAAAGTATAGGAACCAACACGCAGGCCTGCCGCCGATATTGCTTTTCGTGCTGTCATAAGATTTTCGCATCCTACAACATTAGGCACTATACGGTTCTGCAAAGTAGGGTCAACTGCAATATACACTGTTACAAGGCTGCCGCTGCTGACAATAGAACCGCGTTCAGGGTCTGTGCGCACTACGCTGCCGCTTACAACATCCTTTGTTTCTTCGGTTTCAACTGCGATATTAACACCCAGTGTTCCAAGAACTTTTTCTGCCTCTGCACGGCTGTAGTTTCTCAGATCCGGCATTTCGCTGGTCATAACACCTTTGCTTACCCTGAGTTTAACTGTACTGTTTTTCTTTACAGTTCTAGGAGCCTTAGGCACCTGAGAAAACACTATGTCCTTTTCGTAATTATTGTTATAGACATATTCTATTTCAAATTTAAAATCGCTGTCTGATTTTGCCTGTGTTACTGTCATTCCCACAAAGCTTGGCAGTTCAATATCCGGCTGCTTTGTCAGCAGCGGATTTCCACTGAGTTTAAATATAAAATATATACCTACTGCCGCACTTACAAGAAATGCAGTGGCAAGACCTGCCATAACAGGCAGAAGCAGATTTTTTTTCCGCTTGGTTTTTACCTTTACTTTATCCTGTCTGCTTTTAGTAGCAGAATCCAGCATAACCGTTTTTGTCTGGGAAATATCTTCCTCTTTTTCAAAAACAGCAGAAGGATTTTCGCGCATTATCTTTATATCACGGCGCATTTCCGCCGCAGTCTGATAACGTTTTTCCGGGTCTTTTTCAATAGCTTTCATAATAATATGCTCAAGCCCCGGCGGAACTTCTGGTTCAAGTTCACTTATTGGCTGTGCTGTCTGTGAAAGCTGCTGCAGGGCAACAGAAACTGCTGTTTCGGACTGAAACGGAAGTTTGCCTGTTATCATCTCATACATCATTATACCGATGCTGTAGATATCACTTCTGCCGTCTGTGCTCTGACCGCGCACCTGTTCAGGACTGATATAATGCACAGACCCTATTGCCTTGTCGGTAACCGTTCTCTGGCTTGCCGTTGCAAGGCGGGCTATGCCAAAGTCCATTATTTTAAGTCTGCCGTCACGGGTAAGCATGATGTTCTGCGGTTTGAGGTCGCGGTGAACAACACCGTTTTCGTGGGCATGGTTCAGTGCTGAAAGAATAATGTTTGCAAAAACAAGTGTATCCTCCCAGCCCAGTTTGCCGCGGTTATCCATAAATTCTTTAAGGGTAACACCATCGATATATTCCACAACAAGATATTTTTCGCTGTCGGTTATGTTGAAATCAACAACCTTTATTATACTTTCGTGGTTAAGCACACTGATTGCCTTGCTTTCGTTTTTGAAACGGCGCACCAGTTCATCATTTTCAAAAAATTCTTCTTTAAGAAACTTTACCGCTACCTGTCTGCCTGTATGTCTGTCAATCGCTTTGTACACATTTGCCATGCCGCCAACACCGATAAGCGATAAAATCTCGTAGCGATTGTCAACTATCTTTCCTATATAATTATCCATATAATACTCCTTAAATTGCCAACACTACCGCTGTTATATTATCTGTAGAGTTATTTTCCAGTGCCCGCTGGATAAGTTTATCGGGCATGGAAAAAACGTTGTCGGTTGTAAGCACCTGTACAATATCTGCAGGCGAAACATAATTTGTAAGTCCGTCAGTTGCACAGAGAATTATATCTCCCGGGAGAACATCCAGTTCGGCAACATCAATATCGACATCTGCAGCCACACCAACTGCCCTTGTTATAAGATTTTTCTGAGGGTGATGCTGTGCCTGTTCTGCTGTTATCTGATAATTGTCCAGAAGTTCCTGAACAACAGAATGATCCTTTGTTATAAGTGCAAGCATGCCATCGCGCACTATATAAACACGCGAATCTCCTGCGTGATATACTGTACACTGATTTTTATCTATAACAACACCTGCAACGGTGGTTCCCATGCCGTGATATTCCTGTTTTTTGTTGCCCATATTGAATATTGCACTGTTGGCATCTTCAATCGCGGCCATTATTGTTTTTTCGTGATTGAAGGATGGGCTTTCATTGTGAACAAAAAGTGCATCTTCAATATACTTTGCCAGCATACCGCTTGCAATTTCGCCGCCGTTTACGCCGCCCATACCGTCGCACACAAAACCAAAGCTGATGCCGTTAAGCAATCTGCCTGCCACATATTTATCCTGATTTTCACTTCT
The DNA here is from genome assembly GCA_017505635.1 of Oscillospiraceae bacterium. Taxonomy (GTDB): domain Bacteria; phylum Bacillota; class Clostridia; order Oscillospirales; family Ruminococcaceae; genus RGIG3102. The sequence goes on along the minus strand of JAFVOU010000035.1, from coordinate 32,859 downwards.
TCGGTTGCCGATATTGGTAGCACCTGAAATTTTCATAAATCACCTATGTTCATTTCTCAGCTGACCGCAGGCCGCAGAGATATCCTGGCCCAGGCGGCGGCGTATTGTTGCATTTACGCCAAGCTGAGTAAGTTTTGACTGAAATTCTTTTATAATTCTGGCATCACTCTGAGAAAACGGTGAGCCGTCAACAGGGTTTACAGGAATAAGATTTACATGGTTTATAAATCCATGCAGAAGCTTTGAAAGACGCACTGCATCTTCCTGTGTATCATTTTCGCCCTTTATCATTGCATATTCAAATGATATACGGCGTCCTGTTGTTTTTGTATAGTCCCTGCAAGCCTGCATAAGCTGTTCCAGCGGATAAGCGTTGGAAACAGGCATTGTGCGTTTGCGGGCCTCGTTTGTTGTTGCATGCAAAGAGATAGAAAGGGTAATACCCAGTTTAAGCTTTGCAAGTTCATATATTTTAGGCACTATACCACAGGTGGAAAGACTGATGTTCCTCTGACTGATATTTTTGCCGTCTTTGCTGGTTATAATACCGATAAAGCTGATAACATTATCAAAATTATCCAGCGGCTCACCTATGCCCATAAGCACAATATTGCTTACCCTTTCACCGGTATCCTGTTCGGTTGCATACAGCTGCGATAAAATTTCGCTTGCTGCAAGGTCACGGACTTTGCCGCCCTGTGTGGAAGCACAGAACTTGCAGCCCATACGGCAGCCCACCTGACTGGATACACAGATGCTGTTTCCGTGTTCATAACGCATAAGGACTGTTTCGATACAGTTGCCGTCAGGCAACCGGTAAAGATATTTTATTGTACCATCCACCGATACCTGTTTTTGTGCTATTTCCAGATTTGTGATAAAGCACTTTTCTTTTAGCATCTCTCTTGCCTGTTTGGAGAGGTTGGTCATCTGGTCAAAATCTGTTACATTTTTCTGATGCAGCCAAACATAAATCTGTTTTGCATTAAAACCTTTAAGACCATTTTCCACTGCAAACTCTGCAAGCTGTTCCGGATTTAAACTTTTAATATCTATTCTGTTCATTTTATCATATTTTCTTCAGCATCGCCACAAAAAAGCCGTCAAAACCTGTCAAATGTGATAAAAATGTAATTTTACCATTATCATTTATAACATTTTCAACCGGGCAATGCTGGTTTTCCAATTTAAAATTACTGTTTTCTTTTAAAAATCTGTCTATAACCTGTTCGTTTTCCATCTTGTTTATGGTGCAGGTCGAGTACACTATTGTACCGTTTTCATCAAGGTACTTTGCTGCCGTGGAAAGAATGTCATACTGCAGCTGTGCAAGGCTTTCAACCTCCTGCATTGACTTGTAACGCAGGTCAGGCTTTTTGGGGATAATACCTATGCCCGAACATGGCACATCACAGATTATAACATTGTATTTTTCAAGTTTGTCATTAAACACCTCACCGCGGTTTACCACTGTGGAAATGTTTGTAAGTCCAAGTCGGGCAGCACCGTCGGTTATAAGCTTGAGTCTTGGCGGATTAGGGTCACAGCTTGTTACACTGCCTGTGTTGTCAAGGGCTATTGCCGCAGCAAAGCTTTTTCCGCCCGGTGCCGCACATAAATCCAGCACCTTATCGTTTTTCTTTATTCCTGCGGATTTTACTGCATACTGACTTGTGATACCCTGAACATAGAAGTATCCTTCCTTGAAGCCCGGTATATCCGCAACACTGCCCCTGTGAATAATTTCCACTGCATTTTCAAGAGGCATTTCGTTATATGTAATCCCATTATCTGCCATAAGCTGTCTGAAATCGGTGGCAGATATTTTTACTGTATTGATTTTTACTGTAAATTTAGGAGTTATAAACATACCTTTAAGAATATCCTCAACCATTTCGGGATAATCTTTGCTGATAATATTTACAATATCCTTATCAACAGAATATTTTACAGACAGTTCTGTCAGTCTGTCTTTAAATTTTTCTTTTTCTATATCAAAACCAATGCATTTTCTTAAAACAGCATTAACCAAGCCCTTGGCGCTTGTCTTTTTAAAGACAGGACACAAGCCAATAGCCTGGTTTATTGCCGCATAATCGGGCACGTTTTCCATATACATAATCTGATACAGACCGCTTTGCAGTATTGCCTTTATCTCTTTGTCCATTCTGGAAAGAGGTTTTGCAAGCTGCTTCTGCAGAATGTAGTCAAGGGTAAGCTTTCTTTCCACCGTTCCGTAAAACAGTTTTGTTGCAAAAGCTTTGTCCTGTGGTGAAAGTCTGTGACTGTCCAGTTCAGATGAAAGCACAAGGTTTGAAAACCCGCTTTTTTCCACCTTAAGCAGACAGTCCACCACTAATTTTCTTGATAAATCCATATTTTAATCTCTGTCTCTTCCGCCAAAGCGCAAAATAAGCCGCAAAAGGTTTGCAAGTGAAACAGCCAGTGCTGCAACATATGTCATAGCTGCTGCACTTAAAACTTTTTTAACACCGCGGATTTCTTCGTCCGCCATTGTACCGCCCATTTCCAGTGCTTTTACTGCACGGCGGCTTGCATTGAATTCTACAGGCAGTGTAACCAGCTGAAAAACTGCTACTGTCGCAAAAAGCAGAATGCCAAAGTTAACCAGCGGCTGCAGACCCATAAGAAAACCAACAAGAACAAGCGGCATAGAAAGTGTTGAACCGATGTTGGTTACAGGGATAATAGCTGCACGGAGTTTGATTGGTGCATAGTTCTGCGCATACTGCACTGCGTGGCCTGCCTCGTGTGCTGCAACGCCTACTGCCGCAACACTGTTGGAGCCGAATACGCTGTCAGAAAGACGGATAACATTTGTTTTCGGGTCATAGTGGTCGGTAAGATTGCCGCTTACATGTTCCACATTGACATGATAAAGACCGTTTGCTGCAAGAATACGGCGTGCAGCTTCGTAACCTGTCATACCGCTGTAGGTTCTTTCACGGGAATATCTGTTAAATGTTCCGTTTACCTTTGCCTGTGCCCACATGGAAAAGAAAATTGCAGGCAACACAAGAATAATGTAATAAATGTCAATGCCGTAAAAATACATTAAATCACCTCGTAATCAGATTAACATATCGCCTTTAGAGAAACGTCTGCCAAGGCTCCATGCTGTGCCGTCCATAGCTTTAGAGCCTTCCGGCTGTACTGTGACAAATTCAAGGGCACCTTCACTGAAAGCAACCACAAGCGGTTTTGTGGAAAGTATTTCTCCTGCTTTGCCGCTGCCCTGTGCAAGTTTTGTTTTTATAACCTTGACTTTTTTGTCTCCAAACATAAAATGTGCACTTGGCCAGGGGTTCTGTCCCCTTACCTTATTATGAATAATCTGTGCAGAATTATTAAAATCAAACAAAGCCATCTCTTTTGTGAGCGGCGGTGCAAGTGTTGCTTTGTCATGGTCCTGTGGTGTGCGTGCTGCTGTGCCGTTAACCACATTTTCGCAAACTTTGCTGAGGAAAACTTTGCCTTTTTCTTCCACGTCTGCAAAAAGTTCTTCCTGTGTTTCGTTTTCATCTATTGCGATTGGCAGAACATCAATGATATCGCCTGTATCAAGTCCCTCATCAATGTGCATTACTGTAACACCTGTCTGCTTGTCGCCGTTGATAAGTGCCCACTGAATAGGTGCGGCACCGCGATACTGAGGAAGCAGTGAAACGTGGAGGTTGAGACAGCCAAACTGCGGCACATCGATAACCTCTTTTGGCAGAATTCTGCCGTAAGCTACAACAACAATAAGGTCAGGATTAAGTTCTTTTATAACCTCTGTTGCTTCGCCTCTGAGTGTTTTTGGCTGATAAACCGGAATGTTGTGTTCCATAGCACACACCTTTACAGGCGGAGGAGTCATAATCTGTTTTCTTCCGACAGGCTTATCCTCTCTTGTAAATGCACCGATAACATTCCATCCGTCAGCAACAAGCTGTTCAAGGCAACCCCTTGCAATTTCAGGGGTGCCCATAAATAAAACTTTTACGTCTTTTTTATTCATAGTCCTCATCCAGATTAAGTGCTTTGATTTCTTCAGGTGTCATATCTTCGTAGAATTTTGTTGCATGATCCATAATTGTGATACCGTCAAGGTGGTCACATTCGTGGCAGATAGCACGTGCAAGAATATCTTCTGCTTCGATAACAAACATATTGCCGTCACGGTCCTGTGCTTTTGCCATAACATACTGCGGACGTGTGATTGCACCGTTTCTGCCAGGGAAGGACAGACAGCCTTCAAAAATTGTAACCTCTCCCTGTCTTTCCACAATTTCAGGGTTTACAAGTTCGATAATTTCGTCAACTTCGTTGCCGTCTTCATCGATGTACTGATCAAGCACTACACATACGCGGCGCATTACGCCAACCTGCGGACCTGCAAGACCAAGGCCGTGAGCTGCCATCATTGTTTCGCCCATATCATCCAGAAGTGTTGCAAGTTTTTCGTTGAATTCTGTTACAGGACGGCAAACTTTTTTGAGGATTGGGTCACCGTCTTTTACAATATTTCTTATAGCCATATTAGTTCTCCTGTGTATATAATCTGTTTTTATTTATTCATTTACCGGATTCATATTTACATAGATATCCGATTTATTGTTTGTATCTTTTAAATATTCGTCAATTACAAGCCGCAGAAAATCGCGGAATTTTTTTGTGTTTTTGCATTTGAGTGTCAGTCTGTAACGGTAAACATCGTTAACCATAGACACCGAAAACGGCACCGGTCCGAGTACCACAAGAGGAGTTCCCTCCAGCTTTGGTGAAAATTTCTGTATAAGCTGAAGAAATCTTGCACTGTCCTTTGCCGCAGCAGTCTCTCTGCCGCTTGTAAATGCCACCTGACACATTGTGCAGAAAGGCGGATAAATGTTAAGTTTGCGGAATGCAATTTCACGGTTGTAAAAGCTTTCATAATCCGCTTTGCGTGCCATGTCAATTATCGGATTTGTACTGTCGTATGTCTGCACCACAGCCAGCGCTTCATCGGTCCACCTGCCTGCACGGCCTATAACCTGTGTAAGCAGGCTGAATGCACTTTCGCCGGAATTGTAAAAATCCTGATTTAATGCACCGTCAATGCCGAGAACACAGACAAGATTTACATCTTTGAAATCAAGACCTTTTGCCACCATCTGTGTGCCAACAAGAATGTCGTATTTTTTATCGGCAAAATCTTTTAACATCTCTGTGTGTGAACCCGCTTTAAGTGTTGTATCTGCATCCATTCGCAGTATACGCGCCTGCGGTATACACTGGCTGATATATTCCTCCACTCTTTGTGTGCCGTATCCCACATACTGTATCTCACCGCCGCATTTAGGGCATTTGTCGATTATTCTGTAACTGCGGGAACAGTAATGACAGCTTAGTTTGTTATCATTTTTGTGTTTTACAAGGTTAACCGAACAGCTGTCACACTGCAGTGTTTCCCTGCATTCCTTACAAACACCAACAGTGGAATATCCCCTGCGGTTTATAAGTATTATGCTCTGTTTATTGTCCCTGATATTATCCGACAGATACTTTATAACCGGGTCGGACAATACCCCTGTATCACCTGTCAGTGCCTGCATACGCATATCGATAACTTCTACCTGCGGCAGAGGCATATCGTTATAGCGTTTTTCCATCTTGTGAAGATGATAAAAACCGTTTTTTGCAAGATAATAGCTTTCTATACTTGGTGTTGCCGAAGCAAGCACCAGTTTTGCACCTTTTTCTCTTGCGATAAAGGAAGCCACACGCACTGCAGAATATCTTGGACTGTTTTCGGACTTGAAGGTTTTTTCATGTTCCTCGTCTATAATTATAAGACCGATATTCTCACACGGTGCAAATACCGCACTGCGTGTGCCAACAACCACCTTCGCCTTGCCCTGCAACACACGGTTGTAGTGCCACAGACGTTCCTTTTGTGTAAGCTTTGAGTGCAGAACACTGACCGTATCGCCAAAATGGCTGCACATTTTATTTATAACCTGTGGTGTGAGAGAAATTTCGGGCACAAGCAGCATTGCCGTTTTGCCGCTGTCAAGGCACTTTTGTATCAGTCTGATAAATACTGCTGTTTTTCCGCTGGAGGTTACACCATATATAAGATGCGGCTTTGCATCTTCTGCGGAAGCAATATCATCAAAAACCTTCTGCTGGTATTCATTAAGACAGATATCCTCTGCTTTTGGAACCGACATTTCAATATGAGGTTCCTTCTCTCTTTCCTCAACAGTAAGCATGCCTTTTTCCACAAGCTTATCTGCCACTGCTCTGGTTACATTACAATCTTCGCATATTTGTTTGATTGTTTTGTGTTGATTTTGCAGATAAGTGTAAACTGACTGCTGTTTTGGTGTAAGTTTTGTGACAGATGCAGATAAATCCGCTGTGTAATACAATTCTTTCTGCAGACGATGTTTAAGTTCCAGCCTGCCGTTATGAATTTTATACTGACTGCCATATGGAATAACCGCCTTTGCAGCATCATAATATGTGCAGAACGTGGTTTCTCTTATATATTCCACCAGTTTCAGTGCAAAAGGTGTCACAGACCACTGTTCTGCCTTTACATCCACTATTGACTTAAGACCTTTTATATCTGTTGTTTCGGAAAGTGACAGCACAATTCCCTGCCGCAGAACATTCCCTCTGCCAAAAGGCACAAGCACATTTGCACCGACACAGATTACATCTGCAAACTGTGCCGGAACGATATATGAAAATTCTTTATCAAAGTTCAAGGTAGCTTTGTCTATTGCTACACCTGCAGTAAGCATAAAGCTACCTCCTTTTTATAAATCAGTCACGGTTGTCAAATATATCTATGATGGACTGTGCACACTGTTCAACATAGTTGTTTTCCACAATATAATCATAGCTGCTCTGGAAGCCAAGTTCTTCCTTAGCCTTGAAAAGGCGCTGCTTGATTTTGCTTTCATCTTCTGTGCCGCGGTTTTTAAGGCGGCGTTCCAGTTCTTCCAGTGATGGCGGAGCAAGGAAGATTGTAAGGCAGTCAGGATATACTTTTTTTACATTCTGCGCGCCTTCAACCTCTATAACAAGAATAACAACCTTGCCTGCTTTTACCTTGTCTTCAATCTGCTGCTTGAGTGTGCCGTAGTAATTGTTGCAATAGTTTGTGTATTCAAGAAATTCGTCATTTGCAAGTTTTGTAGTAAATTCTTCAGTTGTAAGGAATATGTAATCCACGCCGTCTGTTTCAATAGGGCGTTTTGCTCTTGTTGTTGCAGAAACGGAGAGGACAAATCTTTCGTCTGTGCTGAGAATCTTTTTAACAACTGTATCCTTGCCACAACCGGAAGGACCGGAAATTACAACTATGTTTTTATCAATACTATTCATCTTCACCCTCCATAAATTTTATAAGGCTGTCACTTGCCTGACCAAATATTCTCTCGGCAGAGAATGCGCAGAGAATTATCTGGTTGTTGTCTGTGATAATAACTGTTTTGGTTTTTCTGCCAAAGGTTGCATCAATAAGTGTATTTTCACTTTTTGCCTTGGTAATCATACGTTTTACCGGTGCAGATTCAGGACTTAATGCCGCTACTATTCTGTCCGGATTAATCATACTGCCAAAACCTATATTCATCATACCCATAAGAGCACCTCTTATTCCATATTCTGAATCTGTTCACGGATTTTTTCAATTTCGGACTTGATTTCCACAACCTTGCGTGTAACATCAAGGTCGTTGGATTTGGAGCCGATTGTATTTGTTTCTCTGTTGAGTTCCTGTGTAAGGAAGTCAAGTTTTCTGCCCTGACGTGCATCGCCGTTAAGTATATCCCTGTACTGTGCAATATGACTGCGCAGGCGCACTGTTTCTTCGTCAACAGCAACTTTGTCGGCAAAAATTGCAGCCTCTGTAAGTATTCTCTGGCTGTCAATCTGTGTATCCTGCAGAATTGTCTGCAGTTTCTGATAAAGACGTTCCTGATATTTCTGTGTTCTGAGCGGTGCGATTGTTTCGATTTCTGTAACGATATCCTCGATTGCCGCAAGACGGCTCATTACATCATCATAAAGCTTCTGACCTTCCACTGCTTTCATTTTAAGAAATTCGTCAAGTGCCAGTGAAACAACTGTCTTCACATCTTCTGCAAGCTGTTCTGCATCTTCTTCGCTTTTATTCTGTGTCAGCACGCCTTCAAAACGTGCAATAGATACAACATCTTCCGGTTCAGGCAGATTGAGTTCATTGCTGATTGCACACAATGCATCAAAATAGCTTTTTGCAAGATTTACATCAGCTTCCACAACTGTATCGCTGTTTTCCACCTGTTTGATAAGAAGCGAAACCTCAACTTTGCCTCTGCTTACACTTTCGTTAATCTGTTTTTTGATTTTGTCGTCAAGGAAAGAGAAAAAACGGGACATTCTGCTGGAATATTCAAAATATCTGTGGTTGACAGACTTGATTTCCACAGTAATATCCTTGCCGTTCAAAACAGCATTCCCCTTGCCGTAACCAGTCATACTGTATACCATATTTTACCTCCGTAAGACAGTAGTTTTTTAAGCATAATTTGTCATTATATCTACTATCTTAATATATTATTATATACAATATACAGGCTTTTTGTCAATTATTCAGCACGGTGCAAACCAGCATTAAAATCATCTTTTTCAACAGTAATATATGAAGCAAAAAAGTCTTTGAACCCCAGGGTCCAAAGACTTTTAAAGTTTAATGAATTGTATATGCTTCCCCTATATCCAAAGCAAAATAATGCACAATTGTACCGCGCTCAAACTGAGCTACAACCTTGTAGACATATATTCCTTCTTCCGAAGGTGTGTCCATATTGTAACGGCATTCAACAAAAGCATCATCAACTGCCATAACCTTGCCGTCATACATAACACCCGGGCTTTCGTACAGCGTAAGCTGTGTGTGCGGTGTTGTAAATCCTATACGGATAGGGGCATCAGGCTGCGCTTCGTAAGCTATCAAAGGCACATCTATGCTGGAAACATAAGGTGCACGCACCGTTTTGGAGCCAAAAGACCATTCGTACCCGGCTCTCGGCACATTTACTGTCGGGATATATGTGTAGCCTGTTGTCACGTTTATCATAGGAAGTGATACTTCAGGATTTTTTGCATCAATATTGTCTTTGATTGCAACTGTTATAAAACCGGAAACCACCAGCATAACAGCTGCTATTATATATCTGCGCAGTTTTGTTCTATAAATTCGGTTCATTTTTTATTTCATCTTCCTTTACAATAGGAGTAAGTGTCATTTTTTCCCTGTCTGCAACGATATTTTTCTTTGCAAGGCGCTTGTCCATATTTTCGGACAAAAGTGTATAGAATACGGCAAATGTAGGCACACCGATAATCATGCCTGCAAAGCCCATAAATCCGCCGCCGATTGTGATGGATACAAGAACCCAGATAGGTGCAAGACCTGTAGAGTCGCCAAGGATTTTAGGACCAAGGATATTTCCGTCAAACTGCTGGAGTGCCAGTACAAACACTGCAAAAATAAGTGCGTCGAAAGGGCTTACCATAAGCAGAATAAGAATTGAAGGGATTGCACCGATAAATGGTCCAAAGAAAGGTATCATATTTGTTACGCCAACAATAATAGCGATAAGAATTGCATACGGCGAATAGATAAACATCATACCGATAAAACAAAGAATACCTATGATAAGGCTGTCAAGAGCCTTGCCGTTGATAAACTTTGTAAACATTACATTTGTAAGATTGCCAATCTGTATAATTCTGTCTGCACGTTTTTCTTTGCAGAATGAATAAAGGATTTTCTTTATCTGAAATATAAGCCGTTCCTTTGTCATAAGCATATAGATTGATGCGATAATTGACATAAGCAAATCTATTGCTACACCGCCAAGAGAAACAGACCAGTTGAGTACTTTAGGAACAAGAGCCAATACCAGAGTGCTTAAATTTTTCAGTGCCGTATTAACTGTTTCTGTTACAGTTTCTATAAATGCAGGATCCCAGTGATACTGTGTGGTAAGATTGTCAAGAAAACTTGTAACTGACTGAATATATACAGGAATATTGTTTCCAACACTTACTATGCTGTCTGCAACCTGAGGAGCAGCAGCAACAATAAGTGCTGCAATTGCCACAGCAGCAATAATATACGAGCAAAGAATGGAAAGACTTCTTTTTGCTTTAAATTTACTGAACACTGTACGTTCAAACCAGGCTACCGGAGTGTGAAGCAGAAAAGCAAGTACAAAAGCAACCACAAACGGTGATATAACACCGTAAACTTTACCCAGGCCTGCTTTTACCAAAGAAAAGTTTGATATAGCCAAAAACAGCAGCACCGCTGTGCAAACGGTAATTATATTACTGATTGTGGATTTAGTGAAATAGTTTTTTACATTATTCTGCATATACTGCTCCTGAACATAATAATCTAATTTAATATATATCATATTTTCACAAAAAAATCCACTAAATTCATAAGGAATTCACTTTTTATACACCTTTTTTATAAACTTTACAATTATTATACAATTGTATGGCACACAGTGTGTTTACTTTATTTTGAATTTGTATTATGATATATTTAATAAATATATATAAATCTCAGGCATTTTATTATTTTTATTTCAAGGAGAACAAATGGGCTCACATTTATCAACCGTATTAATTCTTGTATGTCTGCTGGCAATGTCAGCATTCTTTTCCGCTTCCGAAACTGCACTCACCGGTGCAAACCGCATAAGACTTAAAAACCAGGCTGAAAACGGAGACAAAAAAGCCGCACTTGCCCTTAAACTTATCGGCAACTATGACGGCGCCCTTTCCACTTTGCTTATCGGCAACAACATTGTAAACATTCTTTCTTCATCTCTCACAACTGTACTTTTTATCGATTTGCTTGGTGCAAATGCAGTTGGTATCGCAACTGCAGTTACTACTGTAGCTGTTATTATATTCGGTGAAGTATTTCCAAAAAGCTATGCAAATGAAAATTCTGAAACTATGATTAAGTTTTCTTCGCCTGTTCTCAGTTTTCTTATGAAAGCTTTTTTACCTTTTGTAGCAATACTCAACCTTATAAAATCACTGCTTAAAAGCAGAAGCAGTGACGAAGAAGAATTCACCCCATCCTATTCCGAAGAAGAACTTATCTCCATCATTGACGAAATCGAGGATGAGGGTGTACTTGAAGAAACTCAGGCAGAACTTGTACAGAGTGCAATTGAATTCAACGATATTTTTGCAGAAGAAGTTCTCACTCCGCGTGTTGACATCACAGCTGTTTCCACAGATGACAGCATCGAAAAGGTTCAGGATATGTTTCTGCGCCACAATTTCAGCCGTATGCCCGTTTATGAAGAATCCATCGACCACATCTGCGGTTTTATCAGCCAGAAGGATTTATTCTCCAACATTCTTAAAGGCGAAATATTCCAGTGGCAAAGTCTTGTAAAACCTTGTCTCTATGTTCCTCCTAAGAAGAAAATCATTGACATTATGAATATTCTGCAGAAACAGAAGATGCATATGGCCATCGTTACTGACGAATACGGCGGCACTTTGGGTATTCTTACCCTTGAAGATATCCTGGAAGAACTGGTTGGTGAGATCTGGGACGAACATGATGAAATAACACAGTTTTTAAACAAAATTGACGACAACAGTTATGAAGCTTTGGGCGAAATTGAAGTGAGCGAACTTTACGAAGCTGTCCTCGACAGCAAAAATTCACCTGTAAAAGATTTTACATCCCTTTCTGCATATCTGTTGGAACTGTTTGGCAGAATACCTCAGAACGGAGACTTTGTGTGCGATGACAACCTTCAGTATACTATTCTGGAAATGAGCGAACATCGTATTATCAAGGTAAATATTGCTCCTATAACAGAAAAAGACTTTGAAAATTAACACGGAATGCTATATAATATTAATTAAGTATTATTACTGACAGAAAGGAGCCGTTTATGTTAGTTGGCGTAATGGCAGGTACCCCTGTGGACACACAGATGGGTGTGGATTATATTAAATCGAAAGGATATGAGGCAATAGGTTTTGCCTGCAGCAAAAGTGCACCTGAACAGAATGAAATGCAGATTCTGCACAAGGAAGAACTGCTGCAGATTGCAATAAACGGCTGTCTTGATATGGTGGCAAAGGGTGCAACCGGCATTTATGTATACTGCAACTCTCTTTCCGGAGCCATTGATATGGACAGGCTTAAAGCAAGTGTACCTGTTTTTGTCATCACCCCTCTTGATATCTACAAGATGTGTGCAAAAGAGTACAGACGTCTTTCTGTAATTGCCGCAAACGGACAGAGTCTTGCTGCAATTGAAAAAACAATTCTTAACGCAAATCCTGAATGTACAGTTTTTGGTGCCGGTCTGCTGCCACTGGTTGTTGAAATAGAAGCAGAAACTCCAAGCGAAAAAATATATGACAGTTTCCAGCTCAAAAAACTTACCGACAGTTTTACAGCTATCGGCTGTGATGCCCTTATTCTTGGCTGCACACATTTCCCTTATGTTGAAAAAGAAATTGTGGACGGAATAAACGTTGAAGTTATCAACCCCAGTGACAGAATGCTTGAGGTTTTGAAACAGAACCAGTAGCATATCTCTTTTCCGCGTCTTAAGTATATCCCGCAGATATACATTAAAGAGAGGTTTATGTTATGACTTTTTCTCAGTTAAATTATGTTCTGGAAGTATCCCGATGCGGTTCTATAAACAAAGCCGCTGCAAAACTGTTTGTATCCCAGTCAAACCTTTCCAACTCTATACACGAACTGGAAAAGGAACTTGATATAAAGATTTTTCTGCGCAGCTCCAAGGGTATAGAACTTACCCCCGACGGCAGTGAATTTTTAAGCTATATCCGCCCTCTTATCGAACAGCATAAGCATATTATGACTCTGTACGAGCAGAAAACAGCCAAACCGTGTCTGCGTCTCAGCGTAGCCACACAGCGCTATCCTTTTGCTGTAAAAGCTTTTACCGAGCTTCTTGACCGCGATGAATATCCAAAATACGAAATGCGTATAAAAGAAACAGGTATCTATCAGATAATCGAAGACGTCTATAACAATGACTGTTCTATCGGTGTTATCTTTATTTCCCGGGAAAGTGAAGATTTTATCCGGAAAACACTTGAAAACCGAAACCTTGTTTTCAATATATTAAAGGCTATAAATCCGCGTGTATATGTACGCAAAGGACATCCTTTGGCAGAAAAGGAAATTATCCATTTTCATCAGCTGATAAATTATCCTTACGTTGTGTTTGACCACGGTCAGGGTAAAAGTCTTTATTACACTGAAGAGGTTAACCTTGCAGGATTTAAAATTCCTGAAAAGCTTATTTTCGTGCACGACCGTGCAACAATGTACAATATAGTAAGTCACAGCGATGCATTTTCCATCGGCAGCGGTATTCTGTCTGAAGGGTTCTGTGACGATGACATTATTTCGGTGCCTGTTGAATGCAACAGCGGCGATGTTATGAAACTGGGCTGGATAAAACATGCAAACAGAAAGCTGAATGAAATTGAAGAGATGTACATAAAACAGCTTGAAGAAAGCCTGAAAAACGAATAAACTAAAATCCCACTGATTTATGTCAGTGGGATTTTTTTACATATCTCTTGTTGCAACAAAATCAACACCTGTGCCGCATACGTTTTTCAGCACGACATCGCCTGTTTTTACAGGTGCTTCAAGTGTTATATCATCCAGCTGCGCATATGCTTTTTGAACCAGTTTTAAAGGTATAGCACCGCTTGTTTTTACCGGACAGCGCGGATGTACCGCACCTTTTATCTTTACAGTGCCCGTAACTGTTCTTGTTGGGTTTTCAAGCTCCTGTTTTGCATATATTTCGCCTTTTGAGCAGCCATTTCCCGTTACAGCAAAGCCTTTTTGCATATCAACAGCAAGATGACATCCTTTTGGACAGACTATGCATATAAGTTTTTTCATTGTCATTTCTCCGCCACCTTTATTGTGATATTTCCCCCTGCTTTTTCAAAAATGGACTTAGGCACAGCTATATGTTCCATTTCACCAGGTGCAAGATGCTCACGGCTGTATTGCGCCAATATTTTTCCGTCACTTTCTGCAACAATTTTACAGTTGTTTTTGTACACTTTTTTTACGCGGAAAAATATTTTTACCGTTTTTTCAACATTGGCCAGCCGTATCTTCTGCGGCACTGTATAGGATACTCCTTCGCCGCTTTCCACCATGGTTATACCGCCCGATTTTCTGCCGCCTGATACATATTCTGCTGCCGCTCTGCCCGCAAGCTGACTTTCTTCCGTTACATAATCAACAAGGTCATGTACATGCAGCACATTTCCGCAGGCAAAAATTCCTTCTGATTCCGTTTCCATATTTTCGTAAACAACAGCACCGCCCGTACGGCTGTCAATTGCTATGCCTGCTGTGCGGGTCAGTTCATTTTCAGGAATAAGCCCTACACTAAGCAGAATTGTATCGCATTCAAAATAAACTTCTGTGCCTGCAATCGGTCTGCGGTTTTCATCAACTTTTGCAATAACAGCACCCTCTACCCTGTTTCTGCCCTTGATTTCCACGATTGTGTGTGACAAAAGCAACGGTATTTCAAAATCTTCAAGGCACTGCACAATATTGCGGTTCAGTCCGCCTGAATACGGCATAATTTCCACACAGGCAAGAACCTTTGCCCCTTCCAGTGTCATACGGCGCGCCATAATAAGCCCGATATCACCCGAACCAAGCACAAGCACTTTTTTGCCAACCATATACCCTTCCATATTGATATACCGCTGTGCTGTTCCTGCTGTGAATATTCCCGACGGTCTTGTCCCGGGAATGCCTATGGCACCTCTTGTACGTTCACGGCATCCCATAGCAAGTATTACAGATTTTGCACTATAAACTTTATACCCTTTTTCTTTGCTGACTGTATGTACCTGCTTTTCTTTTGTAATCTCCAGCACCATTGTATCAAGGCACACTTCTATATCTGTTGCCCGTACCATATCTGCAAAACGCTGAGCATATTCGGGTCCTGTCAGTTCTTCTTTAAAGTAATGCAGCCCAAATCCGTTGTGTATACACTGATTGAGTATCCCTCCGGGTTCTCTGTCTCTTTCCACAACAAGCACTCTTTCAGCACCGTTTTCCCTTGCTGACAAGGCTGCCGCAAGACCTGCAGGACCTCCGCCGACAACTATGACATCATATTGATTGTATGTCATTACCGTCACCTCCCTGCTTTGTGTAGCCGGTAAGAATTATGGAATTTTCTCCGTCCTGTGTTATCTCCAGAGGGCTTATATTAAGTTTCCTGCACAATATTTCCATAACACGCGGCCCACAGAAGCCTCCCTGACACCTGCCCATACCTGCATTTGTACGACGCTTTACACCGTCAATACTGCATGGCGGTATAACACTATGACAGGCATCAATTATTTCGCCTTCTGTGATTGTTTCACACCGGCATATAATCCTGCCGTAAGCAGGATTTTGCTCTATCACATTTTGTTTTTCTTCTGCTGTAAGTTCCCTGAACCGCAGTTTTTTTCTGCTGTCTGTAAAATTTTCTTTTTCAGTCAGACGAACTCCTGCATTTTTAAGCATTTCCACAGCATATTCACCTATTGCCGCCGCTGCAGTAAGTCCAGGGCTTTTTATGCCTGCAAGGTTCATAAATCCCGGCTGAGCCCATTCAATTATAAAATCGTTCTGGTCTGTATTGCTTCTGAGCCCTGCAAAATTGCGTATTGACTGCTTCAGATTTATATGCGGCACCGATTTCCGTGCCATATTCCCGATAAATTCCATGCCGTCCATTGTATTTGCCGTATCCGTGCTGTCTGTTATAATATCCGCATTGGGTCCCACAAGCAGATTTCCGTGAACTGTAGGCAAAACAAGAACACCTTTGCCTTTTTGGGTAGGACACTGAAAAATAATATGATTTACGGTATTTCCTTCCGACTTGTCCAGCAGATAATATTCTCCGCGGCTTATTTGTGTTTCAAACCTTTTTGGGTTCACAGTTTCGTGTATCTTCTGTGCATTTATACCTGCAGCATTTATAACGTATTTTGCTTCAAAATCCCCTTTATTGGTAGTTATAAGCCATTTTTCACCATGTTTTTTTATATCTTCTACCTTTGTTTTAAGATAGAGATTCACTCCGTTTTTTACTGCGGTTTCCGTCATAGCCAGTGCATATTCCCATGGACTTGTTATGGCAGCCGATGGTGCATACAGGCTTGATGTTATATACGGCGACAGATTGGGTTCCATATCCAGAGTTTCTGCTCCGGATAATATTTTTAGGTTTTCAACACCATTTTTTACACCATTTTCATACAGTTGACGCAGATGTATATCTTCCTTTTCGTCAAATGCTATAACAAGGCTGCCCACCTGCCTGTACGGAACATCCAGCTTTGCGCATATTTCTTTTGCCAGCATGCTGCCACGCACATTCAATCTTGCCATAAGGCTGCCGTTTTTGGGGTCATATCCTGCATGCATAACTGCGCTGTTTGCTTTTGTAGCTCCCATAGCAACATCATTTTCTGCTTCCAGCACCGCCGTTTTTATGTCGTATTTTGAAAGATAATATGCTGTTGCCGCACCTGTCACACCACATCCTATAATTACAACATCAAACATATATTTATTTCCTTTTTCTTAAAATTCATTAATTTATAATAATTGTGTTTACATTGTATGTATTATATATTATACTTTATAAAAAAGATTTTACAATATCGTACTTTAGGGAGGTTTATATATGAACGAAAACATAAAATGGTTTAAAGAGGCAAAATACGGTATGTTTATCCACTGGGGATTATATTCCCTGCTGGCAGGAGAACACAACGGCGAAGATGCCGGTGTTTATGCCGAATGGATACAGTCCAAATTTCAGATACCAAATGCAGAATACGAAAGACTTGCAACTGCATTCAATCCTGTATACTTTGACGCAGATAAAATAGTTTCATTTGCAAAAGAATGCGGTATGAAATATCTTGTTATCACAACAAAGCATCACGACGGATTTGCGATGTATCACTCCAAAGTTGACAAATACAATGTTGTTGATGCAACGCCTTTTGGCAGAGACGTTGTGGCTGAACTGGCAGAAGCATGTAAAAAACACGGCATCAAACTTGGTTTCTACTACTCTCAGGACCTTGACTGGCACGAACAGCATGGCGGCGGCTATCTTTCCAACCACATTGAAACAGCAGGTACAACCTGGGACAACAGCTGGGATTTTACAGGCGATAAAGATTTCTCTATCTGCTTTGAAAATAAAATCATTCCGCAGATTAAAGAAATTATGAGCAACTACGGCGAAATCTGTGTTGCCTGGTTTGATATGCCTATGACCCTTACACAGGAACAAAGCCAGAAAATTTACGATACAGTAAAAGAACTGCAGCCAAACTGCCTTATCAACAGCCGCCTCGGCAACGGCAGCTATGACTATGTTTCCATGGGTGACAACGAAGTGCCTGAAACGCTTGATGTACCTGAAAACGCAGAAATTGACTACAACAGTGTTGACGGTCTTAAACCATCACCAAACGGTCTTTACGAAACTGCTGCTACAATGAACAGAACATGGGGTTTCAGCTATCGTGACCAGAACTGGAAACCTGCAGAAGAAATCTACCGCCTCAAAACTCATCTCAACAAACTTGGTATGAACTATCTTCTCAACGTTGGCCTTGATGGTCTTGGCAGAATACCTTTGCCAAGCTACAAAATTTTAAAACAGGTAAGAGAAATGGAAGAAAATGCTTAAAGTGTTTCATTTTCAACCGATATTTAACTTATAAATGCAAATTAACAAACCGCTCTTAAACGGGCGGTTTGTTATTCTTAAAAATAAATTTGCGATAATATTTTTCAAAATGCAACATTTTTAGTCATTTTCGCTAAAATAAGTAAACATTTCATTATTTATTTTTAACAAATATTTTTTCAAAAATCATTGACAAACCACTTATGTGATGATATAATAATTTTACACTCAAATGACGCGGAGTGGAGCAGCATGGTAGCTCGTCGGGCTCATAACCCGAAGGTCGTTGGTTCAAATCCAGCCTCCGCAACCACCAAAGCCTTAACTATCCCAGTAGTTAAGGCTTTTTTCTTTCGTTTTATAAGTCAATCAACCAATTTCGTCTTTATTTTATTAATCACGGATTTTTTGCAAAGGCCCGTTATCAACGACTTGTGCAAAAATTGTGCAAAAACTTGTTGGCCTTATTAACTAGCACAATTACATAAGCATATAATAACTTGTATAAATAAATTATTCCCACAACATTTATTTTACAGAAAAGGATATAAACTATGAGTATTTTTGAAATAGGTATGCTGGTGGGGTTCGGATTTGCCTGGCCAGTCAATATTTACAAATCTTTAAAAAGCAGAACTGCTGCCGGACGCAGCCTGACATTTCAGTGGGCAATACTCTTTGGCTATATCTGCGGTATTATTCACAAAATCCTGTACAGCAATGATATAGTGTTGTATCTGTATATTTTGAACTTTATTATGGTCTCCATCGATACTTTTCTGTATTTCCGCAATCGACGTCTGGACCGTGAACGGCTTTCTTCCCAAACAAAGTAAAAATCTGCACAGACAAATCCGTGTTTATTATTTCATATCTCCAGCATAATGTTGTATAAAAAAGCCTGGTGTTTTTTGTTACTTTGCATATTGTAAATATATTTACAACACCGTATAATAAATTATAAATATACTTAATTATTAACATAATTAACATTATACAGAGGTACCTTATGTCTATAGAAAACATCAGAAAAGTCAATCTGGGCTATTATCCTACACCAATCGAAAAACTTAATAAAATCACAGAAATTCTTGGAAAAGGCGATTTGTATATCAAACGTGATGATATGACAGGCCCTGCTTTTGGCGGCAACAAAACAAGAAAACTGGAATATCTTCTGCAGGAAGCACTTGACACAGGCTGCACCGCTGTTCTCACCGTAGGCGGAACACAGACAAACCACGGCAGAACAACAATGGGCGCTGCAATAAAACTTGGTCTCAAGCCTATTCTTGTGCTTGAAGGCAAGGACAATGGTTATCTCAGCGGCAATCTTACCCTTGACGCACTTATGGGCACAGATATATATTTTGTTGAAAACAGCGAGGATATGCCAAAAACTATCCAAATGGTATGCGACAAATATGCTGCACAGGGCGACAAAGTTTACTGTATTCCAGAAGGCGGCTCCAATACCCTTGGCGCTATCGGCTACATTATGAGTATCAAAGAAATTATGGAACAGACAGCAGAAATGGGCATTAAGCTTGACCACATTGTATGTACAGTAGGTTCCATGGGAACATATGCCGGTATGCTGTTGGGTACAAAATATTTCAATGCGCCATTCGATATTATTGCCGTGCCTGTTTCCCCTGGTGAAAAAGCTGAAAAATTTATAAACTTTGCAAATAAAGTAAGCGAAGAACATCATCTTGGCGTTACAATTACTGCTGATGATGTTAAGATTGTTTACGGCCCTGAAAACCAGCCATATGCGGGTGAAGCATACAACAAACCTGATGCAACAACACGCGAATATATAATGATGATGGCTAAAAACGAGGGCATCTTCCTTGACCCTACATACACAGGCAAAACCTTCCGCGGCTTTGTAAACCTTGTAAAAGAAGGAGAATACATCAAGGAAAACGAAACAGCAATGTTTATCCACACAGGCGGCGCAATGGCTTTGTGGACAAAAGAACACCTTGACGATATGCAGCAGCAGCTGAGAGACAACTGCACTACAACAACTCTTTAACAGATATACCATTTGAAAGTTTATTACGTTAAAAACAATACAGTATTTTGATATTATTCATAATACTTCTATTAAAACAAAAACAGAGAGCAGACAATGCTCTCTGTTTTTGCTTTAAAGGTTTGAGATATCTTACTTATGTGGTAAGTAACCGAGAAAAAAATGGAGGTTATTCTATAAGCTCACCTGTAATACAAAAGATAAGCTTATAGAATCCTGTGTTCCGTAAACGGAGATATGTGTTACAGAACACAGGAAAAAAACAACAATTGTTTGTTATAAAGAAAGCTGCAATAAATTTATTGCAGCTTTTCTTTTATAGTTTTATCTAAACAAATATTATTTGTTTGCTGCTTCAAATTCTTTTTCTTCTTTTGTTCTGCCAAGGCCAAACTGGATTGTTACGCACATGGAGATGATAAGAGCGAAGATGTAGAAGCTGTATTTGAGAACTTCGATTGGGCTGCAGCCAGCAAGTTCTGTAACGATGAGCATACCGCCGTCGTGTGGCATAAGAGCAAGGAATGCACATGCAAAGATGTCAACGAGGGAAGCCATACGTTTTGGAGCGATGCCGTATTTGCCGCCGATTTCTTTTGCCATTGGGCAAGTTACGATGATACCGATTGTGTTGTTAACCATAGCTGCGGAAAGGATACCGGACATAAGACCGATGCCGTATTCTGCACCACGGCGGTTGCTGATTTTTGTTGTGATAGCGTTAACGATGAATTCGATACCGCCGTAGTGACGGATAAGACCGATGATACCGGAGATGAGGGCTGCAACGATGGAGATGGAGAACATATCGCTCATACCGCCGCCGATGCCCTGAATCCAGCTGAAGAAGTCAACTGTACCCATAGCAAGACCGATAACGCCGGAAGAAAGAAGACCAATGAAGAGAACAACTGCAACGTTCATACCTGTAAGAGCTGTTACAAGAACGATGATGTAAGGAAGAACGAGGATTGGGTTGTATGCACCAACTTCAACTGTGCCTGCACCCTGACCGCCAACGATGCCGTAGAGAACCATTGCAACGATAGCTGCTGGGAGAGCGATGAAGAGGTTTGTGCGGAATTTGTCTTTCATTTCGGAACCACAACCCTGAGCTGCAGAGATTGTTGTGTCAGAAATCATGGAGAGGTTGTCACCGAAGTAGGAACCGCCGATAACAGCTGCACATGTTGCAGGAACGTTAAGGCCAGCACCGATTGCAACACCGATAGCTACTGGAGCCATAGCTGCGATTGTACCCATAGATGTACCGATAGCTGTGGAAATGAGACAGCACATAAGGAATACGCCTGGTACGAGGAGGGAGCTTGGGATGAATGTGAGAGCCATGTTGATAACGGATTCTTTACCGCCCATAGCTGCTGCAGCACCCTGGAAGCCGCCAGCCATAAGGTAGATGAGAATGATCATCATAACGCCGGAGTTACCCATATTTGTTGTGAGAACGTCAAGTTTTTCAGCAACTTTCATGCCAGGAGCAAGAAGAAGTGCTACTGCAATACCAGCAAGAAGTGCAACGTGTCTTGGGAAGAAGCTGAATGCGCTTTCTTTGCCCATGATTGTGAATACAAGACCGCAACCTACATACAGTGCCAAAAATACGATAAGTGGCAGGAATGCAGAGAGGCCAAGTTTTTTATTGTCTTTCATAACAATACACCTTTCTCTTTCTTAATAGTTTAGATTGTTTTTTTGTTTATAGATAATATATTTGCATATATTATTTCGTAATTGATTGCCTTAAATTATTTGCTGAGTTCTTTAAGATTTGCTTTGATATTTTCAATTGCCTGTTTAACGATAGCTGGGTCTGTAGCCATGTTAAGACGGATAAAGCCTGCCCAGTTTGCACCGAACCATTCGCCGTAGTCTACTGCAAGACGGCATGTACCCTGTACAAATTCTTTTGTTTTTTCTACATCAACATAGTTTCTGAGATCCATAAGAACAAGGTATGTACCTTCCATTGGAGCAATATAAACTTCTGGGTATTCTTTCATTTCTTCAACAACCATCTGGTAGTTGGAGTACATTACTTTTTTAACATCGTTGTACCATTCTTCGCCACCGCGGAGAGCTGCTTCAACTGCTGTGATACCAAAGATGTTAACTTCTACATTGTGGTAGATGTTTGTGAATGTATCCCATGTTTTTCTCATTTCTTCGTCTTCGATAACGATTGTGGAAGTGAGACATGTTGCAAGGTTGAATGTTTTGGAGGAAGCAAATGCTGTAATCATATTTTTAGCATATTTGCCGCCTGCTACTGTTGCAGATGGAATGTGTTTTCTTTCGCCGAAAACGAGGTCCTGGTGGATTTCGTCAGAGAATACAACAACATTGTGTCTGTGGCAGATTTCGAGCATTTTTTCAAGTTCTTCTTCTGTCCATACACGACCTGCAGGGTTGTGTGGAGAACACATGATGTACATTTTTACGTTGTTGTCAACGATAGCTTTTTCAAATTTATCAAAGTCGAGTGTGAATACACCTTTGTCGTAGTCCATATCAACTGTAACAAGTTTGCGGCCGCTGTCTTTAACTGCGTTGTGGAAAGGATAGTAAACAGGTGTAACGATAACGATTGCATCGTCTCTTTCTGTGTACATATTTACACTCCAGTAGATTGCAGAAACAACGCCAGGTGTAACTCTCATCCATTCTTTTTCAATTTTATAGCCATGGTGTTTGTTTTCCCATTCCTGAACTGCTTCATAGTAAGAATCAGGGATGTAGGAATAACCGTAGATACCATGTTCTACTCTGTTTTTAAGTGCTTCAACAACACATTCAGGTGTTCTGAATTCCATGTCAGCTACCCACATAGAAATCAGATCAGGGTCGCCGAAACGCTGCTGAAGTGCATCCCATTTAAGGCTGTTTGTGCCAAAACGGTTGATGCAGTATTTTTCAATAAACTGGTTCATTTCCATTTTATTATTCCTCCTTGGTTAAACTTGCAATATTATCAAACCTTATAAACTAATTAGCTTCAACATTGTTAAGCTACTAAACCATAAAGTAATTAAATTATATAGTATAATTCCACATATTTCAATATTTTTTTGGAATTTTGTACATATTTACAAAAAACATTATATACATATGTGTAAAATGTGAAATAATAAATTGTCATACATCGTCAAAATCTTATCAGTGTATTTTTTACAGTAAAAAAACCACCTTTTTCAAGGTGGTTTTAAAATAGTTTTATTTATTTTTTGCTGTAATGTGCCTTGCTGCGTTCAACGTCGCCTCTGTATGCTTCGTTTATTGCTTCCTGCACCTTTGCATGAATTGCCAGTTCTTCGTCTGTAAATTCACTTAACAGCTTAAATGTAATTTCCTGACAGGCTTCGTTAAATTCAACGTGGTCTTTATAAACTCTTTCCCCGTCCTTTGTAAGGGTAAGATTATATATACGTTTGTTATCTGCGTTTCTTGTCTGTTCAACAAGACCTTTGGCTATGAGTTTTTTTACAATCTGGCTGCATGCACTTGTAGTTTTTTTCTGTTTTTCTGCTATCTCTGTGGTGGTGATATTTGGCTGATTGCCTATTTCATGCACAACATAAGCTTCTGCCTGATAAAGCACATCTTCTCCATAATGATGCGGCAGACTGTCATATTCTGTCATAAGTTCAAAAGCTTCGTCCTGACATTCCCAAAGCTTTTTAAGGATTTCTTTACGTTTCATAATAAATCTGATACTTCTTTCTTACCATAACTTTCCATTAGAGTATTATAACCGAAAATCAAAAAATAATCAAGTATCTTAATCGTAAATATTGTTAATTAAATAAAATAAATTTCAAAATTTTCATAAGATAATAAAAGCATCCTGATTGTTTATATACTTAACAATTAATTATTTAAAGCTTATATTCTGTGTCAAAACCTTTTAACCGGACTGCAGTTTTATTTTTCCACACAGAATTCATATACTGTACTGTGGCTGTACACCTCTCCTGCCTTCAGTACTGCTGACGGGAAATTGCTGTGATTAGGTGAATCCGGATAGCACTGTGTTTCAAAGCAGAAACCGCTGCGCTTTTTGTATTCGGCACCGCCCTTTCCCTTTGGAAAATCCTGAATATAGTTTCCGCTGTAAAACTGTATGCCCGGCTGCGTTGTATAGGTTTTCATAACTATACCTGTATCCTCCGATTTTGCTGATGCTGCAAAGCGCAAAGTCCCGTTTTCACCATTGATACACCAGTTGTGGTCATAACCGCCTGCCAGTTTCAGCTGAAGGAAATCCTTATCTGCATAATCACCTATACGAAGCGGTTTTCGCAAATCCATAGGTGTATTGTCAACCGCTGCAATTTCACCTGTTGTAATGCTTTCTTTATCGGTAGGTGTGTAAAAATCTGCATTAATCTGTATAAAATTATCCTCTGCTGTACCATTGTCATGGCCTGACAGATTAAAATATGCATGATTTGTAAGGTTACAAATTGTGTCTGCATCGCTTTTTGCATAATAATCTATAGTCAGGGCATCTGTTCCAAGAGTGTATGTAACTCTGACAGACAGATTTGCAGGATAACCTTCCTGCCCGTCAGGTGAAAACAGGGTCAGCACCAGCATATTGTCCGTTGCTTTTTCAACCTGCCATATCTGTTTGTCAAATCCTGCTGCACCGCCATGAAGGTGATTGTTTCCGTCATTGTTGTATAATTCATATATTTTTCCGTTAAGCTCAAATCTGCCGGCACCTATACGGTTTGCATATCTTCCTATCAGTGCCCCTATATATCCATCCTGCTTTGAATATGTCTCAATACTGTCAAAGCCAAGAACGATATCTGTCATATTTCCGTTTATATCAGGTACAGCAAGGCTTTTCAGTATTCCGCCATAAGTCAGTATTTCGCAGCTTAAATATCCGTTTTTCAGGGTGTACTGTTCAACAGCAGTTCCATCGGGCAGATAATCAAAAACAGTTTTATCCATATTAAACCTCTTTTGTATAAAATATTATCCTTATTTTATAATACTGCCCCAATTATATCAACTGTCAGATTTGTTTTTTCCTTTTGAAAATAAATCCTTCAATCCCGAAACAATTATAAACACCGCAAAACCTTTGCGAAGCCAGCTGTTATCCATAAACTGGGCAAGATAAAAGCCCGCAGTTACTGCAGGTATACCTATGACGGAACATATAACTGCTGTTTTAACATCAATCAGTTTATTTTTAATATGAATAAACACCGCCAGGATGGTTATAGGCATAAAAAACAGCAGGTTTATTCCCTGTGCACCTTTCTGTGCAATGTCGGTAAACAACGCAAGATAAACCACAAGTATAAATCCGCCGCCCATACCCATGGATGCCAGTATTCCCGATGCAAGACCCACAACAGAAGAAATTATAAAGTTCATCGCAGCAACATCACCGCCCCCGAAACCGCCAGAACAAGTCCGAACAGACGTTTCAATTTATCATTCTTCATTTTTTTCAGAAATCCGGTGCCAAGCAAGGCTCCTACAATGCCGCCCGGGACAAATTTGAGCCCTGTTTCCCAGTCCACATGACCATACAACCCGTACAGGATAAGACTTGCGGCACTCATTATCAGTATCATAAGTGTAGCGCTGGCATGAGCCTTTTTTTCATCTTCAAGAATGCTGCGCAGAAACATAACGGCAACAACTCCTCCCCCGCTGCCAAACAGGCCGTTGAGAAAGCCGCTGGCAATGCCTGCGGACAGTTTTTTTGCTTTTTCTTTTTTCATACAAAGTATTCCTTTAAATATTTTGTATATATTATCTGCATTATTTTCAAAAATATAAGGGTGTGTATCAAAACAGATACACACCCTATGTAAATTGTATTTTATTTAAAACACGCCTGTTATAAAAATTTCTATACCGATAAATATCAGAATTGCACCGCCAAACACAGATGCCCTGCCCGCAAGCTTTGTACCGAATTTTTTACCCAGTTCAATACCGGCAAAACATATAAAAAATGTTACTATACCGATAAGCATACAGGCTGT
The DNA here is from genome assembly GCA_017505635.1 of Oscillospiraceae bacterium. Lineage (GTDB taxonomy): Bacteria > Bacillota > Clostridia > Oscillospirales > Ruminococcaceae > RGIG3102. The sequence continues at coordinate 6,949 of JAFVOU010000035.1, read as the reverse complement.
AAATGCCATTAAAAAATTATAATCTGCAATTGTAAACCCAACCGAAAGGGCATCTATGGAAGTAGCTATCCCCTGTACTATAAGTCCGCCAAAGCCAACCGAAACAGCACTGCAGCCTTCTTCCTCCTCACATTCCTTTGCTTCCTTAATCATACTGATACCTATGTAACAAAGAAGTATAAGTGCTATCCATGGGATAAATTTTTCAAATACAGAAAAATAATGTGCTATAGTGTGCACACAGAACCAGCCTATCATAGGCATAATATACTGAAACGCAGCAAAAATTCCTGCCATTGCACACATTCTGCCGGTTTTCATTTTGGGTTCATGCAGACCATTTGCCAGAGACACCGAAAATGCATCCATTGCAAGCCCCAATCCTAAAAGAACACTGTTTGCAAAGAACATTATGTTCCAATCCATTATTATTTCTCCGTTTTAATAATTATTTTTGTTTAATACAATATACGCTTTATCTGCGCAAAAAATTTCTTTCTTTAAAAGGTGTTGCTTCAAGCGCAAACAGAAATATGCCTGCAAAGAACACAACCAGTGGTCTGTACTGGAAATATGCGTGAATGGTTGTAGGCTGACATGCAGCGGAAAACCAGATTATCGGCATTGCTGCAACCGCAAGGTATGCACCGCTTTCAGCAAGCTGTTTGATGCCGTGCTTTTTCCATATTACAAAAGCACTTACTGCCACCAGCAAAACAACAGCAGCCAGGGCAATTGCACCTGTTGCACCAGGTGTAACCATATCCCATACTGTTACAAACGCACCTAAAGGAGTATATTCACCTTTGATATTTTCCACTTCCTTGACACCAATTCGTCCAAGGAAGGAACCTATGCCATCGGCAAGGCCGTTTACATCTGTAAACAGTGTTACAAATACAAGCTTTACAATCCAGATTGACACATAACCGTAAATCCAGGCCGCAAATGATTTTAAAATTGTTTTATATTTACATTTGCCGCTTTCGTCAATCATAAGCCATACAAGCAATGGGAGACCGCAAACAGCAATCGGTGCTGTGTAAAAGTCAAAAAACTGTGTAAGCATACCAAAAGTACAGAAAGCAAGGCCTCTGTCAAAGTTGAGATTTTCGGTAAACAGCAGGAACAGCATTGCCACAAATGAAATTATAAAGCAAGGGGTATACTGCAAAGAGTGAGAAATTATCGACGGGTTAACCAAAATAATTGCAAGACCTATGCAAAGGGAAGCAAATATACCTTTTCTCTCTGCCACTGCCGCAAGCATAAAAAACATAAGTGCAAAAAACACCCATGAAACAACCTGACGCAGCTGGAAATATGGAAACAGAACAAGCATAGGACGAATGAAGATTCTGAATCCCTGCCAGTATCTTACATATACTGTGTCGTTTTCAGCACCTTCGTCAACCCTTTCGACAAAAGCATCACTCAGATAAGTTTCTTCGCCTTCATACTTCTGCACATTTCTGTACGGATTAAGCAGCGCATCAGAAAAACTTTCAAGATTGTAGCTTTCCATCATTATCAAAGTATCGGTATGGTTGTCAAATGCATATGACCAGTCCCAGAAATTGATATATCTTGGTATCATACTGTCTGCATCAAGCTGATTTGCTGAAGCAGAAGCATTTTTTTGAACCATAGACTGTGGAATAAGCGAAACCATAAACAGCAGAACAAGACCAACGGCCCCTGCAATAACCGGTGCAGCAATATATTTAAGTATATTCTTTTTCACGTTTTTTCTCCTTATTTAAAGGTAATAAAAATATTATACAATATTTTTTGGTATAAGTATATATAAAAACAAACTTCAGGTTCAAATCCTTTTTCATTTCCAGAAAAAGTTCCATTATATGCGAAAAGCACCGCTTTTCAGCAGTGCTTTTCCTGGCGGAGAATGAGGGATTTGAACCCTCGCGGCAGTTACCCACCCTACGCCCTTAGCAGGGGCGCCTCTTCGACCTCTTGAGTAATTCTCCAAGTGAGCGAATAAAATTATCCGTTTATTAAGTTTTGTTTTTGGTTTGGTGTCGATATGGCGGAGAGGGTGGGATTCGAACCCACGGTTCTTGCGAATCACTAGTTTTCAAGACTAGCTCCTTAAACCACTCGGACACCTCTCCGTATCGGCTTAACAAGAAATATGATATCAAATTACCTTTGTTTTGTCAATAGTTTTTTTAAACAATTTAATATTTGAGCAATATATATTTTTTGAAACTTTTTGTATAATAATGTAGTTTTTTAAAACATATTAATAAAATAAGCATTAATGTAGCAAAAATACATAATCTGCAACTTTTGTACAAAATGTCTTTTTACCCTGTTATTTTATTAACGCTATTAGTCATTTATACAAAATTGCTTTAAATGGACTATTTTTTCACACATTTGCACTTTTGTTGATTGTATTCTTAAAATTTATGTGTTACAATAGTTTCATAGAATGGATTAAGGTGACAGGTTTTCTGTTACTTTAAAATATAACGTTACCCATTTTATATGGAGGAAAAATCATGAGCAAAAAATTTGTTTATCTTTTCAGCGAAGGCAACGGCACAATGCGCGAACTTCTTGGCGGTAAAGGTGCTAACCTTGCTGAAATGACAAGACTGGGCATGCCTGTTCCAATGGGCTTCACAATCACAACAGAAGCATGTACAGACTATTACGATTCCGGCAAAAAAATCAGTGCAGATATCGAAAAAGAAATCTTCACTTACCTTGAAAAACTGGAAGCTATCACAGGCAAAGAATTCGGCAATCCTGAAAATCCGCTTTTGCTTTCCGTTCGTTCCGGTGCAAGAGCTTCCATGCCTGGTATGATGGACACAATCCTCAACCTTGGTCTTAACGACGACGTTGTTGAAGGCCTTGGCAAACTTACAAGCAACCGTCGTTTTGCTCTGGATGCATACCGCAGATTTATCCAGATGTTCTCCGACGTTGTTATGGGAATTCCAAAATCTCTTTTTGACGAAGCACTTGAAAGCCTTAAAACAGTAAGAGGCATCGAATTTGACCACGAAATGGCTCCTGCTGACCTTGAAAGCCTCGTTGCTTCCTTTAAAGCTATCTACGAAAGAGAAATCGGCGAAGCATTCCCTAAAGACCCTAAAGTTCAGCTTCTCAGCGCAGTTAAAGCTGTTTTCTCTTCCTGGCAGAACCCACGTGCTGTTTATTACAGAAGAATGAACGACATTCCTTCTTCCTGGGGTACAGCTGTTAACGTTCAGTCCATGGTATTTGGTAATATGGGTAACGACTGTGGTACAGGTGTTGCATTTACACGCAACCCTTCCACCGGTGAAAACAAACTTTACGGCGAATTTCTTATGAATGCTCAGGGCGAAGACGTTGTTGCAGGTATCAGAACTCCACAGTCCATTGATGAACTTGCAAAAGTTATCCCTGAAGCATACAACCAGATTATCCAGATTGCTAAAACACTTGAAAAACACAATCAGGATATGCAGGACCTTGAATTTACAATTGAAAAAGGCAAACTTTATATGCTGCAGACAAGAAACGGCAAACGTACAGCTCAGGCTGCTATCAAAATTGCTGTTGATATGGTTAACCAGGGTCTTTGCAGCAAAGAAGAAGCTATTCTTAAAGTAGAACCAAGCCAGCTTGACAGCCTGCTTCACCCACAGTTTGCACCTGCAGCACTTGCTGAAGCAACAGCTATCACAAAAGGCTTGCCAGCTTCTCCAGGCGCAGCAGCAGGCCGTGTATACTTCAATGCTGAAGATGCAAAAGAAGCTGCTAAAAACCGTAACGAACCTGTTATCCTTGTTCGTGTTGAAACATCCCCTGAAGATATCGAAGGTATGGCTATCTCCCAGGGTATCCTTACAGCACGCGGCGGTATGACAAGCCACGCAGCTGTTGTTGCCCGTGGTATGGGCCGTTGCTGTGTATCCGGCTGTCACGACCTGAGAGTTGACTTTGACAACAAGATTGCTTACTTTAAAGATATCGCTGTTAAAGAAGGCGACTTTATCTCCATCGACGGTTCCACAGGTAAAGTTTATCTGACAAAACTTCCTACAATTGAAGCTACACTCAGCGGCGACTTTGCTACATTTATGCAGTGGGCTGACGAAATCAGACACCTTAAAATCAGAACAAATGCTGACAACCCTAAAGATGCACGTCAGGCACGTCTGTTTGGTGCTGAAGGTATTGGTCTTTGCCGTACAGAACATATGTTCTTTGAAAAGAACAGAATTCTTGCAATGCGTCAGATGATTCTTGCAAAGAGCAAAACAGACAGAGTTATCGCTCTTAACAAACTGCTTCCAATGCAGCAGGAAGACTTTGAAGGTATCTTCAGAGAAATGGACGGTCTGCCTGTTACAATCCGTTTCCTTGACCCTCCGCTTCACGAATTTGTACCACACGGTGATGACGAAGTTGCTGTAACAGCATACGAAATGGGCATGAGCTTCACAGAACTTAAAACTGCAGTAAAACATCTGCACGAAGCAAACCCTATGCTTGGTCACCGCGGCTGCCGTCTTGCAATCTCCTATCCTGAAATTGCACAGATGCAGACAAAAGCTGTAATGCAGGCTGCTATTACAGTTAAACACGAAGGCAAAACAGTTCTGCCTGAAATTATGATTCCGCTTGTTTGTGATGCTGCTGAACTTAAATTTGTTAAAAACATTGTTGATACAACAGCTAAACAGGTTATGGAACAGTATGGCGAAGAAATCGAATACAAAGTTGGCGCAATGGTAGAAATTCCTCGTGCTGCTTTGACTATCGATGTAATCAGCAAATACTCCGACTTCTTCAGCTTTGGTACAAACGACCTTACACAGACAACCTACGGTCTGTCCCGTGACGATGCCGGTCAGATTCTTGATGACTACTACAAGAACCGTATCTTTGAAAGTGACCCTACTGCACGACTTGACCAGGCAGGTGTTGGTAAACTTATCAAAATGGCTTGCGGCTGGGCTAAATGCACAAAACCTGATATCAAACTTGGTGTTTGCGGTGAACATGGCGGTGACCCTAACTCCATCCAGTTCTTCCACAATGCCGGTCTGCAGTATGTTTCCTGCTCACCTTTCCGTGTGCCAATTGCACGTCTTGCAGCTGCACAGGCTGCTATCAAATATGGGGAGGACTAATCTGTACTTCAGTTTTAAGGTTAATTTCGACCAAGCAGAAGCGTACAGAAAATCAACAGACCAATATCTTCGTGCAAAACAGTGGGAAGATTTAACTGTTGAAGTCTTTATCTAAAACAATTAGCAGGCATATTACTGTAAAAAGTAGTATGCCTGCTTTTTTTATGCCCATTTTGCACCTTTGCCCCTTTTTCATACCTATTATATAATAAGTATGAAAGCGAGGTGTTCAGTTTGAAAAAGCAAAAGTATTATATCAATTTGACTGATCAGGAACGCAGTGAAATCCTGTCTTCCCTTTTGATTAAGAAGAATGAACTGACACATCAGGGAAAGTTCACAGATGGTATTGATGAAGTTATTTGCAAGTTGATGAAAGCACGTACTAAGTTATTTAAGGTTAAAATTGTATAAAGTAAATCGGTACATATAGCCGCTTATTCCTAATTTGGAATAGGCGGCTTTTTTTGTTTTCAAAAATTTTTTTAATTTTTTTCAGAATTAGGGTGTGCATTTGACCTCTCTCAGTGGGAATTAGTGAAGGGGTTAATTCCTGACTCCGTTTAGGAACACTTCTTCACGTTCCTTGAAAACTAAATATCCAAACATTCAGGACTTTATTTCTGATGATTAGCTACCTTAACGGGTACGCCAAGACTTCCGAAAGGGACGAGCGAGAATCCCCGTTATAAATATCAGGTTGCCCCTGATATGGCGATGACAGTCAGAATGACAATGATACTTCTCTACGGAGCAGGCGGAGTACCCGGCTGAGGTGAGATTCCTATGATATGGTTTAGCAGACCGTTCCCTGATTGTTTCCCGTTCAGCTTTTGCTATGCAGGGGTGTCGAGGACAAATACTGCATTTTAACATAAAGACCGATTTTATATCGGTCTTTACATAGCACCTTATAATAAGATGCTAAATCTAAATGAAAGGAGCAAAGACAATGCCTAACTGTAATACGATTGCTATATGTAATCAAAAAGGCGGCGTTGGTAAAACGACCACGACCGTCAACTTAGGCGTAGGCTTGGCAATGCAAGGTAAAAAGGTACTCCTTGTAGATGCCGATCCACAGGGCGACCTCACAACTTGTCTTGGATGGAAAGACACAGACAATCTCCCCGTTGCATTACCGGACAAAATGGTTGAAGTTATGCAGGACAAATGCAAAGAACCAATGAAAGGTATTCTACATCATAAAGAAGGTGTTGACCTTATTCCCTCGAACAGCGACCTTTTTGATTTTGAAATCAGTCTTGTAACCGCAATGAACCGTGAAGCCATTTTGAGAAACTACCTGAACGAAGTAAAGCACAATTACGATTATATTATAATCGACTGTTCACCTTCTCTTGGTATGATGACTCTTAATGCTTTATCGGCGGCTGATAGCGTAATCATTCCCGTTCAGGCTCATTACCTTCCGGCGAAGTGTATGACACAGTTGATGAGAACAATTACAAAGGTAAAGAAGCATATCAATCCCAAACTCAATATAGACGGTATTCTCTTAACCCTTGTAGACAACAGAACGAACCTTGCCAAAAGCACCATAGATGCTTTGCGTGAGAACTTCGGTAGTTATATAAAGATATATAACACCCACATTCCCATTGCAATCAAAGCGGCAGAGGTCAGTTCCAAAGGCAAAAGCATTTATGCCTACGAACCCAATAGCACGGTGTCTAAAGCCTACACCGAATTTTCAAAGGAGGTGTTAGCCGATGGCAGGAAGAAAGAGCGACTTCACTCTGCCCAAGTTCGATGATATTTTCTCGACTCAG
>JAFVOU010000034.1 GCA_017505635.1 Oscillospiraceae bacterium | reverse complement strand
TTCAGGCGGACAACTTTAATGCAAATGCTCCGACAATTATTGTTGCTGCTGTTACGGCTGTGATGAAAAAGAAGTATCTTCCTTCACACATCATTTTGGGTGAGGACTTCGGTCTGAAGAAGCCGTCAATGGTTCTTCTTGGACAGATACAGACCGTCAATAAGGACGAACTGACAGACTACATTGGTTCGGTAAACGATGAAAGGCTTTGGAAGCAAATTAACGCAGCTCTTAAAAAGACTTTCGGTTTATGGATTTACAACACAGACAGAAACGGAGATGTTCGTTGCTTATGCCCCAAGTGCCTGAGCGACTATATCCACGACCCAAACTATGTTGTCAGGCGTCTTGACCCGTTTGCGAAAAGCAAAGACCACTGCGATAAGTGCAATAACAGCGGTTGGGATTACATCGTTTATGACAAACGCACCTCGGTCAAAGGAAAGGGGTGCAGGAATGTCAAATAGCAGTGAAAAAAAGAAGCGTTACAACATTCCTCTTTGGTGTAAACCAAACCTGTCTATTGAGGAGGCGGCAGCTTATTCCGGTATTGGAATGGGAAAGCTTTATGAAATGACGGAAAGTCAGGATTGTCCTTTTGTTCTTTGGATTGGTAGCAGAAGAATGATTAAAAGGAAAGTCTTTGACGAATTTATCGAAAGGCAATACTCGATTTAAGCAAAAAGTCAAGTCTGCGATGAGCCGATTCGCATAATTGGCGTACCGCAGACTTTTGAGTATGCTGTAATCACCAAAGGCAAGGAGGTTACAGCATATGTCTGACAAACAACTTAAATCCAATATGCCGAGTGTCCCTATTTGGAAGAAAATGAACCTTACGGTTGAAGAAGCTTCGGAATATTCGGGCATTGGCACATCAAAGATAAAAGAGCTATCGAATAGCGAAGATTGTCCTTTCGTTCTTTGGAACGGAGCAAAGCGATTGATTAAAAGAAAACAATTTGAGGAATACCTGTCATCGCAGTATTCCCTCTGATGGAGGTGGTGTTATGGGAAATAATCAGACTGAATTGAATAATTCAGGTAATCGGTCGGAAACCGTGCCGGTTTGGGTAAAGCCTTATCTTACGATTGATGAAGCGACCGCTTACACAGGTATAGGCAGAGACAAACTTTATGAGATGACAAGCCAAGAAAAATGTCCGTTTGTTCTGTGGGTAGGAAACAGACGAATGATTAAGAGACGAGTTTTTGATGAGTACATTGAGAAAATGTACTCAATATAGGAAGGAGGGCTTATGGACAACGATGTTTTAGCTTACAGAGTCTTACTCGAAAAGCGAAAAGAAAATGCTCCCTTTTGGGAGAAGAAGGTTTTAACGGTTGAGGAAGCAGCCGAGTACACCGGTATCGGCAGGACAAAAATCAGGCAAATCATAATGAGGGGCGATTGTCCCTTTGCTGTCACTAACGGTGTTCAGGTCTGTGTAATCCGAGACAAATTTATTGATTATCTTGATAAGCAATTTCGCATTTAAGGGAGGAAAAATTATGCCAAGAACAAAAAGAAAAGACAAATCAAGAGTAGTGCTTCGTACAGGCGAATCACAGAGAGCCGATGGTACATACCATTTCAGTTGGACGGATGCAAACCACAAAAGGCGTTATGTGTATGCCAAGACACTTGATGAACTGCGATACAAAGAGGAACAAATCGCAAAAGACAAGAGCGATGGCATTAAGGCAGAAGCTCGTTACACAACGGTCAATGACATATATGAGCTTTGGAAGGATTTGAAGCGTGGACTGAAAAACAACACCTTTGAAAACTACAAGTATATGTATGAGACCTTTGTCCGTCATCAGATAGGCTCAAAGACTGTATCTTCTCTGAGAAAAACAGATATAAAGAGGTTCTATAATTACCTTGCAGACGAACGCCATCTGAAGCCGGCAACCATTGATAATATTCATACGGTTCTCCATCAGATTTTGGATATGGCGGTCGATGATGACTACATCAGGAATAACCCGTCAAACAATGTGCTTAAAGAGTTGAAACAGTCCCATTGTTTTCAGACCGAGAAGCGTAGAGCCTTAACAAAGCCGGAGCAAGAGTTGTTTCTTGACTATCTGAAAAACTCTCCGACATCAAAGTATTGGTATCCGGTGTTTGCGGTTATGATTGGTACGGGGCTTCGTGTTGGAGAGGTTACAGGGTTAAGATGGTGCGATATTGATTTGGAAGAAGGTATCATTGATGTGAACCACACGCTGGTTTACTATGACCACCGTACTGAGGGCAGTAAGCGTGGCTGTTACTTCAATGTTAATACGACCAAAACCCCGGCAGGAAGAAGAAAAGTGCCTATGCTCGGTTTCGTCAAAGAAGCATTCTTAATGGAAAAGGAAAGGCAGGAACTGCTCGACCTTCACTGCGAAGCGACTGTCGATGGATACACCGATTTTATCTTCATCAACCGTTTTGGTCAGCCGCAACATCAGGCAACCCTGAACAAAGCAATCCGCCGCATTATCCGTGACTGCAACGACGAGCAGTTATTGAAAGATGAAAACGCAGAAGTATTGCTCCCGCATTTTAGCTGTCATTCTTTAAGGCACACTTTCACAACAAGAATGTGCGAAGCAGGGGTAAATGTTAAGGTCATTCAGGACACGCTCGGTCATAAAGATATTTCAACTACGCTTAACATCTATACCGATGTAACGAAGGAACTGAGGAAGTCCGAATTTGAAGGTCTTGACTCCTACTTCAAAAATGAGTATAATAAGGTGTCAGTTTAACAGATTATAATGATACGGACTTCATAGTTGGCGGATTAGAGCATTTACATCATTTACATCAATTTTTACACAAAGCCCCCACGAAACTAATCGAAAATAAAGTAAAGTAGGATTTTGAAAAAATCTGATTTGCGACTTATTTTGAACTATGTTGGGTTATAGCAAGAATTGAAACGATGTCCTAAATCGTCCCAACAATGAAACCGCTGGATAAATAATCACAGGCACATTAAAATATATTGCCACAGCGATGTTATGAAAAACAAATCCCCGGCACTGTTCAATCAGTGTCGGGGATAAATTTTTATCTGTTCGGTATTTTTTTCTGACTGCGGTTTCTGTCTTGCAGTTTACGGCAAAAGCGAATATGCCAGTGCATATTTTACAAGGGTTCTGAAATAGGCGTTGCATTCGTCCTGATTCATCTCCACATCGGTCTGGTTGCGCAGTGCGTCCTTTTCGGGATGATACTGCACACCAAGGCAGAAAAGATTGCGGCGGTACTCAATTGCCTCCACAATTCCGTCCTCCGCAACAGCGGCGACGGTAAGCCCTTTGCCAAGGCAGTCCGGGTCAACAGCCTGATGGTGGGATGTTGACACTAGGCTGATTTTTCCCTTTGTGATGCCGTAAAGCCATTTGGATTTTCTGTCAACCTGTATGTCACCGTGAAAACCGATGCCGCCAAGATGGCAAAGCCCGTCCACCTCAACACGCAGATGTCCCTCGCGGCAGCCTGTGTTCTCCATATAGGTGTCGGTTTCGCTGTCATAGCTGCTGCCGACAAGCTGCATATCATCGTCATAAACGGTGTAACCTGTGTCCTTTACAGCTTCGTCTGTTTCCTTTATTCTGCCCGAAAGCACCTTTGTAACACGGCTGCTGTCAATTTCACCGCTTTTCACTTTTTCACCAAGCCACAGCGGCACATCCTGTATCAGTTTTCCGCCGCACACAACCGAAAGCATCTGATAGCTGCGGCAGATTGCAAGCACGGGAATATTTGCCCTGATTGCCTGTTTCATAAGCAGACTGTCGGACAAATCCCTGCTGTCACTGAACTTTGCGGCACCGTGCGGTGTCTGCTTTTCTCCGTAAAGGGCAGGGTTTATATCCACGCCTCCGGTAAAAAGCACACCGTCAAGCTTTTTCAGCAGGGCTCTGGCATCCTCGGCACCGGTGACCTGGGGCAGATAAACCGCATATGCACCGTTGCGTTCCAGCACCTGGGCAATATCGCTGTAAAAATCGTTAAGCGGAATATGGCGCCAGGAGATGCCCACAACAGGACGTCTGGTAACGGATTTTATCCTTATATGGGTTGCTGTGCCGTCATCCATTGTTATGTCAGCATAAACAAGGCTGCCCAATGTGCGTTTGCCCACACGGACAGAAAGCACTTTCCCGGGCATATCGGCAGTGCCAAGCACCCCGCACAGGGTGTCGAAATCCTTTATTCCGCAGCCTTCAACGGCAATATCGGCGGCAACCGGTGCGCTGTGTGTTGCGTTGTATTCAAGGGTTGAATTGCGGACCGTATAAAGAACCGCATTTTTTACTGTTCTGGTCATAATATATCGTTGTATATGTGTGCAGTTATGTGCATAACTGCTGTGTAAAGGGCTGTTTAAGGCGATTATAGCAAAGAATGCTCCAATGCGCAAGTTTTGCTTGTTATAGACCTGTTAAAATGGTAAAATACCATAGAACAGATAATATTCTGCAGTTTTTACAAAGGAGAATTCTTATGGATTTTAAAGATATCGAACTGTTTGATCTTCAGGACTGTCCTTACTGCGGCGGCCCTGCATGGCTGGAACACGTTGGCGGCTGGTGCTGCTATGTAGAATGTGCCGACTGCGGTGCACAGACACCTCATATGGAATACAGAGACGAAAATAGCCGCAAAGCAGCCGAAGAAGGCAGCGTAAATGCCTGGAATCAGGGCAAGGTTGTAAACTTTGGCCGTGGCGAATAGAAGCTTGCGGCAGCCGTATATAACAGTTTTTGAAATGCTGAAAAACTGACAGGTTAAATCCTGCAATGTCATTAAGATAACAAAATATGTCATTCTGAGTAATTTTAATTCCGAAGAATCTCACGGTTTGAACAGACAAGGAGATTCTTCGCTTTTCTCGGAATGACATTTTGCTTTATTATATTAAACTGATGTTTTTAAATCCCGCTTAACTTAATGACATTGCCAAATCCTGTCGGTTTTTGTTTTGCAGCCTGCTGAAGCAAAGGCTGTTATGACACCGATAAAAAAATCACAAAAAATTCATAATTTCCGATAATCTTTGCTCTGAAATACAGATTTGCATACGATGTGCACAATGCAGTATGTTTATTCATCAATGCTGTATCAAATTGCGGACAGAAAGCATATTAATGCAAGAAAAACTTTTTTAAATTAGGTTACGGTGTGACTTTGTCACACAAAAGCTTTTTTAATAAAGAAAGTTATATTGACAACCTGATTAAAATAGTTTATCCTAAAAATGGTAGATGTGCCGCAGGTCATATCTTTAACGGTCACTGAAAAACTGCTGCGCTACAGTGACTGTTTATCGGCACATCACCGAAGACTGTGCACGTATTATAACCAATACAATTTAAGATTTACCCCCCCGTACGTAAAGCTTCTTACAGAGCCAAAGGCAAAAGGACCCGAAGCAACGTGCTGGCATGTAAAACATACCAACCATTGTTAATACATCATGACTGTGTATCTAACTTTATGTTTAAGGAGGGATTATATGAAGAACCTTAAAAGCAGACTGAAGAAAACCATATGTATGGTGCTGTCGGCAATGTTGTTTGTAACGGTGTTGCCAAGCCAGGTTTTCGCAGAAGAAAATACAGCACCTGCTCCTGAAATCTTTAAAGGCACAGTGGAGGTTGAAGGAAAAGAAATTGAAGTTATAGTTACAATCACACAGGAAACAGCCGCCCCTGCTGAAGAAGGCACACTGCCGGTACCGTATGACGTAGCACCTGTAACAGGGCCGGAAGAAAGCGCACTGCCTGTTCCTGCTGACGTAGCACCTGCAACAGAGCCGGAAGAAGGCGCACTGCCTGTTCCTGCTGACGTAGCACCTGTAACAGGACCGGAAGAAGGCGCACTGCCAGCTCCTGCTGACGTAGCACCTGCAACAGAGCCGGAAGAAAGCGCACTGCCTGTTCCTGCTGACGTGGCACCTGCAACAGAGCCGGAAGAAGGCGCACTGCCAGTTCCTGCTGACGTAGCACCTGCAACAGAGCCGGAAGAAGGCACACTGCCTGTTCCTGCTGACGTAGCACCTGCAACAGAGCCGGAAGAAGGCGCACTGCCTGTTCCGTCCGATGTTGCACCAATAATAGGGCCTGCAGCAGATGACCCGGCTGTAACAGAAAAAACCACAAAAACAACCGAAACAAAAGAGGGCGGATTTACTGCTCCAAACGGCGCACTGGTTGTCTACAAAGAAACCGAAGAAAGCACCACCACCGTTAACGAAGACGGCACACAGACTGTTACTGACGAACTTGAAGGCCGTTACACCTACGAAGCAGACGGCGCAGAAAATGCACCGGATGTTACTCTGGAACTGATAAAGGACGGAAAAGAAACAGAAAATCCATCGGCTTCAGCTGACGGAGGACTGATGCCGGAAGGTCAGCCTGTTGACGAAAACACAGGCGAAGTTATCCTTGACCAGGAAACAGAGCTTACAGGTGACGATTCAATGTACGGCGACGAAGGCAAAGAGTACGACAAAAAGAAAATAACAGGTCAGCCGGACCGTATTGTAACTGCAGATGCAGACGCTACAGATGTTGTTATAACCGAGGGCAGCTACGGTGACGAAAACCTTGGCGACGGTTACGACTACGCATTTAAAGCCAGCAATACACCGGACGGCAAAACTTCGGCACTGTTCTACTACAAGCCTGCAAGCAGCGACACATGGCTGTACGAATATGCGGCAAGACAGATTACACTGGTGGACATAAACGGCACACCAGACGACAAGACAGACGATGTTATTTTTGACACAGCCTACTGTATCGACGAAAGCACAAGCGTACCGGCAGGACCACTGCAGGGAGAGCTTGCAAAAACAGATATACGTTACCGTCTGGCAAACCTTGAGGACAGCGGATATTATCCTGACACACAGGACGGCACCCTTGCCGAAGACCATCTGCGTTTTATTGTTCTTAACGGATACACATTTACAAAACCGGAAGAAGGACAGACAGAGGTTTCAACAGCAACCAACACCGAAAGCCTTGATGCAGTTATCAAAATGATGAAAGATGCAGTTGACGAAAACGGCAACGCACTTTATCCGGACATTGATTTTTCAAAGCTCACAGCGGTTGAAGCGGCAAATGCCACACAGATGGCTATCTGGCGTTACGGCAACCAGGAAGGCGAGCTGTATGATTTCCAGGCAAGATATACAGATTCCTCCAACGAAGAACTGGCGGCATCTGCAGACCGTATAAATGCCCTGTACGAATATCTTATAAAAGGAACATTGTCCGGCACTCAGGCTGAAGAAGACAACAGCGAAAGCACAGAAATTATCAACGAAGATAAGTTTATCGAAGATTTAAGCATAACAGTAGGACGCAAAGCACAGGAAGAAGAGTATAAAGCAGCCAACACAGACGAAAACGACGACAACGACGTTTACAATGTTGACCTTTCCTTTACACTTTGTGTGGAACCGGGCGAAAACGACGACCTTGTTGTAAGTATCATTGATGCCAACGGCAACGTGGTTAAAAAAGCGCGAATAGCAGGTGACGATTCTGCCGACGATGCAAATATCTTTGTAAAACTTTTCAGAAACGAAAACGACCCTAAATCCTATACATTCAAGAATCTGAAACTTGCCGAAAATTCCGATGTATCCTTCGACCTTACACTCGAAGGCATACAGCATCTTAAAGAAGGCGTGTATATCTACAGACCAATGGGTTACACATCCGAAGACGGCACAGTATATTCAGACGGCGAAACATCACAGACATTTGTTACCAAGCGCAGCGGTACAGCAGATGTTGATGTAACAGCAAAAGTTAATCTTAAATTTGATGTGCAGGAAGCAAACATCAAAATCGAAAGGGAATGGAAATATCGTACAGAATACGATATTCAGCTTACCGACGGTGAAGACCCTGAAATAATTCCGGAAGAAGAACCGGAAGAAAAACCGGAAGAAGAACTGAAAGAAAAACCGGAAGAAAAACCAGAGGAAAAACCGGAAAATAAACCTGAGGAAGAACCAGAGGATGAACCGGAAGAGGAAGAAAAAGTTCTTGTCAGCGTGGTTGACACAGGCGACCCATCCGGCAAAAAATTTGCAGCCCTGGTAATGATAAATATTATTTCCGGCTATGCAGCCCTTATGTTTGCATACAAACGCAGAAAACTTGGTTAAATTCTGCACATTAAAAATTCACACAATATAAACACAGCATTCCCGTTATAGCGGGCAATGGATAACAGACAAAAATATCCGCCACATTCACAGTGAAGTGGCGGATATATTTTTGCGTATAAAATTTTTGTGCCCTGTCTGCACAGGGCAGATTTTACATATTAAGCATTGCAAGGGCAGCAAAACGCTGCTTTTGGCTTTTTGGATGTTCAATGCCATATGCTGGCAATATGTTCATTATACGGGTACAGATACTACTGCATACTGTGCTGAAGGGCATAACGTACGAGATGTACAAAGTAGTTGTTACATTCTTCATTGTCAACATCGGTTTCGGCGTGGTCTGCCAATGCATCTTTTTCAGGGTGGTACTGAAGCCCTAAAGCAAACATATTATCCTGATACTCAACAGCTTCAACTATTCCGTCGGCAGCCCGGGCAACAACAGTCAGGCCGTTCCCAAGCTTGTCAGGGTCCAGTGCCTGATGATGATAGGTGGCAACATACGGCACATCCTCGCGGCCTGTAATTTCATAAAGCCAGCGGGATTCTGCATCGACGGTTATGCCGTGATAATGTGTTCCGCCTTTGTGCAGAACATTGTCGATTTCAACCATAAGATGACCTTCTTCACAGCCGCTGCCGGAGACATATTTGCCTGTTTCATCGTCATAGGAAGGACCAATCTTTTTAAAAGTTTCGTCATACATCACATAACCGGTATCTGCAACAGCAGCATCACTGCTGCTGATACGGCCGGAGAAAACATCGGTCACTTTTTCAGAGGAGATTGTTCCGGATATTACCTTCTGCCCAAAATCATAAGGAATATCCTGGATAAGTTCGCCGCCAAGGGCGACGTTTAAAACCTGCATTCCGCGGCAGATAGCGATAAGAGGTATATCTGTTTCGATGGCGTACCGGGCAAGTGTTATATCGGATATATCCCTTGTATTGTTGATAGATGCGGCACCGTGAGGAGACTGAAGCTGATTGAATCGGGAAGGATTTATATCTGTACCGCCTGTCAGTACAACACCGTCAATATTTTTTAAAAAGTTTTCTGCATCTTTGGTGGAGGTTATCTTTGGAAGATAAACTGCATATGCGCCATTGCGTTCCAGAATCTGAACAAGCTGGTGATAATCCTGTTTAATTGTTTTTGATTTCCATGATATACCCACAACAGGGCGCTGATTTACGGATGTTATTTCGATATTGGTGATGGTGTTTTCCTTGTCAAAGGTAAGATTTGCAGTTACAGCCTTGCCAAGAGTGCGTTCTGACACCTGCATACTGAAATCTTCAGCAGGCATATCAGCGGTGCCCATAATTGCGGTGAGACTGTCAAAATCATTGATGCTGCACCCGTGCACCTTTACATCCGGTGACACACAGGCACTTTGTATTGCATTATATTCAAGACAGCTGTCAGCATTGAAGGTGTACAGAGTGGCATCGGATATGGTTTTGCTGTCACCGGTACAGCCGACAAAGCATATCAATGCCAGACAAAAAACTGTAAAAGATATAAGTGTTCTTTTCATAGTGTTTCTCCTTGCGGTTTGTGATTTTCTGCATTCCGGTCAGAAAATTTTTGCTCTGTGGATAATTTGAATTTTACATATTCAGCATTGCAAGGGCAACCATAATCATTGCAAGTGCAGTGCCCTGACGTTTTGTCAGTTTTTCTTTAAACAGCAGCAGACCTGCAAGTGTAACCACCACAATGCAGCCGACACTGAAGGTAGGGAACACAACAACAGCAGGAATTGTGTTGAGTGCCACAAGTATAAATTTGCTGGAATAGTAGTTTGGTATGCCGATAATCAGACCAAAGAAAATTTCCCAGGGGCCGATTTTCTGCTTTTTATAGGCTGTAACGCCAAGGCAGAGAATGCAGGCGGTGAGGAAGATGAAGAATAAAAATCCTTCGGTAAGGTCGGTGCTGCCCCATTCTTCGTGACATTTGCTCATTACATCACCGATGCCTGCAAGGATAAGCAAAGCAATCAGCAAACCTATTTTAAGCTGTGATTTGCCGTCGTCCTTTTTGCCGCTGTTGATAAGAATAATTGCAAATATGGCAAGGCAGAAGCCGATAATCTGCAGAATTTCCGGTCTTTCACGGAAGATAATAACAGAAGAAATTGTCGGCACCAGCAGACCAAGCTTCATAAAGGTGGCAGGCAGCACAACACCGTTTTTCTTGATGTTGTACTGCAACAGCAGAAAACTGCCAAGGTATGCAAAACCGCCGATAATGCCAAGAATAACAGCAATACCAAGGCTTGGGTGCGGATTAAACACCTTTAATGCACCTGCATCAAAAAATGCCACAAGGGTACAGCAGACATAGTTCATGGCAAGGGTAGCTGTGTCGCCTTTTACATATTTTTCGCTTATGCGAAGCAGTATGGAAAGCATACTGCTGAAAAGAATGCCGATTAAAAGATAAATCATATAGAACTCCGTTTACATCTGCTTAAAAAGCAGGGGCGAACTGTGTTCGCCCCGGCAGATGGTGCTGTTATTTTAAAGATTAAACGTTGAAACGGAACAGTGTTACGTCGCCGTCCTTCATCACATATTCCTTGCCTTCGCTGCGTACAAGGCCTTTTTCCTTTGCTGCAACCATTGTGCCGCAAGCCATAAGGTCGTCAAATGCGATGATTTCTGCACGGATAAAGCCGCGTTCAAAGTCAGAGTGAATTTTGCCTGCTGCCTGTGGTGCTTTTGTGCCGCGTGTAATTGTCCATGCACGAACTTCTTCAGGACCTGCTGTCAGATAACTGATAAGACCAAGCAGTGTGTAGCTTTCTTTGATAAGGTTGTCAAGACCGCTGGTTGTAAGACCAAATTCAGCAAGGAATTCTCTCTTTTCTTCCTTGTCCATATCTGCAACATCTTCTTCGATTTTTGCACAGATTGGCATACAGCCGCTTTTGTCTGCCTTTGCCTTTTCAACAACCAGAGGATAGTAAGTGTTGTTTTCAATGCCGTCCATTACGTCTTCTTCGCTGAGGTTGCAGGCGTAGATAACAGGTTTAGCGCTAAGAAGTGGCATTTCGTAAAACCATTCTTTTTCGTTGTCATTTAAAAGTTCAAAGCCGCGTGCATTTTTGCCGTCACCAAGCCACTGTGCAAGTCTTTCAAGCATTTCAAGGCAGTCGCCAAGTTTTTTGTCGCCTTTCATTGCCTTTTTTGTTCTGTCGATACGTCTTTCAACAATTTCAAGGTCAGAGAGCACAAGCTCAAGGTCAATTGTTTCGATATCGCGGATTGGGTCAACGCTGCCTTCAACGTGAATGATATCTGTACTGTCAAAGCAGCGCACCATATGGATGATAGCGTCAACTTCGCGGATGTGGCTGAGGAACTTGTTGCCAAGACCTTCGCCATGGCTTGCGCCTTTTACAAGACCTGCAATGTCAACAAATTCGATGATAGCAGGTGTATATTTTTTAGGATTATACATAGCTGCAAGCTTGTCCAGTCTTTCGTCAGGCACAGCAACCACGCCTACGTTTGGCTCGATTGTGCAGAACGGAAAGTTTGCGCTGGCTGCCCCCGCGTTTGTAATAGCATTGAAAAGTGTACTTTTGCCAACATTTGGCAGGCCTACGATACCTAATTTCATATTTATATATCTCCTTTGAAATAATCCTTTGTTTAAGGTGATTTACATACTTATCTATCATAATATGATACATTATTTTTATTGAAAAGTCTATATTTTGTGAACCAAAAGTGGGATGTTTTATTTCTCCCTGGGCAGTATTGAGCGGCGGATATGATTTTGATATAATTAAACGGTATACAGACAGATGAATTATAATCTGATGCGGCCTGCGGCAATGCAAATTTCAGCCGCCAGTTCAGAAAAAAATACGGATATGCCCCAAGTCAGCACAGGGGTATGGGTAAATAGTGCTTAATTATGGCACTTTTGTGCCTTTGAAGATATGTGTTGCAGTGATATAATACAGGTCATAAGATTTGATGTACGCATTAAGGAAACAGATATGACAATACAGAAAAATTATAGGAAAACACTCACAGCCTGTTATCTGGGCTTTGTCACGCAGTCTATATCTGCAAATTTTGTGCCGCTGCTGTTTATTACATTCAGAGACACATACGCAATCACACTTGATAAAATTGCAATGATTCCGCTGGTATTCTATCTCACACAGCTGTTTGTCGACCTTGCGGCAACCTGGTTTGCAGATAAAGCGGGATACCGCACCTGCATCGTTGCATCACAGATGCTGTCATCGGCAGGGCTTGTTATGCTGGCGGTTTTGCCGCAGATGCTTTCGGTGCCATTTGCCGGCATTCTGATTTCGGTGGTGATTTATGCAGTGGGCAGCGGGCTTATTGAAGTTCTGGTAAGCCCCGTTGTGGAAGCCTGCCCGTTTGACAACAAGGACGGTGTAATGAGCCTTCTGCACTCCTTCTACTGCTGGGGTTCTGTGGCGGTCATTCTGGGTTCCACCATCTTTTTTGCCCTGTTCGGCACAGACAACTGGCAGATACTTGCAGTTATCTGGGCAATGGTGCCGCTGTACAACACCTTCAACTTTATAAACTGTCCCATTGAGCGGCTTGTGGAGGAGGACAGCCGTATGGGAACAGGCAGGCTGCTGAAAACCCCGGTGTTCTGGCTGATGATAATACTTATGGTGTGTTCCGGTGCATCAGAAGCAGCTATGGCACAGTGGGCATCTGCATTTACCGAGTCTGCAATCGGTGTTTCAAAAACAGTCGGCG
The DNA here is from genome assembly GCA_017505635.1 of Oscillospiraceae bacterium. GTDB lineage: Bacteria > Bacillota > Clostridia > Oscillospirales > Ruminococcaceae > RGIG3102. The sequence goes on along the minus strand of JAFVOU010000034.1, from coordinate 60,661 downwards.
ACCTGGCAGGTCCCTGTATGTTTGCCGTATTTATGGGCATATCCCGTGTGTTTTACGGCAGGTTCAGCCACAGGCTTGACCTGACAAAAGTTATGCTTTTCTGCGGCATAATGTGCGTGGGCTGCTATCTGCTGGCATCGCTGGCAGGTTTGCCGGTGCTGGGGCTTGCAGGCTGTGGCCTCTGCGGGCTGGCGGTAGGCATTATGTGGCCGGGTTCAATCAGCATTTCCTCGCAGAACTGCCCGGGCGGCGGAACCGCTATGTTTGCATTTCTGGCACTGGCAGGGGACCTTGGCGCAACAGCAGGGCCTGCAATAGTGGGCAGCATTTCTGAAACAGCAGGCGGAAATCTTAAAACAGGTCTGCTTGCCGCAGTTATATTTCCGGTGATACTGGTTATCTGCCTGGTGCTGCTTAACAGACGGAAAAACGGTGCTGAAAAAACAGCGCTGTAAAGGCGCAAAAAAATATGTCATTCTGAGGAGTGTAAACCCCGAAGAATCCTGTGCCCTGTACAGGATTGTGCCAGCCGCTGTACTGCGCTGACAGAGGGGTTCTTCGCTTTGCTCAGAATGACAGAAAATAATGTCAGAATGACAGAAAATATGTGATTTCGGAATAAACCGATATATGTCCGGAATAAATTGATATATTCGGAATAATCGATATATGTTCAGAACAACCGATATGTGTCCGGAATAAACTGATATATGTCCGGAACAACAGTTGCTTTTCTCTGATGATATTGATGCATGGTATATAACTGCCTGGGTTATATACTATGCATCTTCTTTTTTGCCGGTATACAGCACACCGCAGACAAAGCTTGTCAGCGGAATGGTCATCAGCATGCCAAAGCTGCCTGCAATTGCCTGCAGCAGTTCCACAACAATCATCTCGGTGTTGAACAGATACAGCAGCGACGGGTTGCCTGCTGCCATAAGCAGTGTAACGGAAAGTGAGGAACCGATATATGCAAGTATAAGTGTGTTTGCCATTGTGCCGATAATGTCGCGGCCGATTGTAAAACCGCTTTTAACCATCTGCATTTTTGTTATGTCAGGCACCTGTTCCCTGATTTCGTTAAGGGCAGATGCAATATCCATTGCCACGTCCATAACCGCACCAACAGCACCGATGATGATAGCGGCAAAAACCACCGCTTTGATGCTGATTGGGTGTTCTGCATCAAGCATAAGCAGATAGAGGGCGTTTTCGTCCACAAGGCCTGTAAGGTTGAGAAAGATATCGCAGATAAGCACAATGATACCGCAGGTAACAACACCCGATACACAGCCTATAATTGCGGCGGCACTTTTGCGTGTCCAGCCGATAACTATAAGTAATGTCATAAGGATAATATAACAGCAGGTAATAATGCTCCACACATATACATTGCCATAGCGCAGCACAGCGGGGATAAACACCACAAAAATACTTGCTATGGTAAGCACAAGGGAGATAAGTGTTTTAAAGCCCTGCCACCTGCCAAAGACAAGCAGCACAAGGCAGAACAGCCCCGCAAAGAAAAACAGCACAGGCACGCGGTTGAATTCGGCAAACATATAGTCCACCTCAATCATAGGGTCGGGGTTGCGGTAAACCACAACCTTGTCACCAACCTCCACCTGCCGCATCTCTATGGCATAAAGGTTGTCCACACGCTGCACAGCCTTTTCCACAGTGCCTTTTTTGTAACCTTTGGTAAATTCCCCTTCAAACAGCACAATGCTTTCGCCGCGGGCGTCGGGATAATCGGCGTAAAGGGTGTTTTCGTATGCATCATCAATAATGTTTACAACCTTCATTTCCTCCGAAACGGTGGTTGCACCCACATTCTGCAGCGGTGTGCCCAAAGTGGCAATACGGTTGCCCAGCACCAGCATAACGGTGCACAGCGCCACAGTCAGAATGTTTAAAAATACTTTGTTTTTCACAGATAAACCTCGTTAAAAAAATGCACAGCAGTATCTTTATTATGGACGCCGCTGTGCAGGTTTAATTTGTCGGATTATATGTACAATTTCCGCTTAGATTGTTTCCAGCTTACCTTTGAGGGAAGCGCCTTCATGGATGCGGATTGTTTTGCAGCTGATATCCCCAACGGTTTTGCTGCTGTTTGAAAGTGTAACGCTGTCAGCGCTGATGTTGCCGTTGATGCTGCCTTCACTTACAATTGTGCCGGCTTTTACATCGCCGTTGATAACACTGTTAGGAGAGATAACAATTTCGCTTGTTGCAGTAACGGTATCGTTGATTTCGCACTGGTTAAGCTTGATTCTGCTGCCCTGGATAGAGCCGCCAACCTTGCCTGTGATAACAAGGTCTGCTGTGGAGATAACGTTGCCTGTTACTTCGCCGTTGATTGTCAGCTTGCTTGTTGTGCGCACGTTGCCTTCGATAACAACAGTTTTGCTGATAACTGTTTCTTCGCCTTCGTCTGCAGCTGCTGCAGGTTCGCTGAAAATATCAGACTGAATCTGGTTAACGATATCTTCTGCACTTTCTTCTTTAAAGAATGTGGAAGTCACTGCCGGTTTTGGTTCTTCTTTTTTTACAGGTTCAGCTTTTACAGGTTCAGCTTTTACAGGTTCTGTTTTTGCAGGTTCGTCTGTTGTGATTTTGCCTGCAAGCAGCTCGTTGAGAGCCTGTTTGAAATTGCTTGTTTCTTTATTTGCCATAGGGGGCACCCTCCTCATAAAAATCTTAATGAATATATAAATGGAATTTTGCTTGTAACTAATTTCCTACGCTGTTGTCCTTGTAGGTGAAAACCGTCGGTTCCACAGTGTTGTCGAGGGGACGGAATTCGTGGGTTTCTTTAAGTGCATCGATAATGCTCTGTAATGCACCCACCGTTGCATGCTTGGTGGAAGAGTCGTGCATCAGCACAATGCTTTTGCTTTTGCTGCCTATGCCGTTAAGCACGGCGCTGTGTATTGCGGCGCTTGTATAGGTTACACCTGCGTCACCGCTGGAAACATTCCAGTCGTAGTACACAAAACCGCGGCGCAGCATCTCGGCGATAAGTTGGCGGTAAAAGTTCTGGTTATAGGTATTTATACTGCCACCCGGAAAACGGAAGATAGTCGGCTTAACACCCGTTATGCTGTAAACCTTTTCAAATATCATATTGAAGTCGGCAAGGTATTCATCCACCGAACTGTAAATTTTGTTGTACTGGTGGGAATAGGTATGTATGCCAAGGGTGTGGCCTTCATCAACAATTCGTTTGTACAGATGCTGGTGTGCCTCGATATCGTTGTTAACCACAAAGAAGGTGGCTTTGATGCCGTTGGCTTTAAGGATATCCAGCACGGTTTCGGTGTTGGCGGAAGGGCCGTCATCAAAGGTCAGATATACCACAGGTTTTTCGCTTTCAACAGTTTTGAACTGTGGTTTTTCCTCCACATACAGGTCCGGATAATCCTCCTGATAGCCGAAGCTTGGCACGGTGATAACCTCGGTGTAGTCAACGCCGGTAAGATACTCCATCTGCGGCAGAGTAGAGGTGGCAAGGTGGTTTTTGTACTCCTCGGCAAGGGCCTTGTTTCTGTGATTCTGAACACCAAAATAAAATGCCAGCACAGTAGGCACAACAATCATAAGTGCTACGGTGGACAATATCAGGTGTTTATAAAATCTGACACTTCCTATATACAAGACTCTTTCCTCGCTTATCCTTTTTTGCATTTAAAGACTGCAGGTCTGCAAAGATGAAACCAAAAGTTTATGCGGACTGCGGCAGTGCAGCAACCCGGCTTCTGTAAATTTATGTATTTACATTATATATGCAGAAGGATAATTTGTCAAATCGTGTTAGTAGATACTAATAAATTGTCGTAAAACAGCAATAAATTTTTAGCAAAATACAGGCGGCAAAACAGGGAAAAACCGCACAAATATTAAGTTTTTTATGGTTAGTATATACTAATAAAACGGACAAACCGAACTAATTGCACAAAATCGGATATGTCTGCACAGAACAGTTATGGGCAAAACACAGAAAAATATATTTTTTAAAAAAATTACCGCCGTGCAATACTGCACAGCGGTAAATATGGTCTGTGTTTTATTCTTCGTATTTTGGCAGAACCCTTGATTCGCTGAAATCTTCCATATCAAGAGTAAGGTTAGGATTGTAGAACGGGTCTCGCAGCAGGCCTTTTCCGTGGCGGTTCTGCAGGCGGTTGCGTTCGCCTTCAAAGCGTTCCTTCTTTTCGCCTTTCTTGTCGCTGCCGCGGCTTTTGCTTTCGTGGTGATAAGCCATTGCATAAGGTGTAAACAGCACCTGCCAGCCCATATCGCGTATGCGCAGGCAAAAGTCCACATCGTTGAATGCAACGGTAAATTCTTCGTCAAGGCCTTCGGCTGCATCAAAGGCTTCTTTTGTAACAAGCAGGTTTGCAGCGGTTACACAGCTCAGGTTCTGCACGCAGCTAAGGCGGAACATATAACCGCTTTTGCCTCTGCGGTGGTACTTGTGGCTGTGGCCTGCAAAGCCGCCCAGACCTGTGATAACACCTGCGTGCTGCACAGTGTCATCAGGGTAGTACAGCATTGCGCCGACAATGCCAACATTTGGCTGAATTGCAAGGCTCACCATTTCACTCAGCCATTCGCCGTTGATAATTTCGATATCGTTATTAAGCATAAGGTACATATCGCCCTTTGCCTGTTTTATTGCAAAGTTGTTTATGGCGCTGAAGTTGAAACCGCCTTTGTAATAAACCACTTTAAGGTTGTCGTGTTCAGCCTCTGCCTTTTTATAGTACTCAAAGGTGCTTTCTTCAGTGGAGTTGTTTTCGCACACAATAACCTCAAAGTTTTTATAGGTTGTCTTTCCGTAAAGGCTTTCAAGGCATTTGTCAAGGTCGTCGATATGGTCCTTGTTTGGAATAATAATGGAAACAAGCGGTGTGCTTGTCAGTTCGTAGTCAATTTTGTAGGTGGAACCAAACATACCTGTGGTTGCCTTGCCTTTAATGCCCACTCGTGCAAGGTGGTCGTCAAGGGCGCGGATTGCATTTGCGGTTACATAAGGTTTTGCATCCACACCGCCGCTTGTGCTCTGTGCGTGTACACGCCAGTAGTAAAGCACTTTAGGGATATGGTGGATTTTTACACCTTCGATTTCGCTTATTTTAAGAAACAGGTCGTGGTCCTGTGCGCCGTTGTAGTCATCGTTCAATCCGCCCACAGCTTCGTAAACGGATTTGCGGATACATGCAAGGTGGCAGATGTAGTTGCAGTTGGTCAGATAGTAATAGCTGTAGTCGGGTTTAAAATGGGCAACAATCGGGTTTGTCCAGTCGGTGTCAAACAGTGCCTCATCGCTGTAGATAAAATCTGCCCCGGTTTCGTCAATGGCCTTTGCCATCTGATACAGAGCATCAGGGCTTATGATATCATCGTGGTCACAAAGGCAGATGTATTCGCCCTCTGCAAGGTCAATTGCCTTCTGCTGGTTGCCTGCAATGCCGTAGTTTTTATCCAGCTTTACATATTTTATTTTTTCGCTGCCAAGAGAGCGGATATATTCGCCCACATAGCTGTGTGCATCGTCACTTGCATCGGCAAGGCAAAGCTGACCGTACTGATAGCTTTGGTTAAAAAAACTCTGCACATATTCCGCAAGGTGTTTTTTGTCGGTGTTGAACAGCGGAGTAACAATGCTGATTGTGCCGTCCTTTACCGACTGGCATTTATAGCTTTTCTGTCTTTCAAGGGCATCTTTCGGCGGCAGAAAACGGCCTTTTTTTGCCTTCATTCTGCGCTGGAAAAATCCTATTGCCCTTTTTGTTGTGCCGCCAAGGCCCTCTGTCTTTACATATTCAAAAAACAGAGCGATAAGTTCTTTAATTCGTCTAATTTTAAGTATCATAGATAAATCCTTTTGATATTTATCGTCAATATATTGTAGGGGCTGGCGTCCCCGACAGCCCGTGTGGTGAAAACTGTGCGGGACGTCCGGGAGGCCGTCCCCTACAGATAAAAGTTGTACAGACTTTTATTTATATCCGTAATTTTCGTACAACAGTGTGAAATGCGGATTGTAATAATGGTCGCCCCAGTTGAAATATTTCTGCCATTTGGCGGCAAAACGTGCCTTTTCGCCCTCATAGCGCGGGTTTGGTTTGTCTGTGTCACTGCCGCGGGACTTGCTTTCGTAGTGGAAGCCCTCTGCATAAGGTGTAAACACATTCAGCAATCCGTCATCATACATTCTTAAGCAGAAATCAATGTCATTGTATGCAACGGCAAAGTTTTCTTCGTCCAGCTTGTACCTGTTGTAAAGTTCTGTCTTTACCATAAGGCAGGCACCTGTAACCGCCATATAGTTCTGTGCGGTAACAAGGCGGTACATATCCCCCGTGTTGTCCTTTGCATTGTGCAAACCTTTGTGGCTGTGGCCTGCGCTGCCGTTTATGCCTATGATAACACCTGCGTGCTGCAGAGTGCCGTCAGGATAGTACAGTTTTGCACCAACTGCGCCGACGTCTGCTCTCTGGCTGAACATAAGCATTTCAACAAGAAAATCTTCGCTTGTAAACTCAACGTCGTTGTTAAGCAGCAGAATATGGTCGCCGGTTGCATACTGTGCACCAAAGTTGCAGATAGCGCTGAAGTTGAAACCGCCTTCGTAATATACAACCTGCAGGTTGTCGTACTCTTTAAGTGCCTTTTCGTAATATTCAAAGGTGGACTGTTCGGTGCTGTTGTTTTCCACAACGATAACTTCCACATTGTCCCAGCCGCCTTTTTCCTTTATGGAAGCAAGACAGCGGTCAAGGTCTTCGATATTGTCCTTGTTAGGGATAATCACGCTGATTTTCGGGTTGCCGCTGATTTCGTATTTAACGCGGTAGCTGCCCGGCCATTTCTGGATTGAAACCTCGCCTTTAAGCCCCACCCTTTCAAGATGTGCGGCAATTGCTGCCCTGCCTGCTTCAAAGGCATACATCTTTGCACTCATATCATTTGCGGTGCTGCCTGCGTGACCGCGCCAGTAGTAGAGAACCTTTGGAATGTGATAAACACACTGTGCCTGTTCGCAAAGGCGCAAGGTCAGGTCAAAGTCCTGTGCACCGTCAAAGGCCTTGTCTTCGTAAAAACCAACCTTTTCGGCAAGTTCTCTCTTAAATACAAGGAAATGTGTGATATAGTTTACACCGCGCAGAAAATCAGGTGCATAGTTGATTTTGAAATGGAACTGTATAAGATGTTCAAGGTTGCCGTCAAGGGTGATTTCGTCGCTGTAAAGCACATCTGCCCCATGGTCGTTGATTGCCTTTACATTTTCATAAAGTGCATTTGGCAATATAACATCATCGTGGTCAAGCAGTGCAATATAGTCCCCTGTGCAGTGTTTAAAGCCAAAGTTTGTGTTTTCGGCAATGCCAAGGTTTTTTTCCATAACAACATAGGTTATGCGGTCATCCTTTGCGGCCTTTTCCTCAATTTCGGGATAGCTGCCGCTTGCATTCACCAGCACAAGCTGCCAGTTGGTATAGCTCTGGTTTTCAACACTTTCCACCATTTCTTTAAGAAATTTTTTCGGTGTGTTGTACAGCGGCACCACAATGCTTATTTTTGGCATATACTCAAACTTTGTAATGCGCTGTTCCTTAAGTTCCCTTTTAAGAGGAATATCACTGCGGAACTGCCACACGTCCCTTTTAAGCATAAGGTTAACGCGGAACTGCACCTTGCGGCCGGTTGCCTCAAGGCCTTCGTTTTTAATGGAGTTGAAACCGCGTTTTGCAAGATGTGCCACGCGGCCCGGGTTGAGATTGCGTTTTAAAAACCTCAATGGGCTGTCCTGAATATCCATAGATAGCTCCTTTATATAAAAATTTACATATTTACCTAAAATAAAGTATAACACAACAATATACCGTGTTTCAACACAGATTTATCAGCATAAACCAGCTTTTTACTGTGGCAATTGTGTGAAATCAGTTGCAATTTGCCCTTTGCGAATATATAATGTATTTCATATTGCGAATATAATGCGAATATAATTTATATTTGAAAATAGAGGAGAATAAAAATGAACCTTAAAAAACTTACAGCATTTTCCATGGCTGCTGTTCTGTCCCTCTCTCTTTTCGGTTGTTCCGCACAGCCAAAGGAAGACACAACACTCAGCAGATACATCGACGAAAAAGGCTACATCAAAGACGTTGACACAGCAGCAGTTAACCTTGTTGACTACAACAGCCTTGTTATCCCTGCAGACCAGCACACACCTGACGAAACAGCAATTTCCGCATGGATGAACTATCAGCTTCCAAGCCAGAAGGTTTACGAAGGCGAAGTATACGACGGCGCAACACTCAACATCGACTATGTTGGCTACATCGACGGCATTGCATTCCCTGGCGGTGACACAAACGGCATGGGCACAGAAGTAACAATCGGTGTTACACAGTACATCGACGACTTCCTCCAGCAGCTTGTAGGTCACCAGGTTGGCGAAGACTTTGACATCGAAGTAACCTTCCCTGAAGATTACCACAACACAGAACTTGCAGGCAAAGATGCAACATTTATGATTATCATCAACTATCTTGTTGAACCAATCGCTGCAAGAGACCTTACAGACGAAGTTGTAAAAGATGCACTTGGCGACCAGGGCATCGAAACAGTGGAAGCTTTCAGAGAACAGGCAATCGCAACACTGTCCGCACAGATGACAGGCAACTTTGTTTATGCAGAAATCTTTGAAAAATCCACAGTGGAACCTGTTGCACAGACAGCTGTTGATTTCCAGACAGACTACATCGTTATGACAACAACAGCACAGGCAGAAGCTTACGGCATCACACTTGAAGAACTTCTGGAAATGTACGGTATGGGTACAGTTGAAGAATTTACAAAATCCAACGCAGAAGTTATCGAAAGCGCAGCAAAAGAACTTTGCATCACACAGGCTATTGCTGAAAAAGAAGGCATCACAGTGGAAAAAGCTGACATCAAGGAATACTTCGGCGGTCAGGACTACTCCAACGTGGAAAAGGTTTACGGCGAAAACTTTGTAAAATTCATCGTTCTCCAGAGCAAAACACTGGACCACCTTACAGCAAATATCGCAAAAGGTTAATTCAGATTAACAGAACAATAAGGAGCACATCACCGGATGTGCTCCTTTTTATATGCAAAAAAATCCGCCATACGGCTGTACGGCGGATAAATTTATATATTCTTTGATTTTAAACTATCTTTTTTGCCCTTAAAGAAGGGATAAATTTTTTGCTGAACCACGGTGAAAGTCTGTCAAGCAGCAGCATTGTAAATACAGAATATACAAGGCTTACACCTGCCGCAAGCCAGGCAAACTGTGTGTGTTCCATTGTTATGCCTGCAAAACGGAAGATGTCTTCCATTGCCATAATAACAACGGCGTGGTTAAGATAAACCGCATAGGACACATCGCCGATACGGCGGAAAATTCTGCCTTTAATCACCTTGTTAATCCAGCTTTCACTGCAGGATGTGTACAGCACGATAAATGCAAACAGCACAATGTGGATGTTTTTGTATCGTTCCATTGCAAAGATGGAAACAATGCCCATAATGCCCACAAGGTTAAAGAAAACACTGCCGTTTCTCACTGCGGCAAAAGCTTTGCTTGTGAATACACGGTAGAGGATAATACCCTCGGACATATACTGCACACAGCGCACAAGAGGAATGTAAAACCATTCGTATACCGCAAAGTTTTCTCTGCCGAATTTCATATATGCACAGGTGAGGATAAACAGGATTGGCAGGATAAATTCACTTGCCTTTTTGTGGTCATAGCACAGCAGGGCATAGATGAAATATCCAACAATCACCATTGCGCTTACATACCATGCTGCAGGGTTTATGCCGCCGCCTACAAAATAGCCCATATCCTGAATCATAAACATATCAGGGATAACTTCAAACACGCGGAAAACAGTTTCGCCCACGTTGCCTGCAAGCTGGCTGCCTGTAACAATGCGCACAATGTCTCTGCCGCACATATAGCACAGCATAACAACAAGGGAAAAAACATACTGTGGGTAAAGGCGCTTTATGTGGTCAGCAGTATAGCGGAACTGGTTGTACTCCGCAGGATTTTCCACCGATCTGCTGTAGAATTTCTTTGCAAGGAAAAACCCCGAAAATACAAAGAAAAAGTCAACCGCAACGCTTGCCCCCGGGTAGTTTATGTCCATATGGGCAAACACCACAAGAAAGGCGAATATAAATTTCAAAAGGTCTATGGAATAAATGCGCATACCATTCTCCTTTATTTACAGTAAAAATAAATATTTTGTCATATCAATTTATTTTATCATACAGCGGTGCATTTTGCAATTGTGTAAAAACAGCACGAAAAAGCGGCCTTGCCAAGTAAAGCAAAGCCGCGGACTGATGGTTATATTACAGATTTACAAAATGCCATTCGGGCAGAAATTCCAGAAAATCAAGATATTCTCTGGAGGCAGGCACACCCGTTGTCACAGGCAGAAACATCACAAACAGCACAAGGCAAAGCACAAGATAGATACCGATTGCTTTTTTTGCCTGTGGTTTTGCGGTGCAGATGTCCTTTGCCGCAAATGCCATTGCCACAATGCCAAACACCGCACAGGGGAAATAGTGGTAGATAAAGCACAGCCTTGTAACAGCCACCCATGGTGCATAGGCACTCAGCCAGCCGAAACCTGCAAAGAGATAGGATGTTTCTTTGCTTTTTATGCCTTTTACAATGCAGTAAACTGCCGCAAAAGGAGTAAGCACCCATATTGCAGGGTTGCCAAAGGCGGATATGCTGCTTGCATAGCTGCCTATATCAGTTATTGCATACCATATCGGTTTAAGGCACAGCGGCCAGCTGTACCACATTGACGAGAAGTAATGTTCTGCCACAAGGTTTGCGTGATAGTCATACATATGCTTCTGATAGTTTACAAGCTGACGGATATAATCGCCAAAGCCCTCTGCATGGATAACAGGGATAAAGCTTGCAGAATAGATAACCAGCGGCACAAGAACAAAGAATACACAGCACAAAAGCAAAGTTTTAACGGCAAGGGCATTGTCCGCCTTTGTTCTGCCGCTGTTTCTGTATTTTGCAATAAAGCTGATAAAGAACAGCACCGCAAGGGCAATCATAGGGTAGGCGCCGTTCCATTTGCTTGCCACGGCACAGCCCATAAAGGCGCCGCTTAAAGCAAGGTACAGCCAGCCTTTTCTGTCCCCCCACGGGGTGTTGTGCCAGTGTGCCATAAACAGAAATGTCAGCAGCACAAACAGCACCACATAGGTGTCAACGGTGGAAATTCTTGTCTGTGTCAGGTGCATAAAATCAAGTGCCATAAGGGCGGCACCTGCAAGACCTGCCCACTTGTTTTTGCAAAGGGCATTTATCAGCAGATACATCAGCGGTATCATTGCAATACCGCACAGAGCCCCCACAATTCTCCAGCCAAAAGGTGTCATGCCAAACAGGGCAATACCTATGCTGATAATAATTTTGCCAAGCGGCGGATGGGTGGTTTCGTATATATCATAGCCTTTAAGCTGTTCAAAGGCTGTTCTGCCGTGGTAGATTTCGTCAAAGTACATACTGCCAAAGTAGGTTGTATCGGCAGGCACAGTGTCCTGTTCATCAAAGGCAAGGGCGGCGGTGGAATTTTCTGCATAGCTGACCACTTCGCCCTCAAGCTGATTGCCTTCGGTGTCAAAAAAAGCAATTTCGTGCAGGATGTTGTTCACAAATTCTGCACGCACACGCACCGCTCTGGTGCTGTTGGCATCAAGGGAGGTTTCTTTCCAGGTGTACACCGACATATCCTCAATGCTGCACACGGTATCAAAATATTCACCGTCTGCAGAAAGGCTTATCTCAAACTGTCCCAGCAGCTTCTGCCCCGCAGGTTCGCCGAACTGGTCGCCCAGCCCGCTGTAGGTGTATATGCTGCCAAGGTTTACATTTTCGCTGAAAACCACATCAAAAATATAGTCATCGCCCGTTGCGGTAAAGAATGTCTGCGGTGCCTTTGTGCTGCCCAGCTGCCAAAGGGCAGCAAAGCTGTACACCACCGTCACAGCGGCAACAAGAATATTGGGTTTAAACAGTTTTTTTATCTTTTCAAAGGTCACGGTTTTCTCCTTTGCTGCGTCAGCCACGGCAAAAACCACAAATGCGGCGGTTACTGCAACACACACAAGGCTTACAGCCCGTTCTGCAGCGGTGGAAAGGTCAAAGGTCTGATAATACATTGCCATTACCCAGCTGGAGTTGATATAGCACAGACAGCTGAACAGTGCACCGAAACACAGATACTGTTTTTTGCGCCTTGTTATGTATGCAAATATGCACAGCACAGCAGCGGGCCACAGATATCTTTCGTGCATCATTGTGGCAAAGGCAAATATAAGGCTGATAATCACACAGCCTGCCGCAAAAAAGCCGTCAAAGGTTCTGTGACAGAACAGTATGTATGCCGCAGCAGCAAGGGCGGCAAGTATAACAAAAGGTGTGATAAGGTTTACGGGGAACCCTGCAGGCAGCTGTGTCCAGTTGAGGTCCAGCAGATAATGCAGGTTAAATGCGTTTACGGTAAAGTATTTGTATCCGCTTACGGTGTTTGTATAAAGTTCGACAAGCCACTTTACACTCAATGGTGTTTTGCAGAAGGGCAGTGCAATAACATAAACGGTTGCAAGGCCTGCGCCAACAGCTTTAAAAAACTCTTTAACACTGCTTCGGCGGATAACATAGAACAGAAACAGCGGCCCAAACATTATCGCCTGCGGTTTGGTGATAAATGCCACACCGTAGCTTACCGCCGCAAAAACAGTTTTGTTTTCACGGGCAAGGCACAGGGCAAGAAGTATAAAGAAGATATACCAGCTTTCAATCTGTCCCCACACACTGCTGTTGAAAACAACTGCAGGCATAAACAGAAACATACCGGCGGCAAAAAATGTCCTGTTTTTTTCAAAGCCGTTTTTCTGTGCAAAGCGGTAAATCAGCCAGGCTATGCCAAAATCGGCAATTATGGCAGGCAGTTTAACCGCAAAGGTTGCGCCCACGCCGTTTATATCAAGCCCAAGCAGATTGGTTATGCCGTTTACAAGGGCAAGTATGTACATATACCCCGGCGGATAGTCAAGGAAAAAATCTCCGCCGTAAAGATTTTTAAACCCAAGCCTGTTTGCATAGCCGCCCCAGGCCTTAAAGCAGTTTATATCGTAGGTAAAATAATAGTCCTGCAGGGCAAAAAACACCCTCACAGCTGCAGCACACAGCAGAACCGCAGCCACAGCCCACCTGTTCAGCGGTCTGCCGCAGTCCTTTTTGTCGGTATAAAAATATACAAGCACACATACGGCGCAGTATATAAGTGATATCAAAACTGTAGTTAACATAATTTCTCCCAAAAGTGATATTCTTTTTATTTTATCACAAAGCAGAGGATAAATAAAGTAAAAGCTCATGCATAACCGCACTGCTTTTGCCAACAATATAGGCAAAACGAAATTTTGAAAGGGAGAAAATATGAAAAAGAACCTTTTTGGCACCCTTGGACAGCTTGTCAGAGGCAATGCCGTTATAATAATTCTTGCCCTGGCAACGGTTGCGGCAGGGGCTTTGTCCTTCAGAACAATAAAGGATATCAACCACCGTCTTGATAATCAGCAGCTGCCGCCGTCAGCAGAAATCGAACAGCCGCCTGCAGACAGCGCCGAACCCCAGCCTGCGCAGGATGTGCAGAATCAGGCAGAAAACGTGCCTTTAAAACCAAAGGCTACAGCAAAACCAAAAGCAACCGCTGCTCCCAAAGCACAAACCGATTCAGAGGAAGAAACCGCAAACTCTGCCGAAGGCATTGCGGTGGAAAACAGCGAAGAAACCGATAAATTTGTACTTCCCGTTGACGGCAAAATCATCACAGCATTTTCTGGTGACGAACTGGTGTACAACCTTACAATGGGGGACTGGCGCACCCACAACGGCATTGATATAAAAGCCTCAAAGGACACAGCGGTAAAAGCCTGCTGTGACGGCACAGTTAAAAAAGTTTACAATGACGGTATGCTGGGCTGGGTTGTAGAGATTGAAACAGGGGATTTTACAACCCGTTACTGCGGCCTTGCACAGAAAGTGTTTGTAAAACAGGGTGATATTATAAAACAGGGGGACAGCATTGGCCTTGTGGACGAAATTCCGCTGGAATCCGCCACCGACAGTCACCTTCACCTTGAAATCGTAAAAAACGGAAATTATCAGAACCCCGACGAATATCTTAAAAAATAGCATAAAACAGGGTTGATAACCGCATAAACCCTCATTCTGACAATCGGAGCAGTCATAACGCAGCTGACTGTTCCGATTTTACATTTAAAAACAAATAAAAACAAAAAGATTTTATTGTTGAAAAACCATTTTTGTTATGTTATATTTAATCTGTATAAATATGTTCAGTATTTTTAATATATATTATTGGGAGATAAATATGGCTAAATTTGAATTTATCAAAAACGAAATCGAAGGCCTTGTTGTTGTAAAACCCACCGTTTTCGGCGACAGCCGCGGTTTCTTTATGGAAACATATCACAGGGACGAATTTGCGGCAGCAGGCATCGATAAGGAGTTTGTGCAGGACAACCACTCCAAAAGCAGCAAAGGTGTTCTCCGCGGTCTCCATTTTCAGAAAGAAAACACACAGGGCAAACTTGTGCGCGTAATCAAAGGCGAAGTTTTTGACGTTGCAGTTGACTGCCGTCCAAACAGCAAAACATTCGGTCAGTGGTACGGCGTAACACTCAGCGAAGAAAACAAAATGCAGTTCTATGTGCCGGAAGGTTTTGCACACGGCTTCCTTGTTCTCAGCGACGAAGCAGAATTTGTTTACAAATGCACAGACATATACAACCCAAAAGCAGAAGGCGGCATTCCATACAACGATGCAGCAGTAAACATCAGCTGGCCTGCAGTGGACTGCGAAATCAAGCTCAGCGACAAGGACAAGCTCCACACACCTTTTGCAGAACAGACATTTGATTATTTTGAAAAATACTAATCCGAGGAATTTTTATGTTTAACAGTCTTAAAGGCAGATTTGCGATGTTTTACAAATACCGTTTTCTGCTGCAGAACCTTATACAGCGCGACATCAAGGTAAAATACCGCCGCAGCACACTGGGCATTCTCTGGAGTGTTCTTAATCCTCTGCTGATGATGCTGGTTATGACACTTGTTTTCAGCCACTTTTTCCGCTTTGATATCGAAAACTACCCTGTTTATCTTTTAAGCGGTCAGCTTCTCTTTACATACTTTACCGAAAGTACATCCATGGCTATGGAATCGGTTATCGGCTATGCACCGCTTATCAAAAAGGTTTATGTGCCAAAATACATCTTCCCTCTGGAAAAAAGCTGTTTCGGCTTTATCAATATGTGTTTCTCCCTTGTGGCACTTCTCATGGTAATGCTGTTTACAGGCGCAAAGTTCTATGCAACAATCATCTTTGCACTTTATCCAATGGTAATGCTGTTCTTCTTCAGCCTTGGCGTAGGCTTGTTCCTTGCATCCAGCGCAATCTTCTTCCGTGATATCATCCACCTGTGGAGCGTTTTCACAACAGTGCTTATGTATGCATCTGCAATCTTCTACCCAACAAGCATCCTCAACGGCACAATCATGCAGTACCTTATCAAAATCAATCCGCTTTACTGGTACATCGATGCATTCCGTCAGTGCATTCTCCGCGGTGAAATGCTTACCCTCACACATCTTGTTGTATGCGCAGGCTGTGCGGTTATCGCAATCATCGTGGGTGCAAAGGTGTTCAAAAAAGGTCAGGACAACTTTATTCTTTACATCTAGGAGGTTATTATGGACAAAGAAATTATGGTCAAAGTTGACAATGTCGGCATCCGTTTTAACCTTGCCAAAGAACGTGTTGACTCTCTTAAAGAATACTTTCTCAAATTCTCCAAAGGCACACTGCATTTTGAAGAATTCTGGGCGCTGGACGGTGTAAGCCTTGAAATTGAAAAAGGCGATTTCTACGGTCTTGTGGGCATCAACGGTTCGGGCAAATCCACTTTGCTCAAATCTGTTGCAGGGGTTTTCAAACCTACACGGGGCAAAATCACAGTAAACGGCACAATTGCTCCCCTTATCGAGCTTGGTGCAGGCTTTGATATGGACCTTACCGCAAGGGAAAACATCTTCCTCAACGGCGCGGTGCTTGGTTTCTCCAAAGAACATATGCTTGAAAAATTTGACGATATTGTTGATTTCAGCGAACTTCACGATTTTCTTGATGTTCCGCTTAAAAACTATTCCTCCGGTATGGTTGCCCGTATTGCATTTGCAATTGCAACAGCAACAAAACCGGATATCCTTATCGCCGACGAAATCCTTGCAGTTGGCGACTATGCCTTCCAGGAAAAATGCGAAAAACGAATGCAGGAACTTCTGGACGCCGGCACAACAGTTATCTTTGTAAGCCACTCCATCGAGCAGGTTAAACGTATGTGCAACAAGGCAACATGGATTGAAAAAGGCAAAGTTATTATGAGCGGTGACGCACAGACAGTATGCGACGCATACAGCCAGAAATATTAATGATTTTTAAGGGCGGGTTATCCCGCCCTTTTTGCATTTTATGCACAGAATACAAAGGTGCTGTGTTATATATAAATCTTCTTGCCGCATTGTCATTTGAAATTTTTTATTGTACAATATTGTCAACAATATAAATACGGAGGTACACTATGTATCTGGACAAAAAGGTTTGTGCAGTTATCGTTGCCGCAGGCAAGGGCAGACGTATGGGCTTTGACAAAATGCTGTTTAAAATCGACGGTGTTCCCGTTGTGGAAAAATCCATTCAGGCTTTTGTAAACAACACCCTCTGTGACAGCATTGTGGTAGTTGCAGGCGAAAATATTGAGGATATAGCAGAAATTGCCGCAAAATATCCAAAGGTAAAAGCGGTGGTTGCAGGCGGTGCCGAACGTGCCCAAAGTGTAGCCAACGGTTTAAAAGAAACCGAAGCAGGCTGTCTTGTGGCGGTGCACGACGGGGCACGCCCTTTTGTAAGCGACCGCATTATCTGCGACACAATCGCGGCGGCTTATATATCCAAAGCGGCAATCCCCTGTGTTGCCGTAAAGGACACCATAAAAATGTGCGAAAACAACACGGTGGAAATGTCTCTGCAGCGCTCAAAGCTGTTTATCACACAGACACCGCAGGTGTTCTGCTGCGATACCTACAAAAAACTGCTTGCAGAAAACACCGATTTTGCAGTAACCGATGATGCACAGCTTTTCGAAAGGGCAGGTTTTGCGGTTACTGTCTGCAAAGGTGAATACGAAAACTTTAAAATCACAACCCCTGATGATATAAAAAAGGAGAAAACTATGAGAATCGGTCACGGCTATGATGTTCACAAACTGGTTGAGGGCAGAAAACTTATCCTTGGCGGCGTGGATATCCCATACGAAAAAGGTCTGCTGGGCCACAGCGATGCCGATGTGCTGGCACACGCAATAAGCGATGCGCTGCTTGGCAGTATGGCACTTGGAGACATCGGCAAGCATTTCCCTGACACCGACCCTGCCTACAAGGGTGCCGACAGCCTTTATCTTATGGCCTGTGTTAAAAAACTGCTGGACGAAAAAGGTGCAAAAATCGAAAATGTGGATGCAACAATCCTTTGCCAGAAGCCAAAGCTGGCACCGCATATTCTCACAATGCGCGAAAACATCGCCCGCACACTGGAACTCAGCGTGGACTGTGTTTCGGTAAAAGCCACAACCGAAGAAGGTCTTGGCTTTACAGGCAGCGGAGAAGGCATTGCTGTGCACAGTGTGTGCCTTGTAAATGTTTAATACTTTTATCGGCTTTATTCCTATAAAGCCGATATTATTTTTGCTTTATTTATTCAAAGCGACAAAAATATGATTAACAGCTGAATAAGTGCCGCAAAATGTTGATTTTTCTACAATTCGGTCTTATACTGATTTTATAAAATATATACAGGAAGGTGCATTATGAGAAAATTTGACACTCAGGTTCAGTATCTCAAATACCGTGTGCTTAAAGCTGTTGCAAAAGAAGCTTTTGAGGGCACACTGCTTGAAAATATAACAGATATTCCCAAAATGATTGTTCCACGCGGCGAACCTACTTTCCGCTGCTGTGTTTACAAGGAAAGGGCAATCGTAAGCGAACGTATCAAAATCGCCATGGGCGGCGACAAAACAAACCCTAACGTTATCGAGGTTATCTCCATTGCCTGTGACGAATGTCCACAGGGCGGCTACGAGGTTACAAATGCCTGCCGCGGCTGTATCGCACACCACTGCGAAGACATCTGCAAACGCGGTGCACTTACATTTGACGAAAACAAAAAAGCACATATTGACAAATCCAAATGTGTTGAATGCGGCCTCTGTGCAAAGGTTTGCCCTTACAGCGCAATCCAGAACTTTAAACGCCCCTGCGAATCTGCCTGCAAGGTCAACGCAATCACAATGGATGAACACAAGGCAGCCAAAGTTGACAACGACAAATGCATCAGCTGCGGTGCCTGCGTAAATATGTGCCCGTTCGGTTCCATTACACAGAAATCCTACATCCTCAATGCAATCGGTCTGCTTAAAGAATCCAAACGCACAGGCAGCCGTGTTTATGCAGTTGTTGCACCTGCAATCGCAAGCCAGTTCAACTGGGCAAAACTTGGTCAGGTTGTGGCAGGCATCAAAAAGCTTGGCTTCTACAGCGTTGTGGAAGCAGCCCTTGGCGCAGATATGGTTGCACTCAGCGAAACAGAAGAATTTCTCGAAAAAGGTCTGCTTACCTCCAGCTGCTGTCCTGCATTTGTGGACTACATCAAAAAGTACTATCCTGAACTTACAAAATATGTAAGCCACAACAACAGCCCTATGGTTGAAATTGCAAAATACATAAAAGAAGTTGACCCACTGGCAAGAGTTGTGTTTATCGGCCCTTGCACAGCAAAGAAAATGGAATACAAGAAGGAACACGTTGGCGGTGCTGTTGACTGCGTTATCACATTTGAAGAACTTCAGGCTCTCTTTGATGCAAAGGACATCGACCTTAAAACCCTTGACAGCGCTATGCTTTACGACGCAAGCGAATACGGCCGAATCTTTGCACGCAGCGGCGGTCTTGTGGAAGCAGTAAAACAGGCTATCCGCGAAATGGACGGCGACGAAAAAGCCTTCAATCCTGTTGTCTGCAGCGGCATTGACGAATGCAAGGCAGCCCTTGTACGCCTTTCCAAAAATCTGCTCAACGGCAACTTTATCGAAGGCATGGCTTGTCAGGGCGGCTGTATCAACGGCGCAGGCAACCTGACACACAGCGTTAAAAACAAACTGCAGATTGATGCCTACAGCGAACACGCAATGGAAAAAACAATCAAGGGCGCAGTAAAATGTGCTGATATCCGCCCAAGAGAAGAAAAAGGCCCAAGAAATCTGCCAGATGAAGAATAATTTACAAAGCGAATAAAACAAAAAACACTCCGTAAAAAACGGAGTGTTTTTTTTATATGGATGAATATTTTTTGTTATGATGTTTGGTCATTCCGGATGTTTTTATAATATCAATTCGCCAGTCGCGGCGGCAGAGAAGATGCACTTCAGGTATAAATTTATCTATCTGTACATCTTTTCGCTTAAAAAACGCTTGTAATATTTTATCCTTGCATATTCGTTTATCTGCTTCATATACACAAAGTCGTATGCGCCGCCAATGGCGCCCACAAGCGGTATGCCCTGCAGAAATTTCATATAAAGCAACTCGCCCGACATACATTTTGCGCAGTCATTTATATATTCATCAATGCCTTTTTCACTGCGGAAATGACCGTAATCGATAAAATAGTCAATTTCCTGGTCAATCCACTGCTGCTGTTCGCCAAAAGTCAGCGCACCTTGTATTACCAAAAGTATAAATTTGCGCTCTTTATCCTTGTTGTAATCAATGCCGTAGCTTGTGGCAATCTGATACATATTTTTAAGCACAAGGCTTACAAACAGCACAATATCGGGAATGCCTATGCCAAGCACCCCAAGACCTACACCGGCAGCTGTGGACACTGCAAGGTTTGCATTTGCCGCCCTGCCTGCGGTTTTTGACACACGTTTAAGTGCCTTGCGCTTTGGCTTTGCCTTTGCGGCAAGGGTGTGGTTGATAAAGGCGGTTTCCTGTGCCTTTTCCTTGTTGTAGGTCTTTTCTATTATCCCTGTGCCCCTGGTAAACACAGTATGGAATG
This sequence comes from Oscillospiraceae bacterium, assembly GCA_017505635.1. Classification (GTDB taxonomy): domain Bacteria; phylum Bacillota; class Clostridia; order Oscillospirales; family Ruminococcaceae; genus RGIG3102. The sequence continues at coordinate 40,355 of JAFVOU010000034.1, read as the reverse complement.
CCTTGTTGAATGCATTGTCCAAAGTGGACTGCAGACTGGCAGGCACCTTTTCTTCCAGCAGGGCGTTCAGTTTTGACTGCTGTTTTGTGCTTTTTTTATTTAAAAATGCGGTTTCCTGTTTTTCAAGCTTATCCCATTCTTTCTGCAATGGTGTGCGAAAATCAAAAATCTTCATATCGTCCTCCCTGCTGTAATTGTGTTATATACCTATTGTACATAAAATAACTGGAAAATGTAAAGATTGTGTGATAGTATTAAATTATATTATATGTACCTAAACCTTAAAAGGAGACAGCAGAAATGAAAATGTTTCAGAACACAACACAGGTGCATCAGTACGCAGACTGTGCAGAATTTGTAAAAGAATTCAATATCGGCGAAAAAGACTTTATCCTTGCCACAAAAACAATCTACAACAAATACTTTGCAGACAAAATCAGCGGTGCAAAGGTTTTCTTTAAAAGCGACTACGGCAAGGGCGAACCTACCGACGCAATGGTAAATGCAATGCTTAAAGATTTCCGTGCAACCGACTGCGAAAGAGTTGTTGCAATCGGCGGCGGTGCTGTTATCGATATGGCAAAAATTCTTGTTCTCGGCGGCGGCGGTGATGCAGCGGACTACTATCAGCGCAAAATTCCTCTGGAAAAGGTTCTGCCTATTATCGCAGTGCCTACAACCTGCGGCGCAGGCAGCGAGGTAAGCAGTGTTTCAATTGCAGAATTTGTGGATATGGGCACAAAGGTTGGTCTTGCAGACCCTACAATCTTCCCTGACTATGCAATTATTATTCCTGACCTGCTTACAGAACTTCCGTACGACTTTTTTGCAACAAGTGCAATCGATGCACTTATCCACGCAATCGAAAGCTATGTTTCCCCAAGGGCAAACCTTTACACAAGAATGTTTGCAAAACAGGCTATGGAAATGATTATCAGAGGATTCCGCGAAATTGTGGAAAAAGGCCCTGAACACCGCTTTAACCTGCTGGAAGAATTTCTTGTTGCTTCCGACCTTGCAGGCATCAGCTTTGCCAACGCAGGCACAGGTGCTGTGCACGCAATGAGCTATCCGTTAAGCGGTGCCTACCATGTAACCCACGGCGAAGCAAACTATCAGTTCCTCACCGAGGTGTTCAAGCACTACCAGGCAGCAAACCCTACAGGCTTTATCACTGAACTCAACGCATTCCTTGGCGGTCTTATGGACTGCAACCCTGATGATGTTTACCCTGAAATTGAAAAACTGCTGGGCAAAATCATCGCAAAAAAACCACTGCACGAATACGGCATGAAGGAAGAAGAAATCGAAAGCTTTGCATTCAGCGTAGAAAAATCCCAGCAGAGACTGCTCAACCAGAGCTATGTAAAATTCTCTGTGGAAGAAATGATGGAAATTTACAAGGCACTGTTCTGATATAAAAACTGAGGGCGGAAAACATCCAAAGTCATTAAGTTGAGCGAAATCCAAAATATCAGCTTAATATAATAAAACAAAAGGTCATTCGGAATGTTCTCTTTTGTCATTATGAGAGTTCCCTTTTGTCATTCTGAGCGTCAGCGAAGAATCTCTTTGTCTGTTCCAAAACAAGTGCCGGATTTGTAAACAAGGGCGCAGAATAAGCACAATAAAACTAAAAGACGTTATCGCCGATAACGTCTTTTTTTGTTGTGTACTATTTAATAAGCTTGTAATCCCTTGCACAGTCTTTAAGCCCATCTTCCACGCTTTTGAATGTCACTCCGCATTTTTTTGCTTTTGTGCAGTCGGTCCACAGATTGTGCCGTGGCGGTGCATCTTCCACAGCAATATTTTTGCCGATAAGTGCAACAAATTCCTTTGTGATTTCATAAATGGATTTTGTGGTTTCACTGCCAAAGTTGTAGGCTCCGCCCGGAAGCAAAGCAGCCTTTTCCATATTTTCGGCAACTTCCTTTACATAGGTCACACCTCGGTACTGCTGCGAGCTGAAAGCCACAGAGTCTTTTGCATTAAGTATATTCATAAAATAGTTGCCCCTTCTGGTGTACCAGTCATACATCCACTGGGCACGCAGCATAACCGCATCGGGGTCGATATCAAGCACCCGCTGTTCCATTTCAATCTTGTGCTGTGCATAAATGTTGGCAGGCTTTACTGTGTCTTCGGTGTATGGCCCGTCCTGTTCAAGACCGCTGTAAACCTGGTCGGAACTGAAACACACAAGCTTTCTGCCCTTTGCCGCCTTTGCAATCCACACAGGTATCTGCACATTGGCAAGGTATGAAGCCTCCGGGTTTGCACCGCAAACACCTATATCGGATATGGCGGCGGTGTGGATAATTACATCGGCATTGCTTTGTTCCACAATTCTTTTTATCTGTTCTTCGCAAAGTCCCTGCAGGGAAGGACAGGCAACTGCATCCTTGCATATCTGCATAATTTTGCCGCCCACAAATCCGCCTGCACCTGTTACCAGCATCATATTTACCGCCTCCGTATCTTGCAATATTTTACCCGTTGTCCGGTGAATATTCCTCGCCGGTGCCAAGCAGGCAGTTCAGTGTGTTTGCCACAGCTATTCCCAGAGCGGGAGCACCGTTATTTCTGTATCCGATTGTTTTAATGTTAAACTCGGCAAGTGCTCTTTCGTATCTGCTCACAGGTCTGTCCGCCGCTATACTTCAATATTTATCAGTGCCTTTATTATAGCACATATAAAATCAGAGTACCAGTGGACATAATCATCAGCTAGCCTGTTTTTCCGTGAACCTTCTGTGCATTGTCCATACTGAAAATCATATTCTGTGCAAATACGCCGTAACCCCGCTCCACCTGATTTACAAAAACGTGGGTTATCGCCCCCACAAGCTTGCCGTTCTGCACTATGGGGCTGCCGCTCATACCCTGCACAATTCCCCCCGTAAGGCTCAAAAGCTCCGGGTCGGTTATGCGCACCACAAGGTTTTTGTTCTGGTTGCTGCCGGTCAGGGCAATTTTTTCTATAACGATATCATACTTTTTTGCCTTTGTGCCGTTTATGGTGGTCAGAATATATGCCTCGCCAACCGTTATCTCCTGTGGCGATGCCACCTCCATCATATTTTCGGAAGGCGGCATAAATATCGTTCCGTACACACCGTTGGCACTGTTTGCCAGCACTTTGCCCATTGGTATATCGGTCAGAAAATTGCCCTTGAGCTCGCCGGTTTCGCCGTTTTTGCTCTTGGTAAGCCCCATAATGCTCACGGGCACAATTTCGCCGCTTAAAAGGCGTATATCCTGCTGGGTGTCGGTGTCCTTTATGCCGTGACCCAGCCCTGCAAACATTCCCTTGTTTATATCATAAAAGGTCATTGTGCCAACCCCCGCACTGCTGTCCCTCACCCACATACCCGTGCGGTAAACCCCCGTATCCCTGTCCATAACAGGCACAAGGGTGACACTCATCTGCTGTCCGTCACGGAGAAAGCTGACCTTTACAGGCTTGTCCGTGTTGTTCACAATAAAATCCTCCACATCTTCATTTGTGCGGGAGGGGGTGTCGTTAAGTGCCGTGATAACATCGCCCATTTTAAGGCCCGAAAGCTTTGCAGGGCAGGTGTAGCCCGTTGTGGAGGGTATATCGCTGAACCCCACCACCATAACGCCGTCGCTGAACATCTTTATGCCAAAGGGGGTGCCTGCCACCGATACATACCGTCTGTTTGTGGCAGAAACATTAACATCCTTTATAGGTATAATTCCAAACAGCCTTGCCGAATATTTAAGTGGCATATCGCCGTTCTGTACACTGCGGCTGACAAGACTGCCTTTTGGTGCAAGGGTAATCATTGGCAGGGATTTTATCTCTGCCTTTTCGTTTTTTGCAAAATACAGTGTGTCGGGAATAAGGGAGTGTATATAAACGGCAGACAGCACACACAGCCCTGCCAGCAGCACAGAAATTCTTGCATATTTTTTAAGCATAATCTACCTCCTGCGGATAAAACTATTATGTGCAGGAAATTGCAGCTTATTAAACTTGCGAAAAAAGCTGATTACCGCCAGCCATAAATTGTCCCCGCAACCGTAGGGGCGACTATCAGTCGCCCGCAATTCCCCCACCCAAAATATTCCCACAAACCCTGTAGGGCAGGGGCTTGCTCCTGCCGCCCTGCCACCAAAGGAGTACCCTATGCTGAAAGCAAAATCAATCACAAAAATATACACAGGCCCCGAAGGGAACAACAAAGTCCTGGACGGGCTGGATTTCGAAGGCAAAGCAGGCCAGTTTTGTATGATAACAGGCAAAAGCGGCTGCGGCAAAAGCACCCTTTTAAATGTGCTCAGCTGTCTGGACACCTTTGACAGCGGCAGTCTGCACATTAACGGCAGGGACGTCTGCGCCATTGGTCACCGCGGCATATGCAAAATCCGCCGGCAGGACATCGCCTTTATCTTTCAGGGTTACAACCTTATCTCCTCCCTTACCGCACAGCAGAATGTGGAACTTGGCCTTAAATACCGCGGCATAAAAAAGGCACAGCGGCAGGCTATGGCACACAGGGCACTTTGTCAGGTAGACCTTGCCGACAGATGCGGATATCTGCCAAACCAGCTTTCGGGCGGTCAGCAGCAGCGCGTAGCCATTGCGCGGGCAACGGTGCTTTGCCCACGCATACTTTTCTGTGACGAACCCACAGGCAACCTTGACCCCGACAGCGCACAGCTTGTTATGCAAAATATAATTTCCCTTAAAGAACAGGGCACCCTTGTGGTGATGATAACCCACGACAACAGCCTTTTGCCAATGGCAGACCGCGTTTTGCGGCTGGAAAACGGCCGCCTGACCGAAATTTAACCCACCCCCGCCACCAAAACCATCCCCGCAATGCCTCCCTCTGACGAGGGAGGTGGTTTTGTTTTTACAAAACCGGAGGGAGAGAAAAATAAAAACGGGGCATCGGGGACGCCGCCCCATACAAACCTGCCGACCGCACAGATTATAGTCCAATCCATTGCCGTTTTTCACCTTTCAAACCCCATCTACATACAACAAAAACACAGATTTTGGCAAAAAAGCAATAAAAACGCCATGTAAAAGGGCCAACGGCGGTTGACTTTATTATATAAAGTGTTATAATAAAATTAACTATGCACGATATGATGTAACATCAATGTGATATGACAAAACATTAACATTGTATATTGTTTCCAAACTGTTAACAACTTAACAAAATTAAGTTATCAAAACTCACAGGGTAAAAGCCCCCGGTGGGTTTGCTTGGATTTTTAAAAAAAGCTGTTTTTTTATCCCATCAATTTAATAAAATAATATTGTATCCAATCGGTTTTGCAAAAAAACGGCTGCAGGCCCGTCAAAAATCCGGGGGGCAAAAAACATCAAAAAGTCAATATTTAAACTGCAAATTTTTTCAGTTTATCAAAATAAAACACTGCCGAGGTATTTATGAGTACACAACAAAAAGAAAAAAACACAGCAGGCAACAAAGTGCTTACAGTTATAGGCGCAATCCTGTGTGTTATTCTCACACCAATTCTTTTAATCAACCTTACACTCATTGCAAAAAGCTACATCAATCAGGACGAAGTTCCTTCCGTTGGTGGCTGGCTGCCGCTTATCGTTCTTACAGACTCCATGCAGCCTGTTATCGCAGGTGGCGACCTTATCATCTGTCACACAGCCGAAGCTGAAGACATTCTGGTTAACGACGTTATCGCATTCTTTGACCCAGCAGGCAACGGTACAAGCATCGTAACTCACCGTGTTATGGAAGTTATCGAAAAAGACGGCGAAATCAGTTTCCGCACAAAAGGTGACAACAACAACGCCGAAGATAAATTGCTTGTACCTGCCGACAAACTTGTTGCAGTTTACAAAAACCGCATTCCGGGCGCAGGCAACATTGCAATGTTTATGCAGAGCCCAACAGGCCTTATCGTTTGTGTAGTAATGCCAATCGTAATGCTGGTAGGTTACGACTTTATCCGCCGCAAAATGTACGAACGCAAACGCGATGACGACACAGCAGCACTTATGGCAGAACTCGAAGCACTCCGTGCAGAAAAAGCTAATAAAGATTAATACATAACAGTCTTTTCGTTTATCTCAAAGTGGTTGCAGGGCAGGGACGCTTGCTTCTGCCGCACAGCCACCCACACGGTTTGACAAAACTGTCGGTTGACAACTGCACAGTGCAAACCAAAAGGGGGTGTCAGGGACGCCGCCCCCTACGGGTTAAACCCGGACACCTCCCGTCACAGGGAGAAATACCGACACACAACCCCAAAAGCATTCACACTCAACATCCCACAAAGTCCAATAGGCAAAATACCCCGAAAAGCACATAACCCAAAGGCAAAACGCCCTCTTTCCCAAAAAATCGGGGAGAGGGCGAAGTGTTTCTAAGTGGAAACGTTTCCAACCGTGAAACGGACGGATTGTTGAGCTGAAAGCGCGGAATACAATTCCAATCACTGGATGCAATTCCGTAGGGGCGACTATCAGTCGCCCGCCATATTAGTCCGCAAACCCAACGGGCGAACACAGTTCGCCCCTGCAAAGTTGGCGGATATCACCTCTCTCATCACAGATGGGCATCACAACCCACACAGCGGTGGGGCACAACAATGTTTATTCTTCCCTCGGGGGCCACGACTTCGGGGAATGATATAAAAATGCCGCGGCATTCTCTGCGGGTGGTCATTCGTAAAGAATGTCCGGTAAAAAATTATCTTCCCCGACAGTTAATGTGAGGAAGAATTAAATCTCATTAATTGGGCGCAAAGCCCAAAATAAGGAAAGGAGTTTTTCACATTATGAAGAAAAACAAAATGATGAGACTGGCTTCCGGTCTTCTGGTAGCAGTCCTTATTACAACAAGCACAATCTCCGGCACTTTTGCAAAATATGTAACAGAAGCAGAAGCTGGCGACACAGCACGTGTTGCAAAATTTGGTGTAGTAGTAACAGCTAATGGTACACTGTTTGATACTACTTATGTAGAAGAAGCTGAAGACAACGTTCCAGGCACACAGAAACCAGGTGCTGCTATCACAGTAGAATCCAGCAATGGTGATAACCTTGTTGCTCCAGGTACAAAAAATGAAGAAGGTATTACATTTGCTATCACAGGTACACCTGAAGTTGATGTAAATGTTGCAGTAACAGTAGATAATGTTAAAGATATCTTCCTTGCTCAGAAAACTGGTCTTCCAAATATGACAACAGGTTTAGATACAGATACATTCGACAATGGAGCTGATTACTACCCAGTTAAATACACTCTTACATCTACAGTATTGGGCACTATGGTAAATGGTGGTACTATGGCAGATGTTGAAACAGCTCTTGCAGCTATCAACAATACATATGAAGCTAATACTAACCTTGCTACAGAAGTAGGTACACTTAAACTTACATGGGCTTGGGATTTTGACGATGCAGGCGCTGGCACATATGACAAACAGGATACACTTCTTGGTGATCTTGCAGCTGGTACAACACTTACTCCAGCAACAACACTTACAGCTGGCACAGACTACAGCCTTAACACAGAAGTGAAAATCAATATCACAGTAACACAGGTTGACTAATATCTCCCTGCTACATATTAGTTAAATCGAAAAACGGACATATAATAACCGCCCTTGGCTTTCGTGGCAAGGCAAGGGCGGCTATTCCGCTTTTTTTGAAACTCAAAACGTTTTTCCTTTTTGGCTTTCAAAAAGCGCGGAATACCATTCCAACCCAACCAAAAATCAATAACATTTACATACACTTTGTTATTTACCAACAAATGCAAAGGACACAGTCTATGAGCAACAGACAAAAACAACAAAAACAAAAACGCGGTCTGCTGTTCTGGTTTGTCTTTCTGCTGACAGTCAGTGTAATTGCCACAAGCATTCTTACCATAATGCTTATGAACAAATACTACTTTGACGCATCGGGTGCTATCGACATCAGCCAAAACAACCCAAATGCACAGCAGTACACACCAAGCACAGACCCACAACAGAATAATAACGGCGGCAATGGCTCATCAGGCGGCAACGGAAACAACGGCGGCAACGGCGGCGAAGGCGCAGGTCAGGGCACACCATCCACCACAACCACAACCACCAACGGCGGCGGCAACCCGTCTTTCGAGGCAAGCAGTGACGGCGCAATCTGGTCCACAAACACAAAGGTGGATATCTTTAAATCCAGCTATATCAACAAGCTGGAACAGATAACCGCACAAAGCCACAACGGCGACAAAATCATCGCGCCGGGCACAAGCAACAGCTTTGTTTTCAAACTTGCAAACACAGGGGATGTTCCTCTCAGTTTCGAGCTTGACATCGACGCCTACATCACACCGGAAGGCTACAACATTCCTGTAAAAGCCCGCATGCAGCGCTATGACAGCAAATGGCTGCTTGGCGGTGACAACCAATGGCACGATGTTCCACAGCTGGACAATGTTGCCGACAGCGGCACAATGGGTGCAGGCAAATATTTCTACTACACCCTCGACTGGGAATGGCCGTTTGAAATTGATGATGAATACGATACCTATCTTGGCAACCAGGCAGTTGACGAAGATATCTCCATAACCATTGTTATCAAAACCTATGCAACAGGCGATGCTGACCCTAATAAAGAAGCAGGCATCACAATCCCTGATACAGGCGATTCTTCCAGCCTTGTGCTGTGGGGTACAATGGCGGCACTCAGCCTTGTGGCTTGTGTGGGCATTATCATCTTTATCATTCTGCTTAAACGCCATGAAGAAGAGGAAGAAAACTCCGCTTTGGAGGAAACAGCAACTTGAAAAAATCAAAATTAAAATTTAAAAGCATTATCAGGCTGATTGTACTGGTTATCTGCGGCGGCATACTTGGTGTAAATCTCTACACCGCCAATGCAAGCAAACTTGTGGGCAATCAGCTGCCAATGCCATTTGGCTATGGCTGGGCTGTGGTGATGTCCGGCAGCATGGAACCTGCCATCAGCGTGGACGATTTGATTATCGTAAGCGAAAAAACACCTTACACTGTGGGCGACACAGTGGTTTATCAGCAGGGCAATATGCTTGTGGTGCACCGCGTAACCGCCATTGAGGGCGATATGGTTACCACACAGGGCGATGCAAACAACGTTGCCGATGCACCGATAAGCAAAAATACAATAAAAGGCACAGTTGTTGCCGTGGTGCCAAAAGTTGGCCTGCTTGTCAGCTTTGTGCGCACACCAATCGGCACAATTGCCATTGCGGCTGCAGCGGTTGCCCTTGTGGAACTGCCTTACCGCAAGGAAAAAGAAAAGGACGACGAAGAACGTCAGAAAATTATTGACGAGATAAAACGTCTTAAAGACCAACAATAACACAGAAAGGTGGTGAACAGAATATGCCAAAAAACAAAAAGAACAAAAAGGCAATGCCCGTAAATGTTCCAATGGCTATGGCGTGTGTTCTGTTCTGCCTTACTCTGTTCAGTACACATTTCGCCAGCGACCTTTATGCAAAATACACCACCAGCGGCGAGGCAGATGACGGCGCAAGGGTTGTAAAATTTGGCAATGTTGCCATAAGCGAAATTGTCAACGGCGAAGAAAACACCAACGCCGAAAACACCATTAAACTTATCCCTTATGTTGGTGCCGAAAAACGCGTGCGCATCGATTTTACAGGCGCCGAAACCGACACATTTGTGTTTGTAGAGGTAATAAAGGGAAACTGGGTAAAAAACGGCAGAGACTACACTCTGGACGGTATTTTCAGCTGGAGTGTTGACGAAAGCTGGGCAGGTGTGCCGTCAATGGGTGGAGAAGAAGTTGCCGAAGATGTGTACTATATAAGACTCGAAGCAAACACACCACTTGCCGAAGAACAAAAAGACTTTATCAAAGACGGTGTGATAAATATAGCAAAAATCGAGGAAGCAAAAGTGCCTGCCAACATTGCGGCACAGCTTGAAAATATGCCAATGTCTTTCCGCGCCATTGCAGTGCAGGCAAACGGGTTTACATCCCCGGAACAGGCGTGGAATTCCGTTAAAAACTAAAATTTAAACCAAAACTATAAAACTGCAGACAGGAGGGAATGAATATGTTGAAAAGAGCGGCGGCTTATCTTTTAAGTTTCTGCATAGTTTTTTCTATGTTTGTTCAGTTTGTTCCTTCCGTTTTCGCGCAGGAAATCACACCTTGGTCAAATCCTGAACTGTACGTAGAGTGCAAGGCAGATTTTGCTACCGAAGATAAAGCAGAACCGGGTATGGCATTCCAAAGCTTTATCTGTGTTGCAGACCCTGCTTCTGTAAAATACGATGACCTTTACGGCAGTGGGGCAACAGCTCTTCCGTTGGTTTATGAAACCGAAGTAAAGGACATAAAGGTTGTTATAAAAGACTATTATATATCAGACGATGATATGCTTTGGTTTAAGGTGGAAGCAGCTGCAGGTAGTACAATGCCTGCAACATTGCAGCAGAACCCTTGGGTAATGTATATGGTTGATGAATATGATTTCCCTTCCCTTCTTATCGAAGAACCACAGCCTACGGCTACACCAACTGCAACCCCTACAGCTGAACCTACAGCAACACCAACTGTTGCGCCATCTGCTGAACCAACTGCAACTCCAACTGTTGCACCAACTGCAACACCAACAGCTGAGCCAAGCGCAACTCCAACAGCTGCGCCAACTGCAACTCCTACAGTTGCGCCAAGTGCTACACCAACAGCTGCGCCAAGTGCAACTCCAACTGTTGCACCAACTGCAACACCAACTGTTGCGCCAACTGCAACACCAACTGTTGCACCAACTGCAACTCCAACACCTGACGGTGACAGCAGCAATATCACACCACCGCAGCTTGACCCACAATATCAGATAGAAGAAATCAACCGCAAAGGTTATTTCGAAAAAGAAAACGTAACATTCTACAAAAACCCTATGGGTACTTCCTATACAGTAACCCTTGCAACAGCAGACCTGCCACAGCGCGTTGATGTTGCATACAAAGTTACCGACACAAGCTTGCAGACACCTGTATCCTGGTATCTGCTTGCAAACACACAAAGCTGGCAGGGCATCGAAAGCTGGCAGTATTGCTATGTTCTTGTGGAAGATGTAATCCTTGCCGATGACGAGCCGGAAACAGACCCTGCAGTTCAGCAGGCATTCGAAAGACTTATGGCAACCACAACAGTGGACGAATTTGAAGAACTGCGCGCTGAAATTGGCATCGAAATATTCCGCCAGTTCACCACAGAACAGCTTGACCAGATTAACCAGCACTACAATGCAATGGTAGAAGCCGAAACACTCACATACGAAACAGAAGTGAAGTACAAAGGCGTTGATGTGCCTGTAACAGTAACAGGTCTTATCCCACAGGGGCTCACTCTGTCTGTTCACGCCGCAAGTGACGAAACAGTGCTCAACGGCGGTTTTAACGTTAAAAAAGCCGAAGATATCGCCCTTGCGCTGGATATCAAACTGCTTGATGCCGACAGCAACGAATGGCAGCCAAAAGCAGGCAGAACAGTAATAGTTTCAATGGGTGTAACAGCCCTTGGCTACCAAGACGGCAGAATCTTCCAGCTGGAACATAAACACGGGGAAACTATCTACAAATACGATATGACCATTGTAATTGATGGCAAGATTCGTGTTGCAACAAACGGATTCTCCGCTTATACAGTTTCCGCACCTCAAAGCACTACTGGCCAGGCAAACAGAGTTAACAATGATGGTTCAATGACCATGCAGGTTGGCCAGGAAAAGGTATACTATATCGACAACCTTAACTGGGGAGGGAATGGCCGCCGAGTTGGTACATGGAGTGTAACTGACCCTGATGGTGCAATATATTACGAAGTGTATACCACTACCGACAGAACAGAAAGTATCTACGGTGTATATGGGGCATGGCTCAGAGTTATTGCTCTTAAAGAAACAACATCTCCGATAGAACTTAGCTTCAAATATGCAAACGTACCTAATGGCTGGACAAATGGTGATGGCATTACTGTAAGAGAAGAAACTTACACTTTAAATATAACCCCGCCGATATCAGCAGATGGCGTAACAAAACAGTTGTATCTTAAAGATACCATCAACACCACAGGTTGCATAACAGCAACATTGGTAGACGGCAAAGGCCAAGAAATAACAGATGGTCTTGATGGTGCAAAATTTGAATGGACACGAAAAGACGAAGACCAGGCAATGTTTATTGTGCCGCAGGCTTACGAAAATAACAACCGCAGCATAAACGTTGCCCGTGACCACGGTGGTTTGCTGGAGGCTCTTAAAAAAGCTGACGGCACCTATGGTTATACCACCTATTATCTTACTGCTACACTGGCAGATGGTTCGACATATCCGGCAAGCTATACAGTTTACTATCCAAGTGAAATTATTAACGCCAGATTTGAAATCCCAAAAGTTAATATGAACCAAAGTGACACACCGGCAGGAGCAGGCGAGCCGTATTACCGCTTTTTCGTAAACGGCACACCGGGCTTGTACTGGAAAACAACAGCGCCTGGTCAGGGACATCTTATAACACGAGATATTGAAATTGTTAACCCAAACAGAACAAGCGAAAACTTTGGTCCTACACTTTCGGCAGACGATGCCAGCGATGGCAGACAGTTTGTAGAGGTAAATGCCGAAAACTTTGGTGCTTTGTATCAGGATATTATCACTGCCCCTGGCGAAGAAATGGTATGGAGCTTTTACCATGCTGCGCGTTCTTATCCTTCATGGGATGGTATGGATGAGCAGGATTACGGAAGTGTTTCAAACCAGATGTATGTTGTTATCGGTGCAACAGAAAATGCACAGAAAATTACTGCCAACCCTGACACTCAGCAAAGTAAGCTGCTCAACCTTATAAATCTTGCAAAAGCGGCAGATGCAGCAGATGCTAACATAGACTTGGCAGACGGCGATTTTGTTGAGGTTACAGACGAAACCGGTACATATAGTGTATGGTACAGCAACAGAGGTACATATACAGGTCGTCAGAATTACAACAATACACCGAATGCCAACAAAGGGTGGAATGAAATTGAAGGCAAGTACAAAATCCCTGAAAATCAGTATCGTACAAGACTTTTCTTCGTTTCCGACCCTGCACGTCAAAACAACGGCAACGTTAACGATAATTCCAAAAATACAGGTAACCTTATCGACAGTGCAAAGGCAGGCCATTATCGTAAATTCCTGATTGAATATTACGAAGAATCTTATGTAGAGCAAGATGGTACATATAAACGTGAACTTATGTACAGAAATGGCAAAGTAGCCGGTACAAACAGGGATATAACTGAAAGCGGCGAAGGATTGATGTATTCTTCTCAGGAACTTTTGAACTACAACTACTTTGAAATAGTTCAGCATGACTATCTGGGCAAAATACTTATTAACGGTCAGAACTATCCTTACAGTGTCAGATATTTAGGTCATCCGGCTCTTTATATCGATAACTATCCGGGTGAGGCTAAAGTGCCAACTGACCTGGAAAACAAAGATGACCATCCTTCTTCAAGTAATAGCAATTACTATGAGCAATATGACATAGTTATGCAGGTTTTCTTTACAGATACTATGATTTCGGCAGAAAAAACCATTCAATTCCCTACAGAGTTGACTGTTGAACAGAAACTGGGGATTATTAAAGATTTGAGTGAAGGCTATCAGGCTGCTATAAATCTTACCGACAAAAAACCGGGAGATACAGAATTCTGTAATATAGACTATACATTTAATATCAAAGGTCCTGACCCTGCAGGTGCTTATAAAGCATACACTGTTCTTGGCGATGACCATCGACAGGATGATAAGCATACTTTCAAAGAATTGTCAACAACAGAACTTCCGGGACTTACATTGGCAATGACAGAATATACCGTATATCACTTTAGTAGAGGTGCTGAGATACATAATGTTACTGATCCAAAGGATCCTAGGGTGTATTCGTGGTACAAATATGCGGATGGCAGTCATTCCGAGAATGTAAGCGGTAATATGTCAGTGCCTGTTCATCTTGCAACATCTCAGAATATAGACTCGGCTCAGATTCATATAACCAACATCTACGAAGAAAAACAGGTTACAGTTACATACGAAGCAGTGGGTAACGGCAAAGTTTCCTGGAAAGGTAAAGCTGAACCTGACTACAAGGATAGCCCAACCGAAACAGTTAAATTCTATTCCGGTGACCCTATAGGTGCATCAGTTCATGCAGCAGACAATGCCACATTTGCAGGCTGGTACAAAGATAAGGAATGTACAATTCCAATCACAGCAGCTGACGGTAAATATATTGCAAAACCGGAAGATGTAGGCACAGGCGACAAATTGTACGACTTCGAGCCTAACATTCACGTTATCAACGAAGAATCTGTAACATTCTACGCCAAGTTTGTTACACGTTCCCTTACAGTGGAAAGAGAAGTAACAGCAGCTGACATCGGTCAGACTTTTGTCTACTATATCAAAGGTTCAGAAGGCAGCAATGTAGACATGTACATTACTATGGAAGTAAAACCGGAAGATATTAAAACTGACGGCAAAGGCAAAATTTCCAGAACAATCTACGAAGTGCCTTCAGGCAGATATGACGTTGTTCAGCTTAAAGACTGGAGCTGGAGATACGACCCAGAAGAGGAACAATCTGTGCAGCATATCGGCACAGCGTCTAATGAGCTGGAAAAAAAGGTAATCTTTAACAAACCAAGGACTATAGAGAAATGGCTTAGCGGCTTAAGCGAAATTGCTCACAATATCGGTGGCAAGGGAGGTACAACCTGATGAAACACACAAAATTGGTTGCGCTTCTCCTGCTTGCCGCAGCAGCAATGTCTGTTATGGGCACAGCAAGCGCTTATATGGTCAAAGCAACACAGCAGGTAACAAACGTTTTTGAACTTGCAAATGTTGACTGCGAAGTTGTCGAAACTTTCGCAGATAACAAAAAATCCGATGTTACCATCAAAAACACAAGCGATATCCCTGCTTTTATCCGTGTAAGAGTGGTTACCTACTGGGAAGACAGTAAAGGCAACCCTGCACTTACACCTCAGGGCGAATCGGATGCGATAACATTCACACCTGCTGACGGCTGGGTGGAAATACCTTCACCTTCCGCCAGCGACTCCTGCCGTACATTTTATTACGCAACAAAAACAACAGGCGAAAACTATTACGGAACAGAGGTTGCTGCCGGAGGCAGTACCACAGAACTGTTTGCAGACGAAATTACACTGGACAGCTTGTCTATAACTGATGAAGATGATGTAACCTACACCTATCATCAGGTAGTGGATATTCTTGCCGAAGCAGTTCAGGCAATGCCATACGAAGATATTGGTGGCGGCGAGGTTGTTGCACTTCCAGCATACGAAGCATGGAAAGTTAAGTTTTTAAAACCAACAACATAACATACAATAAAAAAGAAGATGTTCACACGAGCATCTTCTTTTTGTTTTGTATTTTAATATTACCTTTTGTCATACTGAGCACAGCGAAGTATCTCTTTGTCTGCACATAGCTTTGTCTGTGCTGACGGTGAGATTTTTCGGCATTATGCCTCACAATGACATATTTTGTATAACTGTTCTTTTATTCCGCCCAGTTCATACTTCTGCCAACGGCTTTCTGCCAGCCGCGGAAAAGTTTTTCCCTGCGCTCACTGTCCATGTCCGGCTCAAACAGTCCGTCATACTGGCGGGACGCGATAAGCTGCTGTTTATCCTGCCAGAAACCTGTTGCCAGCCCTGCAAGGTATGCTGCGCCCAGCGCGGTGGTTTCTTTTACCTTTGGTCTGCGCACAGCCTTGTTCATAATATCCGCCTGGAACTGCATCAGAAATCCGTCGCGGCTTGCACCGCCGTCAACGTTAAGACACTGCAGCACAATGCCCGAGTCCTTTTCCATTGCGCGCACAAGCTCGTAGGACTGGTACGCAATGCTTTCCTGTGCGGCACGGATAATATGTTCGCGCTTTGTGCCGCGGGTAATGCCCACAATACAGCCGCGTGCATACATATCCCAGTACGGTGCACCAAGGCCTGTAAAGGCAGGCACAAGATAAACTCCGCCTGTGTCCTCCACCTTTGCCGCATAGTATTCGGCATCCTTGCTTTCGGTGATAAAACGCATCTCGTCACGCAGCCACTGAATAACCGCACCGCCGATAAACACACTGCCTTCAAGGGCATACTGCACCTTGCCGTCAATGCCTATGGCAATTGTTGTTACAAGCCCCGAGTCAGAGAAACAGGGTTTTTCACCTGTGTTCATCAAAAGGAAACAGCCGGTGCCATAGGTGTTTTTTGCCATGCCTTCTTCAAAACAGCCCTGACCAAACAGTGCAGCCTGCTGGTCGCCTGCAATGCCTGCAACAGGAATATCCACCCCCTGAATATTCACATTGCCATAAATATGGCTGCTTGGCATAACCTGCGGCAGCATGGATTTTGGAATATCAAGGGCGTTAAGCAGACGGTTGTCCCACTGCAGGGTGTTGATATTGTAAAGCATTGTTCTGCTTGCATTGGTATAGTCTGTAATATGTGCCTTGCCGTTGGTCAGTTTCCACACCAGCCAGGTGTCCACGGTGCCAAACAGCAAGTCGCCGTTTTCGGCCTTTTCCCTTGCACCTTCAACATTATCCAGAATCCATTTGATTTTGGTGCCGCTGAAATATGCATCGATAACAAGCCCTGTGTTTGCTTTTATGTAGTCTGCCCAGCCGTCAGCTTTAAGGCTGTCGCAGATGTCTGCTGTGCGGCGGCACTGCCACACAATTGCATTGTAAACAGGCTTGCCTGTGTTTTTGTCCCAGACAATGGTGGTTTCGCGCTGGTTGGTAATGCCTATTGCCGCAATTTCATTTGGGGAAACACCGCTTTTGGCAATAACCTCCATCATTACCGAATACTGGCTGGAATAAATTTCCACAGGGTCGTGTTCAACCCAGCCGTCTTTTGGATAAATCTGGGTAAACTCCCTCTGGCTCATAGCCACAATATTCTGTTCTCTGTCAAAAAGAATTGCACGGGAAGATGTTGTGCCCTGGTCAAGAGCAAGAATGTATTTAGCCATAAAAACACCTCGTTTGTATTAAGGATTTTTAATTAGTAATATTGAAAGTGAGCAATCGGATGTATGCTTTGAACAATAACAAGCAAGTCTGTTTTTGGTAAAGGATATTTCCAGGGGTGGAACGGGGGCAGGAGCCCCCTTGTATTTAATATGTATTGTCGCCATGTTTGCACATATTAAGCGGCGCGGTGTGTGCGGACCTGCACACGAAAGCGCCACACAATCAAGACCTTGCGGTACATATTTCGCGTGGGGCGCTGCGTCGCAATCAGCGCGACTTTTGGTCACTTTTGGTCACAAAAGTGACATGCGAAGCATCATTATGCTTGTTAAAGCAAAGTGGCGTTTTTTGCTATTTCATAAAATACGAAATTGCAAAAAATGCTGCAAACTGCACAAGGCACATCACAAAAAGAATCAGCTGAAAGCGGAACTTTTTATATTTGTGGCGAAACTGATACATACCCACATATCCGCCGAAAGGGCCAAGTATGCACCAGTAAAGCAGTCGGCGTTCAGGTATGCGCATCTTGCCTTTTTTTGCCTTGTATTTGTCCACACCGAACATAATAAAGGTAATGAGGTTAACTACGATAAAACCCCAAAGAATAACGTATTTTAAGCTGAAATCCATATTTACACTTCCTCTCGGAAATTTATTTTTTAGAAAAGCAAAAGCAGAAACAGCAATAGCCTGCCCTCTGTTTTGTATATAAGAAAATGTGTGGTTAATCTTCCCTTGGGTCGATAAAGCCTTCGCCAAACACTTCGTCGGTGTTTGTAATCATTGTAAATGCCATTTCGTCTGCAAGGTGTGCTGCCTTTCTTGCCTTTGGCAGCTCGTGCTTGCTCATGGCACTGATAACCAGCTGTTTCGGATTGCCGCTGTAGGCACCGCGTACATCTGCAATGGTCACACCGCGTTCGGTGGTTGCAAAGATGCTGTTTGCAACTTCTTCGCCTTTTTCGGTGACAATCAGCATCATCTTGCCCTTGTTGCCGCCGTACATAATTTTGTCCAGCACAGTTGCCGAAACAAACATTGCCACACAGCCGTAAAGCGCAGCGTCCACATTGCCAAGAAAAACAATACTTGCACCGAGAATGATATAGTCTATTGTAGAGGTTATTGTGCCCACAGACATATGCGGCTTGAGCTTGCGCACAGAAAGGGTGATAAAGTCGCTGCCGCCGGTGGAGGTGCCGCGCATATACACAATGCCAAGGCCTGCACCTATGCAAAGACCGGCACAGATTGCCGCAAGGATAGGGTCTCCTGTATAGTGGGGCAGAGGCTGGGTCAGAACGTCTATGCACAGCGTAAGGATTGCAAGGGTTTTTACACTTTTAAGCAGAAACATATGTCCCAGAATTTTAAAGCTGAAGATAATCAGCGGAATGTTGAGGATAAATGTAATGGTACCGTTTGGCAGCCCTGTAAGATATGTTATGATAAGGGCAATACCGCTTACACCGCCCGATGCAAAGTCCTGCGGAATGATAAAACAGTTTATGCCTGCCGCATAAAGGGTACAGCCGATAAAGTCAAAAAGCAGGTCAAGCGCAAAAGTCTTAAAAGAGTATTTTGGTTTCATAAAATAATGTAAGCTCCGTTTCGAAAAACTTAAAGATAACTGATGACTAAATTTTAACATCTGCGCCGGTTTTTGTATAGTGGATAAATGTTAAAATTCACAATATTATCTTTATTTATCGGCAAAAGTATGTTATTATAACAAAAGTGGGATAATGTGTCCCAAAGCTGATTTTATAATTAAAACGGTTTAATCTGAAAGGAGACAACCTTATGAGATACTGCAAAAAATGTACAATGCCTGATACACGTCCGGGCATAATCTTTGACGAAAACGGAGTATGCACCGCCTGCAACCACTACGAAGCACGCAAAAACATCGACTGGGAAGCACGCTGGAAAGAATTCGAAGCACTCTGCGACAAATACCGCGGCTGCAACGGTCCCGGTCAGTACGACTGTGCAATCGCAGCAAGCGGCGGCAAGGACAGTCATTTCCAGGTTTATATTATGAAGGAAGTTATGAAGATGAACCCTATCCTCTTTTCCGTAGAGGATAACTTTCCTATGACCGAAGCAGGCAGACACAACCTTAAAAACATCAGCGAAGCTTTCGGCTGTCCTATCATCAGCTGCAAGCCTGACATCAGAACACAGAAAATTCTGATGAAAAATATGTTCGAAAAATACGGCAAGCCAACCTGGTACCTTGACCGTCACATCTACACATTCCCGCTGCATATGGCACTTAAATTCAACACAATGCTGCTTGTTTACGGCGAAAACGTAAGCTTTGAATACGGCGGCTGTGACGACGAAGAAACATACTCTGCACGCGGTCAGATTGAAAACGGCGTTGCAAGCGGTATGGACGAGGAAGAACTGCTGTCCTGGGGCATCGACCCTGCAGCACTTGCGCTGACAAAGGCACCAAGCAAGGAAGACCTTGCCCGTCTTGACCCTATGTATCTTTCTTACTTCCTGCCATGGAACAGCTATAAAAACTATCAGCTGGCAAAAAGCCGCGGCTTCCATGATCTGACACACGAATGGGACCGTCAGCACCACGCCGAAAACTTTGACCAGATTGACAGCCGTGCTTACCTTGTGCACTCCTGGCTCAAATATCCAAAATTCGGTCACGCGGCAGCAACCGACTACACAGCAAGATATATCCGCTACGGCATGCTTACAAGGGACGAAGCAAAACAGATTATCAAGGAACGCGACCACAACCTTGACCCGCTTTCCGTGAGGGATTTCTGCGAATTTGTAGGCTATACCGAAACAGAGTTCTGGCAGATTATCGACAAATTCTACAACCGCGATATCTTCGAAAAGGACCACTGCGGCCGTTGGGTGCTTAAAAACCCTATCTGGGAAGAAAAAGAATAATAACATTTTTGTCATTCTGAGGGGCTTTATGCCCCGAAGAATCTCCCGCTATGGCTCTGATATATGTGCCTGTGCAGAGATTCTTCGCCGGTTGCTCAGAATGACATTTTTGAATGTATCTGAATATAAAATATACAAAATAAAAGGGGTGTTATTTTGAACAGCCGGAATATCAAAAGAAATATTCTCATATCAGCGGCGTCAATAACAGTTTGTATTGTGCTGCTGTTTGCTATTGGCATTGCCAAATTTAACGATACAGATGTAAAAACGGCAGAAAAACCCGAAAAAAGCTTTGCCGTTATCAATGTTATAGGCACAATTCAGTCGGGCAACGAGGGCTCGGCACGCGTTGGATACGACCACAACGCAACCATTAAATATATTGACCAGCTTATAGAGGACGAAACAAATACAGGCATTTTTCTTGATGTGGACTCGGGCGGCGGCACCGTGTACGAAAGTGACGAAACCTACCTTAAACTTATGGAATACAAGGAAAAAACAGGCCGTCCGATACACGCTTATTTCAACGGCACAGCCTGCAGCGGAGCTTATTACATCTCCTGTGCGGCAGACTACATCAGCCAGAACCGCAACGGCTGGACAGGTTCTATCGGCGTTATCATATCCACAACAAATTTAAGCGGCCTTTACGAAAAGCTTGGCATTCAGGAGGTGCTTATCGTAAGCGGCGGCAACAAAGGCATGGGTTCTGCCGGCAGCGAAATGACCGACGAGCATATAGCAATCTATCAGTCCCTGGTGGACGAAGCTTACGACCAGTTTGTGGGCATTGTTGCACAGGGCAGAAACCTCACCGAAGAACGCACACGCGAAATTGCCGACGGCAGGGTTTATTCTGCTTTGCAGGCAAAGGAGATAGACCTTATCGACGAAGTGCAGTCCTATGAGGATGCAGTTGCATATATGGAAGAAGTTACAGGCAGCGAAAAATACTACAAGCCGCTTTACACCCCTACAAAATGGGAGAAGCTTATGGCGGATATAGAGGCAGTGATGCCAAAAAGCGATATGCAGATGGCAGCCGAAATTGCGGCAAAATCCCACAGTGGTGTGCCTATGTATATGGTGGCGGAATAATTTTGCCAAACCAGAAGGTGAAAATATGGAATTTACAACAAAACATTTTACACAGCTTTCCACCGACGAACTTTACGAACTTTTAAAACTGCGCTGTGCAGTTTTTGTGGTGGAACAGAACTGCCCTTACCTTGACCCCGACGGCAGGGACAAAGATGCATACCACGTTTTTGCAAGGGCAGAGGACGGACAGATAAAAGCCTGTCTGCGCTTTTTTGCAAAGGATGCCGACACCGCCTATATGGGCAGGGTAATCACAGTGGACCGCGGCACAGGTATGGGTGCAAAGCTGCTTAAAGCAGGCATCGAAGCGGTAAAGGTAAATACAGACAAAAAACAGATTTATCTCGAAGCACAGTCCTACGCGGTAGGCTTTTACGAAAAATCGGGCTTTAAAGTTATCGGCGAAGAATTTGACGAAGACGGAATCCCGCACAAACCGATGATGTATACATTTTAAGCAAAGTATTCATCTTTATTACAGCCAGGCTGCCGAATGGCATAGCCTGCTTTCATCTATGGGGGTGACAGCATATTTTTTCACGCTTTGTCGTGAAAAAATGCGTCATGCAGGGGGATAAGCCCCCTATGAGGTTCAGAAAGGGGAATTGTTATGGAACAACAGAATAAAGACCGTATAATTCTCCACTGCGACTGCAACAGCTTTTACGCCTCCGTTTCGCTGCTGCCTTATCCGGAACTTAAAGACAAACCCGTTGTTGTAGGGGGCAACCAGCAGACACGCCACGGTATTGTGCTTGCCAAAAACGAGGCGGCAAAAAAATACGGCATAAAAACAGCGCAGACAATCGCATCTGCGCTTAAAGTGTGCCCTGACCTTGTTATTCTGCCGCCGCAGCGACAGCGGTACGAATATTTCAGCAAAATAATCAACGAAATCTACAACAGCTACACCGACCTTGTGGAACCTTTCGGCATTGACGAAAGCTGGCTGGATGTCACCAACAGCTGTCATCTTTTTGCAAAGGACGGCAAAGAACTTGCCTATATGATAAGGGAACGTGTTTACTACGAAACAGGCCTTACCATTTCGGTGGGGGTCAGCTTCAACAAGGTGTTTGCAAAGCTTGGCAGCGACTACAAAAAGCCAAATGCCACTACTGTTATTTCAAGAGAAAACTATAAAGATATTGTCTTTCCCCTTAAAGTGGAGGACCTGCTTTTTGTGGGCAAAAGCACAAAGGATGCCCTTAACGCAATGGGCATACGCACAATCGGTCAGCTTGCCGCAACCGACAGAGAACTGCTGGAGGACAAATTCGGCAAACACGGCCACGACCTGTACATCTATGCCAACGGACTGGAAAAGAGCCCCGTGCAGCCCTTTGATGCAAAGCGCGAGGTCAAATCGGTTGGCAGCGGCAACACATTCAGCCGTGACATAAGCGGACTTGAGGATATAAAACCTGCCCTTATGGTGCTCAGCGAACAGGTGGGCATGCGCCTGCGCAAGCACGGCTTGTATGCCAACGGTGTGCAGATAACAATAAAAAATCCTGCTTTCGTCTCCTTTACAAGACAAAAGCAGGTTCAGTCTACAAATGTTACCGAAAATATCTACAAAGCAGCACTGGAACTGCTGGTTAAAAACTGGAATGTAAAGATGCCAATCCGTGCACTCACCGTAACTGCCCTTGACCCAAGTGAGGAAAAACGCGTCCGTCAGCTTAACCTTTTCGAAACTGCCGAAGGGCAGACCGATGAAAAAAAGGAAAACCTGCAGAAAGCCCTTGATAAAATCAAAGACAAATACGGCAGGGATGCAGTGCAGTCAGCATCGGTTATGAAAAGCGATTTGTTTAAATAGGTGTTATTTTTTTATCTTGTAATCACAAGTTCGACAGTTTGCAGGCAATAAAATACCATTAATTTGTAAAAATTCACAATATACTTTAGTCTAATTTATGGTACAATAAAAAGGATGGGCTTTATAATATGACACAGATACAGACAGAAATTAAAGAGATGCTTTTATCCCTTGGGGTAAGCGATGTGGGCTTCTGCCACACCGAAGAAGGTGACGGCATCGGCGGGCTCAGCAACGCAGTAAGCATTGTGGTGCATCTTTCACCTGCCATCCTTGCCGAAGTGCAGGACAAGCCCACACATACATACTTTAATCACTACCGCAGTATAAATGCCTTTATCGACCACTGCCTTTTAAGGGTTGGTCTGCTGCTGGATAAACACGGCTATAAATACATCACCGTTGCTTCCAGTCAGTCCATAAATGACGAAGGCTGGTTTTACCGCGGCAGATACAGCCACAAAAAAATTGCCTGCCTTGCAGGTCTTGGCAATATGGGCAACAACTGTCTGTTTTTACACAGGGAATACGGCGCAAAGGTGCGCCTTGGCACAGTGTTTACCGACTGTCAGTTTGAAAACCCGACAGAATTTCCGCCGCACCCTTGCACACACTGCAACATCTGCAGGGAAAAATGCCCAAGCGGCGCTATCAGCGGCAAAAACTGGTCAACAGACCGCGACAGTTTTTTCAATCCTGCAAAATGCAGTGAATTTATGAAAAGGGAATACAAAAACATCGGCCGCGGTGCAGTTTGCGGACTGTGCATCAGCCATTGCCCATACGGCAGATAAAACAGTAAATAGCAGACAAAAGGTCTGTTATATATAAATTAACAATCAAAAAATAAAAGTATATCACAAAATTTTTCGGAGGAAAAAATGAAACAGAAAAAAGCGGTTTCCCTTGAAACATTTGTTGTTCTGGTTGTAATCATTGGCGGCCTCTGCCTTCTCGGCAATGTAATGGGCATCGGCAATATGTTCAACACAATTATGAACACAGCACACGACCTTCTTCTCAACACATGTTTCTTTATTATGGCTATCTCTGTTGTTACAGGTGCTATCGCTTCCATCTTTGCAGAATTTGGCGTTATCGACCTTCTCAACAAACTTATCAGCCCACTTATGAGACCAATCTACGGCATGCCTGGCGCAGCTTCCCTTGGTATCGTTACAACATTCGTATCCGACAACGCAGCAATTCTTTCCACAGCTAAAAACGAAAGCTTTACAAAATTCTTCAAAGAATATCAGATTCCTGCACTGTGCAACCTTGGTACTTCCTTTGGTATGGGTCTTATCCTTTGTACATACATGCTTGCACTTCCGCTGGAAGGCGCACTCACAGCATCCCTCGTTGGTGTTCTCGGTGCTTGCGTAGGTTCTGTAGTATCTGTACGTCTTATGCTCCGTGCAACAAAAAAATACTACAATGTTTCCAAAGAAGAAGCAAAAGCAGACCGTGCTATCAAAGGCGCACCAAAAATGGAAGACGAACTCAAAACAGTTAACGGCTCCACACTCGAACGTGTTCTCAACGCTCTTCTCGAAGGCGGTAAAACAGGTGTAGATATGGGCTTTGCAATTGTTCCTGGCGTTCTTGTTATCTGCACAGTTGTTATGATGCTCACATTCAACCCACCTGCAGCAGGCTTTACAGGTGCAGCATACGAAGGTGTTGGTCTCCTTCCAAAACTCGGCTCTCTTATCCAGCCTGTTACAAACGTGCTCTTCGGTTTCCGTGACCCATCTAACATCGCATTCCCAATAACAGCTCTTGGTGCAACAGGCGCAGCTATGGGCCTTGTTCCAACAATGATTGCAGAAGGCGCAGCAGGTCTCAACGAAATCGCAGTATTTACAGCTATGGGTATGTGCTGGTCCGGTTACCTCTCCACACACATCTCCATGATGGACGCTCTTGACAAAAGACAGTTTATCAAAGACGCACTTTTCAGCCACACAATCGGCGGTCTGTGCGCAGGTGTTGCAGCACACTACCTCTGCATGCTCTTTGGTATGATTTAATCAGATTATTATAAAGGACGGTTTTTGCCGTCCTTTTTTTGTTATGTATAAATTTATACAAAAACAAAACCGCAGTCAGCCGACTGCGGTTTTTTACATCTGCGAAATATTATTTGTTATCTTTGTAATATTCTTTGCTCAGATTTATCAGACTGCGGAAAAATTCGATGGAATAGTTCTGCATATTCTGCGGGCTGTTGGAGGCAGCAAACTCCAGAGTTGCTTCTTCTGCCTTTCTGTCATACAGCGGTTTGCCGTCTGCCTCACGCAGTTTGCCTGCTTCAACAGTAAGGTCCAGATGACGGATAAAAAGCTTCAGCATTTCGTCATTGATAACAGATATTTCGTTTTTGATTTCCTGAATATTCATAATAAAAGGGTACCTGCCTTGGATATTTGCTGATAATAATGATACTACATACTGATTAAAAAATCAATGGACTTTTGTGCGGTTACTGTGCACAGAACTCTTCCAGAGTAATGTGGTTGTCCATAATATATTTTGCCGCCTCTACGCCTACAAAACGATAGTGCCACGGTTCGTAGGTTATGCCTGTCACAGCTTCTGCACCTTTTGGATATCGCAGGATAAAGCCATAGTCTGCGCAGTGTTCGTACAGCCAGTCAAAATGTTCGGTGTCCTCAAAATCGTGGGTGAGGTCACTGTTGTGGTTGTACCAGGTGGAAGAAACAATATCTGCAGCAAGACCTGTGCAGTGTTCGCTTGTGCCCGGAATAGCAACCCACTGGCTTGCCTGTTCATGGGCTGTGGCATCATCGTATCCAAGTGCCTTGTATTCGTTGACCTTGCGGTTGAAAAGGTTTACCTGATAATCGTGGCTGCGGTATGCACTTACAAGATACATATTATAGCCTGCAGCCCTTGCGTCTGCCAGCATAAGTTCAAGGGCATCTGCCGCACGCACATCAAATTTGTTGTTGAGGGGGCTTACACCGTCATAGGATATTTCGCGTACGTCAGGCACATAGCCTTCGGGCATATAGCTCCATTTGTTAACCAGCATTGTGCTCCAGCTCTGCTCCGGTTTTGTGCCTACAGGGGTGGTGTTTGCAGGTTCTTCGGTTGGTGCAGGTGTCACATCAGGTTCGGGTGTCACTTCAGGTGCAGGGGTTTCTTCTGCAGTGCTGTCACTGTTTTCGCCTTCGCCGTTTTCTTCGGTTATAATACCTGCGTTGCCGATAGGGTTTTCAAGGTCCTGGCCTTCACTGCCTGATTTAAGATAACCAATGCCTTTGATTGCAAAAAACACAACCGAAAAAACAATGATTATAAAAAATGCCAGCAGACCGAAAGCCTTTATTCTTTTTTTGCGCAGACGCTGGCGGCGTCTCTGCTGTCGTAATTTTTCTGCCTGTTCTCTTGTCATATTTACTCCATTTCTCCCATGTTGTACATCGCAAGGGTAATTGCGCTTACCGCGGCAGTTTCACAGCGCAGAATGCGTTTGCCGAGGCTTATTGTAACAGCGCCGTTTTCGGCAAAAAGGGCACATTCCTTTTCGCTGAAACCGCCCTCACTGCCTATGATAACCCCAACAGACTGCTTATCCGCAAGGTTTGCCTCTTTAAGTGGCATATCTGCGTGCTCGTAGAAGAAAAGGTTTATGTCGTTTTTCTTCATTTCAGCCAGCAGCTGTTTAAGGGTAAGTGTGTCGCCTATCTCCATAGGTGTGCTTCTGCCGCACTGTTTTGCTGCTTCGGCACTTATCTTTGCAAGGCGCACCTTTTTGCTGTCTTCCTTTTTGCTTTTCTGCGCAACGCAGAACTCGCTTACAAAAGGCACAAGCTTTCTTGCGCCAAGTTCGCAGGCCTTCTGCACAATAAATTCCAGCTTGTCGCTTTTTGGCAAAGCCATATATACCACAAGGTCTTTTGCAGGTTCAGCCTGATTTTTTGTTTTTTCTATAATATCAAAGGTGATAATCTTTTCGCTGATATCCCTTGCAACAGCACGGTAATCATAGCCGTTGTTATCACACAGTATTACCTCGTCACCGCTTTTTATACGCATAACGCGGCAAAGGTGCACCGCTTCGCTGTCGGTAACAGTGGCGGTGTTTTGGTTTATATCGGTTAAAAAATATCTGTGAGCCATAATGTTTGTATATGTAGGGGGGACTGCCCACACCGTCCCGTAAAGATGGATAATAAAAGGGCGGATGTGGGCATCCGCCTCTGTGAAAAACTATATTTCTGTCGGCAGTTTAAGGTCGATAATGCTGTCCACAACCTTTTTTGCAGTTTCATAATCGGCATAGCTGCCGATTTTCTTTTTATTGAAGCTGTTTTCAAAAGGGTGGGCGTAAACATAAAACTTTCTGCCGACCTGCTGTATGGAAAAATGGTCAACATCAAAAGGTGTGCGACGGTTGTTGACCTTTATAATGCGCAGAATGCTGTCACTTATCATTTAAAGCTCCTTTTAAAAGGCTTTCCACATCGCCGTCTGCTGTGAATGTGCCCTGGAAAATACCGGGTTTGCCGCCGCCCTTGCCGCCAAGAGCTGTGCATATTGCCCTGCCCACCTTGTTTGTATCGCAGGCAGAGGAGAAAAGGCAGATTTTGCTTGTGCCGTCAGCCTGTTTTGAAACAACGCAGGCGGTAGTGCATTTTTCGTTGATTTTTGCACACAGACGCTGAACTTCCACACTGGAAAGACCGTCCTTTGCCATAAAGCCCACATCACCTGCAGGCACGGCTTCTGTCCAGAAGCTGAACAGCTCGTCCTTTGCAGCGCTGAGTGCTGCTTTAAGGTTTTCGCACTCGGTTATTTTATCATTAACCTTGCTGTGAATTTCGTCGGTTTTTGCGCTCAGTGCGTGGCTTATATCAAGACACTGCTGATTTTTTGCCATATAATCGGCAAAAACGCGTTTGCCGCATCCGATAAACACCCTTGTGCCGCCCTTATAGTTCATGCTGTCGGTAACAGCAACCATCTGTACCTGACCTGTTGTTGCAAGATGTGTGCCGCAGCAGGCGCAAACATCAGCATCCCCTGCAGTAACAATGCGCACAGGACCTTCCAGTGCTTTTTTGCTGCGGTATTCTATTTTGGAAATATCGGGATAATCAGCTGTAACCGGCTGGTTTTTAAGGATAATTTCGTTGGAAAGTTCAACACAGCGGTCGATATCTTCCTTTGTGAGAGGTCCGCTGAAATCAAGGGACATATCCTTTTCATTAAGATGAAAGCCCACGTTGGCATAGCCGAAAAGCTTGTACACAATACCGGAGAAGATATGTTCGCCTGTGTGCTGCTGCATCAGGTCAAAACGGCGTTCAAAGTCAATTTCGCCTTCGATAACGGTGCCGATGTCTATCGGTGTGCGGCTGTAATGGCAGATAATGCCGTTTTTTTCGCGCACGTCAAAAATTTCTGTCACATTGTCGCCAAAACGGATAACCCCGTGGTCACAGGGCTGACCGCCGCCTTCGGGATAAAACAGGGTTTTGTCCAGCACAATGGCAAAGTGGTCCTTGTTTTCAAAGCAGTCCACAACCTCTGCAGTAAATGTTGTTGCATAGCTGTCGTTATAAAAAAGTTTTTCGCAGTTCATAGTTTTTCCTTTCATTATGCCGTCAGGCAAATATGTATTCAGGAATTTATACATTTTGTATATCAGCCACGCCGAAGGGCATGTGGCGATTTCATCTATGGGGGTGGCAGCAATTTTCTCGCGCTTTGTCGTGAGAAAATGCGTCATGCAGGGTGCCCCTGCTAGGGGAATGTCACCAAAGGTGACAAGGGGTCTGCCGTCTGCGGCGAGCAAGTAAGCCCCCTATGAGTCATTACCAGTCAATTTCACATTCTGTGATGGATTTTTCTTCGTTGAAGATTCTCAGATGATTGATAAATGTCATCATAATATCCGCTGTGCGTTCGTCAACAGGCATAATGTACTGCTTGCTTTCGCTGTACACACGGCTGGACATACGGCATTTTGTAAAGGTTTCGTTGAAAAGAATTTCTATTGTAAAGAAATAGTCTTCGTCATCAAAAGGAATGTCAAAATATACCTTTGTGTCATCATCCATATCCACCTCAAATTCATAGCGGTTAAGGTGTGTCTGTGTGATGATAGGCATATTGTAGTCTAAAAGGCGGTACAGACAAAGGCTGAAAACAGCATCGCTTTTTGGCATAAATGCCATTGTTTCGTCATAGCCGCCGCCAAACGGTGCAAGATATTCGTCGTCATAGGCAAACTCAACATCAAAGCTTACATTTGTCACATCGTTTGCACGGCTTGAGCCTTCCACAGTTTCCACATCTGTAACAGTTACACTTACAATTTCGGCACTGCCGTCGTCAAGAAATGGTGCAATGCCGACACTTTCGGCATAGCTTAACATATCAAGACCTTCGCCTTTTTCGGTGTAAACCACAATTTCGTATGTGTCATATTCGTCCCATACGCGTTTAAGTTCCAGTTTGTCGCCGCTTTTAAGTGCCTTTGCGGCTTTAACGTCAATATCGTTGCCCTGCAGGCTGATTGTGTATTTAAATGTAGTTTTCTGCATATATAAGCTCCCGCAAAATTATTTAGTAAGGAAAGTTGTATGTAAAGTTGTTGTGATAGCGCACAGTGTCAAAGAGATTGCCAAGCAGACCTATGCCGCCCACAACAAAGAAAAGGAAAAACAGCACCACAAGCAGCACAAAAACAACAGCGCCTGCAATGCACAGGGTTTTAAAGCCCTTGCGGATATGCTGGTCATCCTTATTATTGGTATAGAGATAGGCAAGGATGATAAAGGCAATTATAAATCTGCCCACAAAGCCTATGGAGGACAATGCAAAAGTAAAGTTCATATAAAGGTACCTTCTTTTAATTTTTTTGTATATTTTAAAACTTAATTTTGAAAATTCGGCGAAATTTATGCCTCAAATATGTGTGCGGCAAAAACAGCGCAGCCGCAATGCCAAAAGCTGTCAGTCCATAATAAACTGATACAGCGGGTGGGTTTCGTCCATTTCGCACTCCCTGTCACCGATAAGTTCCAGCTGATGTGCATCACTGTCGGAGATGTAAGGGGTATCTTCGGTTATGTATCCCGCATCAATAAGACTTTGTCTTTTTGACAAATCGTGTATCTCCACCCCGTCAAAGTAAACATCTTCAGGTATTGTGCCAAGCACGCTTATAACCGAATAGCTGGGCTTGTCGATGTGGGCATAATAACATACACCGCCCATACAGTGCACGATATCGGCAATTTCGTAAACCGAATAGTTGCAGCCGCTTATCAGCAGATGGTCCACCGTGCCAAGAATATTGTCGGTATCGTCCATAATGTTCTGGTTGCCGTAATGCAGCGGCTCGTTTGGAAACTTAATTGTGTTTTCTTCTATCTGATACGAAAAGTCAACAGCGGTCTGCACATCTTTAAAGAAACACAGAACGTGAATATCCTCGCTTGTGCACAGCTCCATGCCGCAAAGGTATCTTATATCGTACTGGGCACAGGCTTTCGCAGCGGCCTCAATGTTAAGGCAGCTGTTGTGGTCACATACTGCAATTGCGCCAAGCCCTGCAAGAAAGCTCATCCCTGCAATATTTGCAGGTGTCATATCATCGCTTCCGCAGGGGGAAAGGCAGGAATGGATATGGAAATCGTATTTCATTTGTATTACCTTTAAGCAAGTGATACTTCGGGGTTGTTTAGGCGTTGATTTATCAACGCGAGAGGGTTACAGCGTAAAGAAAACAGTGTAGCACACTGTTTTTAGCTGTAAGAGCGTAGCGACAGCGAAGCCGGACAGTATGCAAGGCAAAGCCGAAGCATACGGAGCCCCTTGTAATAATAAGCGGCTAGCGTCAAAGGTCGGCTGCCAAAGGCAGGCGGTCGTGTTCGCCACGGTGCCAGCCTTGGCGGCACGATGTGGCGGATAGCGTGCCGCGTACATCTTTGCGTGGGGCGCTGCGTCGCAATCAGCGCCACTTTTGGTACTTTTGGTGTCAAAAGTACATAAGCGGGCGGATAATATCCGCCCCTACAGTCCACAGACGGCAGCCTGTGAATTTATTTTATAAATCTGTCAATTTTTGCACGGAAAGCCGCATCTTCTTCTGCGGAAACATGGCTTTTTGCAATATGACCGTAAATTCTGCCTGCCCATTCGGACAAAGGACCAAAAATCTTAAGCTTTGCAGGGTCCAGTTTTATATTGTACATAAAATGCAGACCGATAAGAGAAAAATATTTAAGCCAGCTGAACTTTGGCGTAAAGTGGTCAAAAGGTTTTCTGCCTGTTGCATCGCTGTCTTCGTGCAGCATTTTTTCGCAAACATCGGCAATGCGCACATAGCTTGGCACGTCGGTCTGGTTGTAGTGGCTCAGCATCATTTCCTCATCGATAGGGAACGGTGCATCCTCCGCAGTAAATGTTGCCGCAAAGTCTTCGTAGTTGTCTATGTATCTGCAGTCCTTGTAGATAACAGGGTCATATTCCCATTCAACAGGGTAAGGGCGGATAACAAAGCAGCTTTTGCCTGCAAAGTAAATTTCGGCAATGGATGTGGAAATCCAGCTGAAGATAGTGTCTGCCGCAACAATCCACTGTTTAACGGAATAGTCGGTGATAAGGTGAAAGTTTTTGTGTTTTGCAGCCATTTCGGCAAGGATAGGGCTGTTCCATTCGCTTGGGTGACGGCGGTATACAAACTCTGTCTGCTGTCCTTCCTCTGTCTGCAGAAACTTATCCACCCATTCAAGGGTTTTGTTCATGCTTTTGCAGGCAGTAATGCGGAACTGGTCAAAGCTTACACCTGCAAGGTCGTTGAGTTCGCTGATTTCCTTGTCGGACATATAAGCAACGGAAAAGCTGGAAACATAAAGGGCAAGACGCTTGTTTGGGTCCAGAC
The DNA here is from genome assembly GCA_017505635.1 of Oscillospiraceae bacterium. Classification (GTDB taxonomy): domain Bacteria; phylum Bacillota; class Clostridia; order Oscillospirales; family Ruminococcaceae; genus RGIG3102. The sequence goes on along the minus strand of JAFVOU010000034.1, from coordinate 8,478 downwards.
CAAACTCTTTGCAGAGTTCTTCCTTTTCCTTGTAATAGCCTTTGAATTCCGGCCGTAAAAAGTCAAGGGTGACAGCGCCTGTAATGGTTGTGTTTTCAATCGGCACGCCGTATTTTACAATGCGGTCGCGGCTTTTTTCGCCCCAGCAGGTGTGCATTGCGTATGCAGCGGCTTCACCACAGTTGAAGAAGGGGCTGTTTTCCTGTTCTTCGCTCAGCACCTGTTCCCAGTGCAGGTTAACCACCTTGTTGCACACGCCCACATTGTTGTAGACAAAGCTGTTTACCGTTTTGTTGTCGTACATTGCACTGGCAACAACAACCTTTGGTTTGTCCTCTTTGTAAAGACGGCGTTCCTTCTTTGCAAGCAGCTGGCGGATTTCCGCAGTGTAACCGCGGCGTTCCAGTTCTGCTTTAAGCAAAGTAATGCTTTCGTATTCGCGTACGATATGTTCGTAAAGAATTAAAAAATCAAGTGCCATAGTTCTACTCCGTAGTGGTTATTTGCCCTGCAGGCCAGGGCGTTGCCGTCACTTTTGGCAGCAAAAGTGACCAAAACTGCCGCTGTGGCAGGCAGCGGACCCCGCCTCCTTTTCACAGCCGCAATGTCTTTGAAAAAAGAACTCGGATACACCAAAACCTGCGGTTTTGCTCATCCTCAGACACCTTTTTTCATTTTGCCAAGGCAAAAACAGACTTGCTGATGTTATGCAATTATATAGCAGAGTGCTCATTGCAAACCGTTCGGAAGAATATCAGATATAAAATTATCTTCCAAACAGCATTTCGGTATATATTGGCAATCCGCTGTAAACATCAAGGTGCAGCCCGTCATAGTACAAATCTTCGCTGAAAAAGTTTGTCTCGTTGTATTCAAAGTTAAGCACCTCTGTGTAAGGGCTTACCTCGTTTATAAATGTTTCGATATGTTCGCCAATTCCCATTGGTTCAACCACAAGGTCGATAAGAGACTGGTCCACAGGCGGCATAACGGTGTAAAGTTTAATCCCTCTTGCCCTGCACAGCTTTGCAAGGTCGATGTATCTTTCCACGTCTGCTGTGTCCAGCCTGTATCCGTCACACACCGGGTATATTTTTTCAAGGGCATATTCCTCAAGGTTTCTGCGGTATGGGCGCTTTGTGCCGTCCTCGTAGTAATAATCCTCGTGTGTCCATTCCTCGTGGTGAGGTGTTGCCACGTTTTCCACACCCTGCAGCACCCAGCGCACGTTGCTCAGCATCTCAATGTTGTAGTTGAAGTTGAGCATATATGCAAGCGGATTTTCCGCAATTGTCTTTATGCTGCTCATTCTGTCCTTGAAATAGCTTTCGTTAAGGGTGTAAAAACTTGCCTCGCAGTAGACTGTGTGCACATCGGGGTTAACGTCAAGGGCATATTCAAGCAGGTCCATTGCCTCGTTGAAGCTGGCGCCGCCAAAGGCAAGATTGCCAACCTTTTCGCCCACAAGGCTTTCCACAAGTTCCATATCAAAGTGTGCCATGCGGCTGTCCCCTACAATAATCACATCGGCAGGGTCGGCGTTGTAGTTCCGCACGCGCACAATGGCACTGTCGCCGTTGTATTCGCTCTGTTTTATGCCAAAATAGTTGTATGGCTCAAAGTATACAAAAGCGGCAAAATATATAGCTATCGGCAATAAAATAATCACCAGTTTTTTTGCTAATTTAAACATAGATTTTCCTTTCGAAAAAACATAATTCACCAATTTATATTTTATCAAAATATATGTGGTTTGTAAATGATATTGTAATTTTTGGCATAATATAGTAAAATAATATAAATAATGCGTCAGTATGCGCATTTATATGATATCAGGCAAATCACACACAGAAAAGTGAGGAATTATATATGGCAAGAAAAGTTATGGTTACAGGTGCAGACGGTTTTATCGGCAGCCACCTTACACAGCAGTTAATTCGCGAAGGCTACGATGTTACAGCATTCTGCCTCTACAACTCTTTTGGTCAGTGGGGCTGGCTGGACACACTCAGCAAGGAAGAAAAAGCTTCCATGAATGTTGTGCTGGGTGACGTGCGTGACCCTAACGGCGTGCGTGTTGCAATGAAAGGCCAGGACACAGTTTTCCACCTTGCAGCACTTATTGCAATTCCTTTCAGCTATCATTCTCCTGACACTTACGTTGACACAAACGTAAAAGGCACACTCAACATTCTGCAGGCAGCACGCGACCTTGACACACGCCGTGTGCTTGTAACTTCCACAAGCGAGGTTTACGGCACAGCACAGTATGTGCCAATTGACGAAAAACACCCATATCAGGGTCAGAGTCCATACTCTGCAACAAAAATCGGTGCAGACAGAATTGCCGAAAGCTTCTACAGAAGTTTCGAAACACCTGTTACAATCGTGCGCCCATTCAACACATACGGCCCGCGTCAGTCCGCACGCGCAGTTATCCCAACAATTATTACACAGCTTTTAAGCGGTGCCGAAGAAATCAAGCTGGGCAGCCTTACACCTACACGCGACTTCAACTATGTTAAAGACACAGCAAACGGTTTTGTAACAATTGCAAACCACGACAATACAATCGGCAAAGAGCTCAACATTGCAACCGAACAGGAAATCTCCATCGGCGACCTTGCAAACGAGCTTATCCGTCAGATTAACCCTAATGCACGCATCATCTGCGAAGAACAGCGCCTGCGTCCTGAAAAAAGCGAGGTTAACCGTCTTCTCGGCACAGCAAAACAGCTTAACAGCTTAACAGGCTGGAAACCAAACTACACCTTCGAACAGGGCATTGCCGAAACTATCGACTGGATGCGTCAGAACCTTGACCGCTATAAACCTGAAATTTACAACGTTTAAAAAACTTTTGTAAAGGTCACACGTCTATGACAGATAAATTTAAAACATTACCCGAAAAACTTAAAAAACTGTGTGACAGTTTAAGAAATAAGCCTGTATTGCTCTGCGGTATAGGCTGTTTCGTTTTATTCTGTCTTGCGTTTTTTGCAATATACTTTGTCCGCGTGGTTTACGAACCGCAGTGGATAACACAGATAAAAGGCACCCTTGTGCTGTTCGGCATCTTTGTACTGATAACAGCAGGTGCGGCTGCGGCGGCAAAATTCTGCAAAAACAATCCTGCACTGCTTATGACAGCCCTCATCTTTATTGTGGGTGTGCTGTTCTGTTTTGTCACACCTCCAAACCAGGTGCCGGACGAACAAAGCCATTACCTGCGCAGCTATGCAATGGGTATGGGGGACTTTCAGTTTGACGAAAAGCAGGAATGGCCAAACGATGTCTACCTGCTTATGGAAGCATTTCCTGTGGCATACCGCAACGGCTATCCTGCCGAAAAGGGCTGCAGCATCCTTGACCGCTTTGATATCTACTTTGAAGATATGGCAAGCGGCAGACAGGGCGAACATATGGGCATTATCATCTTCCAGATAATCCCGTATCTGCCACAGGCACTGGGTGTGTTTATAGGCCGACTCTTTGGTGCCGATGCACTTTGGTGCTACTGGCTTGCAAGGGTTGCAAACCTTGTGTTCTACACTGCCTGCTGCTACTTTGCACTAAGCTGGGCAAGCCGTTTCCGTATGATGCTTTATGCCATTATGATAATGCCTCTTACCATGTTTGTGGTTTCCAGCTGCAACAACGACTGTATGCTGTTCGGGCTTATGTTCCTTGTGTTCGGCACGGTTTTAAGCGACAGCTTTGACAGAAAAAAAGCCATTACCTTTGCCGTGGCATTTGCGGTTATGTGCACCAGCAAGATGAACTATATCGTGTTTATCCTGCTTTTGCTGCTTTTGCCAAAAGGCCGCTGGAATGTAAAAATCAAACGCTGGCAGTTTGCGGCAATTGTGCTTGCGGTGTTCCTTGTTGTATACGAAGGCATGGGCCTGCTTGTAGGTCTGCTTTCCAACTACGGAGTTATCGAACGCCCTATGTCCGATTCCAACCCTGCGGCACAGCTTATGTTTGTGCTCAAAAATCCTTTGCGCTACTTTGTTGTGTTCCTTGACACAATGCGCAACAACTCCTTCTTTATCTCCACAGGAGGCCTCTTTGGCTGGATTGATGTGGACATCAAGGTTATCAGTGCATTTACACCAATTGTGCTGCTGCTTGCAGCATTCAAAAATGCACCGCTGCTTAAAAAGGCAGATTTTAACCGCGTTGTTATCTTCTTTATCACAGCACTGCTCACCTATGCAGTGTGTGCAACAGGGCTGTACCTTACATGGACACCTGTAACACTGCCGCAGATTATCGGCCTGCAGATGAGATACTTTATCCCTGCATTTATGGGCTTTTTAATGCTTTTCAGCTGGTGGGCAAAAGGTTATACAAAGGGCAGTCCTGACTGTGAAAACAGTGCAGATCCTGAAAAGTCCCTTGCAAAAGGCGAATGCAGCACAGTGTGGATAGGCTTTGGCTTTGCACTGCTTGCGGTTATCCTGCTGTTTGCGGCATACTACTTCCCGCTTAAAGCAATTGTTTTTGTATCGTAATATCACATTGCATGTGATGCCGCATTTGTCCTTTCGGACGTGACTTTTGACGCCAAAAGTCACCAAAAGCGCCGCTGATGCACGCAGCGGACCCATGCGGAATATGCACCACATTGTCGCTTATACTATGGCGCTTTCGCAGACAGGTCCGTCTGCACCGCGCCACCCGGTTTATGCAAACGGGGCGACAATACATATTTGATATGAGGAGGGGCTGCACCCCTCCATTACACCACCCTGCAAATATCAAAAATATCTACGGAGGCGATAAAATGAGTCATCCTTTTATTCCACTTTCAGTGCCTAACTTTGAAGGCAACGAAGAAAAATACGTTAACGATGCTGTAAAATCCACCTGGGTTTCCACAGGCGGCGGTTATGTTACAAAATTTGAAGAAGACGTTGCGGCATATGTTAAAATGCCACGCGCTGTTGCAACAGCAAGCGGTACAGCAGCTTTGCACCTTGCACTTGTTGTGGCAGGTGTGGGCATGGGGGACGAAGTTCTTGTGCCAACCCTTACATTTATCGCGGCAGTTAACCCTGTAAAATACGCAAATGCACAGCCAATCTTTGTGGACTGTGATGATTATCTCTGCATCGACCCTGAAAAAGTGCGTTCTTTCCTCAGCACAAACTGCGAAATGGTGGACGGCAAAACCATCAACAAAACAACAGGTGCCCACGTAAAAGCCATTATGGCGGTGCACGTTTTCGGCAACCTCTGTCAGATGGAAGAACTGATGGATATTGCAAAGGAATACAACCTTATCCTTATCGAAGATGCAACCGAAGCCCTTGGCACATACTGCAAAGAGGGCAGATATGCAGGCAAATTTGCAGGCACAATCGGTGACATCGGCTGTTACAGCTTCAACGGCAACAAAATCATCACAACAGGCGGCGGCGGTATGCTTGTGTCCAACCACGAAGACTGGGCTGCCCGTGCAAAACATCTGTCCACACAGGCAAAAAGCGACGAAGTCCGTTTCTACCACGATGAAATCGGCTATAACTACCGTATGACAAACCTGCAGGCAGCACTGGGTGTTGCACAGATGGAATGTCTTGAAAAATTCATCGGTGTAAAAGAACGCAACTACGATTTCTATGTTGATGCAATTCACGGCAAAAACGGCCTTGAAATTCTGCCTTTCCGCAGTGATATCCGTTCTAACAAATGGTTCTATTCCGTTCTGCTTAAAGATACACAGCTTTCCACCGACGATATCCTTAAAGGCATGAGCGAAGACAAAATCCAGACAAGACCAATCTGGGCGCTTATCAGCGACCTTGAACCTTATAAAGATTGTCAGCGCACCGACCTTTCAAAGGCAAACTACTACTTCAAACGCGTTGTAAACATTCCTTGCACCACAAATCTGACACTGGACGATGCAAAAATTGTTGCAGACAGACTGCTGGAAATTACAAAATAAGTTATCAGTAAAGATATTTCCAAGAGGTGAAAGGAGATGCGGGCATCTCCTTGTATAAAATATGTATTGTCGCGACCTTTGCACAGACCAGGTGGCGCGGTGCAGACGGATTTGTCTGCGAAAGCGCCAGAGTGCAAGCGACGATGCTGTACATATTCTGCGTGGGGCGCTGCGTCGCAATCAGCGCCACTTTTGGTCACTTTTGGTGTCAAAAGTGACATGCAAGGCATTATTGTGCAGTTTGGCAGAAATGTCAGTCTCAATACTGTCGGCAGACAGCCAATAAAAATAAAAAAGGACAACCACTATGCTTATTGACCAGCTTTTAATCAGCGAAGATATTACAGTTCTGGATGCCATGACACAGCTTGAAAAAACAGGCAGACAGATACTTATTGTTGCGCCGGATCTGCACCTTAAAGGTGTGGTAACCGATGCAGATATCCGCCGTCACATCATTCACGGCGGCAGCCTTGATGACAAAATCAGCAAGGTGGTAAACTACAATCCAAAATATCTGGGCATTGCACAGAAAAGCGAAGCCGCAGATTATATGGTTAAAAAATCAATCTCCGCGCTGCCTCTGCTGGACAACGAGGGCAGAATAGTGGAAATTGCCTTTTATGACGAACATACAGTCAAGGGCAGCAAAAACCTTGACCTGCCTGTTGTAATTATGGCGGGCGGCTTGGGCACACGCCTTTATCCTTACACAAAAATTCTGCCAAAACCACTTATCCCTGTGGGCGAAAAACCAATCATCGAACACATCATCGACCGTTTCCATTCCTTTGGCTGCAGTCAGTTTGACCTTGTGGTAAACCACAAAAAGCATATGATTAAAGCCTATTTCAACGAACTTTGCAAGGATTATAACGTTGACTTTGTGGAGGAAGAGGTTTTTCTTGGCACAGGCGGCGGTTTAAGCCTGCTTAAAGGCAAAATCGACACACCGTTTTTCCTCACCAACTGCGATGTGCTTATCGATGCCGACTACAACGATATCTACAAGTTCCACAAAAAACAGGGTAATGTAATCACTGTTGTGTGCGCATTCAAGCACGTTACAATCCCTTACGGCGTTTTTACCCTTAACGAAGAGGGCGAAATCAAGGATATCACCGAAAAACCTACAATGAACTTCCTCACCAACACAGGTATGTACCTTGTGGACAAACGTGTGGTGGATGAACTGGAAGAAAACCATAAATGCGGTTTCCCTGACATCATCGAAAAATACCGCAGCATGGGCTGCAAGGTAGGCGTTTATCCTGTAAGCGAAAACAGCTGGATGGATATGGGCCAGCTTGAAGAACTGGAAGAAATGCGCCGAAAACTTGAAAACAGATAAAACAAAAGGCGGGTTTTCCCGCCTTTAATTTTTGTTTTGTCGCAATTGTGACATTATCACTTATTTCTGGCAGGATATGCCGTATTATAGTATCAGCAAATACCCAAAGGAGATACCTATGAAAAAACTGTTTTATATTCTTTTATCCGCAGCAATAGCGCTTTCCATTTCTGCCTGCGGTGCAGACGATGTGGCAATAGCCGAAACTTATAACATAGAAAGCCTTATCGCAGAAAGCAAAACAGAAACAAACGAAGACGGCAGCTATTATATCAGCGATTTTGATGCACAGGGCAACAATATACGCCGCACACGTTATACCGCAGACAATCAGATTGACCGCTATACAGTGTATGAATATGACGAAAAGGGCAACCGCACACTTATGACCATGTATGGCGGTGACAACAGTATGATTACCTGGTCAGAATATATCTACGATGAAAAAGGCAGCCTTATCAGAGAGGTTGACTACAACACCAACAATCAGCTTGATGACAAATACGAGTTTGAATATGACGAAAAGGGTAACGTTATCCTTATCCGCAATTTCACCGAAGATGATATGGTGGACTACGAAACCGAATTTGATGCAGAGGGAACACTTGTTCGCATCAACTGGTACCGCGGCACAGGAACTCTGCAGACAATTGCAGAACCGGAATACAACGATGCGGGCATTGAAATAAAAAACCGCGAATATTATACAGACGGCAAACTTAAAACCCTTGTTGTAAAGGACGAAAGCGGCAAACCACTTACAATGGAAGAGTATAACCGTGACGGAGTTATGACAACATTTTCTACCTACGGCGAAAACGAAAAGCTGACAAGCAAAACCGAATATAATGATGACGGTGTAAAAATCGGCTATTCCGAATATGATGCCGACGGTCAGCTTGTAAAGTTTGAGGTTTACAACCCTGACGGTACCGTTGTGACAGATTAATATTGTACAAAAACAAAAAGGCGGGAAAGCGGCATCCTGATAAGAAAACATAAATCCCCATCAAGACACCAATTGGTGTTTTGATGGGGACATTTTTGCACATTTACGCACAAAAAGTGCTGTTGCAAGGCGGAAATACGCAGCACTACTTTGTGTAATGCAAGTGTTGACAACGCAGTAACAGCCTTTTTGTGCTGTACACTGTGTTTGTGTTTTCTTGTC
>JAFVOU010000001.1 GCA_017505635.1 Oscillospiraceae bacterium | reverse complement strand
TTTGCACATTTACGCACAAAAAGTGCTGTTGCAAGGCGGAAATACGCAGCACTACTTTGTGTAATGCAAGTGTTGACAACGCAGCAACAGCCTTTTTGTGCTGTACACTGTGTTTGTGTTTTCTTGTCTGGAGGTCGCTAATGTTCACTCCTTCTTTATTTATATTATATGCATTATTACAGATACTGATAAAACAATCCTTTTGTTGTGGAACAGTACAGCAAAGTGCCGTGACGGCGTTTTGGTATTCTTGCCTGCATTGTCCACTGAGGATACTGCTTGTAAATCTGCACGCTGTCCCCTGTTACAAAGGCAACAAAGGAAATATAGTTATCTTTTTCCATCGGGTGGTTGGATGTGATATACCAGTCACCGTCGCTTTCCTCCACTGTAAGCTTTGCATTTTCATCAGCTTTATGCGGTTTAACTTCTTCAACCTTTCTGCCGCAGCAGCTTATGCCTGCCGATGCAGTGCTTATTGTAAGGTTGCCGCATACAGGGCAGATATAGTATTTTATGTTTTTCATATTTCCGTTGGCAAAACTGTTGTGTTCTGTTTCTCCTTTTAAAATATCCTCTATATTTACCCCAAGCACAGTGCTTAAATCTTTCCAGAGACTGACTTCGGGCAGACCGCAGCCACGTTCCCATTTTGAAACGGTTTTATCACTTATACCTATTTTATCGGCAAGCTGTTTCTGGGTAAAACCTTTCTCTTTGCGTATGTTCTTTATAAACAAACCAATTTTTTCGCAGTCCATATTATCACCTCGGTATTATTCTATTATATATATGTATATAAGGCAATAAACGTTATGTAGAGTTTATAAATCAAAAGACCCTGCCAAACTGCACAAGCTGCAAACTGGCAAGGTCTTTATTATCTGCAATTATTTAATCAGGCTTTCAATCCAGGCAAGAACACCTGTGGACTGCATAAACAGAACCACCATAATAACAGGAACAATGTATTTAACCATTACTCTGTACAGTGTTTTGCGGCCAAATTTGCAGCCGCCAAGTTCCATTTCGTCTTCAATCCATTTTGGTTTAACCACCCAGCCAACAAGCACACAGGTAAACAGCGCAATAAGCGGCATAAGGAATGAGTTGCTGATGTAGTCCATAACATCAAGCAGCTGACCAACGCTGCCATTTGGCAGTGGGAGTTCAAAGTAGAACACGCTGTAGCCAAGGCATACGATGATAGAAAGAACAATGTAGATTACCGCTATAACAAGGCTTGTTTTTTTGCGGTCTGTGCCAAACATTTCCATGCAGTTTGCAACCAGAGTTTCCATAATAGAAACACAGGATGTAAGTGCCGCAAAGGCAACCATTACAAAGAATACAACACCGATAATTGTGCCAACCGGGCCCATTGCATCAAAAACTTTTGGCAGAGAAATAAACATAAGGCTTGGACCTGCTGTCATACCTTCTGTACCGCTGAACACATACACAGCAGGAATAATCATCATACCTGCAAGCAGTGCAACCAGAGTGTCAAAAAATTCGATATGTGTAATGGATTTGTTAAGGTCAACGTCCTTTTTAACGTATGAACCATATGTAATCATAATGCCCATTGCAACGCTGAGGGAGAAGAACAGCTGTCCCATTGCATCCATAAGCACCTGCATAAAGCGGGAGAAGGTCATACCTGTAAAATCAGGGATAAGATAAATTGCCAGCCCCTGAATACCTGTGCGTGTAACACCGTTTGCATCTGTGTGGGAAAGTGTAAGCGAGAACACTGCAATGCCGATAATAAGAACAAGCAACACCGGCATAATTGCTTTAGAAAAACCTTCGATGCCTTTTTCAACACCAAAATACACTATTAAAGCTGTCAAAGCCATAAAGATAAGCAGAAACACAATCGGTGAAACTGTGCTTGTGATAAAGCCTGTAAAATAGCCGTCCTGTGCCGCAGCACTGCCCTGACCTGTGAGGTAAACAACTATATATTTTGTTATCCAGCCACCGATAAGGCCGTAGTATGTAAGAATAATAGCAGGCACAAGGAATGTAAACTTGCCAAGGATATTCCATTTTGGGTGCATCATACCAAAAGCTTTAAGTGCGCCGTATCCTGTTTTTCTGCCTATTGCAATATCTGTAACCAGCAAGGTAAAACCAAATGTAAGCAAAAGCAGGATATATACAAGGATAAACACACCGCCGCCGTCTTTAGCTGCAAGATATGGAAAACGCCATATATTGCCAACGCCTACCGCACTGCCTGCCGCAGCAAGTACAAAACCCAGCGAACCGCTGAAACCTGATTTTTTCTTTGTCTCCATAAATCTCCTCTTGGAACTTAACTTTTAGCATTACATACACACAACCGCAGATTTTATATGCCGAAAAAACGTTTGTGGCTTTTTGTAGTAAACAAAATGTTCCTTTTACTTTCTTTTATGCAACTGTATACGCTGCAAAACACTGGTGATATTATACCAAAGTCTAATTTTTATAGCAAAAATACAAAAGTATATTTTAACGAAACTTTTGACAAATAAAGTTTCGTTATGGTAGAATTATTACACCATTATCAAGTATGCAGAATGTATATAACTGCTTTTTAATATAAAAGTATATTTTAACGAAACTTTTGAGGTGAAAAATGAGTGATATAAAACAGTATGTGGGCAGCCGTATAAAAACCCTGCGCAAAGAACAGAAACTTACCCTGCAGCAGCTTGCCGACCTTATACACAAAAGCCGTGCCACCGTAAGCAAATACGAAAACGGCGAAATTTCCATAGATGTGGAAACTTTGCAGGATATTGCCGTGGCACTGGACACCGATGTAAATCAGCTTGTGGACTATCGCAGCAAAAAAGCCCCTGCCCATTTTCAGCCCCGTGAAATGGACGGAAAAAGCCCTTTTTATCAGGCAGACAGGTTGTATTTCTACTACTTTGACGGCCGCTCCAACCGCCTTAAAGACGGAGTAATTGACATAAACCGCAAGGATACTGATATGGGGCAGCACGATGCATCTTTTTACATAAACTATGTAACTGCTGACGGTCGTACCAGCAAAAACTATTATAAAGGCAAAGCGGTATACAGCGATATGCTTATGCGTTTTTCGTTTGTAAACCAGTACAACACCCTTGAGGAAGACCTTTTGTACATATTCAACCCCCTTGAACCAAGGGATTTTACCGAAGGGCTGCTGTGCGGCATATCCAGTGCCGACCTGATGCCTTGCGCATTCAAATGTATTATCACCCTTGCACCACAGCCTCTTGACGACAAGCTTAAACAGCTTTTGCTTATCACCCCGCAGGAACTCCGAAGATGGCAGAAACTGAATATGCTGATTGTGGATAACAGAAGATAAGTATATAAAAACAAAATGTCATCCCGAGGAGTTTAAACTCTTCAGGATGACATACTTTTTATTTAATATTATAATATTTGTTTTTGTCTTATAAAAAAGAAAAGAGTCAGCACCTCCCTATTTTCCCGGTCCGTCTCCAGACAAGTATCTTCGGCACGACTCAGTTTAACTACTGTGTTCGGAATGGGAACAGGTGGGCCCTGAGTGTTATCGGCACTGACTATTCTTTTGCTGATTTTTACCTCTCAACTTCAGCTTTAATAATATACCATATATAGCGCTAAATGTCCAGCTTTTTTACCACCAAAACTCAAATTTACCATACAAATTATATCTTTTTAAAATGCTTTGATTTATTGCATTTTTTCTCCCCACAATTTGCTTTATCCTGCAAAAAATTATATAATATAGTCACTATTTCACCTTAAAGGAGAATTGATATGTTCAGAGAACTGGTACGCAAACACAAAGAACTGCCAAAAGATATATGTATTGAGGTTTTGAAAAACGAAACACGGGGTGTGTTGTCCGTTTTGGGTGACAACGACTACCCTTACGGTATGCCGATGAACCATTTTTACAACGAAGAAGACGGCAAAATATATTTCCACTGCGGCAATGTGGGACACCGTCTTGAAAGTCTGCAGAAACACGACAAGGTATCTTTCTGCTGTTATGACCAGGGTTATAAAAATGACGGCGAATGGCACTACAACGTAAAAAGTGTCATCGTCTTTGGCAGAATTAAAATTGTTGACGATATGGACAGAATTGTGGATATTTCAACAAAGCTGTGCAAAAAATTCCCATGCAGCGATGAATATATCGCAAAAGAAATTGCATCAAGTGCCCACAGAACATTATTGCTGGAACTTACTGTTGAACATATGTGCGGCAAAAAGGTGTCAGAGCTGTAACACCAATCCCCGAGGTACCCCTTATGAAAAAGGCAAAGAAACTATTGGTTGTAGTTGTTGCGGTGATTGCTGTAATTTTTGCACTGCTGTTTTTGCCGCCGAGACTTACAAAAACCTTTTCAAAGCAAAAAGCTTTCAGCTATGTGCAGAACAATCAGACAGAACTTACCCGACTTGCACAGGATATTATAGACGGTAAAATCAGAACACCATATCAGCAGGAAGATTATACTGTACAGTATTTTAAATCACCGTCTGCTGTGTCAGAACCGATTGTGGAATTCAGCGGACAGGGTTTTGGCATTGCACCATCGGGTTATTACACAGGTTTTTACTATTCCCCAAAGGATATTCCCGTGCGTTATAATGGCATTGGAACAGCTATGGAGCCTTATAAAAACGGCTGGGCATATCACGAAGCAGGAGACAACCACGGTTACACCGAAAAAATATGTGATAGCTGGTACTGGTTTGAATTCTATTTTTAAATAATGGAGCAACACAATGTTTATCAAATACTCCGACAAAATATCAAATCTATCCAATTTTGAAAAATCCGATATACTTACCGATAATTTTTTGCTTCACCGCGAGAGTAATCTTGAGATGTATTATGCTCCACATAACGAGTATATCAACAAAGATGCAAGAGTTTTTATCATCGGCATATGCCCGGGCTGGACACAAACACAGATTGCATACAAAACTGCCAATAACGGATTAAAGAACAATCTGCCTTTTGAAGAAATACAAAAACAGTGTAAACACAACTCCCGTTTTGCAGGCAGTATGCGAAAAAATCTTATTGAAATGTTGGACGAGCTTGGATTGCATAGATATTTAGGTGTATCCTGCTGTACAGATTTATTTGACCACGATAATAACTTGTTGCATACTACTTCTGTACTGCCGTTTCCTGTTTTTATAAACAATAAAAACTATACAGGGCACAATCCGGATATTTTAAAAAGCAATCTTTTAAGCAGTTATGTTGAAGAATATTTTTATCCCGAAGCAAAACTGTTATCCAATGCTTTAATAATTCCTTTGGGCAAATCAGTGGATGACGTTCTTAATGATATGGTTAAAAAGCAGATTATAAAATCTGACAATATATTGTTTGGGGTTCCCCACACATCAGGTGCAAACGGACATCGCAGAAAGCAGTTCGATTCCAACAGAGAGTTTTTCTCTTCGGTTATTGACAACCACTTTAAAAACATTATATAGTATATAAACTGACAAACAGATTGGAGATAAATTATGAAAACAATAGGTATGCTTGTAGCAGTTGAAATAAAAGCGGTGCTTGACCGTTATGGCGACAACCTTTGCGAAAAGGAAATTGCAGGATATCGCATTCTTGAATATAAAACACCTGATTACAACCTTATCATTGCAAAATGCGGCGCAGGCGAAATTGCAGCAGCCGGCGGCACACAGTTCCTTATCAGCGAATACAAGGTTGATATGATTATCAACTTTGGTGTTGTTGGCGGTCTTACACCTGAAATGGCAAAAACAAAAACCTGTGTTGTTGAACAGGTTGTTCACTACGACTTTGACACAAGTGCAGTTGATAACTGGGAAGTTGGCAGATATGCCGAATATCCAACCGTTTATCTGCCTGCAACAAAATCCCTTGTAGATAAAGCTATGGCTATCAACCCTGAACTTATGCCTGTTATCTGTGCATCGGGTGATAAATTTATTGCAGACCCAGCTAAAAAAGCAGAACTTAACAAGCAGTTCGGAGCAAAAATCTGCGAAATGGAAGCAGCAGGCATCGTGCTTATCTGCAACCGCAACAATGTGCCTTGTCTGCTTATCAAAAGTGTTTCTGATAGTATTGAAGGCGGTGCAGAAGAATTCCGCAGCACAATCAACGAAGCTGCAGCAATGTGCCTTGATATTGCTGATGAGATTATCAAGGAACTGTAATATACTATTATAAAAAGCGATGTAAAAGTTTATTGCTTCTACATCGCTTTATTTTTTATGTTTATAAAGTAAGTTTACCTATCGCTTTTTGTATACAACCAATTCCGGATTTTCACCGTTTTCTTCATATGTGGACACCAATATAAAATCCATATTGGCAGCAACGCCAAAACATCTGTTTCCGCCAAACTCACATTCAAGCTGTGTTCCAAGATAGGTCGCACTGTCATCCAGAAATTTCACCTTTTTTCCGTCAGGCAGCCTGTATTCAAGATTTATATAACCTCCCACAAGGGCATTAAGTTTTTCCACCTTTGGCATGCCTTCGATATTCAAAGCATTGATTTCTTCAATAAGTTTCTTTTTAAATTCCTCAAATTTTTCTGCACCTGCAAGATTTGTATACTGTTTCCAGTAGTTCAGCTTAGGCAACATTTCCTGCATATATTTTTTTGCCTGCTCCGGCGGAAAATTCTCACTTGCCATATGATTTACACATACATCAATCAGGTCATCCATATTGTGATACATATATTCTCCGTCAGCATAACACCACTTGCAGTATTCTTCGTTGAACAGACCATTCTTTTCTTTGCTGATATTGCTGTCCTCCAGCGGCATACCACAGCACTGACATATCAGCTGTCTTGGTGAGCCAAGCAATGTATTGATGGAAACATCAAATAATTTTGACAGAAGTTTAAGTGTCTCTGTATTTGGGGTAGTTTCTCCGTTTTCCCACCTGGACACCGCCTGACGGGTTACAAAAACTTTTTCGGCAAGTTCATCCTGCGACAGACCATTCTTTGTTCTTAATTCAAAAATAATATCTTTTGTTTCCATAAATCATCACCTCACAATAATTATACTGCGATAACATTCAAACAACAAGCAACCCGTTGTTGCTGTCCGCTTGTTTTTCATTTATTATTTGGTTACAAATTGGTTTTAATTAAAAGATTAAACTGCAAACATCAATCAATAACGACCATACGAAGTAAAACATAGTCTTGGAAAGGCTGATATATCAGCCTTTCTCATAGGGGGATTATTTCCTCGCCGGAGACGGCGCACCCCTTGTCACTCCGTGACATTCCCCTCTCAGGGGTACCCTCTTGACGACAATTTATGCCGCAAAGCTATATAAATTGTCTGTCACCCCCTTAGAGGATGGCAGGCTATGCCATTCGGCAGCCTTGCCATATAACCTCCGGCTCCCTC
>JAFVOU010000033.1 GCA_017505635.1 Oscillospiraceae bacterium | reverse complement strand
GCCTTCTAAACCGTTCTTTGCAAATTCTTCTCTGAGAATAGCATCCGATTCACGAACAGCTTCAAGACGGTCACGAGTGATAGCACCGAGGCAGCGAACACCGAGACCGGGACCGGGGAAGGGCTGACGGTAAACCATACCGTGTGGAAGACCAAGTGCTTCGCCAACTACACGAACTTCGTCTTTAAAGAGAAGTTTAACTGGTTCAACAAGACCAAATTTCATATCTTCCGGCAGACCACCAACATTGTGGTGTGCTTTTACACCGTCAGATTCAAGGATATCAGGGTAGATTGTGCCCTGTGCAAGGAATTCGATGCCTTCAAGTTTGCGTGCTTCTTCTTCAAATACACGGATAAATTCTGCACCGATAATTTTGCGTTTTTCTTCAGGTGCTGCTACGCCTGCAAGTTTGTCGAGGAAACGGTCAACAGCATCAACATATACAAGGTTTGCATCCATTTCGTCACGGAAAACCTGTACAACCTGTTCAGGTTCGCCCTTGCGGAGAAGACCGTGGTTAACGTGAACGCAAACAAGCTGTTTGCCGATAGCTTTAATGAGAAGTGCTGCTACAACAGAAGAGTCTACACCGCCGCTGAGTGCGAGAAGAACTTTTTTGTCGCCTACCTGTTCTCTTATTTCTTTAATCTGTTCTTCGATAAAAGCATTTGCGAGTTCAGGAGTAGTAATTCTTGCCATAGATTCTGGACGTACAATTTTTTCCATAAAATTCCTCCATGTATTTTAAAAAGATTTTACCAAGGTAAAATTTGATTTTCCCTTAACAGGATTATTATAAATTATTATCCGTCAGTTTTCAATAATTAATTTAAAAATTTTTATGTTTATTTTTCCCTGTAAGCACTTTTCTTCGGAACTGTATATAATTTCGATAACCATATGTAAAAGTTTTCACAACTGTGAATTTTAGCTGAATTATCTGTGAATATTTTGCGATAAAAATTGAACTTGTTTTATAAAATAAATATAATTATAAAATAAAAATGTTTGCAAACCAGTTTTTTGACAGGGTTTGCTTTTGTTTGCAAAAATAAGGAGAATTTTTTTTTGGCAAAGTATAAATTGGGTATAGATATCGGTTCCACCACAGCAAAGCTTGTGCTGATGGAAGACAACAGAATAATATATCAGAAATATCAGCGTCACCTTTCCCGCGTACGTCAGACTACTCTGGAAATGATAAAGGAAATGCAGAACGAGGTAAACATCAGCAAGCTTGCTGTTACGCTTTCGGGGTCTGCAGGTCTTGGTGTTGCCAATGGTGCAGGGATAGATTTTATTCAGGAAGTTTATGCTACAGGTGAGGTTGTGTACAAACTTGCACCTGACACAAATGTGGTTATTGAACTTGGCGGCGAGGATGCAAAGGTTATATTCTACGACGGCGGTGTGGACGAAAGAATGAACGGCACCTGTGCAGGCGGTACAGGCGCATTTATCGACCAGATGGCTGTGCTGCTGGATATGACCGTAAACGAAATGGATGCTGCAAGCCTTGAGGCACAGCAGATTTATCCTATTGCAAGCCGCTGCGGCGTATTTGCAAAAACAGATATTCAACCACTGCTCAATCAGGGTGCAAAAAAAGCAGATATTGCAGCAAGCATCTTTCAGGCTGTGGTTAACCAGACAATTACAGGCCTTATTCAGGGCAAAAAAATCAGCGGCAAGGTGATGTTCCTTGGCGGACCGCTTTACTACTGCAAAGGTCTGCAGAAACGTTTTTACGAAACATTAAAGCTTAACGAAAAAACTGCGGTTTTCCCTGATTATGCACTTTATTCCGTTGCCATGGGTGCAGCTATGCATGCAGAAAACAGCGAAGAAATAACCACAGATGAACTTATAGCAAAACTGGAAAACAGTGCAAACAGCGAAACTGTTGCAAATGACAGACTTCCTGCGCTTTTTGCCTCTGACAGCGAATACTACGACTTTATCCGCCGACACGGCCTTGCAAATGTTCCGCACCACGATTTAAGCGAATACTGCGGCAACGCATGGCTTGGCATTGACTGCGGCAGCACAACCACAAAACTTGTACTTATCGGCGAGGATAAAAGCCTTCTGTACTCTTTTTACAGTTCAAACAAAGGCAATCCTGTGGAGGTTCTGCTCAGCCAGCTGGGCGAAATTTACAACCTGTGCGGTGACCGCGTGACAATATGCGGCAGTGCTGTAACAGGTTACGGCGAAGAACTTATCAAACACGCCTTTCACATTGACGAAGGCCTTGTTGAAACAATTGCCCATTATACAGCTGCAAAATATTTTCAGCCCGATGTTGACTTTATCCTTGATATAGGCGGACAGGACATCAAGTGCTTCCGCATCAAAAACGGTGCTATCGACAGCATTATGCTCAACGAAGCCTGTTCTTCCGGCTGCGGCAGCTTTATCGAAACCTTTGCAAAAGCTATGGGCTATACAATCGCCGATTTTGCAAATCTGGGTTTAAAGGCAAAAGCACCTGTTAACCTTGGCAGCCGCTGCACAGTATTTATGAACAGCAGTGTAAAACAGAGTCAAAAAGACGGTGCTACCGTTGAGGATATTTCTGCAGGTCTGTCTGTAAGTGTTGTTAAAAATGCAATTTACAAGGTTATCCGTGCAACAAGCCCTGAAGAACTTGGCAAAAAAATTGTTGTACAGGGCGGCACATTCTACAACGATGCCGTTCTGCGCGCCTTTGAAAAGGAACTGGGTGCCGATGTTATCCGTCCGTCCATAGCAGGACTTATGGGTGCTTTCGGTGCGGCACTTCATGCAATGCAGTTTGAAAAAAGCACAATTCTCACCCCTTCCGAACTTGCATTTTTCAGCCACACCTCCCGTACAACACGATGCAGGGGCTGTGCAAACCAGTGCCACCTCACTGTAAATAAATTTGCTGACGGAAAAACCTTTATCAGCGGCAACCAGTGCGAAAAAGGTCTTGGCGTATCAGCAGTAAAAGAACTGCCAAACCTTTACGCATGGAAACGCAGTTATATAGAAAGTCTTAAACCGGACGAAAATGCAAAACGCGGCAAAATCGGCCTGCCTCTGGCACTTTCCACCTTTGAATTTGCACCACTGTGGTATACAATGTTCAGCGAACTTGGTTTCAGTGTTCATTTTTCAAAGCTTTCCAACCGCGCAACCTATGAGAGAGGCCAGTTCACCATTCCGTCCGATACCGCCTGCTACCCTGCAAAAATCATGCACGGTCATGTGCTCCAGCTGCTTGATGAGGGAATAACCAATATATTCTACCCCGGCATTACATACAATATAGACGAACACGCTGGCGATAACCACTACAACTGTCCTGTTGTTGCCTATTACAGCGAACTGCTGCAGGGCAATATAGAAGAACTTAAAAACATCAACTATATGTATCCTTACCTTGATATCAACAACCAGAAATCAATGGTAAAAACCCTGCTGCCATGTCTGCAGAAAATCGACCGTTCAATAACAAAGTATCAGCTTGCTGCGGCAATCCGCAAAGCATTTGTGGCTTACGAAAACTACAAGGCTCAGCTTCGTGCAGAAGGCGAAAAGGCAGTCAGCTTTGCAAGAAGCAACGGCAACCGCATTATGGTGCTTGCAGGCAGACCTTACCACATTGACCCTGAAATCGGTCACGGTATCGACAAGCTGGCAACCAGCCTTGGCTTTGTTGTGGTAAGTGAAGACAGTGTTGCCCACCTTGCCCCTGTACAGTATGTAAAGGTGCTTGACCAGTGGACATTCCATGCACGCCTTTACCGCAGTGCACGTTTTGCCGTGGAAAACGATGACGTTGAACTTGTTCAGCTTGTGTCCTTCGGCTGCGGTGTTGATGCCATTACCACCGACGAAGTGCGCAGTATTCTTGAGGACGGCGGCAAGTATTATACACAGATTAAAATTGACGAAATAACAAACCTTGGGGCTGTAAAGATTCGTCTTCGCAGTCTGCTGGGTGCTCTGGAGGAAAAGAAATAGTATGCAGGATAAAAGTTTTGTTCCTTTTACCGAGGATATGAAAAAAGACTACACAATCCTTGTGCCTAATATGCTTCCTATACATTTCAAACTGCTTATCAGCCTGTTCCGCAGTCACGGCTACAATGTTGAACTGCTGGAAACAGACGGGCCGCAGATTGCCGAAACAGGCCTTAAATACACCCATAACGACACCTGCTATCCGGCAATACTCGTTGTAGGACAGATGATGGATGCACTGTTATCGGGCAAATATGACGTAAACAAGACCGCTTTGATTATGTTCCAGACCGGCGGCGGCTGCCGTGCAAGCAACTATATCTCCCTTATCCGTAAAGCCCTTAAAAAAGCAGGTATGGAGCAGGTGCCGGTTATAAGCCTTAACTTTTACGGTATGGAAAGTCATCCCGGCTTTAAACTTACTCCAAAGATGCTGCACAGTATGATTTACGCTGTATGTTACGGCGACCTTATAATGAGCCTTGTAAATCAGGTGCGTCCTTACGAACTCAATAAAGGCGATGCGGAGGCACTTGCCGACCGCTGGACAGCACGGCTTGGCGCAGAACTTGCAAACGAAAAAATCCGTTACCGCAGAGTAAAAGACAACTACCGTGCAATAATAGCTGATTTTGCAAAAATACCTATGAACCGCACAGAAAAACCAAAGGTTGGCATTGTAGGGGAAATTTTTGTAAAATACTCCCCTCTTGCAAACAACGACCTTGAACGTTTTCTTATCAGCGAAGGCGCCGAAGTTGTTGTTCCGGGGCTTATAGACTTCTGCCTGTACTGCATTTACAACAGCATTATCGACTATAAGCTTTATGGAAAAAACAAAAAGACATATCTTGTATGGAAATTTGCATACCGCTTTTTCAGCAACAAAAAGAGTGACATTTCTCAGCTTATAAAGGAAGAAGGTACTTTTGAAGGCTGGACAGAGTTTGACAGAATTACTGATATTGCCTCCACTGTTATCAGCCTTGCAGTTAAAATGGGCGAAGGCTGGCTGCTGACCAGCGAAATGGTGGAACTTGCCGAAAGCGGATGTGCAAACATCGTATGCACACAGCCCTTTGGATGCCTGCCAAACCATATCTGCGGCAAAGGTATGATGAAACCCCTTAAAGAACTTATGCCTGACATAAACATTGTGGCAATCGACTACGATGCAGGCGCAAGCCGTGTTAACCAGGAAAACCGTCTTAAACTGATGCTCAGCAACGCAAAAAGAATTATGGCACAGAACAGCAAATAACCAATTGATATAATCAATCTCCAAAATAAAAAGGAACAGAGTATCCAACTCTGTTCCTTTATTTTTTATACTCCCTATGCAAACAAAAATCCCCGCCCTTGCGGACGGGGACTGAAAATCAATTATTTGTAGT
The DNA here is from genome assembly GCA_017505635.1 of Oscillospiraceae bacterium. Taxonomy (GTDB): domain Bacteria; phylum Bacillota; class Clostridia; order Oscillospirales; family Ruminococcaceae; genus RGIG3102. The sequence goes on along the minus strand of JAFVOU010000033.1, from coordinate 9,504 downwards.
CGCCTACAGAGTAGTTGTTTTCTTCTTTTGTGATTTTGATATCGTGTGGGTGGCTTTCGATAAGACCTGCACCTGTGATTTTTACAAATTTGCCGTTTTCTTTAAGTTCGTCAATTGTAGCTGTACCACAGTAACCCATACCTGCGCGCAAGCCGCCAACAAGCTGATAGATGTTGTCTTTTGCAAGTCCACGGTAAGGAACAACGCCTTCAACACCTTCCGGAACAAATTTAGCTTTGCCGTCCTGGAAGTATCTGTCGTTGGAACCACAGCTCATAGCACCGCTGGAGCCCATACCACGGTAGGATTTGAAGTTTCTGCCGCCGATGATAACTGTTTCACCTGGGGATTCTTCTGTACCTGCAAGGAGGGAGCCGAGCATTACACAGCTGCCGCCTGCAGCAATAGCTTTTGTGATGTCGCCGGAGTATTTGATACCGCCGTCAGCAACGATTGGTTTGCCGTATTTTTTAGCAACTTCGTAGCAGTCCATAACTGCGGAAAGCTGTGGAACACCGATACCTGCAACAACACGTGTTGTACAGATGGAACCAGGACCGATACCAACTTTAACGATGTCAGCGCCAGCTTCGAAGAGAGCTTCGCAAGCTTCTGGTGTTGCGATATTACCAGCCATAAGTGTGATTTCCGGGAATGCTTCTTTAAGTTTTGCTACAGCATTGAGAACACCCTGAGAGTGGCCGTGTGCTGTGTCGATGGAAAGAAGGTCAACACCTGCATTAACAAGAGCTGTTGCACGTTCCATCATATTGTTTGTAATACCTACTGCAGCACCGCAGAGAAGACGGCCTTTTTCGTCTTTGGAGCTGTTTGGATAAAGAAGTCTTTTTTCGATATCCTTGATTGTGATAAGGCCTTTGAGAATGCCGTTTTCATCAACGATAGGAAGTTTTTCGATTTTGTTTGCTTTAAGGATAAGTTCAGCTTCTTCAAGGCTTGTACCAACTTTAGCTGTGATAAGGTTATCCTTTGTCATAACATCTTTGATAGCTTTTGTCATATCATTTTCAAAGCGCATATCGCGGTTTGTGATGATACCAACAAGAACTCTGTTTTCGTCAACAATCGGAACACCTGAAATACGGTATCTGCCCATAAGTTCATCAGCTTCTTTTACTGTGTTGTCTGGGCTAAGGAAAAATGGGTCTGTAATAACGCCATGTTCACTTCTTTTTACTTTATCAACTTCCAATGCCTGCTGTTCGATTGACATATTTTTGTGGATGATGCCGATACCGCCTTCACGGGAAAGAGCGATAGCCATTCTGGATTCTGTAACAGTATCCATACTTGCAGACATGATTGGGATGTTCAATTTGATTTTTTCGCTGAGTACAGTTTTTGTGCATACATCAGCAGGAACAACTTTTGAGTACTGTGGTACAAGAAGTACGTCATCAAAAGTCAAAGCTTCTTTAAGAATAATGCTCATTTTACTTTCTCCTTTTTTATTTGCCGCATAGGGAATTATTTTTCAGGCTTCGATTGTACATACCAATATACTAAAATTTGCTTTATTATGCAAAAATACTCTGTAAAGTGACAATATCGTAAAGATAAAGATTTTATACAGAGGTGCTTAGTATATTCGTATGTTAAATTGTTGTTAAACTTTTCTGACACATTTATGACTGTCAAAAAATATACAGTTAAGCCCCTTTACCTTAGCAAAGGGGCTTTATGCTGTTCAAAAAATTAAGCTTTGGGTGTTAAAATTATTCGATAACTTTAACTACAACGCCGGAACCTACTGTTCTGCCGCCTTCACGGATAGCAAAACGGAGACCTTCTTCGATAGCGATTGTTGTAATGAGTTTAACTTCCATTTCAACGTTATCGCCAGGCATACACATTTCTGTGCCTTCTGGAAGTGTGATAACACCTGTTACGTCTGTTGTTCTGAAGTAGAACTGTGGACGGTAGTTGTTAAAGAATGGTGTGTGACGGCCGCCTTCGTCTTTTTTAAGAACGTAAACCTGACCTACGAAGTGTGTGTGTGGTTTGATGGAGCCTGGTTTGCAGAGAACCTGACCACGTTCGATTTCGCTTCTCTGAACACCACGGAGGAGAGCACCTACGTTGTCGCCAGCTTCTGCGAAGTCAAGAAGTTTACGGAACATTTCAAGACCTGTACATGTTGTTTTTCTGATTTCTTCAGAAAGACCAACCATTTCAACTTCTTCGCCAACTTTGATTGTACCACGTTCTACACGACCTGTAGCAACTGTACCACGGCCTGTGATTGTGAATACGTCTTCAACTGGCATAAGGAATGGGAGGTCAGATTTTCTTTCTGGTGTTGGGATGTAGCTGTCAACAGCGTCCATAAGGTCAAGGATACATTTGTATTCTGGAGCGTTTACGTCGTTGGAAGTACATTCAAGAGCAACAAGACCGGAACCCATAACGATTGGTGTTTCGTCGCCTGGGAATTCGTATTCTGTGAGAAGGTCACGGATTTCCATTTCTACGAGTTCGAGAAGTTCTGGGTCGTCAACCTGGTCAACTTTGTTCATAAATACAACGATGTAAGGAACGCCAACCTGACGGGAGAGAAGAATGTGTTCTCTTGTCTGTGGCATTGGGCCGTCTGCTGCGGAAACAACGAGGATAGCGCCGTCCATCTGTGCAGCACCTGTGATCATGTTTTTAACATAGTCAGCGTGGCCTGGGCAGTCAACGTGTGCATAGTGACGGTTGTTTGTTTCGTATTCAACGTGAGCTGTGTTGATTGTGATACCACGTTCTCTTTCTTCTGGAGCTTTGTCGATGTTTGCGTAATCTGTGAATTCAGCGTTACCAAGAAGTGCAAGTACTTTTGTGATAGCAGCTGTTGTTGTTGTTTTACCATGGTCAACGTGACCGATAGTACCAATGTTAATATGTGGTTTGCTTCTTTCAAATTTAGCTTTTGCCATTTTGAGAAATCCTCCTAAATGATTTGAATGAGAAATGTTTAATTTATTGTACCAATATTCCTAATAAAAATCAAGTATTTAACAGCATAATATATAAATATATTCAGCTGTTTTTCACTGAAACTGCAGGGCAAAATCTCTTTTGCCCCACAGGTTTTAATCAGAATATATTAGTCTTTTTTAGCTCTGCCAGCCATGATTGTTTCTGCAATTGATTTTGGTACTTCTACATAGTGGCTTGGTTCCATTGCGTAGTTACCACGACCCTGTGTTCTGGAACGGAGGTCTGTTGCGTAACCGAACATGTTCTGAAGTGGAACGATAGCGTTGATCTGTGTAGCACCTGTACGTGTTTCTGTACCCTGGATAAGACCACGACGGCTGTTAAAGTCACCCATAACGTCGCCCATGTAGTCATCAGGAACAATTGTAGCAACCTTCATAACAGGTTCAAGAATTACTGGGTTAGCTTTCTTCATAGCATCTTTAAATGCCATGGAACCAGCAATCTTAAATGCCATTTCGGAAGAGTCAACTTCGTGGTAGGAACCATCGTAGAGCTCAACCTTAACGTCAACTACAGGATAGCCTGCAAGAACGCCTGCTTTCATAGCGCCCTGGATACCCTGGTCAACAGGTCCGATGTATTCTTTTGGAATAGCACCACCAACAACAGAGTTGATAAATTCGTAGCCTTTGCCTGGTTCGTTTGGAGAGATACGGATTTTAACATGACCGTACTGACCTTTACCACCGGACTGACGTGCGTATTTGCAGTCAACGTCTGCGTTGGATTTGATTGTTTCACGGTAAGCAACCTGTGGAGCACCAACGTTTGCTTCTACCTTGAATTCACGGAGAAGACGGTCAACGATGATTTCGAGGTGGAGTTCGCCCATACCTGCGATGATTGTCTGACCTGTTTCTTCGTCTGTGTATGTTCTGAATGTTGGGTCTTCTTCAGCAAGTTTTGCAAGAGCAATACCCATTTTTTCCTGGCCTGCTTTTGTTTTTGGTTCAATAGCAACACGGATAACTGGTTCTGGGAATTCCATGGATTCCAGAATTACCGGATGTTTTTCATCACAGAGTGTGTCACCAGTTGTTGTGTTTTTGAGACCTACTGCTGCAGCGATGTCACCTGCATGACATTCGTCGATGTCCTGACGGTGGTTAGCATGCATCTGAAGAATACGGCCCATTCTTTCGTTGCTGTCTTTTACGGAGTTATAAACTGTTGTACCAGCTTTAACTGTACCGGAGTAAACACGGAAGAAGCAGAGTTTACCTACGAATGGGTCAGTTGCAATTTTGAATGCCAAAGCTGCAAATGGAGCATTGTCGTCAGATGGACGTGTTTCTTCTTCTTCTGTATCTGGGTTAACACCTTTGATATCTTCGATATCTGTTGGTGCTGGCATATAGTCGAGAACTGCGTCGAGCAGCTGCTGTACACCTTTGTTTTTGTAGGAAGTACCACAGAGAACTGGTACCATTTCGTTAGCGATTGTTGCTTTACGGATAGCTTTTTTGAGGTCATCGATGGAGATTTCTTCACCTTCGAGGTACATCATCATAAGGTCTTCGTCTGTAGAGCAAACAGCGTCAAGCATAGCTTCACGGTATTCTTCTGCTTTTGCCTGGAATTCTTCAGGGATTTCTACTTCCTGGTAACCTTTTGTAACGTCTTTGTCGTATACGATAGATTTCATTTTGAGAAGGTCTACCATACCTACAAATGTATCTTCGGAGCCCATTGGAATCTGAAGTGGAACTGCGTTACATTTAAGTCTTTCTTTCATCATGCGTACAACGTTGTAGAAGTCTGCACCCATGATGTCCATTTTGTTTACATATACCATTCTTGGTACTTTGTATTTGTCAGCCTGTCTCCAAACTGTTTCGGACTGTGGTTCAACACCGCCTTTTGCACAGAGAACTGTTACAGAACCGTCGAGAACACGAAGGGAACGTTCAACTTCAACTGTAAAGTCAACGTGGCCTGGTGTGTCGATGATGTTGATTCTGTGACGGTTTTTCTTCATGTCAGCAGGGTTTGTGAACTTTGTGTGGGACCAGTAACATGTTGTAGCTGCGGATGTGATTGTGATACCGCGTTCCTGTTCCTGTTCCATCCAGTCCATTGTAGCACTACCGTCATGAGTTTCGCCGATTTTATGGTTAACACCTGTAAAATAGAGAATACGTTCTGTAGTAGTTGTTTTACCGGCGTCGATGTGAGCCATGATACCGATATTTCTGGTCATTTGCAATGAAACGTCTCTTGCCATATTTCCTCCTATATTATTGATGCGACTGATTTATTTTCAGTTACACACTTAGCTATGCCGCACAAACGGCATAGCCATAAGATGTAGATATTTGTATTAGTATCTGTAATGTGCGAAAGCTTTGTTTGCTTCTGCCATTTTGTGTGTGTCTTCGCGTTTTTTGAATGCGCCGCCTGTGCTGTTTGTTGCATCAATAATTTCTGCAGCAAGTCTTTCACGCATTGTTTTTTCGTTTCTGTTTCTGGAATAAGTTGTGAGCCATCTGAGACCGAGTGTCTGTCTTCTTTCTGGTCTAACTTCCATTGGAACCTGGTATGTTGCACCACCTACACGACGAGCTTTAACTTCGAGCAATGGCATAATGTTTTCCATAGCTGCTTCAAATGTTTCGAGTGGGTCGTTACCTGTTTTTTCAGCGATGATGTCAAATGCATCGTAAACGATTTTCTGTGCAACACCTTTTTTACCATCAAGCATGATGCTGTTGATAAGTTTTGTAACTAATTTTGAGTTGTATACTGGATCTGCCAATACATCTCTTTTTGCAATATTACCTCTTCTTGGCATTGGTCTTCCCTCCTTCATTATTTTTGATGATATCTTTGGTACTCAAAAGTGTAAATTAACTTCTGTATGCATTCATGGCGAGCTCCTGTGCGGCCCGCGCAACAAGAGAAATATATATAGAATCTATATATAAAGCCCTTTTCATGGCATAACTAATTTCAATTTACTGATTTTTAAAAAATTATTTTTTTGCTGCGCCTGCTTTTGGACGTTTTGCACCGTATTTGGAACGGGACTGCATACGTTTAGCAACGCCCTGTGTGTCGAGTGTACCACGAACTGTATGGTAACGTACACCAGGAAGGTCTTTTACACGGCCGCCACGAACGAGAACAACAGAGTGTTCCTGAAGGTTATGACCGATACCAGGGATGTAAGATGTAACTTCCATACCGTTGGAAAGACGAACTCTAGCTACTTTTCTCAAAGCGGAGTTAGGTTTTTTAGGTGTCATTGTTCTAACAGCTGTACAAACACCGCGTTTCTGTGGAGCGGACTGGTCTGTAGCGATCTTCTTGTGGCTGTTGTAACCTTTCTGAAGAGCAGGAGCTGTAGACTTTTTAACCATAACTTCTCTGCCTTTGCGAACTAACTGGTTAAATGTTGGCATTCTTTTGTTTCCTCCTTATTTTATTTTTGATTTTTTTAACAAAGTTTGTAACTTCTGCCAAACTTTGCTGTTAAACATTGGCACAATCAACAATAAATAAACAATAACCGTGCCGAAAATTATTGTACTATTTCGGCACGGTATTTGTCAATACTTTTTTATTCAATTTGTGAAATTTTAAGGGCGAAAATCCGCTGTTTCAGCCATTTTCTCCCATTAGCCCAAGAACCATGCCGAAACATGTCGCGGACTTATTCAACTTCACCAAAAGCTGTTAAACTTCGCTGAATTCTGCAGCCTGAGGGTCGTTGATCATTGCTTCTTCTTCAGCAGCTTTTTCTGCATCACGTTCGACAACAGAAGCACCTGCAGGGATAAGTTTACCGATGATAACGTTTTCTTTAAGACCGAGAAGCGGGTCAACCTTGCCTTTGATTGCTGCATCTGTAAGAACTTTTGTTGTTTCCTGGAAGGATGCTGCAGAGAGGAAGGATTCTGTTGCAAGAGCAGCTTTTGTGATACCGAGAATGATATCTGTTGCCTGTGGAAGTTCAAGGCCTGTTTCGCCGTTTGCAATTCTTGCCTTAACTTCATCAAGTTTTTCACGGTATTCCTTGTACTCTACAACACTGCCGCCGATAAGGTCTGTGGAACCAACTTCATCAATCTTAACCTTGTTGATCATTTTGGAAACGATAACTTCGATGTGTTTGTCGTTGATATCAACACCCTGCTGACGGTATGTTTTCTGAACTTCTTCGATGATGTAGTCCTGAACAAATGTGCGGCCCTTGATTGCAAGGATATCTGCAGGAGCTGCAGCACCTTCTGTCAGGTAAGCACCTTTTTCGATTTCGTTGCCGTCAACAACAATTTTGGAGAGACGTGCATCGAAAGGAATGAGGTAGCTCTTTTCGCATGGAGCGCCGTTTTCATCAAAACCTTCAACGATTGCGTAGGTACCTTTCTTTGTCTTTTCAACATGTACAGTACCTGCGATTTCGGACATGATAGCGTTTTTCTTAGGTCTTCTTGCTTCAAACAGTTCTTCAACACGTGGAAGACCCTGTGTGATGTCTTCTGCAGAAGCGATACCACCAGTATGGAAAGTACGCATTGTAAGCTGTGTACCAGGTTCACCGATGGACTGAGCTGCGATTGTACCAACAACTTCACCCATTGGAACAGGTTTGCCGTTTGCAAGGGAAGCACCGTAACATTTTGCACATGTACCGATTTTTGCCTTACAGTTGAGAACGGAACGGATTTCAACTTCGATGTTTCTTGCACTTACGTTGCCGTTTTCGTCTCTTTCGCCAAGAGCATTGATGATGTTTTCTACATCTGCAGAATCAATCATCTTGTCTTTGGAAACGATGAGTTCGCCTGTTGCAGGGTTGTAGAGGTCGTTTACTGTGTATCTGCCGAGAAGTCTGTCTTTAAGAGGTTCGATACAGCTGTTGCCGTCCCAGATTTCTTTTACTGTGATACCATGTTTTGCACCGCAGTCTTCTTCACGAACGATAACATCGTGGGAAACGTCAACAAGTCTTCTTGTAAGGTAACCGGAGTCAGCTGTACGCAGAGCTGTATCGGCAAGACCTTTACGTGCACCACGGGCAGAGATGAAGTATTCCAGAATGTTAAGACCTTCACGGTAGTTGGACTTGATTGGAATTTCGATTGTCTTACCGGATGTGGAAGCGATAAGACCACGCATACCTGCAAGCTGTTTGATCTGGTTCATGGAACCACGGGCACCGGAGTCAGCCATCATCCAGATTGGGTTTCTTGCATCCATGTTTTCCTGAAGAGCTTTGGAAACAAGGTCAGTTGTTTCGTTCCACTGGCTGATAACGTATTTGTATCTTTCTTCGTCGGAAAGCATACCGCGTTCGTATTTTTTACGGATGTTAGCGATTTTCTTTTCAGCGTCTTCGAGGAGTTCTTTCTTTTTAGGTGGGATAACAGCGTCACAAACAGCAACTGTGATAGCACCTTTTGTGGAGTATTTGAAGCCCTGGTCCTTGATTGCGTCAAGAACAACAGATGTGTCTTTTGTACCGTGTTTTTCGATACATTTTTTAACAATCTGACCAAGCTGTTTTTTGCCTACAATAAATTCGATTTCAAGCTTGAGAGCATTTTCTTTTACGCTCCTGTCAACATAACCAAGGTCCTGTGGGATTGGTGTGTTGAAGATAAGACGGCCAACTGTTGTTTCAACAATAGCTGTAACTTCTTCACCGTTCCATTCACCTTTGCGGCGAACTTTGATTTTAGCGTGAAGTGTAACATCACCGTTGGCATAAGCCATAAGTGCTTCGTCTTCGTTGCGGAATACCATGCCTTCGCCCTTGTCACCGTCGTTAACCATTGTATGGTAGTAGGAACCAAGGATCATGTCCTGTGTAGGAACAGCAACAGGTGAACCGTCGGAAAGTTTGAGAAGGTTGCCGGAAGCGAGCATAAGGTTTCTTGCTTCGTCCTGTGCTTCTTTGGAAAGCGGTACGTGAACAGCCATCTGGTCACCGTCAAAGTCAGCGTTGTAAGCTGTACATACCAGCGGGTGAAGTTTAAGTGCACGGCCTTCTACAAGAACAGGTTCGAATGCCTGGATACCAAGACGGTGGAGTGTAGGAGCACGGTTGAGAAGAACCGGATGACCTTTGATTACCTTTTCAAGTGCATCCCATACTTCGCTGCCTGCTTTTTCTACTTTTTTCTTAGCAGATTTGATGTTTGTTGCGTGTCCTTTGTCAACGAGTTCTCTCATAACAAATGGTTTGAAGAGCTCGAGTGCCATTTCTTTTGGCAGACCGCACTGGTACATCTTGAGGGATGGACCAACAACGATAACCGAACGTGCTGAATAGTCGACACGCTTACCGAGGAGGTTCTGACGGAAGCGACCCTGCTTACCCTTGAGTGAGTCAGAAAGTGACTTGAGGGTACGGTTTGCTTCGCTCTTTACTGCATTTGACTTCTTAGAGTTGTCGAAGAGTGAGTCCACTGCCTCCTGAAGCATACGCTTCTCGTTTCTGAGGATCACCTCAGGTGCCTTGATCTCGATGAGTCTCTTGAGACGGTTGTTACG
>JAFVOU010000032.1 GCA_017505635.1 Oscillospiraceae bacterium | reverse complement strand
CACAAATCATAAGTGGAACATAGTTAAGTCCAAGTTTTGTACCTATAGCGAAAACCGCAAACATAAGTATCAGAAGTGATAACGCTTCAAGTCTGGTCGCTTTTCTTTTTTCTTTTGTTTTACCCATATATTTTTCCTCCTCTTTTGGAATTTTATAAAAACAAAAATTATAAACGTAATATAGGGGGATTTGCCGTTATTCGATTGCTATTTTCTGAATTGTTTCAGCTGTAATAACACCTGTAAATCTTTCAGGCATGCCTTTAAGTTCTGTAAGGCTTGTAGGTGCTGTTACGCCTGAGTATTCTTCCAGCATATCTATAGCATCAAAATCGCTTACCGGTGCTTCTTTGCCAAGAGCTTCCAGAACAGCACGTGGGAATTTGTATGGGCTTGCTGTGGAAAGCACAACCATTGGTCTTTCGCCTTCAAATTTTTCTGCCACATACAAAGCAACTGCTGTGTGTGTATCTGCAAAATAGCCGTAATCGTCATTGTATCTGCCAATGATTTCTGCACACTGTTCTTCGTTTGTCCAGTCTGCAACAAAGTCTTTCTGGATATTTGCAAGTGTTTCTGCATCAACTGTGTATTTGCCTGTTTGGGCAAGTTCTTTCATCCAGCCTTTAACTTTTTCTGTGTCGCCGCAAGCGTGATAGAGAAGTCTTTCAAGATTGCTTGGAACAAGAACGTCCATAGATGGAGAAGATGTTTTGTGGAATGTGCGTGTAGAGTCAAACACACCTGTGTTGATAAAGTCGGACAAGGAGTTGTTATCGTTTACTGCAACGATAAACTTGCCGACTGGAAGACCCATCTGTTTTGCATAGTAACCTGCAAGTACGTCACCAAAGTTACCGGATGGTACACAGAAATCAACAACTGTGCCAACCGGAAGATTTTCGCCTTCCACAAGACGGTAGTATGAGTAGAAATAGTAAACAACCTGTGGAACAAGTCTGCCCCAGTTGATACTGTTTGCAGAAGAAAGAGCAATGTTTCTTTCTTTAAGCTGTGCAGCGATTTCCTTGTCGTTGAATGCTGTTTTGATGCCTCTCTGGCAAACGTCGAATGTGCCTTCAACAGCATATACGCCTACGTTGTTGCCGCGCTGTGTTGCCATCTGAAGACGCTGAATTTCACTTGTGCCGTCATCCGGGAAGAATACGCGGATTTCGATGCCGTCAAGGTCTTTGTAGCCTTCAAGTGCAGCCTTGCCTGTGTCACCGGATGTAGCAACCAAAAATCTTGTTGTTTCTGTTCTGCCCATGATTTTCTTTGCTTCAACCAGCATTCTTGGCATATACTGCAGTGCATAGTCTTTAAATGCGCATGTAGGGCCGTGCCACAGTTCAAGTGCATACATATTGTCTTTGATTTTTGTTGTAAAACCTGCTTTGCCTGCAAAAGCTTTGCCGTAAACTTCTTCTGCTGCTGTTTTGAGGAATTCTTTGTCAAAGTCCGGCAAAAGATGTGGAAGAACTTCGCCTGCAAGTTCCGGGTATGTAAGTTTTTCCCAGCCTGTTGTATCTGGTGTAGGAATTGAATCCGGCACAAAAAGACCGCCGTCCGGTGCAAGGCCTGTGATGATAGCTTCAGCTGAGTTTACGATTTCATTTGGATTTCTTGTACTAAAGTATTTCATTTTTTCTCCTTTCAAGAGTTGTAATAGATATAAATGGCTGCAATATCGATATTTTCTATCTTTAATCCTAACCGCAATTCGGCGCTAAATCAAACAAACAGAATTTCTTGTAACTATCAAAAATATTAATGGCTAAAAAATAGGATTTCGCCTCGCTTTTTGTTATAATAATAGCAACAAATACCGAAAAGGAGTTTTACCTATGGAAATACGTAATCTCAACACATTCCTGCAAGTCTCCTTAATACAAAACTTTACAAAAGCTGCTGACGTGCTTGGCTACACACAGTCAAATGTAAGTGCACAGATCCGCCAGCTTGAAACAGAAATTGGTGCGCCGCTTTTCAACCGTGTGGGCAAAAACGTTACGCTTACACAGTACGGTCAGATGCTTGTGCCTTATGCCCAGCAGATTATCACTGCTTCGGCACAGATTGAAACACTTTTGCTTAACAAAGACAAAATCGGAGGCACTGTACGAATCGGCTTTTGCGAATCGCTGTTTGAATGTCTGCTGGAAGACACCTTCCATCGTTATCACCAGCAATTCCCGCACGTTATAATAGACGTAACCGTAGACGCAACAGCAAAACTGCTTAAAAAGGTTTCTACCAACGAAATTGATGCTGCCTGCCTTATTGCAGATTTCACCGGCAACAGCGACCTTTGTTACTGGAACAAAGAACCTTGCAAGATGATGGTTGTGGCAAGCCCTGAACATCCTTTGACAAAACTTGAAGATATCACTTTGCAAAGCCTTGATAAACAGGAGTTTATACTTATGGAAGATACCGCACCGTATATCCTCAACTTTATCGGTCTGCTTTTCAACAACAATGTTGAAATTTCATCTTACTTAAGGGTTCAGAGTCCTGAAGCTGCCATAAAAATTATGCAGGGCGGCAATTATCTTTCGGTGCTTCCCGATTATGCTGTAAAAAAAGCGATATCCGAGGGCAGGCTTGTACATATTAAGCTTGAAGATTTTAACCAGACACAGACTGTACAGTTTATAACCCACAAAAACAAAGCTATTACCCCTCAGATATCCAATTTCCTCAATTTTGCCTACGAAACCTTTCTTACCTATATCAAAGAATCATAGCAGAAGACAAACCTTTCAGATCTCCTCTTAAAAATACTTTTTTGCAACAAAGAGGCTGCACAATGTGCAGCCTCTTTGTTGTTTTATTTCATATTCAGTTTTACTAATCAAGTTCTTTTTTGATTGCTTCAAACAATTCTTCAAAAGTTTCGCAGGTTGGTATTTCAGGATATTCAGATTTGATTCTATCTGTACTTCTGAACAAAAATCCTGCTTTACTTGCCTTTATCATACCGATATCGTTGTAGCTGTCACCTGAAACAACTGTGTTGTAACCGATTGACTGCAATGCTTTAACAGTGTCATATTTTGTATTGTCACTGCGCATTTTATAGTCGGTGATAAAACCGTCTTCTGATATTTCCAGAGTATTGCATATAAGTGTAGGCCAGTTAAGTTTTTCCATTATTACCATGCCAAACTGTTCAAAGGTATCACTGAGAATAATAACCTGTGTGATTTTTCTGAGTTTATCAAGAAATTCTCTCGCACCTTCTACCGGCTCTATCTTTTTAAGTGTTTCCTGAATTTCTTTTATGCCAAGATTGTTTCTTCGCATTGCCTCAATTCTCATTTTCATCAGCTTGTCATAATCAGGCTCATCACTTGTGGTAAGGTCAAACTCTTTAATACCTGTAACCTTGCCGAATGCAGGCCAGAATTCCGGCATCAATACACCTTCCATATCAAGACACACTATAGTCATATTCTCTCATCTCCTAAAACAAAAACTTATAAATAAGCATTATTATAGCTTTTCACATATTTAATTTCAATTAACTTTATTGCAGAATTTTTAAACACATTTTTGTACAGATAACCAATTGTGTATCATAATTTATTTTAATCCATAGTGATATACAGTCTACAGTCCGGTTTCTTCAAATTTATTATTTTTCATCTGAACAACGCTTTTAAATCCTACCGATTTCAAAAGACTGACCGCTTCATCAAACCAGAATGTCATATTTTCAATTTCGTGGCTGTCACTGCTTAAAACTATTTTTCCTTTGCGCCTGAGAATTTCTTTGAGAATAAATACTGTAGGATAAGGCACTTTTCGTACCCTGCGGCATACAGGTCCCGTATTTAATTCGATAAAAGGTGTTACCTTTAAGCACTCCGCAAGTGCTTGTGATGCTATGCTTTTATAGACATTTGAGTTTTCATCCATAAGGTCAAATTTTGCCACAAGGTCAAAATGCCCCAGTATATCAGGTTTGTTCTGTATGGTTTTTTCGGTGTAAATATCAAAATACGCCTTTGCATATCCCAGCGGGTTTCCGCCAAAATATTTATCTATAACTTCCTGCTGTTCTTCTCTGGAATCATCCACTGTAAAATATTCATCGCCTATCTTTATATAATGGCAGTCACCTATTATATAGTCGTACAGTTCCCGGTTTTCCAATTTACTGAATCCGTCAAGTTCAATGCCAAGATATATTTCCAGCTCATCCTTATATTTTTTCTGCAACCTGCGTATTTCACGGACGTATGCCGCGGTATTTTGCGGACGTATGCCAAAACGCAGGTCAAAATCGGTATAACTGTGGTCAGAAAAACCAATGGAAGTCATATTTCTTTTAACAGCTTCCAGTACATTTTCTTCGGGAGTATACCTGCCGTCAGAAAATATTGTATGTGTATGCAGATTGGAGTATCTCATATTTTCCTTTCCGGTTTATATAACCTTCAATGATACAATTTCGCTGTCCTGACGAAGCATTTCTGTAACCTGCTGTGCAGACACATTTTTGTTCAGTCTTAAAAACAGCACAGCATAGTTATTCTGGTTTAATTTTTCCTTGCCGTTAATTTCCACGTGGTGTATGCGTATATCCTTTTCTCTGCACATATCAAAAATTCTTGCCAGTACCGCCCTTTCGGTATATTCCACAATAACGTTAAAGTCAATTGTTCCGGAAAAGAATTTTCTTTCTACAACAGAGAAGAAATTTTCTATAAGAATAATAAATGCCGCTGCCGCCACACCTGCTATGTAAAAACCTGCCCCAACGGTAAGCCCCATAATTGCAGATGCCCAAAGGCCTGCTGCCGTTGTAAGACCTTTAATTTTGTGGCCACGAAAAACTATAATTGTGCCCGTGCCAATAAAACCTATACCTGCTATAACCTGCGCACCAAGTCTTGCTATGTCGGTGTAAAAATGCATATTCAGCAGCAGATACTGGCTTGTAAGTGTTGTCATTGCTGCACCAAGGCAGACAAGCATATGTGTTCTCAACCCTGCCGGACGTCGTTTGTACTCTCTGTCAGCACCAAGTACCGCACCAAGCAGTACCGCAACAGAAAGACGTACAATCACATCAGTCATTGTAATTGTAGTAATTTGCGTATTGAACATTTTTCCTCTTCCTTTATATTTCTTCTACCAAAGTAATGCAGTCAAGTTTTGTCAGTTCGCGGATAACATCCGAATGAGGATTTTTTCCAACGATTGACAGATAGAAAACCGCCCTTACCTTGTCCGCCACCATTCCTTCACTTTCAAAGTCAACATCATAAATTCTGATATTGTTTTCTTCCAGTTTTTCTATTATGTGCTGAACATTTGAAAAATCATCAAACTCTACGTAACAGTTCATATTTGATGAATGCTCAATGATATAGTTTTCCAGTTTTTCTACTGCAAGAAATGAAAAAAGTACAAAGGCCAGGCCTGCTATTACGCCTTCGTAAAATCCTGCACCTGCCGCCAGACCCATACATGCCGAAGCCCACAAGCCTGCCGCTGTGGTAACCCCCTGTACCTCTTTAGTCTTTGTAACAAGTATTGTACCTGCACCCAAAAAACCTACACCGTTTATCACCTGCGCGCCAAGCCTTGTAACATCGGTTCTGGCAACTTCAAAATCCAGCGCAGTCTGCAAAAATGTGGTGTATTCGTACAGATACTGCCCAAGAGACATTGCCAATGCCGCGCCCATACACACAAGCATATAGGTTCTGAAACCTGCAGGTTTTCCCTTGCGGTTTCTTGTTAACCCTATAGACCCGCCCAGTATCATTGCAATAACAAGGCGTAATATTACTGAAACAGTATTTGCTTCTCTAAGATAATTCAGTATATCCATAACCCCTCCTTTTTAACAAAAAATATATTATCAATAACTATTTTTCCTTAAAGCACAAAAAACCAAACAGCCTGCTGATAAAACAGCAGGCTATCTGTTTAATTATCACATGCTTTTAGAGGATATTTCAAAAGCAATTATTCTTCAGTTTTCACTTCTGCTTTATCAAGTTTCTTGATGCAGATACCTGTAAATGCATAGAAGAGAGCGATTGCCCAGATAAACCAGTTCATGTAAGAGTATTTAAGATATGTCATAGCATTAAGGCCAAGAATACCTATGTAAAGCTGGCAGGAACTGGACCATGGGATAAATGCTGTGGAACCTGTACCAAAGTCTTCGATTTCACGT
>JAFVOU010000031.1 GCA_017505635.1 Oscillospiraceae bacterium | reverse complement strand
GGTAGAGCGGCGGACTGTTAATCCGTAGGTCGTTGGTTCAAGTCCAACAAGGAGAGCCAAAAAGAAAGCAGGTCAAAGGACCTGCTTTTCTTTTTGCCTTTTTCTCCCTGCCGGCCTTGCACCACCGGCTTATGTCTGTACATCCACACCTGGCGGACTGTTAATCTGCGCCGGAGCCGAAGCGCCGCCGGTGGCGGATGCAGCGAGGCGGAGGGGGAGTAAAACAACGAGTACGAAGAAGGGCGCCCAAGCCCGACTGAGTACGACTATGTTTTACTTCGTATGGTCGTTATTGATTGATGTTTGCTGAATAACCTTTTAAACAAAATTGAGTTATACCGTTGGTCTGAGTCCAACAAGGAGAGCCATTGAAACCAACAGTATATTTTGATATACTCTAACTGTTAGATAAATTTGAATATATCGAACAGTTAAAAAGTTGAATTCGAATTAAAGAAATGGAGATTATCTTAATGAAAACAAAACGTATGGTTAGTTTAATAATATCTCTGTTGATAATATGTATGTTGTCTGGTTGCAATGCTCAGAACACAGCAGATATATCTTCACCAGATGAAGATATTCTTTTTAGTGTGAATGAATGGAAAGAAGAATTTAATACTGCGGTTAAAGATTTAGCGATTACAGGTAAGACATATTATATTTCCAATAATGGCGATGATAACAATGATGGGCTTTCGCCAGAAACTGCTTGGGCTACATTAGACCGAGCTTTTGAAACTTATTGGCCTCTTACTCGTACTTTGCTAAAACCCGGTGATGCTGTGCTTTTGGAGCGTGGAGGCACATGGTATGTTTCTCCAGATGAAATAGATGGCCTTACATCAGATGCTTACAATATAGTAGATGGTGTGACATTGGGGGCTTATGGTGAAGGAGCACGCCCAATCATCCGTGGCGATATTCCAGAGGCCAATGACCCTTCATTTTGGACACTATATTACGATAAAAACGGCACAAAAATCTGGGCAACTTCTGAAAAACTTCAAGATGTCAATGTTATTGTGTTTAACGAAGGTGAAAGTTATGCCAATGAAATTATGCCGTTTTGGAGTACAACTCTCAATGATTATTGCAACGCCAAAGGAGAAATGTTTGATATAGTGACAGAACTTGAAAATAATTTAAGCTTTTGTTGTATGTTGGATTTAGACAGTGCTGAAAGCGTGGATTTGCAAAATTCTACTGCAAAAGGTACAGTATTTTTACGTTGCGATGAAGGAAATCCTGCAGATGTTTTTTATGAAGTTGCGGTGCCACAGGCACAAACAGGACTGGGGTTGCATACCAACGCATCCCTTGTTGATCTTGATATCCGCTATTTTACCTGCATTGCAGCAGAACTCAGCGGCTATGATGGTTACACCGGCCAACAAGTTATCAACTGTGAAGTAAGCTGGTGCGGAGGTCTAATTAGCGAATATCAATTCTCCAATGAGAGCCCCGAAGGCGTTTTGCGCCCCTATTGTGCAGGCGGTGCCCTTCAAGTGTCTGGCAGTGAAAATTCTGTTCGTGATTGCTATATCCATCACTGTGGTCCTATGACACTTATTTGTTCAATCCATGTGGATGAGCCAAGGATGTGTAAATTTGAAAATATGACTCATACGGGAAATTTGATTGAATATTGTGGCTCAGCACTTCATATGGCTGACCTTTCAAAAATGGATTACGAAGATGCAGAAGGTTATATTTCAAACCTAACTTTTTCTGATAACATTGTGATGTATAGCGGTGAAGGCTGGGTCGAAAATCATATCCTTCAGATTGACAGTGAAAATTCTATGTTCTTTTCAGCCGTGGAGAATACTATGGGTGCTGCAAATAATGGCGGTATTTATATTGCTGACAACATTTTCTACGGTTCAAAGGCGAATCTCCTTTGTCTGACAGATAACCTCTGGAACGATACAGGAAATGTAAATCAATCCATTGATTTTTCGGGTAATGTGTATGCTCAATATAAAAACGGAACATTGTGCAACTTTAATTGGGAGCGTGGCTGGAGAGCGGGCTATGCTTCAGATGAACAGAAGTTTCTAGATTTTATCAGAGATGAAACAGGAGTTGTTATCGTTTTAAAATAAAAATTTGCATATGGAAAGTTATGTTTTAAATTCCAATTCAGAAACTGTTCGCAAAATCCCAATTTTCCGAACAATTTATAAATTCAAACTGCCATACTGAGCAAAGCGAAGTATCTTTTTGCCAGCTCAAAATAATATCTGTTCAAACCGAGAGATTGTTCGGTTGAAATGCTGATTTATATATCTGTTTTCCACAAAAATAACATAGTTTTTGTGTTATTATAGAACTGAAGAAACAGATACATAAAAATTGCAGATGGGGAGAGGTGGTTTTGATGAAAGGTACGGACAAAAAATTTTTGATTATAATTGCAGCAATAGTTGCTGCTGCGGCATTGTTTGCAGGAATACTGTTTGGCAGAACATTTCTGATTTCAGATAACATTGTTCCCGGTCAGGAGGATATTTCCGAAGGTCAGGAAATAGTTGTGCCTACCCATATCTACCGTCTTGTCAAAGCATGGGATGATTATATGTCGGCAGATATAAAACAGGCAGAAATTGTTCTTCTGCTTGAAAGCAAGGCATTTGCCATTGATGAACATATAAGCGTACAGGCTGGCAAGATGGACGGCAAACCGCTGGCACACATCAAAAAAGGCATGATAGATGCCTATATATATAATAATACATTGTATATCGAGGATGAGGCAAAGTTTGATATTGTGGGCAGAGAGTTTTCTGTTGAAGATATTGAAGTAAAGGAAATGCTGGAATTTATATACAACCTTGCAAACAACAGTGAGTTTTCGGTGACAGAAAATGAAAATGTGACAGAATACAGACTTGCGCTTACACAGCAGCAGATTGAGCAGCTTATGGGTGCGGGTTTTGAAAACATCAGCGAACTGGATATTGCGGTAAAACACGGCGAACTTGTTATGAGCACAGAAGATAAAGCCCTTTCAGGGTTTGCGGTAACCCTTGACGGTTCGGTTTATATTTTAGGTATCGAATCACCTGTGACACTGTCGGTAAACGTGGAAACAACTGCGGTAAACGGCGGTGAAATTTCGGTGCCGAAGTTTATAAAGGATAAAATGAAATAGAACAGCTCTGATGCAGAGCAAATGTCATTAAGTTAAGCGAAAAATCCAAAATATAAGCTTATTATAATAAAACAAAATGTCATTCTGAGCGAAACGAAGAATCTCCTTGTCTGATTAAACCGGGAGATTCTTCGGAATTAAAATTCCTCAGAATGACATATTTTTTATCTTAATGAAATTATCTGCATATCAAAGCTGTTTTTTGTTTGCATCTGCAGATGTAAGAGTTGGCTTGGATATGCAAAGCATAAGCAATTCTGACTATGCCTTGTAAACCCAGTTTTCTTTTCTTGGTTTTGGCTGTCTTTCTTCGTCGGCATAACCGATGATGCAGTTGCCGATGCCTTCCCATTCGCCTTCTATGCCAAGGTCGGCAAGGATTGCCTTGCCTTCTTCGCTGTCAAATACCTGTTTTGCGCGGTGAATCCAGCAGCTGCCAAGGCCAAGGGAATGTGCGGCAAGCATAAGATTGCCCATAACAAGGCTGCCGTCATAAATATATGTGCCAACCTCTTTGTTTGCAAGCACAACAAGCACTGCAGGTGCGCCGTAGAACGGGTCGCTGTCTGTGCCCATTACTGCTGCGTTGAGGGCGGAAAGTCTGTCGCGCAGTGCCTTGTCGGTAACTGCAACAATCATACCTGCCTGCAGGCCTCTGCCGTTTGCTGCATATTTGCCTGCTTCGCAAATCTGGTCGATAAGTTCTGCCGGAACAGGTGTGTCCTTATATTTTTTGATACTGCGGCGTTCCACCATTGCTTTGATAATATCGTTCATAATTATGCCTCCGTAAAATATATTTAAAAGTATTGAATGCCTTGAATTCTGTAACTCAGGGCGGCAAAAAGCGGACAGCCCTGCATGGCTATATATTAACATCACCAAAAAGAAATTGCAATATACGACCTTTTAAAAGCTGTATCATTTGTCTATGAAATATGTACTATTGTTGCAATTTAATTTTGTAATTAAATTTTAATAAATTGTGAACAAATTCTTAAATAATTAAGTATTTAATAGATTGAATAACCTTTTTGAAAGGTGAAAAACCCCATTTCTAATTTAAAAAATAAATTTTAGACCTTGATTTAAAAAAATAAAATTAATAATAGCACATATATTGCAAGATTTTACTTTACAAACTAAAGTCCGTCTGCTATAATAGGTCACAGGTTAAAATTATATCGTAAAGGAGATTGAATATGAAAAAGAAAATTGGTTTACCAATGCAAATTTTAATCGCACTTATCCTTGGTATTGTTGTTGGTCTTGTATGCGGCATGACAGGCATGGCAGACTTTACAACAGCTTATCTTAAACCATTTGGCACAATCTTTGTTAACCTTCTCAAGTTCATTGTTGTTCCTGTAGTTCTCTTGTCTATGATTGACGGTATCCTTTCTATGGACGACATGAAAAAAGTTGGTTCCGTTGGCTGGAAAACACTTGCTTACTTCCTTGTTTCCACAGCTATCGCTTGTGTAATCGGTCTTGTATTTGCTAAAATCTTTGACGGTGCAGGCTTGTTCCCAACACTTGCTCTTGAAGAAGGTGCAGAATGGACAAAAGCTACATCTGCAAACTTTATGGATACACTTGTTGGCATGTTCCCAAGCAATATGTGGGAAGCATTCCACACAGCTAACATGCTTCAGGTTATCATTATTGCTCTTTTCCTTGGCGGTTCCATTATGGCAGCTGGCGAAAAAGGCAAACTTGCAAGAGATGTTGTTGCTTCCTTCAACGAAGTTATCAACAAACTGATGGAATTCATCATCAGCCTTTCCCCAATCGGTGTTTTCACAATGATGGCTTGGGTTGTTGCAACACAGGGCGCAGAAATTCTTGGCAGCCTTGCACTTGTTCTTGCTTGTGCTTACATCGGTTACATTGTTCACGCAGTTCTGGTTTACTCTGCATCTGCAAAAATCTTCGCAGGCATGAGCCCTGTTAAATTCTTTAAAGGCGCATTTGCTGCTATGATGTTTGCATTCACATCCACATCTTCTGCAGCTACATTGCCGGTTTCCAAAGACTGTGCAGAAAAACTTGGCGCAGACAAAGATATCTCTGCATTCGTTCTTCCACTTGGTGCAACAGTTAACATGGACGGTACAGCAATTTACCAGTGTGTTGCAACAGTGTTCCTTGCATCCCTTGCAGGCGTAGAACTTGGTCTTGCACAGATGATAACAATCGTTGTTACAGCAACACTTGCATCCATCGGTACAGCTGGCGTTTCCGGCGCAGGTATGATTATGCTTGCTATGGTTCTCACAGCAATGGGCATCGACGTAAACATGATTATGATTATCTACGGTGTAGACCGTCTCTTCGATATGGGCCGTACATGTCTCAACGTTACAGGCGACATCGCATGTTCAATCTGTGTTACTAAATGGGAAAAAGAAAAGGTTACAAAATAACCTTATGTTAAGTCAGAAACAATTCAATATTGTTTTTACAGTAAAAGCCACAGGTCAATCGACCTGTGGTTTTTCATTTTCGTGCCTGTACAAATACTGCAAAGGTACATTGATAAGTATATATGCAGCATATACTGCATAATAATATATCTATCATTGGTACGGGCGGAGAAAAATTTGAAAAAGAAAATATATCAGCTTATAGAATATGGCATCAGTGCAAAAAGAATGTACGACAAAACACATATTGCGGCCTACAGTGCACAGGCGGCATTTTTTGTGCTGGTTTCGGCGGTGCCGCTGACAATGGTGTTTTTTGTGGTTACCGGTGCGCTGATACCCGGTGCGGCAGATGCACTGACACAGGCGGCACAGCAGTTTTTTACACAGCAGGCGGGCAGATGGATGTTCAGGCTTGTGCAGGAGATACGGCTTATGGCAACGGTGCCCTTTCTGTCGCTGACAACGGCTTTTCTTGTGTGGAGTGCAACAAGGGGGATACGCAGCATAGCCGACGGCATAAGCACAATATACGGCAGCGAAAGAGAATACAACTTTTTCCAGACAGCGGTGAGAAGTGTGGGCTATGCGTTTGTGCTTGTTGCAGTTGTTGTGCTGTCGTTTTCTGCGGCACTGACTGCGCAGCCTCTGGCAGAAAAACTGGCGGAGTTTACAGGCAGTGATATGCAGATTGTGCCGGTTTTTCTCAGCAGCCGAAGTGCAGCTGTTATGGGAGCACTTGTGCTGCTTTTTGCCTTTGCCTACAAAAGCCTTGCCCGCAGTGATATACCGTTAAAGGGGCAGCTGCCGGGAGCGGTGTTTGCGGCGGTGGGGTGGGTGGTCTATTCTGCCGGATATTCGGTGTATATACGGCATTTTTCAAAATATTCCCTGCTTTACGGCAGTCTTGGTGCGGTTATGCTGTTTATGCTGTGGCTGTATATGTGTATGAATATACTGCTGTGCGGCGCACTGCTTAACAGAATGCGTGCAGAGGGCAAAAAATGTGACTAAGTCATGGAATTATGCGGAAATATATAGTAAAATACAGTCAATGAAAGAAACATAATATAGCGCAGCTGACAAATCAGAGGAGAACCCGCAAATCTTCTCTGCTTTGCTGTGTACAATAAACGATAGAACAGCACATAGGATGTGCAGATGTGCTTAATGCAGAAAATTGCAGTATATAAGGAGATACAGTTATGAAATTTATATCCTGGAATGTAAACGGTTTCCGCGCCTGTCTGGACAAGGGTTTTGAAGATTTTTTCAAAGCTGCCGATGCGGATTTTTTCTCCATACAGGAAAGCAAAATGCAGCCCGGTCAGGCAGAGTTCAGTCCCGAAGGTTATTATCAGTACTGGTATTCAGCCGATAAAAAGGGCTACAGCGGCACAGCGGTTTTTGCAAAAAAAGAGCCAGTCAGCGTACAGTACGGTATCGGTATAGATGAACACGACCACGAGGGCAGGGCAATCACCCTTGAATATGATGATTTTTATCTGCTTAATGTATACACCCCAAATGCCCAGCGGGAGCTTGCACGCCTTGACTACCGTATGCAGTGGGAGGACGCACTGCGCGGTTACATAAATAAACTTGATGAGGTAAAACCTGTTATCTACTGTGGTGACCTCAACGTTGCACACAACGAAATTGACCTTAAAAACCCAAAGACAAACCGCCGAAGCGCAGGTTTTTCCGACGAGGAAAGAGCAAAATTTACAGAACTGCTGGACAGCGGTTTTGTGGATAGCTTCAGATATCTGTATCCCGACAAAATCCAGTACAGCTGGTGGAGCTATATGCGACAGGCGCGTGCAAAGGATATCGGCTGGCGCATTGACTATTTTGTGGTTAGCGACCGCATCAAAGACAAGGTTAAGGACAGCTATATCCTTGGCGAGGTTATGGGCAGCGACCACTGCCCTGTGGCACTGGAAATTGAAATCTGATTTTAAAAATTTATGCAATAAAAAATGTCATTCCGTTTTTGCGGAATGACATTTGTTTTTTATTAACCCAAATAGTAAGGGCTGCCCGGGATATATGGGTTTTCGGGGTTGTGCACTGTATGTGACATAAGATACTGAATCCAGATAGTGTAGGTTTCCGGTTTAAGGTGGATACCGTCGCTGTAGGCATATTCCGGTTTGAGATATCCGTCATCACCAGCAAGAACCTCGTGCAGGTTGATATAGTGCATACCTTTAAGACTTGCCATCATAGCAATTTCGTTGTTTGCCGCATAGATTGCATCGTAGATGAACACAGGGCGGCGGCTTGCTTCGGCAACGGTTGTAGGTGTGATGCTGCAGATATAAAATGTTGTGTCCGGCAGCTGTTCCTGCAAAGTGGTAAGCAGCTGGTCATAGTAGTAGATAAGCTGCTCGCGGTTCATAAAGGTGAGGGCATTGGTGCCAAGGGTGATATAAAGTTTGCCCGGATTTTCGCTTACAATAGCTTCAACACCGTTCTGTGTAGGGCGGTAGTTGTCCGGGAACACGATAACGCCTTCAAGAAAGCTTTTTGGTGTTTGGTTTTTTGCAGAGATAAAGGTTGCGATGTTGGCAATTGAGTTTTCGATGCTTGCATATTCGCGCAGACCTTCGGTAAGGCTGTCGCCTACAAAAACCGCATCTTCAAAATAGCTAAGGTCAACACTGCCGTTTTCAGGCAGCTGGAACATACGGTGGTCAGGGCTGATAACATCAAAATCGTTGATTGTCTGTTTTACAGGTCCTACACGGGTGTACCATTCGCCTTCGTTCTGAACATCGGTGTTTGGTTTCATATCGGTAGGAGTTGCTGTGGGCAGAAGTTCCTGCGGTGGTTCTTCGCCCGGGGAAAAAGCCTCGATTAAAGCAACAATACCATAGCTTAACACCAGAACAAACACGGCAAGGCTTGCATACATTGCAAGTTTGCGGGCACGGCGGCGTCTTGTGCGCTTTTTGCGGGCTTCAGGAGATAAATATTTTGCCATTTTCAAACCCCTTTCTTAAAATTCTTTTAACCTGTATATAGACTGCCAAAGGGCAGAGATAGTATTGAAAACAACATTTAACAAGCATATTATACTGTAAAAGCAAAACGATTTCAAGGCTGTAGCCAGTCTTTGACAAAATTTCACCAAAATTTAAAAAATACGGCAGAGCCGTGCAAAAAACATACCGGCGGACAAAATGTCTGCGGCATGGCAGAATATTTTAATGTTTGTGCCGCATATTAAAGGCAACGGCAGAATAAAATTAATTTCGGAAAGCGGCATCCCGATAAGAAAACATAAATCCACATCAAAACACCTACCGTATCTTGATGTGGACATTTTTGCACATTTACGCACAAAAAGTGCTGTTGCAAGGCGGAAATACGCAGCACTGCTTTGTGTAATGCAAGTGTTGACAACGCAGTAACAGCCTTTTTGTGCCGTACACTGTGTTTGTGTTTTCTTGTCCGGAGGTCGCTAAGACAAAACCTTTATTTTCTTGTTGAAATTTTCACATTTATAGGGTAACATAAAATCAAAACATACCCAAGGAGGTACAGTATGCTGTTTGGAATACCGCTTGTATATATCTGGCTGGCACTGACGTTGATTTTTGTTGTCATCGAGGTTGCCACAACCGATATTTCAAGCATCTGGTTTGCGGCAGGTGCCCTTGTTTCCACAATTGTGGCGTGGCTTGTACCTGACAGCTTTATGCTGCAGGCAATTGCTTTTGCGGTGGTTACCGTTGCGGCAATGTATTTTACCAAGCCAATCCTCACAAAATACATAACCAAGGAAACACCTACCAATATGGATATGTACATAGGCAAAAATGCCCTTGTTGTATCCGCCATCACACCCGACAAACCCGGCCGTGCAAAGATAGGCGGGTTAAGCTGGCAGGCAAAAAGCGGTCAGCCTGTAGCAGAGGGCGAGATGTGCAAAGTAGTAAAAATCGAGGGTGTGTCCCTTGTTGTTGAAAAAATCACAGTAAACAGTTAAAAGCGAAAGGAGATTTATATGCTGCCTTATATTCTTATTCTTCTTGTAATCGTTATAATCGCACGCAACATCTGCATAGTGCCACAGGCATATGCCTATGTTGTGGAACGTTTCGGCATCTTTGATTCGGTGTGGAATGCAGGTTTCCATTTTAAAATTCCAATCATCAGCCGTATTGCCAAAAAGGTTTCCCTCAAGGAACAGGTGGTGGATTTTCCTCCCCAGCCTGTTATCACCCGGGACAACGTAACAATGCAGATTGACACCGTTGTTTTCTTCCAGGTGACCGACCCAAAACTTTACGCTTACGGTGTTGAAAGACCTATCAGTGCAATCGAAAATCTTACAGCAACAACATTGCGTAACATCATCGGTGATATGGAACTGGACCACACACTTACAAGCCGTGACACAATCAACAATCAGATTACTTCTCTCCTTGACGAAGCAACCGACCGCTGGGGTATCAAGGTTAACCGTGTGGAACTTAAAAACATTATTCCTCCAAGCGAAATTCAGGACGCAATGGAAAAACAGATGAAGGCCGAACGTCAGCGCCGCGAAAGCATTCTCCGTGCAGAGGGCGAAAAACGCAGTCAGATTCTTGTGGCAGAAGGCGAAAAGGAATCTGCTATTCTTCGTGCCGAAGCAGAAAAAGAATCCGCAATCCTTCGTGCCGATGCAGTAAAGGAACAGAAAATCCGCGAAGCAGAGGGCGAAGCTATGGCTATTATGACAGTGCAGAAAGCCCTTGCAGACAGTATCGTTATGCTTAACGAATCTGCACCAAACAATCAGGTGCTTACACTCAAAAGCCTTGAAGCACTGCAGAAGGTTGCCGACGGCAAAGCTACAAAGCTTATTATCCCAAGCGAAATCCAGAACCTTGCAGGTCTTGTTGCAAGTGTAAAGGAACTTACAGAGGAAAATAAACAGTAATATAAAGACAAAACGGGAAGTCCTTGCGGACTTCCCGTTGCTTTTTGTGTTGTGATTTTTGTTGTTATGTATGCATTATCTCTTTTTTGGTCTGCCTTTGGCACAAGGCACGCCGCACATACATTTTGCACAGCCGTACAGCGGTGCATATTTTACTTTTGTGCTGTCCACAAAAACCGAACATTTAACCTTGTCTTTGCCCTCTGTGGTTGTTATCGCCTCAGCAGGACATTTTCTGCCGCAGGCGCCGCACATGGTGCAGTATTCGTACAATTCGCTGTAATGTCTTTCGTCTGCTTCCAGCGGCATATCGGTAACAATGCTGATAAATCTGCCAAGGGCGCCTTTTTCGGTGATGATACCCTTGTGAATGCCAAAACTGCCAAGACCGCAGATATAGGCGATATGTCGTTCTGACCATGGGCTTGTGTAGGCTTTTCTGCCCTCAAAGACAGCCATAGCTGATTTCAGACGGGCAGTTTCGCTGGAAGGCACAACAGTGCTGTAACCCTTTTTGTTTATTTCAAGGCACAGTTTTTCAACAAGCTTGTTTATAAACGGCACGGTGTAGTTTTTGGCGTGGACATAGTGGGGGGCAATTTCGGCTTTTGGATAAGTGTTGTTTGCCTTTTTGACAGCTTCGGAATAAGGTATAAAAATGCTTATTACGCTTTTTGCGTTTTCCAGCCATTCCTTTGGTGGGATAAACTGGGGGCCTACTGCTTCGGGCGCTTTAAGCTGTTCAAACAGTTCATCATCCGCACTGCCGAAACCAACAAGGGGTTCGTCAAAAAAGCACATATCATCTGTGCCAAGCAAAGCCTGCATTTCTGCTGTCAGCGGTGTGTGGCTGTAGCTGGCGGTGAATTCTTTTGTTATATTTATAAGGTCATGTTTTGTCATAATCTGTCACCCCGTAATCTTTTATACAATTATATCATCTGTACAAGGCTTGCTGCAAGGGCGGGACAGAATATCATCTGCCGCTATTTATTGCACATAAGTGAAAATTGATATATAATAATAAGATAAAATACTTTAAATTAAAATTATTCAGATAAAGGAGCCACAATTATGCTCACACTTGAAAAATCAAAACAGCTTATAGCAGGCACAACAACACAGCCGCACCTTATCACCCATGCCACAGCGGTTATGGCGGCAATGGGCGGCATGGCAGCCCACTTCGGTGCCGATGTGGCACACTGGCAGGCGGTGGGATATCTCCACGACTATGACTACGAACAGTATCCCGAAGAACATCTTAAACACACAGCAGAGCCTCTGCGTGCAGAAGGTGTTGCCGAAGAAGAAATCCGTGCAATTTTAAGCCACGGCTACGGCCACTGCACCGATGTACAGCCGCTTACAGATATGGAAAAAAGCCTTTACACAGTTGACGAACTTACAGGCATTATCGGTGCGGCGGCACGAATGCGCCCTCTGGGCATAACCGACCTGGAAGTTTCCAGCTTTATGAAAAAATTCAAGGATAAAAAATTTGCCGCAAAATGCGACCGCGAACTTATAAAAAACGGCTGTGCCCTGCTGGGTATGGAGGTTAAGGAAGTAAGCGAAATCTGCATCAATGCAATGCGCCCTTTTGCGGCAGAACTTGGCCTTGGTCCAAAGGAGTAATCTATGTATAAACCAAACAGGAGCATCGCATCGCGATTTTTTCTGACGATAACGCTGCTTATTGTGGCAAACCTTTTCTTTATCGGCATTACCTTTGTGTTTTTTGCCAACAGATATTTTGAGTCGGACAAGATGAGTGTGCTTAATATCTGTGTGCAGAGTGTTGAGGAAAACGTTTTCAACAGCAACAAGATATATATAGACAAGGCGGATGAAATCAGGGTTGTGGCAGAGGATTTAAGGCTTATAAGCGAAACCACACAGTCCATAATCATCCTTGCCGACAGCGAGGGCAACATTGTCACATCAACAAATCAGTATGCAAACAACTTTGCAGGCAGACCAATGCCACAGGCGGCGGTTTATGCAGCAAAGCTGACCACTGTGCCGGTCAATGTAAGTCAGGTGTTTTCGGAAAACCACACCGAAAAATACTATGCGGTGGGCAAGGCTGTTTTTGACGAACATATGAATGTGCAGGGCTATATATTTGCCTGCAGCAGCACAAAGCATATCATACTGTTTACCAATGCGCTGCTGAGTATGTTTCTGCTGTCTTCTTCCATAATGGTGCTTGTTTCCAGCGTGGTGGCACTTGTGGTTACCAGCCACATGACAACCCCTCTGCGCAAAATTGCCGATGCGGCAAAGCGCTTTTCACAGGGGGATTTGTCGGTGCGTGTAAAGGTGGAGGGCGCCGACGAGGTTGCCCACCTTGCAACAACCTTTAACAATATGGCAGAATTTGCCGACAAAAACGAAACCAGCCGTTCCAACTTTGTTGCCAATATAGCCCACGAGCTGCGCACGCCGATGACAAGTATCAAAGGCTTTGTGGACGGCATTATTGACGGTACAATCCCTGCCGAAAGACAGGATACCTACCTTAAAATTGTGTCCAGCGAGGTAGGACGTCTGGCACGACTTACCAACAGTATGCTGGATATGTCCAAGCTGGAAAGCGGCGAATTTATTATGAACGTAAGCCGCTACAATATATGGGACACAATCTCCGATGTTGCTTTTGCCTTTGAAAGCCGCATAGAAAACGCAGACATACAGGTGCGCGGCTTTGAGCCTACCCGTATGATTGTTTCTGCCGACAAGGATATTATCCACCAGGTTGTGTATAATATTGTGGACAATGCCCTTAAATTTACGCCTCACGGGGGCTATATAGGCTTTAATGTAAGCGAGGACAAGCAGACGGGATTTATCACAGTTAAAATCCGCAACTCGGGCGAGGGTATCCCCGAAGAAGCACTGCCTTATATCTTTGACCGCTTTTACAAAACCGACGCCAGCCGTTCGGTGCATATAAAGGGTGCAGGCATAGGTATGTATATTGCAAAAACCCTTGTGCAGCGTTCGGGCGGTGATATCAGGGTAGAGTCGGAAGTAGGCGAGTACACCGAGTTTATCTTTACCCTGCCTGCAGCAACAGACAAAAACGAAAAAGCTGCCGATACAAAGGCAAAAAAAGAAAAAAGCATAAAAGGGCCGCGCCTCAAGTCTCCGAAGCACAAGTAAACAGGATATTGACGGGGATAATGCCTTTTGTGAGGTACAGTGTGAAATAAATGTAAAAAGCTCTGCGCCTACAAATAATTTTCACATTTAAGGAATAATATATAAGGCGAAAACCAAACAGGGTCTGTCCCTTTAAAATAATGTCTCTATAAGGAGAATGCATATGAAAAAGAAAAGCAAACTTCCTGTAATACTGCTTTGTCTGGCTCTGGCTGCAGCAGCCCTCGGCGGCGGCTTTGCAGTGGGAAAAGGGCTGGAACATACAGACTTTATGTACGAACTTAAAGAAGAACTGAAGGACGAGTTTAATATAACTGTTCCCAACAGTGAACCTGCGGCACCAAACAGCGAAACCGCAGGCGAACTTGTGGAAATTCAGCCTGTTCCCGAAACAAAGGACGGCGGCTTTGCAGCTACAGATATATACGAAAAGGTTAACCCGTCGGTTGTAAGCATCACGGTTTACGGCAGCCAGTCCATCTCTGCCATAGGCAGCGGCACAGGCATTGTTATGACCGAGAACGGATATATCATCACAAATGCCCACGTTGTTGATGGCGGCACAAGCGTAAACGTGGTTTTTCACGATGACACAAACGTAAACGGACGCATTATCGGTATGGACGCAACCACCGACCTTGCAGTTGTAAAGGTGGATAAACACGGCCTTGTTCCTGCCGAGTTCGGCGACAGCGGTGCCCTTAAAGTTGGCGAAAGGGTTGTTGCAATCGGCAACGCAGGCGGTCTTTCCAGCACAATGACACAGGGTATCATATCCGGTCTTAACCGCGACCTTGGCGACGGCGCACGCAGTCTGGAACTTATTCAGGTTGACGCAGCAATCAACCCTGGCAACTCCGGCGGTCCGCTTATCAACCGCTTTGGTCAGGTAATCGGTATCAACAGCAGCAAAATTGCCGACATCAACTACGAAGGTATCGGCTTTTCCATTCCAATCAGCGAGGCAATGCCTATCATCGAAAACATCGTGGATTACGGCTATGTAAAAGGCCGTGCTGTGCTGGGCATCTCCATAGTGGAACTCAACAGCACCAACGGACCAATCAACGGTCTGCCAAGCAAGGGTGTGTGCATTGTGGAATTCAACGAGGGCTGCAGAATGCAGGAGGAAGGCGTGCAGCTGCGCGATGTTATCGTGGAGGCAAACGGACGCGAAATTATAACCAGTGACGACCTGCTGGAAGAACTGGACAAATTCTCACCCGGAGATACATTCAACCTTGTTATCTTCCGTGCATACGACAACAGCACATTCTCTGTAGATGTGGAACTGATTGAATCAATCGGATAATAAAATAAGCAAAAAATAACAGACGGTATTCTGATACCGTCTGTTTTGTTTTTTATTCAATTTTTCCGTAAATCTTCTGCAGTTCAATGGAAGGGCCGCCGTTTTGGTCCTCCATAAACAAATCGGGCATTACGGTCAGGCTTTTGCCGCCGTTTTTTCTGCCGTCCACCAGCACAAGCCACGGGTGCGGGCTGTTTTGGCGCTGGCGCACAAAGCGGATAACCTTTGGCTCAATGCGGTTTTTCTTCATGGCATAGATAACCTGTGCCAGCTGGTCAGGGCGCTGACAGATGCACAGCTTGCCGTTGTCACGCAAAAGACGGTATGCCGCCGCCGCAACGTCATCATCGGTAAGTGTAAGCTGGTGGCGGAAAGATGCCTTTTTTTCGTCGTCCTTTGGTTTGCCTGCAGTAAAATATGGCGGGTTGCAGGTGATAACATCAAAGTCTGCCTTTTCGGTTTTAAAATCCCTTACATCGCCGCAGATTGCAGTCAGATTTTCAAAGCCGTTAAGCTCGATGCTTTTTTGCATCAGCTGTGTGCCCTGGGGGTCAATCTCCAGCCCAAAGGCTTCACCCCTGTGGCCCATATCCTTCCATCGCAGAGGAATAATGCCGCAGCCTGTGCCCATATCAAGGGCTTTCTGGGCATATTTCACCTCGGCAAAATGGCTTAACAGAAAAGCGTCGGTGCCAAAGCGGTGGGTTTTGTTAATGCACACCTTTGTGCCGTGTGCCAGTGTTTCAACAGTATATTCCATAGCTTAAATTGTAGCCTCGATACATACCCAGTTGTTTTTTGTGTGCACTTTGAGAATTTTAAAGCCAAGGTTTTCAAGGCAGGCAAGAACCTCGTCCTTGCGGTCGATAATAATGCCGCTTGTGATGTAAAGGCCGCCTTCTTTCAAAAATTCGGGAATGTTTCTGGACAGCATCATAATTGCGTTTGCAACGATATTTGCCACAACGATGTCATATTTGCCGCTTGCTTCTTCGGACAAATCGCCAACTTTAACGGTAAAACGGTCGTCCACACCATTAAGCTGTGCGTTTTCCATAGCAACCTTAACAGCGGTTGGGTCAATGTCCACACCTTCTGCTTCCCTTGCACCAAGAATACAGCTGGCAATGCCAAGAATACCGCTGCCTGTGCCAACGTCCAGTATTCTTTCGCCGCCTTTGATTGTGCGGTCCAGCACTTCAAGGCAAAGGTTTGTTGTTTCGTGTGTGCCTGTGCCAAAAGCCATACCCGGGTCAAGTTTAAGGATTTTGCGGTCGGTTTCGCAGTTTTCCCAGCTTGGGCAAACCATAAGGTTTTCGCCTATTGGCAGTGCGTGGTAGTAAGCCTTCCAGCCTGTTTCCCAGTCTTCCTGATTTACATATTCAATTTCGGTTGTAAAGTCCACACCTTCTTCGCTCAGGCGTGTCTGCAGCACAAGCAGGCTTTCCTGTGCGTCAAGTTCAGGGGAGATATAGTGGTGCACAATAATTTTTGTGCGGTCTTTTTCCAGAAGGTCCTGTTCAATAAGGTCGATATGTGCAATTTCCAGCACGTCGCTTTCGAGGTTGGAATAGTCCTCTATCTGCACACCCATAGGGCAAACTTCGGCAGAAACATAGTCGAAAACATCTTCAAATTTTTTGTCACAGATAATTTTGATATCGGTCCACTGCATAATAAAGTCTCCTATATAACAGTATATTTTATTTTTATATTACCAATAGATTAATTGTAACATAAAACCGTTTGATTTTAAACACAAATATGTTAATATAAAAAAAGAGTTTAATATTATGAAATGTCATTCCGGGCTGTAGGGGGCGGCGTCCCCGACGCCCCGTTTAAGAATCCCTCTGTCGGCACAAACTGATGGCTGACCATTGTTTCAACCGTACCGGGAGACTCTTCACATACGTTCAGAGTGACAAAAACCGATTTGAATATTATTTTTAAAGGAGAAAAATTATGGCAAGTCGTTTTGACAAAAAAATTGACCGCTGGGCAACAGGCGCAACAAAATGGGCAATGACAAAAGTTCCGGGTTCACCGCAGTATACCGATGTGCCAAAGGAAGATGTTATCCCTATGTGGGTTGCAGATATGGATTTTGAAACTGCACCAAGTGTTATCGAAGCACTGAAAGAAAGAATAGAACACCCTATTCTCGGTTATTCTGTTTTAAGCGAAAGATATGTAAATGCAATTGCCAGCTGGCAGGAAAAACACTATGGCACAAAGGGTATTAAAGAAGAAAACATCCTCTATCAGAACTCTGTTCTGGGCGGTGTTTGCAGTGCAATCAGTGTTTACACACAGCCGGGGGACTGGATTCTGACAGGTCAGGCAACATATGTTGGTTTTCAGGGTTCCATTAAAAACCTTGGCAGAAATATTGCATTTTCTCCTATGGTCAAGGACGAAAACGGCATCTACCGTATGGACTTTGAGGATATGGAAAAACAGATTGTGGAGAAAAAAATCCCTATGATGATTTTCTGTTCTCCTCACAACCCAACAGGCCGAGTATGGGAAAAATGGGAAATTGAAAAGGTTGTACAGCTGTGCGACAAGTACGATGTTTTCCTGTTCAGTGACGAAATCTGGGCAGACTTTATGACCGACCCTGCATCAAAACATATCCCTACACAGAGCGTAAGCGAACGTGCAAAACAGATTTGCCTTGCATCCTATGCACCAAGCAAAACCTTTAACCTTGCAGGACTTATCGGCAGCTACACAATCTGCTATAACCCTGTTATCAATGCACGCATCAAACGTCAGGGCGAAAGCACACATTACAACAATGCAAATGTTCTGTCTCTTGCTGCATGTATGGGTGCCTACGAAGGCGGCGAAGAATATGTGGAAGAACTTCTGCCTTACCTGCGCAGAAACCAGGAATATATGGTTAACTTCTTCAACACACGCAAGGGTATCGATGCATATCTGCCACAGGGCACATATCTGCTTTGGGTGGACGTTGCAGGCTGCGGTATGGATATGGACACAATTATGGCAGAACTTGCAAAGGTTGGCGTTATCGTAAACGACGGCAGACCTTTCCAGGGTCCTACACATCTGCGCATCAACGTTGCCTGTCCTTATGACAGCGTTGTTGAAGCATGCAGAAGAATGGAAAAAATCTTCCCTGCAAAATAAAAT
The DNA here is from genome assembly GCA_017505635.1 of Oscillospiraceae bacterium. Lineage (GTDB taxonomy): Bacteria > Bacillota > Clostridia > Oscillospirales > Ruminococcaceae > RGIG3102. The sequence goes on along the minus strand of JAFVOU010000031.1, from coordinate 102,622 downwards.
ATCTGTATAAAAAATTAAATGTCATTCTGAGCGACAGCCAAGAATCTCTTTGTCTGATAAAACCGGGAGATTCTTTGGAATTAAAATTCCTCAGAATGACATATTTTGTTGGCATACAAAAATAACAAGCGTTAGCTTTTTTATTTTCTGTTGCCAAAAATAAGTATAAGTGTTATCCTTTAAATAACTTTAAACCGACGGAGAAAAGTATGAAAAAACTTATCTACAACCTTATACTCCCTTGCACATTTATTGCCATTCTGCTGTGGAGCGTTATCGGTGTCAGTCAGGACAGACATTTTTACCACGTTCAGTATCAGCAGAACAAAACAGCCGAACATATCGGCATGCGCCATCAGGATTTGATGGAGGTTACCGACAACCTTTTGTCCTATATGGTCAAACAGCGCCCCGACCTTGAAATGCAGTTTGGCGTAAAGGGCGAAATACGCGAGATTTTTGACGAAAGAGAAAAACTGCATATGATAGATGTGGTCAATCTCTATATGGGCGTTGTGTATATCGGCATAGCGTTGTCTGCCTTTGTGGCGGTTTCGGTGGTATATCTGTGGAAAACCGACGGGTTCAGGCTTATGCAGGGCACACTGCGCCGAAAATACAAATGGGCAGCCATAGGCCTTGTGCTGGTGGCAGGTGCTTTCGGCGGTGTTATCGCCACCAATTTCCAGTGGTTCTGGACAAACTTCCACTATGTGTTCTTTACAAATGACCTTTGGATGCTGGACCCAAGGGTAAGCATTATGATAAATATGTTTCCGCTCAACTTTTTCTTTGCCATGTGCAGACAGATACTTATCTGTTTTGTTATATGGTGTCTTGTGGTGCGCCTTGTTCTTGCAGATTTTGGCAACCGCCCAAAATGGCTGCGCAGCAAAAGGGAATACGGCGATGTAATTTAAGGTGAAAATATGGAAAATACAGTTTTAAATATAGCAGGCTTCAACAAAAACAGCATAACCGACGGCCCGGGCTTCCGCTTTGTTATCTTTGCACAGGGCTGTGTGCACAACTGCAAGGGCTGCCACAATCCCGAAACACATTCTTTCGGCACAGGCACCGACTATACAGCGGCAGAAATTATTGCAATGATAAAGAAAAACCCTATGATAAAAGGGGTAACCTTGTCAGGGGGCGACCCGTTCTGTCAGGCAGAAAATTTTGCAAAACTTGCGGCAGAACTTAAAAAGCAGGGGTACGAAATCTGTGCCTTTACGGGATATCTGTTTGAAAATCTTGTAAAAGATAAAAACGACGATAAATACAGACTGCTGGAAAATGTGGATATACTTATTGACGGGCCTTTTATCGAAAGCGAAAAAAGCCTTGAACTTAAATTTAAAGGCAGCCGCAACCAGCGCACCATAGATGTGGCAAAAAGCCTTGAAGCAGGGCAGGCGGTAATCAGCGACAGCCCAAGATGGGTGTAAAATATCAGAACTGCGTAAAAACTGCATTCCCGACAGGCTTGAGATGCAGATAAACAAGCTGATTTACGGTCGACAAAAAAGAGGTATTATTATGGGATTATTTGAAAATTTTAATCTTAAAAATCAGCGGAAGAAAAAAGATGAAAAGATTGCAAAGGCAAATCAGTTTATACAGGCTGGCGAATTTGAGAAAGCCGGCTATATTCTGCATGACATTGTTATGGATTCCCGGGACACTGACCCTGCATACAGATATGATGAAATAGAAAACCTGCTGGAAGCAACCAAAATGGGCGCAAAACAGCAGAAATTGCATAAGGAAGAAAAACCGGCACCTGCAGAAAATATTGTCAGAAAAGAAAAAACTGATGCCGATATCTTTAAAGCTGCACAGAAAGACGAGGCTCTCAGCCGCATTGAATCTCTTGTGGACAAGGTTGGTCTTGACGCTTTGGTGCTGGATTGCTGGAGGGACGGCGGCTGTCAGCTTACCTACTGCGACTTTGATGAAAGCTATGTGGGAAAAGCAGAAGATATGTATCTTGGCCACAAAGCCGGTGCTGATTATGTGTACAAGGCAGGCGATGTGGACTGGATTGACGAGGTAAAAGCCTTTGAAGAAAAAGAAGATTCATTGGTTTATCATGTTATCCAGCAAAGCGAAGGGCTGTATTTTCTCTTTGTAGGCAGCAATCGGATGTTCTGGGGTGAAGAAAAACTTATACCTAACGACGGCTCCGTTTTTGCAAATGTAACCCCTGGGGGCTACAATATCAGCGCGTATTTCTGCAGCTCCTGCTCTGAAGAAGAAAACGACTTTGTGGATATCGAGCTTTTCGGTAATAATGGCATACTTACAGCAAAACGTGCCCTTGAAAATATTGACGAAGATGATGATAATGCCGAAGAATGTGCAGATAACAAAGAAGTATGCACAGAGGCAGACACCCTGCAGGATATGCAGAAGCAGGAAGCTCTCAACCGTCTTGATACTCTGGCAAAATCGGGTGTAATGGACGGCAAACCATATATCTGGTTAAAAAACGGCCGTCTGTGCGGCTCGGTTATGGACGATGACGGTGTTCCGTACATAAAAGAACTGGACAAAAATGACGACCTGTATATGCTGGCAAAACAGTTTGAAGAAGAACTGGGTTGTATGGTTTATCACGCTGTGGACAGTGGCAGCACAGCATATCTGCTGACAGTGCACAGAGATGCAGACCGCTGGGAAGAAGAAAGACCTGACGGCGACAGAATTGAGGCTTTGATTTTCAGCTTTGAAGAAGACGACTATCACTATGATTATGTGAATATCTTCAACAGCAACGGCGCTCTGGGCATCAGAGAAACAGAACAGCCTGAACAGGAAGAATACTGTCTGCCCGATATGCCCGAATATCTTGAAAATCCTGTTACAGCAGAATTTTTGGCCGAAATGAAAGCAGAAACCTTTGAAGAAGCTGACGAAAACTCAACAGAAGAAACTGCCGAAACTGACAGCGAATACACAGAAGAAGAAACCGAAAAAGCAACCGGCACAGAAGCTGAAAAAACAGACTCTGATGCACAAACCGAACAAGATACCATCGACGGCAAAAATGCAGCCGAATGGTACAGTCAGGGTTACAGCTATTATTACGGCAAAGATGTGGAACAGAACTATTCACTTGCCCTTGCCGCATTTGAAAACGGCGCCAGCCTTGGTGGTATAAATGCTATGTTCAACTGTGCAGTAATGTACACCAACGGCCTTGGCTGCGAAAAAGACCTGCACAAAGCATTTTTATGGAGCAAAAAAGGTGCTGACGCAGGTGATGCCGAAATGATGTGGGGAACAGCCAAATGCTATTATAATGGTAAAGGCTGTGAAAAAAACATGGAAAAAAGCTGCGAATATACCATCAAAGCTGCCGAAAATGGTCATTCAGCTGCATACTTAAACGCTGCCATAGAATACTATACCGGAAACTATGTTCAGCAGGATTATGCAAAGGCGCTTTACTGGTTTGAAAAGTCTGCAATGAGCGGCGACAGCAATGCAATGGAGCACTGCGGCAATATGTATGGCAAAGGCCTGGGCTGCGAAAAGGATACAGATAAAGCAAACTACTGGCTTAACCAGGCACTGCAGCACGGCAACCCGTCTGTTATGGCACATGTGGCAATGAATAAATACAGCAGGGCAAAAACAGCCGAAGAGTATAAAGAAATTTACGAAACTCTGGCCCTGCCTGCTGCCGAAAAGGGCAACGCCGATGCAATGTTTATTGTGTCAGGTATGCTGTATAATGGTGAAGGTGTGGAACAGGATGTAGACAAAGGCATTGAATGGCTGGAAAAAGCTGCCATAAAAGGCCATAGTGAAGCGTGCAGAATACTGGCTGAAGCCTGCAAAGCTGACAATCCGACAGAAGAACAGAAAAAACAGTACTACTTCTGGCTGGAAAAATACGCAGAAAGCGGAAACATTGAAGCTATGGTAGAGTATGGCGAATATTGTATGCTTGAGATCAGCAAGGTGGACGAGGAAACTGCCAGAAAAGGTTTTGAAATGCTTAAAAATGCGGCACGGCAGGACAATATTAAGGCGCTTTTGATTGTTGGGGAAATTCTTTATCAGGGCGACAAATGCGACGAGGCACTGACCTGGTACGAAAGAGCCGAAGAGCTTGGCAGTATCGATGCTATGAAAAAAAAGCTGGGGATATATTTAACACGCAAAAATGAAGATGATTACCAAAAGGCAGTCCCTCTGACAGAAAAGCTTGCTTCCATTACAGGTGAGGTGGATTTCTACAGGGTTCTTGGTTCGATGTATCATCTGGGAAAAGGATGTCAGCGGGATATTGAAAAATCCATTGAAAATTTCACCATAGCCTCTGAAATGGGTGATTTGAAAGCAAAAAGATGTCTTGTGGATATCTATTCCAACGAAGATATGATTATGCAGCACAGGGAGAAAATATACGAACTTGGCTGCCAGCTTGCTGATGCAGGTGATGCCGCAGGCCGGTATATCCTTGGTGTTGCACATATATATGGCAATGGGTGCGAAAAAGATTACAAAAAGGCGCTTGATTATTTAGAGCAGGCTGCCGGTCAGGACCATGCACCTGCCTGGTATGTACTTGGTGAATGCTACAAAAACGGTCTGGGATGTGAAAAGGATAATCTTACAGCCATCGAAATGTACATAAAAGCCGCGGAAGGCGGTGTGCAGCAGGCATTTGAAAGGATAAACAGTATGGACGAAGAACTGAAACAGGAGCTGGAAAGAGGAAAAAAGATTGCAGAAAAATATATAGACAGCCCAGACCCGGAAATGCGTCAGATGGCAAGAGAACTGTTGGATGCGCAAATATAAACAAAAAAGCGACCTCGTGTGAGGTCGCTTTTTTATGCTGTAATTGTGTTTTGCAGACTGATACTGTTATTTTTCTTCCAGCATTTTTTCAACTTCTGCAAAGCAGGCATCCATATAGTCGCCTTCAAACAGTTCGATAACACCCTGGTCACAGTTTTTTGCAAGCTGTGGGTCAATAGGGATTTCTGCAAGCAATGGCAGGTTGTATTTTTCTGCTGTTGCCTTAACTTTGCTTTCGCCGAAGATGTTTATTTTTTTGCCGCAGTCAGGACATTTTACATAGCTCATATTTTCAACGATACCAAGGATTGGCACGTTCATCATATTTGCCATTTTAACTGCTTTTTCCACAATCATACCAACAAGTTCCTGTGGGGAAGCAACAATGATGATGCCGTCAACAGGAATTGACTGATAAACTGTAAGAGGAACGTCGCCTGTTCCCGGAGGCATATCGATAAACATAAAGTCTACATCGTTCCAGATAACATCGCTCCAGAACTGTTTGATAACGCCTGCAATAACAGGACCGCGCCATACAACAGGGTCTGTTTCTTCTTTAAGCATAAAGTTTGCACTCATAAGCTGAATGCCTGTTTTGCTCACGTTTGGAAGAATGCCCATTTCGTTGCCAAGCACTTTTTTGTGCACGCCGAATGTCTGGCCGATGGAAGGACCTGTAACGTCAGCATCGAGAACAGCTGTGTTGTAGCCGTTTCTCTGGCTGAGAACAGCAAGCATGCTTGTTACAAGGCTTTTGCCTACGCCGCCTTTGCCGCTGATAACGCCGATAACCTTTTTAACACTGGACATCTGGTTGAGCGGATCTTTCTGAATTTCTGTTCTGGAAGAGCAGTCTGCACTGCAGGTGCTGCAGTTGTGTGTACATTCACTCATATATATAACTCCTTAAATTAATAATCAAAATGATGCAAGCATCTTTATTTATTATATACCTTTTAAAATAATTTTCAACAGCTTATAGTTGAATGATTTATTTGTGCATATTTTTAAAGGGTCAAAACCGCACAAAATGTCGGTTTTTGTCGGCTTGTTTACGCCTTGTAAAGTTTTAAACACAGTTTTCAACAAGATGTTGAAAACTTGGAAAACGCCAAAAATCGCAGTAAATAAGGCTTTTCACAACTTTTTCACAACCTTTGCACAAAGCGGCGGTTGAAAAGTGTCAAAAGGTTTTTTACAAACTGTAATATACTGTCTGTAAACATAGTTATTAACATTTTCAACAGAGTTTTCAACAAAACCGGCAGTTGTTAACATTTTAAACGGGTTTTCACCGTTAAATGTTGAAAACTCTGTTGAAACCGTGGAAAACTTGCCATATTGTCAAGAAAAAGTTGCAATTTCAGCTGTTTTGCCAAAAAATTCCGCAAAAAAGTGTATCTTTTTCCACTTGAATTGTGTATTATAGATACAGTAATTACTATATAAAGGGGGAATAAAGATTGAAAAATGTGCTGAAAAAGTACAATCTTGCCGATTTTTCGGCAGTGAGTTTTCAACATTTAAACATTTTTGATGTCCGTTCAAAGCAAAGAATTCCCCAAAATGCAGCAAGCGTAATTGTAATAATTTTTCCATATTATAACAATTGTACATGTGGGGGAAACATCAGTGCATACTGCGCGGTCAGTGACTATCACATAGTGGTTATGGAGCAACTAAAATCCATATGTGCAGACCTTGCACAGCAGTATCCCCAGCACAGTTTTGTGCCTTTTGTGGATTCTTCCCCTATAGACGAGGTGGACGCTGCGGTAAAAGCAGGCCTTGGCGTAAAGGGTGCAAACAGTCTGCTTATCACCCCAAAATACGGCAGCTTTGTGTTTATAGGCGAAATTGTAACCGATATGGAAACTGAAACGGTGCTGTGCACCGACAAAGGCTGTTTAAACTGCGGCCTGTGCACAAAAGCCTGTCCGGGGGGTGCGCTCTGCAGTGGATTTGTTGACAAGGAAAAATGTGCATCCTTTATCAGTCAGAAAAAGCAGGAACTTACAGAGGAACAGCGGCAGATTTTAAAACGGGCAAAAACCGTTTTCGGCTGCGATATCTGTCAGAAGGTGTGTCCTCACAACAAAAAGGTGCTTGCAGGGGACAAAGAAGCGGCAGCGGGCAACACACTTTTCTGCGATGATGTTTTTGCCACAGTAACAAAAGAAAACGTGGAGGCGGTATATAAGGACAGGGCATTCGGCTTCCGCGGGCTTAAAGTGCTGCAGAGAAACCTTGAAATTTACGGGGAAGCTGTCGGGAAAACCGAATAAAATTCAATAAAAACTTAAATGATTAATGTCATTCTGAGAGAGTTTAACTTTGAAGAATCTCACGGTATGCTTGGATTGCGGTAAGCCGCTATACTGTGCTGACGGGAAGATTCTGAAACGGGACGTCGGGGACGCCGCCCCCTACAGCTCAGAATGACCTTTTGTTTTGTATATACATATGTGAAAAATTATCACTAAATTGTAAACATATGCCTATTTAATTGATTTTTTGGCAGATAAAATGTATAATAAAATATCATATTATGGGCATTTGCGCCCAAAAGGTTACAAGGGGCTTTATTTTGTAAAAATATCAGCTTCAAAGCCTTAAAAAAGCCAAATTTAACACAAGTTTTTACATATGAGAGGTAAGAAAAATGACTAAAGTTTCACCTTCTATTTTATCCGCAGACTTTGCAAACCTTGAACGTGACTGCAAAATGGTTATGGACAAAGGTGCCGACATGCTGCACATCGACGTTATGGACGGCGTTTTTGTGCCAAACATCTCCATCGGTATCCCTGTGGTAAAATCCCTGCGCAAAAAATCCGATGCATTTTTTGATGTGCATCTTATGATTATAAAACCTCACCTTTATGCAGAACAGTTCTGCAAGGCAGGTGCAGACCTTGTTTCCTTCCACATCGAAAGCGAAAGCGACGTGCAGGAAACAATCGACATCATCAAAAACTGCGGCAAAAAGGCAGGTATTGTTATCAAGCCTGCAACCCCTGCCGAAGCAGTGTTCCCATATCTTGACCAGCTTGACCTTGTGCTTGTTATGAGCGTTGAACCCGGTTTTGGCGGTCAGAGCTTTATGGAAAGCGCACTGCCAAAACTTAAAGCTATCAGCGAAGAAGCTGCAAAACGCGGCCTCAGTGACCTTTACATCGAGGTTGACGGCGGCATCAACGAAACAACAGGCAGACAGTGTGCACAGGCAGGCGCAAACCTGCTGGTTGCAGGCAGCTATGTGTTTGGCGCACAGGATGTTGCAGCAGCAATCGAAAGCCTTAAAATCTAAGTACGGCATCTGCTGGAAAGCTTTAAAATCTTAAAGAAAACGAGAGTTTGTTTATGACTAATATTCAAAGAAAAAATCACGACAGATATATGCTGCTGGCAACTGTTCCGCTTATTGCGTGCGGCACAGTGCTTTACAGCACAAGGGTTCTGCTGCTGTGTGCCGTTGCAATGCTTACGGCAAAGGCTGTTGACGTTGCTGTTTCCATGGCACGTCACGAGGAATTTGATTATACCGACCATTCCAGCGAGCTCAGCGCAGTTATCTTCTGCCTTATGCTGCCTGTAAATATTCCTGTTTACATCGTTGTGGTAAGTGTGCTTATGGCGGTGCTTGTGGGCAAACACTTTTTTGGCGGAAAGGATGTTTATCCTTTCAACCTTGCGGCACTTGCAATGTGCTGTGCGGCGGTTAACTGGCAGGACAAGGTTTTTGTTGCGGTTACACCGTTCAGCAAGGTGGATTTCTGGAGCGGATATACAACAGGCGCAACAGTTACAACTGCGGGCATCGTTAAAAACGGCGGTGTGCCTGCACACGATACACTCAATCTGCTGCTTGGCAACCACCCGGGCAGTATGGGCAGTGACTTTGTGCTGGTTATCCTTGTTACAGGTCTGTTCCTTATAATCACAAAGAAAATCACATGGCATATTCCGGTTGCATTCCTTGCAACCTGCACAGCTATTGCGCTGGCATTTCCAAGAGTTTACGGTTTTCCGCGTCTGGAAAGTCTCCAGCTGGAACTTCTCAACGGCGTTGTGCTGTTTACAGCCCTGTTTATGCTTAACGAGCCTACAACCACACCAACCAATCCAAAGGCAAAAATAATTTACGGCATTATGGCTGGTGCACTGGGCATGGCGTTCCGCTATTTTGGCGGGTTCGAGTTCGGCAGCTGCTTTGCGGTGCTGCTTGTAAACACAATGGACGGGGTTATCGAACGTTTTGCAAGCGGTGAGGACAAAGCTGCAGAAAACAGCAAAGCCGAAAAACAGCCGGAAGAAAAACCGGGAAAAAAGGTTTATCAGGCACATCCTAAAATCAAAAAAGATACACTGGACATTATAGGTGAAGCGGAGGACAGCATCGACGAGGTGCTGTATTCCACAAGAACCATAAGCATTGACGAAATTCTCAGGGCGGAAGCAGAGCTGAACAAAAGCAGAAAGGACGGGAAATAATATATGAAAAAACCTGATTATTCTCTCCTTTACAACAACTGGGACGACACGGTGCGCCGCCGCAAGGTGTTTCTGTCCAACCCTGTTTTTATCAAAGGTCTTGCACTGGCACCGCTGGTGGTTGCGGGCACAACCGTTAAAAACGGGCTTATCCTCTGCATAGCGATTATCTGCCTGCTTACTCCTGCGCGATTTGCAACCAACCTTATCACACGCAGAATGAGCGTGCCGCTTAAAACATTCTTCTATCCATTTGTGTCGGCGATAATCTTTGCATTTGTTTATTATTATATGTACAGATTTCTTGGTTCCCAGGTGCTTATGCTGGGGGTATACCTGCCGATACTTATAGTTGACCCGCTGATTGTAAAGAACTTTGAAAAGACAAGAAAAGAAGAGGCTCTTTATTCTATCATCAACGGTCTGCGAAACACAGCAGGTTTTGCGGTTGCCTGCCTTATCATCAGTGCCCTGCGCGAATTTCTTGCCTTCGGCACAGTTGCGGGCTTTAAAATTCTTAAAGCCGGCATTCTGCCTATGGCACAGTACAGCTTTGGCGGTTTTCTGATTATAGGCATTCTCTGTGCGGTATGGGCACAGCTTGTTAAAAACTATAAATACAAAGTAGAAGTGGAGGCGCTGCACAATGAACGATTTGCTGACAACATTGATTAGTTATTTCAATCTTGCAATACTTGCAATCGGCGCACAGAATGCTATCTTCACACGCAGTCTGGGCATAAGCCCGGGCATCAAGATGCTTCGTGACCCACGCAAAAAAACTGTGTATTTTTGCACAGCGCTCACTGTTTTTCAGGTGATGACAAGTGTTATCGTGCACTTTGCCGCACCGCTGGTGGATAAATTTGGCTTTGGGGAATACCGCCGCTTTGCAATGCCTACAATCATCGTGGTAGCCTGCACAGTCAGCTATATGATTGTTATACTTTCCCTCTCACTGATTCTCAGCGAAGGCAAATTCCGCGAAGTTGTGCAGTCGGTAACAGGTGCAAGTATAAACAGTGCCATTGTGGGCACGGTTATCTTAAGCCAGAACTACGGCTTTGCCCTTGACGAAAGCATTGTGTTCGGCCTTGCCAGCAGCGCAGGCTATTTTATCGCAATGATGCTTATCAGTGAGGCAGACAAAAAAATCTGTCACGAAAGAGTGCCGGAAGCACTTAAAGGTCTGCCTATCACACTTATCTATATCTCTGTGCTGGCACTTTCCGTTTACGGTCTTACAGGGCACGGTCTGGCACTTTAAAAAACAGCATACAATCTAAAATACAGTTTTATTCTGAAAAGAGGATTATATGGCCAAAAAACCGATAAAAATTAAACGAAACAACAGTATATCCGGCAAACGCCGTCAGCGCAACTATGTTGTGAAAAAGGTGTTAAGCCTTGTCTTTGCGGCAGCGGCACTGCTGGCGATAGGGTTTATGGGGGCTCCTGCAATTGCAGAGATGGCAGAAAATATGTCAAAGCCAAAACCGCAGAACACACCGTCGCCCACACCTGTTGTAACTGCACCGGCAGAAACACAGCCCACAACCGACCCGTCCGATATACAGATTGACACAACAAAGGAAAAATTTGTTTACGGCATGGTGGAACAGACAGCCCTTTACAGCGAAGATGCCTTTAAGGCAGCTGTTGATGCAGTAAAGGCAAAGGGTGCAGACAATGTGGTGGTAACACTTAAAGATGCACAGGGCCTTGTGTGGTTTGACACACAGACCGAAATTGGGCAGCAGGCAAAATCCTCAACCCTTGCAGATGTAAAACGCCTTGCTGAAATCTGCGAAGAAAAGGACGTTGCCCTTACAGTGCAGCTTTATGTTTTCCAGGACCGCATTACACCTACAATCAACCGCGACACAGCGGTTAAATACAAGGGCACCGATATGAACTGGCTGGATACCTCCAAGGAATTTGGGGGCAAACCGTGGGCAAACCCTGCAAGCAGCGCAATGCAGGATTATATCTATGCGCTTGTAAAAGAGCTTATGGATATGGGCGCAGAGGATTTTATCTTCACAGGCGTACAGCTTCCGACAGGCTACAGCCTTGAAATGCGTGATTTCGGTGTCAATGAGGCACAGCTGCAGGCACAGCTGCAGGGCTTTATCAACACCCTCAGCAGCAAGGTTGCGGCAAAGGGCGGCGATGCATACTTTGCATTTGACATAAAAGCAATCAGCGGTGCCGATGTGGCAAAATACATTGTTGCACCACAGCGTTACGGTGCGGAAAACATCGTTGCAGCAGGCACAGCAGAAGATTTTGCAGCCCACGGCGAAAGCGCAGTTGCGGCACTGGGCAAGGACGAAAACGTGGAACGTGTTGTTGTGTGGAACACAGACGGCAGCGCAGAAACAGACCCGAAGGCGGACAACGGATATTTTGTGAAATAAAAATTTAAAGAGCGGTGTATGCCGCTCTTTTTTGTATCAGGATTTTTTATAAAAAATATCCGTAAAACCATATTAAAATATATTTTTTATGCATTTTACTATTGACTATGCACACTTTTGTGATATAATAAATCGAAATGCCCGTAAGGGTAAAATGCAATAGCGCACTGTCATAAAGACGGTGCGTTATTTTTGAGAAAAAGCATAAAAAACAATGCGAATTTTCTATGATTTTTACCCTGAAAAATATGGAATTTTTGCAGCACATATAGTATAATAAAATATAATATGTGTACTGTGCCGTTTTGGCGGCAAAAGCAAAGATTTTTAAATCAAAAAAGGAGAAAATTATGCTTAACGTGTTAATCAAGAATGCAAAAGTGTATTACGAAAACGCAATCGTACAGGCTGATATGCTTGTTGAAAACGGCACTGTTGCTTCTGTTGGCGTTGGCATTGCTGTTTCCGAAAATATTCCTGTTGTTGACGCACAGGGTTTGTTTATATTTCCTGGTTTCGCAGATGTACATGTGCATTTGCGTGAGCCGGGCTTTTTTTATAAAGAAACCATAGCAACAGGCACACAGTCCGCTGCAAAGGGCGGTTTTACACTTGTGTGCAGCATGCCAAACCTTAATCCTGTGCCGGACAGCCCGGAAAATCTGAAAGCTCAGCAGGATATCATAGATAAGGACGCTGTTGTAAAGGTGCTGCCTTATGCGGCAATCACATTGGGCGAAAAAGGTCAGCAGCTGGTTGACTTTGAAGCAATCGGTGATAAATGCTTTGCATTTTCCGACGACGGCAAGGGTGTGCAGAGTGCAGATATGATGAAAGAGGCTATGCTGCGTGCAAAGGCTGTTGGCAAACCGATAGTGGCACACTGCGAGGACGAAAGCCTGCTGTTTGGCGGCTATATCCACGACGGCGAATATGCACGTCTTCACGGTCACCGGGGCATCTGCAGCGAAAGCGAATGGGGCCCTGTGGCAAGAGATGTGGAAATGGTGCGGGAAACCGGCACACAGTATCACGTCTGCCACATCTCCACAAAGGAAACTGTGGACATAGTGAGAAAAGCAAAGGCAGAAGGTCTGCCGGTAAGCTGCGAAACAGCGCCGCATTACCTTGCGTTCTGCGATATGGAACTGGAAGAACACGGCCGCTGGAAGATGAACCCGCCAATCCGTTCCGCAGCTGACCGCGATGCACTTATCAGAGGTGTACAGGACGGCACAATAGAGGTTATTGCAACCGACCACGCACCGCACAGCGATGAAGAAAAGGAAAAAGGCCTTGAAAAGAGCAATATGGGTGTTATCGGGCTGGAGACAAGCTTTGCGGCAATGAACACCTATATGGTAAAGCGAGGCTACATCACAATGGAAAAGCTGGTGGAACTGATGAGCATCAATCCGAGAAAGCTTTTCGGTATGCCTGCAGGCATAAAGGTTGGCGAAAAAGCAGACTTTGTGCTGGTGGACCCTGACAGAGAATGGGTTGTTGGCGAAAAGCCTTTTGCAACAAAGGGCAGACACACACCGTTCTTAAACAAAACACTTTACGGCGATGTACTGCTTACCGTGTACAACGGCAAAGTGGTTTACAATAATATTGAGGATATAAAGTAAGGAGGAAAACGCGTTAAAGCGTTGTAAAAATTATGCCAAAGAGAACAGACATTAAAAAAGTATTGGTAATCGGCTCCGGCCCTATTGTTATCGGTCAGGCAGCTGAATTTGACTACGCAGGCACTCAGGCATGCCTTGCTTTGAAAGAAGAAGGTTACGAAGTTGTGCTTATCAACTCCAACCCTGCAACAATCATGACAGACACAAAGATGGCTGACAAAGTGTATATGGAACCGCTTACACTTGAATATGTTGCAAGAATTATCCGCTACGAAAGACCGGACGCAATTGTTCCTGGCCTTGGCGGTCAGACAGGTCTTAACCTCTGTGTACAGCTTGGCGAAAAAGGCATTCTTGAAGAATGTCAGGTAGAAGTTCTCGGTACTTCCATCGAGTCCATCAAAAAGGCCGAAGACCGCGAAATGTTCAAAAATATGTGCGAAGAAATCGGCGAACCTATCATCCCTTCCGATATCGTGCATACAGTTGAAGACGGTCTGCGTGCAGCAAAAGAAATCGGTTTCCCTGTAGTTCTGCGCCCTGCATTCACACTTGGCGGCACAGGCGGCGGCTTTGCTGACAACGAAGAAGAATTCCTTACAAAATGCGAATACGCACTTACACTTTCCCCTGTACATCAGGTACTGGTAGAAAAATCCGTAAAAGGCTATCAGGAAATCGAATTTGAAGTAATGCGTGACGCAACAGACAAGGCTATCGCAATCTGCGATATGGAAAACTTTGACCCTGTTGGTATCCACACAGGTGACTCCATCGTTTTTGCACCTTGCCAGACAATCAGCGACGAGCAGCGTGCAATGCTCAAGGCATCCGCACTTAAAATTCTTAAATACCTTAAAATCGCAGGCGGCTGCAACGTTCAGTTTGCGCTTAAACCTGACACAATGGAATACTACCTTATCGAAATCAACCCTCGTGTATCCCGTTCCTCTGCACTGGCTTCCAAAGCAACAGCTTATCCAATCGCACGCGTAACAGCAAAAATTGCAGTTGGTCTTACACTTGACGAAATCGACATCAGCGGTATTCCTGCATCCTGCGAACCTGCAATCGACTACAAAGTAGCAAAGGTTGCACGTTTCCCATTTGACAAATTTACATCTGCTTCCAAAGAACTTTCCACACAGATGAAGGCTACAGGCGAAGTTATGAGCCTTGGTCAGTCTGTTGAAGAAATTATGCTCAAAGCAGTTCGCGGTCTTGAAATCGGTGTTGACCACTTTGAAATGAAAAAATTCAAAGACTGGAGCAAGGAAGACCTCCTCAAAGAAATTGCAACACCAACAGACGAAAGACTGTTTGCACTGTGCGAAGCTATCCGCAAAGGCGCAACAAACCACGAAATCTGGCAGCAGACAAAAATTGTTGAACCATTTATCCAGATTCTCCGCGAAACAGTGGAATACGAAGCAGTTATCGCTGCAAATGTAAAAGATGCAGAAGTTCTGCGCAAAGCCAAAGATATGGGCTTCTCCGACAGCTACATCGGCAAACTCTGGGGTATGAGCAAACTTGACGTGTTCCGTTTCCGCAAGGAAAACGGCATTCTGCCAATCTACCGCATTGTTGACAACATCGAACATCAGCAGGACTATGTGCCTTACTTCTACAGCTGCTACCACGGTGAAAACGAAAGCATTGTAACAGACAAAAAGAAAATCCTTGTTCTCGGTTCCGGTCCAATCCGTATCGGTCAGGGTGTTGAATTTGACTACTCCACAGTTCATGCTGTATGGGCAATCAAGGAAGCAGGCTACGAAGCTATCATCATCAACAACAACCCTGAAACAGTTTCCACAGACTATACAACAGCTGACAAACTCTACTTTGAACCTCTCACAGTAGAAGATGTTATGAACGTTATCGAAATGGAAAAACCTGACGGTGTTATCGTTTCCCTTGGCGGTCAGACAGCTATCAACCTTGCAAACGACCTTAAAGCACTTGGCGTAAACATCGTTGGTACAGACGTTGAAGCTATCGAACGCGCAGAAAACCGCGACAGCTTTGAAAAAATCATGCACACACTTGGCATTCCTGAACCGGAAGGACAGGCTGTTACAAACATCCCTGACGGTATCACAGTTGCAAACCGCATCGGTTACCCAGTGCTTGTTCGTCCTTCCTACGTTCTTGGCGGCCGTGCAATGCAGATTGTAAACAGCGACGAAGACCTTAAAAAATACCTGCAGACAGCGGTTCTCGTAGACGAAGACCAGCCGGTTCTGGTTGACAAATACATCATCGGTAAAGAACTTGAAACAGACGCAATCTGCGACGGCACAGATGTATTTATCCCAGGTATTATGGAACATATCGAAGAAACAGGCGTTCACTCGGGTGACTCCATCTCCGTATATCCTGCATACACAATCAGCCAGAAAGTTAAAGACACAATCATCGACTACACAGTTCGCCTTGGTCTTGGCATCGGCATCAAAGGTCTGTTCAACATTCAGTTTATCGTTGACGAATTTGACAACGTATATGTAATCGAAGTTAACCCACGTTCTTCCCGTACAGTACCGTTCCTGTCCAAATCCACAGGCGTGCCAATGGCAAACGTTGCAACAAAGGTTATGCTTGGCCACACACTTAAAGAACTTGGCTACGGCACAATGCTGCAGAAAGAAAGCAAACGCTTCTATGTAAAAGCACCAACATTCTCCTTTGCAAAAATCAAAGGTCTTGATGCTTATCTCTCACCTGAAATGAAATCCACAGGGGAAGCAATCGGTTACGACAGACAGCTCAACCGTGCAATCTACAAGGCACTGCAGGCAAGCGGCATCAAAATTCAGAACTACGGTACTGTGTTTGTAACACTTGCAGACAAAGACAAAGAACGTGCACTGCCACTGGTTAGACGTTTCTACAACCTTGGCTTCAACATCGAAGCAACAGAAGGTACAGCTAAATTCCTCAAGGAACACGGCATCAAAACAAGAATGAAACAGAAAATCAGCGAAGGCGGCAACGACGTTATCGAAAGTCTTACAAAAGGCTATGTAACCTATGTTCTCAACACACAGGACGTAGGCGCAGATACAGCACACGACGGCTCTATCATCCGCCGCTATGCAACAGAAAACAACGTTGCACTGTTTACAAGCCTTTCCACAGTTAACGCTTTGCTCAACGTGCTTGAAGATATGACAATGAAAGTATCCACAATCGACGACGACAACGCAAAATAAGATGCAAACAAAACAGGGACGGTATACCGCCGTCCCTTAATGTGAAAAGAAATTGATAAAAAATTAACGATAATGATACTGTAAATGGTGCTTCACTATACAACACACTCTGCAGTTTACTATATACACCGCACCATTACAGCTTCATATATAACGGCAAAAAACTGCGAAAGGAGTGCTTTCCTATGTACAAAAGAGATATTTATACAATAGGTGAAAACACAAAAATTGCAAAAGATGTTTACTATATGACACTGTTTGGTGATACATCTTTTATCACAGCCCCTGGCCAGTTTATCAACATCGAACTGGAAGGCTTCTATCTCCGCCGCCCTATTTCCATCTGCGACTGGGATAAAGAAAAAATCGACATCATCTACAAGGTTGTTGGTGCAGGCACAGAAAAAATGGCACAGATGAAAGCCGGCGAAAAGCTGGACATTCTTACAGGTCTGGGCAACGGTTTTACCATCAATAACGAAACAAAAGCTCCGCTGGTTATCGGCGGCGGTGTTGGTACACCTCCAATGTACAACCTTGCAAAACAGCTTATAGAAGCAGGCCAGAAACCAACAGTTATCCTTGGCTTTACAAGCAAAGATGACGTGTTCTACGAAGAAGAATTCAAGGCACTGGGCTGTGATGTATATGTAACAACAAACGACGGCAGCTATGGCACAAAAGGCTTTGTAACAGATGTTATCAAAAACCTCGAAGGATATGATTACTTCTACACCTGCGGTCCTGAACCAATGCTCAAAGCAATCAGCAATGCAACCGAATGCTCAGGTCAGCTTTCCTTCGAAGAAAGAATGGGCTGCGGTTTCGGCGGCTGTATGGGCTGCAGCTGCAAAACACTCACAGGCTACAAACGCATCTGCAAGGAAGGCCCTATCATGCTCAAGGAGGAAATTATATGGTAAACACAAAAGTTACACTTTCCGGCTGGACTTTGGACAACCCTGTAATTCCTGCCAGCGGTACATTCAATTTCGGCAAGGAATTTGCCGAATTCTACGACATCAACATTCTGGGTACATTCAGTTTCAAGGGCACAACACGCGTTGGTCAGTTTGGCAACCCTACACCTCGTATTGCAGAAACACCAATGGGTATGATTAACTCTGTTGGTCTGCAGAACCCTGGTATCGATGCAGTTATCAACAAGGAACTGCCTGACCTGAAAAAGATTTTCAACAAAAAGGTTATTGCAAACATCTCCGGTTATGCAATCGATGACTATGTTTACTGCTGCAACCTTATCGACAAGGAAGACCAGGTTGGCATTATCGAAGTTAACGTTTCCTGCCCTAACGTACACGGCGGCGGCATGGCTTTCGGTACAGACCCTAAAAACGTTTACGAAGTTACAAAGAGAGTTAAGGAAGTTACAACAAAACCTGTTTACATCAAGCTTTCTCCAAACGTAACAGACATCGTTTCCATCGCAAAAGCTGCTGAAGATGCAGGCGCAGACGGTATCAGTATGATTAACACTCTGCTTGGTATGCGCATCAACCTCAAGACAGGCAAACCAATCATTGCAAACACAATGGGCGGTTTCTCCGGCCCTGCAATCTTCCCTGTAGCACTGCGTATGGTACATCAGGTGGCAAAAGCAGTTAACATTCCAATTATGGGTCAGGGCGGCGTTTCCAGCGCAGAAGATGTTATCGAAATGATGATGGCAGGCGCAACAGCTGTTCAGGTTGGCGCAGCTAACCTTAAAAACCCTTATGCATGCAAGGAAATTATCGAAGCACTTCCTGCAACAATGGAAAAATACGGTATCAAAGACCTTAACGATATTATCGGTGCTTCCTTCAAGTAATTTATGTACTTTGGACGCCCAAAGTACCAAAAGCGGCGCTGATACACGCAGCGCCCCATGTGAATAATGTACACGGCTGGCTGTTTGCATCATCGTGCCGCCAAGGCTGGCACCGATGCAAACACGACCGACGGCTTGCGCCGCCGACCTTTGACGCCACCGCAGATTGATATTCGAAGGGGTAACCCTTCGAGCATCCCAAGAATAGTTTAAAATACATATATAAAGGAGAACTCTACCAATGAAAAGAGATGTTATCATTGCACTTGATTTTAAAGATGCAGAAACAGCACTCAGCTTCCTCGACAAATTTACAGACGAAAAACCATTTGTAAAAATCGGTATGGAACTTTTTTATGCAGCAGGCCCATCCATCGTTAAAGAAATCAAGGCAAGAGGCCACAAAGTGTTCCTCGACCTTAAACTTCACGATATTCCAAACACAGTTAAAGGCGGTATGAGAAGCCTTAGCGGCCTTGGTGCAGATATTGTTAACGTACACGCAGCAGGCACAATCGATATGATGAAAGCTGCTCTTGAAGGCGTTGTTCGCGAAGACGGCACACGTCCGCTTGTTATCGCTGTAACACAGCTTACATCCACAAGCGAAGAAAGAATGCAGAACGAACTTCTCATCAATGCTTCCATCAACGATACAATCATTCACTATGCAAAAAACACAAAAGCAGCAGGTCTCGACGGCATTGTTTGCTCCCCGCTTGAAGCAGGCATGGTAAAAGAAGCTGTTGGTCAGGACTTCCTTACAGTTACACCTGGTGTTCGTTTTGCTGACGGCGATGTTGGCGACCAGGTTCGCGTTACAACACCTGCAAAAGCAAAAGAAATCGGCACAGACTACATCGTGGTTGGCCATCCAATCACAAAAGCAGAAGACCCTGTTGCAGCATACAGAAGATGTATGGCAGATTTTGCTGATTAATCGAAATAATTACAGATATATAGTCCACGGAGGAATCTAACAATGGAACAGTATAAAAAAGAGTTTATCGACTTTATGGTAGAAAGCAAAGTGCTTAAATTCGGCAGCTTTACACTTAAAAGCGGCCGTCAGTCCCCATTCTTTATGAATGCAGGCGGCTATGTAACAGGCAGCCAGCTTAAAAAACTTGGCGAATACTACGCAAAAGCAATCCACAATACATACGGTGATGACTTTGACGTATTGTTCGGACCTGCTTACAAAGGTATTCCGCTTGCAGTTGTAACAGCTATGGCTTACAGCGAACTGTACGGCAAGGAAGTACGTTACTGCTCCGACCGCAAAGAAGAAAAAGACCACGGTGCTGACAAAGGCAGCTTCCTCGGCAGCAAACTTCAGGACGGCGACAGAGTTATTATGATTGAAGACGTTACAACTTCCGGCAAATCCATGGAAGAAACAGTGCCAAAAGTAAAAGGTGCTGCAGATGTTACAATCGTAGGCCTTATGGTTTCCCTCAACCGTATGGAAGTTGGCAAAGGCGGCGAAAAGGTTGCTCTTGACGAAGTTAAAGACCTTTATGGCTTTGACACAGCAGCTATCGTTGATATGAACGACGTTGTTGAAGCTCTCTGGAACAAAGAAGTTAACGGCGAAGTTGTTATCGACGACACAATCAAGGCTGCAATCGACGCTTACTACGAACAGTACGGCGTTAAATAAGGTCAATCACCGATTGTTTTAAAACCAAAAGCCACCGCAAAGCGGCATCCTGATAAGAAAACATAAATCCCCCTCAAAACACCTATTTGTGTTTTGAGGGGGACATTTTTGCACATTTACGCACAAAAAGTGCTGTTGCAAGGCGGAAATACGCAGCGCTACTTTGTGTAATGCAAGTATTGACAACGCAGTAACAGCCTTTTTGTGCTGTATACTGTGTTTGTGTTTTCTTGTCTGGAGGTCGCTAAACTGCGGTGGCTTTTGCTTTTATATTATGTTATATCCCCGCATTTAACGGAAAAAGCGGAAAAATCCTTTTTTGCGCGGGGCGGATTCGTCTTTTGCGGTGGATTGCTCACCACTGTTTTCATCTTCGGCAAATTCGTCTTCTGCATTCTGCAATGTCTGAACATAATCCAGCACAGGGGTGTTGTAAAGGTCAAAATCCTTTTCTGTGTGGAAAGAGGTATAGTATTCCCGTGCGGCTTTGCACATACGACGGCAGAACTGTTCAATGTCAATGCGAATGTCCGCCCCGTCGTCGCCTGCCGGTGTGCTGTCGCTGTCGCACACGGAACAGCCGCAGTTTACACCAAGGTGAAAACGCACGTTGTCAATTTCGTCCTCGTTGTTGAAGCCCTTGTTCTGGTGCAGATACTCGCACCTCAGCTGCCAGCAGCGTTCGCCGCAGATATAAGGTTTTTCGTCGGTGTCGTTAAGCTTGAAAAACCCTGCTGCATAAACATCAAACCAGCGGATATACTGGCCGCCCACATCGCGGGTGGGGCGCTTTTGCCTGTCCAGCATAATGCGGCCGTCACGGTATCGTTTTACAATTTCGGGAAAAGCAATGCCGCCGCAGATATCGGGCAAGGTAAGAGCAAGTGCAAGGGCGGACTGCCAGCGCTTGTCGGATATGTTAAGTTCAATTTCTTCTATGCGGCTTAAAAAAGTAAAACTTGCGTCAATGTGGCTCATAGCTTTCCTCCAAAGTTGCAGTGTTTGTTATGCTTTAATTATAAAACGGCTGTTTTTGCCTGTCAATAAGGGCAAAAGTGTGATTACATTACAGAAAAACTGCGTAAAATGTAATATATTATAATCATAAAGTATAAAGATAAAAAGGGAGGCGCAATTATGAGACTTAAAGACAAAGTTGCAATAATCACAGGGGGAAGCCGCGGCATCGGTTTTGCCACAGCAGATAAATTTCTTGCAGAGGGTGCAAAGGTTATTATCACAGCCTCCAGCCAGCAGTCGGCGGATAAAGCGGTTGCAAAACTTCGCGAAAAATATCCGCAAAGTGTTATCGACGGCATCAGCCCTGACCTTTCCAGTCTGGAAAGTGTAAAGGAAGCTTTTATGCTTGTTTCGATAAAATATGGCTGCATGGATATCCTTGTAAACAACGCAGGTGTAAGCGAAAGCACACCTTTTACACAGTATACCGAAGAAACCTTTGACAAGGTTATGGACCTCAATGTAAAAGGAGTGTTCAATGCCACAAGGGCAGCGGTGGACTGCATGGTTGCAAAGGGCGGCGGGGTTATCCTTTCCACCTCATCAATGGTAAGCATCAGCGGTCAGCCAAGCGGTTTTGCCTATCCTGCAAGCAAATTTGCGGTTAACGGCCTTACAGTTTCCCTTGCAAGGGAGCTTGGTCCAAAGGGCATCCGTGTAAATGCGGTGGCACCGGGCATTATCGAAACAGATATGATGAAACAGGTGCCGAAAGAAGTTATCGAACCATTGGTTAACCAGATACCTCTGCGGCGCATCGGCAGACCGGAAGACATAGCAAATGCCTTTGTATTTCTTGCCAGCGACGAGGCAAGTTATATTACAGGTGTGGTGCTCAGCGTTGACGGCATGGCAAGAACTTAGGTGACAAACTCACTTAAAAACGGAAAATAATGGGTTATAATATAACCATAGAACAACAGAAAGGAGCTACAGATATGGCAGCTTTGAATATAGACAGAAAACAGTTTGAACAGCTTTTAAACGGGGACAAACCTGTGCTGGTGGACTACTGGGCACCATGGTGCGGATACTGCCGCAGAATATCTCCTGCATATGATAAAATTGCACAGCAGTACGCTGACGAGATAGAAGTTGTAAAAATCAACATCGACGACGAAGAAGCGCTGTCCGACGAACAGGGCATCGATATAATTCCGTGCCTTATCCTTTATAAAAACGGCAAGGCTGCAGCATCGGTGGTTAATCCGCCGTCCAAAGCGGCAATCGACAGCTTTATTGCAGACAATCTGTAGGGAGGAACTGTTATGAAAAAGGTTTATGATATGCTTGTTATCGGCGGCGGTCCGGGCGGCTACACAGCGGCCCTTTACGCAGCAAGGGCAGGGCTTTCTGCCATGGTGCTGGAAAAACTTTCCGCCGGCGGTCAGATGGCACTGACACATCAGATAGATAACTATCCGGGTTTTGAAGCTGGCGTTGACGGCTTTGAACTGGGCGAAAAAATGCAGGCACAGGCACAGCGCTTTGGTGCTGTTACAGAATATGCCGAGGTGTACGAAGCCGATTTGAATGCAAATCCAAAGGTTGTAAAAACCAGCGAGGGCGATTTTTACGGCAGAACAGTGGTTATCGCAACCGGTGCAGGTCCGCGGGAACTTGGTCTCAGTGAAGAACAAAGCCTTATCGGCCGTGGCGTAGCCTACTGTGCAGCCTGCGACGGAATGTTCTACAAGGGCAAAACCGTTGTGGTGGTGGGCGACGGCAACAGCGCAGCGGCAGACGCATTGCTGTTAAGCCGTGTGGCAGAAAAGGTTATCATCGTGCACCGCCGCGACAGTCTGCGTGCCACAAAGATATATCATCAGCCGCTTATGAATGCCGAAAACGTTGAATTTGCGTGGAACAGCACAGTTAAAGAAATTTTAAGCGACGGCAAGGTTAGCGGTGTTGTGGTAAGGGACGTGAACAGCGGCGAAGAAAGGCAGATAGCCTGCGACGGCGTGTTTGTAAGCATAGGCCGCAAGCCTGCAACAGAACTTGTTAAAGACCAGATAAAGCTGGACGGCAGCGGATATATAGTTGCCGACGAAAGCACAAAAACAAATATAGACGGCGTGTTTGCGGTGGGCGATGTGCGCACAAAGCAGCTGCGTCAGGTTGTTACAGCAGTGGCAGACGGTGCGGTGGCAGCACATATGGCAGAGGAATATCTGGCATAAAATCAGCAATCCATAATTATACCTTCATATATAAAAAGCGCAGAGGAACAGTCAAAACGGCAGTTTCTCTGTGCTTTTTTTGATAATATGCGGCGGGGGTGAAATTCCGTTAAAAATTATTATGTGCAAACCGGGAGATTCTTTGACGGGACGTCGCGGACGTCGTCCCCTGCAGCCCGGAATGACAAAAAAGTGCGCCCATAATGACAAAATATCTGCAAACAAAAAAGATGTGCGGTTATCCCGCACATCCTTTGCTTTGAATTGTATTTATATATGGAGTTTTAAAAGTAATTGTATATTTATAAAGGAAATTATTCTTCGCTGAACATATCCTTGCCAACACTGCACAGTGGGCATTCAAAATCTTCAGGAACATCTTCCCATTTTGTGCCAGGTGCAATACCGCCTTCTGGGTAACCTACAGCTTCGTCATATTCCCAACCGCATACGTCACATTTATATTTCATAATTATAACCTCCGTTTGTTTTTAGTATTGTTTTATTTGTCTTTATTATACCACGTAATATCTAAAAAACAGTAACTTTGTCACAAAATATGTTTTTCTGTTCCCGTAGTTTTTTATTCAATTATCTCTTTAAGTACGGCATCTGCCATAGCCTTGTAGCCCATAGGGCTTGGGTGCAGGTGGTCACCGCTGTCGTAATAAGGCAGAAATGCCGACGGATTTTCAGGGTCGCACAATGCCTTGTCAAAGTCCACATAGCCGTCAATAAGGTCGGTGGTGCGTATCCAGTTGTTGAATGCGTTGCGCATCTCCTCGCGGAACGGGGCATAGGTGCGCCAGCCTTCAATAGGCAGCAGGGTGCCCACATAAACTTTCATACCATAGCTGCGTGCAAGGTTTATATAATATTTCATACCTTCGATAAGTTCTTCAACAGTCGGCAGGTCGCTCATAGGGCGGTAAGGGTTAACCTCGGTGCCAACAGGGTGAATAATGTCGTTTATGCCCTGCTGGATAAGCACGGTATCAGCACCGTCGGTGAAAGGTATTTCGTGACTGAAACGGTTTTCGCCCTTTAAGCCGTAGGACTCGTACACGATACATTCGTACTGGCGCAGAATGCGGCTGCCGCTGGTTGCACGGCGGATAATTGCGGTGTTTCTGTGACCTTCGTCAATGCAGCGCATGGCAAGATAGTCTGGCCAGTCCTGTGCGGTTATGCTGTCGCCGTAGCAGATAACGGTGCGGTTTTCCTTTGCGGTATAAACCGAAACATTGCTTAAAAAGTAAAAATAATGGGTGGTGCGGCTTTTGTTTATATCAAACAGCACAGTTTCACTCTGGTTGCCAAGGGCGTAGCTGCCAACAGAAAGCGGTCCCTTTGTAAAAACCACCGAGCGCATCTGTGTAAAATCTTCAAGATAAAAGCTTACATTAAAGGTGCGCTGTGCCTTGATGTGACAGGACAAAGCATCACTTACGGCGTTTTCTCCTGCAGGGATTGTCACACTTTCGCTGCCGTTAAAGGTAACTGTGTAAAATTTATCATCTATCATAACTGTGGTTTTTGCAATTGTTATTGCATCGGTGCCGCAGTAGTTGTCAAAGGTAAGGCGCACTGCTTCCCCTTCAAAATGAGAATAAACAGGGTAGCGCAAAGTTATGTTTTTAGAGTATGTTTCGGGTCTGTTTTCGGCAACGGAAACTGCGTTGCCCCAAACGGATGCCCAGTGCATTGACGGATTGTTCACGTTTAAAACTCCTTTTAGATTATATATATACTATATATTAAAATGGGGCAAATTTCCAGCGGTTTGAAAATGTTGAAAAATAAATATATAAAAAACGGCAAAAATGCAAAAAAATCCCCTGCAAAGCACAGCGGTGCAGTGCAGGGAACTGTCTGACGTTACAGTAATATTATTCGCAGTCTTCTACTTTTTTATCCAGCGGCTGTTCCAGCACGGCAGGGTTTTTCATAAACTTGCGCAGCATACGCAGGCTGTTTGCAAAATACAAACCGTCGCAGAAACGCTCGTCACTTACAAGGCCAAAGCCCATATGTTTTTCCTGCACAATTTCGCCGTTTTTAACCACAGGAATACGTTTTTCCTTGCCCATTGCAAAAAACAGCCCTGTTGTGCCGAAGTTGTAGGTGTGGTGATAGATGTGGTTTATGCCAAGGGATTTAAGGTTGGTGATAAAGAAGGATGTGTGGAAAGGGCTTAACTCCACAACAGCTTTTGGCATAATGCTGTGTTTGTCCATCCACATAAGTGTATTGATAACAGATTTTATAAGAAAACCGGGTATTCTGTGCATCAGTGTGCGCATCAGCTTGTCGGTATCGTTTTCGCCTGTGCGGTGCACGGTTTCCTTTGCAACGCGTTCGTTTATCATCTGTGCAATTTCGGTTATTGTTTCGGTGCCCTCAAAGCACATTTTAATGGTGGTGCCAACACTTTCGTCACGCAGGGTAGGGTGCACAACAAAGCTTACCCAGATTTTTGGACGTGCATAGATTCTGCCGTTCATACAAAAACGGTTAAGCTGCGGGCGCAGTGCAATCAGGCGCACGATAGCTGCAATAAGAATGTGCATATAACCGAGTTTAAGGCCTTCGGCTTCCTTTTCCTTTATGTAGCTGTCCCAGGGTTCGCACTGAAAGGTGTCCTCGTACATATTCATGCTGTCGCTGCGTTCTTTCATAATATACGGCATAATCATCTGCATTGGTTCAAGGCTTTTAAGCTGTCTGCCGTCAGGTCTTTTTCCAAACATAAACTTTCTCCTTAATGTGGTTTTGAGTGTTTCACAATTCTTACACAAATTATACACAAACTTTGTAAAATAGGCAAGCCGGCAAAATGCGCCATAAATCTGCAAAAGTGCAGGGCAAACTGTTTTGGAGACCTTGTCACACAACTATGGACATACAGCTTTTGGAAAAATATAATATAAATAAAGATTAAATATAAACAGATACATTAAAAGGAGATATATACTATGCTGGAAAAAGGAACAAAAGCACCTAACTTTGCACTTGGCGACAAGGACGGTAACCTTGTAAAGTTGTCTGATTTTTTTGGCAAAAAAGTGGTGCTTTATTTTTATCCTAAAGACAACACCCCGGGCTGTACCCGTCAGGCCTGTGCTTTTGCGGCGGCTTATGACAGGTTTAAAGAACTTGATGTTGTGGTTATCGGCATAAGCAAGGATTCTGCCGCTTCCCACATTAAATTTGCGCAGAAATACGACCTGCCGTTTATCCTGCTTGCCGATACAGAACTGCAGGCGATACAGGCCTATGACGTGTGGAAAGAAAAGAAACTCTACGGCAAAACAAGCATGGGTGTGGTGCGCACAACCTATATAATTGACGAAAACGGTTTTATCGAGATGGTTATGCCAAAGGTTAAACCCGACACCAATGCGGCGGAAATTCTTGAATATCTGACAAAAGGAGAATAGCTTATGAAAAGTGTTTATATAATACTTGCTGTGCTTGCAGTGGCGTACTTTGTGGTATCAGGCGGCAAAGATGGTTACAAAAGCATACCTCAGGACCAGGCAAAACAGATGATGGACAGCGGCAATGTTATCGTGCTTGATGTAAGGGAACAAAGCGAATTTGATGCAGGGCATATAAAAGATGCCGTACTGCTGCCTGTGGGCACAATAAACGAAAAAAGCGCGGCGGCGGTTATTCCGTCAAAGGACAGCACAGTGCTTGTCTACTGCCGCAGCGGCAACCGCAGCAAAACTGCATCGGGAAAACTTGCAAAGCTGGGCTATAAAAATATTTACGAAATAGGCGGTATAAACAGCTGGAAATACGGAGTTGAATATTAAATGAGAATTATAATTTCTCCTGCAAAAAAGATGAATGTGGACAGCGACAGTCTGCCCTGTGCAGCTTTGCCGCAGTTTCTGCCGCAGACAGAGATACTGTTTGAAAAGCTGAAAAGTATGTCTCCTGCGGAACTTAAAAAACTGTGGAAATGCAACGACAGCATTCTGCAGCAGAATGTGGACAGACTGGGGTGGGTAAATCTGCACCGCAACCTTACACCTGCAATTTTAGCCTATGAGGGTATACAGTATCAGTATATGGCACCCAATGTGTTTACCGACAGTGAACTTGAATATATACAGCAGCATCTGCGCATACTTTCGGGATTTTACGGCATACTGCGCCCTTTTGACGGGGTGGTGCCTTATCGCCTTGAAATGCAGGCAAAACTGGCCACAGAAAACGCAAAGGATTTGTATGGTTTCTGGGGCGAAAGCCTTGCAAAACAGCTTTTTGCCGAAACTGACTGCATAATAAACCTTGCCTCAAAGGAATACAGTATCTGCATAGAAAAATATCTGCCGAAGAATGTGCGGTTTGTCACCTGCGTTTTCGGCGAAGAAAAGGACGGCAGAATAATCGAAAAGGGTACCGCCTGCAAGATGGCAAGGGGCGAAATGGTGCGCTTTATGGCAGAGAACAATATAACCGACACCGAAGGGATAAAAGCCTTTGACCGACAGGGATACATATACAGCGAAAAATATTCCGACTGCAGCACACTTGTGTTTATCAAAGTAAAAACAGTTTAATATATTAATTGTAAAATGGCAGAAAGACTATTTTGTTATGATAACCAATTGATTTGCTATATAAAAATTATTATAATACAGAAAAGAAAGATAAATAATTGTTTGTATACAGGAGAACGGCAATGACCCTCAGACATATGGAAATATTTTATGCTCTCTGTCAGAATGATTATAACACCACAAAAGCAGCCCATGCTTTGAATATGACACAGCCTGCAGTAAGCCTTGCGGTAAAAGAGCTGGAAAACTATTATAACGTAACACTGTTTGACCGCATTGGCAGAAAACTGGTCATCACTCAGGCGGGAAAGCGTTTTGAAGAATATACAAAGTCTATAGCCGGGCTTTTTTCCGACATGGAAAAAGAGATGAAAAACTGGGACAAGAACGGAACAATCCGTGTAGGCGCAACCTTTACCATCGGTGCAAAATTTCTGCCCTTTTATGCAAAGGCTTTTATGGAAAGCTATGCAAACACCGATGTAAAAGGCTTTTGCGGTCCTGCCTATGTGCTTGAAAAAAAGCTGCTTGACAACGAACTGGATTTTGCATTCAGCGAAGGTATGTCCAGCAACCCGTCAATAGTGTCGGAACCTTATATGGACGACCATCTCATTGCTTTTGCGGCAAATGACGGCAGGTATTCCTTTGGACAGAAACTGTCCATAGAAGAGTTTGCAAACAGCAGGTTTGTTCTGCGTGAAGCAGACAGCGGTACCCGCAAGGTTTTTGATTCTGCCTGTGAAAAAGCCGGATTTTCGGTGGAACCTGTGTGGGAGTCAATGAGCAATACAGGGATTATGAGTGCGGTTGCCAGTGGTATCGGGATAGGTATTTTGCCATACCGTCTGGCAACAGAGAAAATAGAGTGCGGTGCTGTTGTTCCTCTTGAAGTTGACGGACTGGACCTGACCAGAAAATTTTACATAATTCACCATAAGGATAAAAAGCTGTCATCGGCGGCAAGATACTTTATCTACCTGTGCAACTCAAAGGATTTTGAAGTGCCGGAGAATATGTAAATACAGCCGCAGGTATATGCATATACAGACAAAATGCAAAAATTTACCGGCTGTTTGTAAACCTGCAGCCTTCGCAAAAAACATAAATAACAGCAAAACAAAAAGCTTCCGTCTGTGCGGAAGCTTTTTGTATAACTAATATCTTTGGGTGGAACTAACACCGGATATATATAATAATTATGGGTATTTGCTAAGTTAATCTGCTGCTGCTGCGCTTTTTTCGGAAACATCATCATATGTTTCGTCATCGCTGTGTTTTTTTCGGTTTGTCTTGTCCACAACAACACACACAAATGTGCTTAACTGGAACAGCATAATCATAGGAACAGCCAGCATAAGCTGCGAAACAACATCAGGTGGGGTGATAACCGCTGCAAGGATAAATATTGCAATGATAAACAAACCCCTGTTTGCTTTTAAGAACTGTGGCTTGAGAATTTCCAGTTTGCTTAACAGAAATACAAGCACAGGCATTTCGAACACTGCGCCAAAGCAAAGCAGCATAGTGTTGATAAATGAAACATAACTTTTTATGGAAATCATGGAGGAGATATCCTCAATGGCTATTCGCATAAAAAATTTAAGGGTTGTCGGCAGTACCATAAAATAGCAAAAAGCAACACCTGCCACAAAAAATATGGTGCCGAAGATAAGTGTTAAAAGTATATAGATTTTTTCTTTTTTGTACAGCCCTTTTTCTACAAAAGCCCACACTTCATAAATATTGATTGGGGCGCAAACAATAAGTGCCATAATAAGTGAAAGCTGTACATAAACAACAAGCAGTTCGGACGGGGTGATAAAAACAAGTTCCATACCCGGGTTAATGGCCAGAAAATAGTCCATAACCATATCTGCCTTTGTAAAAAGAAATGCAGAAACAGCAAGTGTAGCCACCACTATAACTGTAAGTCTTTTTCTAAGCTCGTCAAGATGTCCGAACAAAGACATTTCCTCTTTTTTCTTCAAAAGCCGCCTCCATAAATTGCGGATAAGCCGCTTTTATTATTTGTCTGCGTTTTCTTTTGTTTCTTCTGCTGCAGCTTCTTCAAATTCTTTGCTGATTTCTTTTGCGCCTTTGCGGAATTCGCTTACAGCCTGACCCATGCTTTTTGCAAGTGCAGGAAGTTTTGCAGGACCAAAGAAGATGAGAACAACTACGAGGATAATCAAAAGTTCGCTAACGCCAATTCTACCAAACATATGTATAACTCCTTAAAATGTAAAATAAATTGTTATAAGACAACAGCCTGCCTGCCGTTGTACCAGAAAAATGCCCACGCAAAAAGCATTTTCCACGGCAGGCGGCTGAATTGTCGCGGAAGTTTATCTGTTAAAAGGTTTAACTTTACGACAAACTAAAATTATTTAACCTGTGCAAGAGCGTCAGCAACTGCAGCCATAATAGCTTTGGAAGAAACTGTTGCATTTGCTACAGCATCAACTTCTGCAGACTGAGCAGCAATGATTGCTTCTGGGATGGAAGCGAATGCTGGGTCAGAGATACCTGCTGTTTCGCTGTGGCTGAGGATGTCGATTTTAGCAATCTGATCGCCTGCCATTGTTACTTTAACCTTCATTTCGCCGCCGAAACCGTTGGAAACGCCAATGTATTCGTCTGGACCGAGTTCTGGTTCTGCTGGAGCAACTGGTGCTGGAGCAGCCATGTAACCAAAGTGAACATTAAGAAGTTCAGCTGTTTTTCTTGCAACGTCACCTGTAACGCCGCCGCAACGTTCACGACGAACTGGGTCTTTCATTTCTGTGATGCCGTTAGCAGCCATAAATTTTGTTACGGAGTCGGAGCAGTTGATTGTTGCAGAGATTGTTGTGTTTGCAGCTTTGTTTTCCGGTGCACCATTGTAGATTGGAAGTGCTGTGCTTGTGTACCAAGCGTTGAGTTCTTTTGTAAGAGCTCTTGCTTCGTCTGGTGGAAGCAAAAGACCGATTACGCCAAGAGCACCGCCCATAGCACCACAGAGGGAGCCTGCCTGGTAACCTTCTTTACCGTTAGCAAACATTTCTGCTGGGATAACTGTGAATGGGTAGCCAACTTTGTCAGCAAGCTGTGTAAGAAGAGCTTTTGCTACACCGTAGCAGCAGCCGTTTTCAAAATAACCTTCGTAACCTGTTTTTTCTGCAAGGTCAAGGTCAAATTCGCAGCATGGGAATGGATGTGCTGGGATTTCCGGCTGAGCCATAGCTGCAGCTTCGTTCTGTTTTGCACAGCCTGTTACACCAAGAACAGCTGCGGAACCGAGAAGAATTGCGGATTTTCCAAGAAAATCACGACGGGATTCCATAAATGACATAATCTTTTTCTCCTTTAATTGTGTGTTAGGGTTGAATTTTCGGGTATGTTTGTTATTAACTTAACATACTGTTACATATTTTACCATTTATGGCGCATATCCTCTAATAATAAATATTTATAATATAATAAGCAAATGAGTATAAGTGTTTGTGTCAATGTAAGGGCTTAAACTTAATTATCGCAAATTTTGCGTTACTGCCATTATTTGCTTTAATTGTTCACAATTGTGTGGTACAATAACTATATATGTAAAAAAACAGACTCCAAAGGAGGTTTAAATATGGACAGAGAAAGAATTCTTATTGTCGATGACGACCGCAACATCTGCGAACTGCTGCGCCTTTATCTGGAAAAGGAGGGCTATGAAACATATCTTGCCCACGACGGCGAAACAGCGGTGAATATGCATGCAGAGATGGATATAGACCTTGTGCTGCTGGATGTTATGATGCCCCGTGTGGACGGCTGGGAGGCATGCCGCCGCATCCGTGCAAAAAAGGAAACACCTATCATTATGCTTACAGCAAAGGGCGAAACCTTTGACAAGGTGCTGGGGCTGGAGCTTGGTGCAGACGACTATATTGTAAAACCTTTTGACACAAAAGAGGTTGTGGCACGCATCAAGGCTGTTCTGCGCCGCACAGGCAGAACAACAGCTGCAAAAAGTGATGCAAACGAGGGTGAACTTGTTTTTGAAGACCTTGTTATCAACATTACAAAATACGAACTCAAGGTAAAAGGCGAAGTTGTGGACACACCGCCAAAAGAAATGGAACTGCTTTACTACCTTGCAAAAAACTACAATAAGGTGTTTACACGCGATGCACTGCTTGACGAAGTGTGGGGCTTTGAATATTACGGCGACAGCCGCACAATAGACGTGCACATCAAACGTCTGCGCGAAAAGCTTGAAGGTGTAAGCGAAAACTGGTCCCTCAAAACAGTATGGGGTGTAGGCTATAAATTTGAAGTGAAAGAATAAAAAATTAACGGGACGGTGTATGCCGTCCCGTTTTTGCAAAAAATCCGCTTTTTCTGTTGTGCTGTTTTTGATTTTAACCTAAAAGCCCTGCTGCAACAACGCCTACTACAAATACAAGTGAAATAACAAAGGCGAACAGTGTCATAACAAGCATAGCTCTTGCGAAAGAACGCTTGTTTATGTTATTATTCTGCACAGCAAGATATATAATGTATATAAGGCCTATTACAGGCAGACTGCTTATAACAAACATCCAGATATAGTCCACTGTGGACAAAGGTGCTTCGGCCTGTGGCTGTGTCTGTGCAGCGTGAAATGCTGCATCTGATGAACCGAATGCTGTGCTGTCAGCCTGTGGAGCAGCGGTTTCGGATTTTTTGTAGGAATATGCGTATGTGCAGTTGTTGTCTGCATATGCTGACTGTTTTTCTTTTTCTGCCTCTGACTGTGCAAAGGAAGGTTCCTCGCTTTTTGCAGGTTCAGTTTCGGCAAACACAGTTTCTGCCGGCGGCACATCATATTGAGGAATTTCAACCTTAGGGATTTCAGTCTCCGGCTGTTCCGGCTGTGGAGCAGGTTCTGCTTTTGGTGCTTCCTGCTGTGGTGCTGTTTTAGTAAGATATTTTTCTATTTCAACTCTGGACAATCCGCAACCGCCGCAGAAATTTGCTTCGGCATTAACGGCTCTGCCGCATCTTGGACAAAACATAAATGGTACCTCCTTTGGTATTTATGGACTGATTTTAGCACAGATATGTGAAAATTTAAAGATAAATGTATTATAAACATATATTATGGAGAGTTAAATGAGCAATATTATGGAAAATAACGGCGAAATCAAACTTACCCGCACACTTATTGCAGGTGTGGACTGCGGCGAATATGATATCGACAATTCTATGAGCGAGCTGGAAAGCCTTTGCGAGGCAGGGGAACTGCAGGTGGTATGCCAGGTTGTGCAGAAAAAGGACAACCCCGAAAAGAAATACTATTTCGGCGAAGGCAAAATGGCGGAGATAAAGGACCTTTGCAGCTTCAACGATGTGGAGCTTGTGGTGGTGGACACCGAGCTTACAGGCAGCCAGATAAAGAATATTTCCGATTATCTTGAGCTGGAGGTTATCGACCGCACAATGCTTATTCTGGAAATATTCTCCAGACGTGCAACCACCAGCGAGGGCAAACTGCAGACAGAACTTGCACTGCTCAAATACAAGCTGCCGCGTTTAAGCGGTATGGGCACAAGCCTGTCACGTCAGGGCGGCGGCGGTGCAGGCGGCGGCGGTGCACGACGCGGTGCAGGTGAAACCAAGCTGGAATACGACCGCCGTCACATCAACCAGCGCATAGCACTTATCAGGGAAAAGCTGGAACAGGTGGAAAAACGCCGCGACATTTTAAGTGAAAAACGTCAGAAAAACGATATCCCTGTGGTGGCGCTTACGGGCTATACCAATGTGGGCAAGTCCAGCCTGCTTAACCATATAACAGACAGCGAGATTTTTGAAAAGGACATGCTGTTTGCTACACTGGACCCTACTTCCCGCAAGTTTGTTCTGCCAAGCGGTCAGAGTGCAATCCTTGTTGACACGGTAGGCTTTGTATCCCGTCTGCCTCACAAGCTGGTGGAGGCTTTCAAATCCACACTCAAGCAGGCAAAGTATGCTGATATAGTTCTCAATGTTTGCGATATTTCAAGTGCAGAAAGGGACATTCAGCTGCAGGTTACAAGGGAAGTTCTGGACGAAATCGGTGTTGACAGGGAAAAAATCATCACCGTTTACAACAAGTGCGACAAGCCTCACGAAAGTTTTCTTATGGAAAACGGCATCCGTGTTTCGGCAAAAAGCGGTTTCGGCATGGAAAACCTTATGGCGGCTATCGACGAAAAACTGTCGGGACGTATGGAAACACTGGATATCACACTGCCTTATGCACAGACAGGCCTTATAAACATCATCCGTGAAAACGGCGTGGTGCACAGCGAGGAATATGCTGCCGAGGGCATTGTGGTAAAGGGCATTGTGGACAGAAAACTTGCCTACCATTTTGAAAAATATAAAAACCAGCAGCATACAAATAAATAAAAAATGTGAAATCTTCCGTTTTTAAATAATAAATGGGTGTAAATTTATCAAACAATCTTTACAAAATTAAAAAACAGGGGTATAATTGTTAAAAAATAAACCGTTGTACATTTTAAAATTCCATAATAAACACAGCAAATATCCTTTTAAAACTAAAACATAAAAATGGAGGGGATTTTATGGATAGTATCGATAAAAAGATTCTGGATCTTTTGCAGGATAACGGCAGAATTACTGTAAAGGAAATTACACAGACAATTTCTCTTACAGCACCTGCAGTAAGCGAAAGAATCAAAAGAATGGAAAAGGAAGGCATTATTGAGGGCTACACTGCAATTGTAAACCCAAAAAAAATCGGCCGCACAGTGCATGCAATCATCAACGTTTCCATTTCACCGCAGGACCGCGAAAATCTGCTTGAACTGGTTGACCAGGAACCTATGGTTGTGGAATGCTACCACGTTACAGGTGACTACAGCTATCTTGTAAAGGTGGATGCAAAGGAAATCGGTGACCTTGAACGCCTTATCATCAAGTTCCAGAAGATGGGCCGCACAAGCACACAGATTATTCTTTCCACACCAATCGAAAGAAAGAAAATGCTTTAAAAACAAAAGACTGTTTTACCGCACAATGGTAAAGCAGTCTTTTTTTGCTATAAAAAACACCCGTTTAAGGATAAACGGGTGCCGTAATTTTTATTGTGAAACAAGGGGATAATCCGGTGTGTAGATAACCCTTGGCAGGTCGGGGCCGTAACGGCTTTCAAGATATTCCACAATCGGTTCGGTCTGGTGGAACATAATAACCCACGGATATTTGCTGAACAGGCTTTCGTCGGCCTTTACATCCCTTAAAAAGCGAACCTTTGCGTTGTTGCCGAAGATGTATTTTGCCTCGTAGAAATAGGTTTCGCGCACCCATTCCTCGCATTCGTCATCAAAAATGATGATATAGCCCGAATTAAGGGGAATGTTGTATTCCTCGATAAGCATATTGTTTATTGCACGGTTGCGTTCGGGCGGGATAACCTGACGGGAATAGTAGTGCAGGTTAGGGTGCAGGCACTGCAGCATAATCACTGCACACACGCCGTACAGTGCGGCGCAGTTTTTCACCTTTGTTTCTGCCTTGTCAAAGAGAGGCGAACCAAGCACACCGCAGCATACAATGCCGCATACACAGATAAGCACTGTTGCGGTGTAGCGGTCGTAGCATTCAAGCCCAAGGGCTGCAGCGGTTGGCATATTGAAAAGATACATACCCAGCTGACCAAGCTGATAGGCAAGGTAGGTCGCAACTGCAAAGATTGCGGTGCCGTTAAAGAATTTATCCTGTTCTTTAAGTGCAAATCTGTTTACAAGCACAACGGCAAGGATAAAAATCAGCATCCACAGCACAGGGTTTGACAGGGACAGCATTGCATCCTTAAAGGCGATAACAATGTTTTTTATATCTTCGGGAGTTTTTTCACCAAAAACCTTTTCAAGGTTTTCTATACTCATGGAGTGTTTGGACAGCAGGCCGCCTTCAAATTCCAGTCTGACGTGGTTCTGCCACAGTTTAAGTGAGGCAAAGGGAGCTGCGGCACTTATGGCAAGAGAGGCAAATGCACCAAAGCCGTTTTTGTTTTTTATGATATATACAAGGCAGTACACAATCATTACAGCGGCAAAGAACAGCCCGCTGTTTTTTACTGCCATAAGCAGCACCATATAAGGTATTGTGTACCAAACCTTGTGTTTAAGGTCGTTGCGGTAGTATACACAGAATGCAATGCCGCCAAAGCCAATCATGGCAAGCAGAGTGTCCACAAGCAGTTCGTTAAAACCGATATTGCTGCAAAGCAGAATTATTACATAAACTGCGGAAAGGATATAGCCCTTTATATTTTTTGCAAAGGCAAATACAGCGGTGCCCATACCTGTCATAAGCATTGCCTGCATAAGCATCTGGAACCATTCGCTGTCTGCGCCAAAAGCTTTGCAGAAAAAGTAGATAAAGGAAGCACTGCCCAGCGGATAGGACGGAAACCACACGTTAGGGTCGCTTGCCAGCGGAAAGCGGTCGTTGTTGATAAGCAGTTTGCTTACAAATGCCCAGTGGGTAAAGTTGTCCTGTTCCACAAAATATGCGCCGTAAAGCAGATAGCAGAACACACACATCATAACTGCAAAAAATACAGTGCCTGGTGTGATAACCTTTTTAAGGCTTATACGTTTGAACAGGGCGATGACAAGGCAGGCAATGCCAAGATAAATGATTGCATCCACCGCAAGAGGCATAACACCTGCAATACCTGCAAGAAAGGTTGCGCTGCCGATAAATGCAAGTGTAACCGCAATGGCAAATTCGGCTTTTATGCTGCCGCACAGCAGGTGGACATAGCCCCACATTGACAGACAGGGCAGGATAAGGGAGAAAATTTTTTCAACCGTCATAATAACTCCTGGGCTGATAAGAATAAAGCAAACGGGCTTTTGAATATCAAAAGCCCGCAGTTGACTGAATTAGGATTTTTTGCTTTTTTTGAAAACCCATTCTCTCTGAATGCCAAAGCTGATAAAGAACAGGATTGTGTCAACCACAATTTTGATAATGCTTTCGTTGCCGAAACCGATAAGGTGTGCTGCCATAACGGTGTACAGACCTTTTACACAAAGTGCGGAAACTGCCGCCTGCACAACGCAAAGGCTGAAGTAGCGCACAGCAATCCATTTGTCCTTATCCTTGTTGCGGAACACGGTGTGCTTGTTCATATTGAAGTTGTAAACAGCACTGATAACCCTTGCAAGGGCAGTTGCAATATAGATGTAGTATGCAGGGGAAACACCGCGCAGCATTGCCACAAATATTGTGAACATCAGAATGTCAATAAGACTGCTTGACAGGGAGGCGAACAGAAATTTTGCAAATATGGAGTAGATTTTTATGCTGTCCCTGATTGGGTGGAAATGGCTTGTTGCGTTATCGTCGATGTAAACTGTGTCGATAAGTACAATATTGAAAGGAATACTGCATTCCTTTGCAGCCAGCAGCATATTTGTTTCGAACTCAAAACGTTCCCCTGCTGTGTTCATAAGGATTTTCATAAAATCACGGCTGATACCGCGCAGACCTGTCTGTGTGTCCGGAATATCAATGCCGCACAGCAGTTTCATTGTCTTGCGTGTAATCTTGTTGCCAAGTTCGCTTTTTGCAGGCACGTTGCTCTGGTCAAAGTCGCGGCTGCCAAGGACAAGGCTTTCCGGCTGTGCCATAAGTGCGGCGGCACAGTTTATAATATCCTTGGTTGCGTGCTGACCGTCGCCGTCAACGGTAACAACACCTATGGAGTCGGGATATGTGTTTAAAATATAGTTGAAACCGTCCTTGAGGGCACGGCCTTTGCCAAGGTTTACATGGTGGCGCAGCACTGTGCAGCGGGGTTTCTGTCTGACAAGGTCAAAAATCGGGCGGTGTGCATCGTCACTGCCGTCGTCCAGCACAACAATGTCAAACTGAGTCTGTTCAACCAGTGCATCAACAACGCCAAGCAGCTTGTTGTCAGGATTAAGAGAAGGAATAAAAATCTGAATACTTCCCATAACAATGCCTTTCTTGAAAAAATTTATATAAATCTGAACATAACTATTCATTATAATCAATTTATTTTAGCATATATATTTGTTTTGGTCAATTTATATGTTAATATATTATAAACAGCAGATACAATCTTTTTAAGAGGTTTATATGTCAGAGAAAAAAAGAAGCTTTAAATATCTTTTAAAACAGCTTAAGGGCAGCTGGTACCTTATCGGAATGGCGGCGGTGTTTATTGTTTTCGGCGCATTTTTCGAGTTTCTTGGTCCAAAGCTTATAGGTGTAACGGTGGACAGCGTTATCGGCGCTGCCCCTTTTGACCTGCCCGAGGCTGTTATTGATTTTATAGAAAAGGCAGGCGGCAGAAGTTTTCTGCAGCAGCATCTCTATGTGCTTATAGGTGTGTTTGCCCTTGTGGCAATACTTACTGCCCTGTGCGAAATGGGCCGCCTTTATGCCAGCCACAACCTTGGCGAAAATCTGGGCTACAATATGCGCCAGAGTATATTTGACCATCTGCAGATGGCATCTTTCGGATATCACAAGTCGGTGAGAACAGGGGATATTATCCAGCGCTGTTCCTCCGATATCGACCTTGTGCGCAACTTTGTGGTGGAATTTACCCAGCTTGTACGCGTTGCGGCAAAGATAGCAATTGCCTACTGGTTTATGTTTGGCATAAGCGCAAAGCTGGCGTGGATAAGCTTTATCAGCGTGCCTGCCATCAGCATCTTTTCGGTGGCATTCAACAAAAAAATTGCAAAGGAATTTACCTATGCCGATGAGGCAGAAGGGTACCTGCAGGCAATGGCACAGGAAAACCTTTCTGCACCAAGGGTTGTGCGTGCCTTTGGCAGACAAAAATGGGAGCTTGAACGTTTCCGCGTGCAGAATCAGGAGTTTACCGACCGCTGGGTAAAGGTGGGCGACCTGCTTGCCGTTTTCTGGGCAGGGGGAGATATCCTTACTGTTTTTCAGGTTATACTTGTGCTGTGTGCAAGTACATTTTTTGCCGTTAAAGGCGAAGTTACCACAGGTGATATGGTGTCCTTTATGGCGTTCAACGGTATGCTCAGCTGGCCTATCCGTTCCCTTGGCAGAATTATCGGCGACCTTTCCAAAGCAACCGTTGCCCTTGGCCGTATTGCCGAAATTACCGATGCACCGCTGGAAGACTACGAAAGCGGTGTGCCGTTCAGCTTTGAAAAGGAAATTGTTTTTGAAGATGTGCATTTTGCCTTTGACAAGCACGTTATATTTGACGGACTGTCCCTGACAATAAAAAAAGGGCAGACCGTTGCGGTGCTTGGTGCATCAGGCAGCGGCAAAAGCGTTATGCTGGCTCTGCTTTGCCGTTTTTACACACCGCAGAGCGGCAGAATAACCATTGACGGCGTTGACATAAATGACATCAATCTTAAACAGCTGCGCCGCAATATGTCCCTTGTTATGCAGGAACCTTTTCTTTTCAGCAAAACAATCCGCGAAAACATTGCAATTACCGACAGAACAGCTGACAGCGAAAAGGTGGAATATTCCGCAAAAATTGCCTGTGTCCACAACAGCATAATGAACTTCCGTGACGGATACGACACTATCGTGGGCGAAAGGGGTGTAACTCTTTCGGGCGGGCAGAAACAGCGCGTGGCAATTGCCCGCACAATCTACACAGGCGCACAGGTGCTTATGTTTGACGACAGCCTTTCTGCCGTTGACGCCGTTACCGACAGGGCTATACGCGCAAACCTTGCACAGTATACAAAGGACACAACCTGCATTATTATCGGCCAGAGGGTAAACACCCTTATGCAGTCAGACAATATCTTTGTGCTGGACAGAGGCCGCATTGTGCAGCAGGGCAGCCACGAAGAACTGTGCAAAGTGGAAGGCATCTACCGCGAAATTGTAAAAATCCAGCAGGATATTATAGAAAAAACCCAGGCAGAGGCAGGTGAAGACAATGTATGACGAACACGCTTTAGCCGATAAATTCAATATAGAGGAATGGAAAAAGATTTTTCCGTTTTTAAAACCCTACAAAAAAGAACTGGCATGGCTTATGTTCACCTGTGTGTTTACCGCGTTTTTCGATGCGTTTTTTCCGCTTATGACAAAGTATGCCATCAACAACTTTATCGAACTGCGCACCACCGACGGCCTTGTGCTGTTTACCATTGTGTTTATAATCCTTGCCGTTGTGCAGGGCTGGGGCTCGGTGGTTTATTCGCAGAAAGCCATCGTTATCGAAATGGGCGTTGGCCGTGATATGCGCTACAAGCTGTATAAGCATATTCAGGAACTGTCCATTGACTATTTCAATGTGACACCGGTAGGCTTTATCCTTGCCCGTGTTATGAACGATACCAACAGTATGGGCGGTATGTTCTCGTGGCGACTTGCCATGATAGTGTTCCAGAGTTCATACCTGCTGTTTATCCTTGTAAACATGATTGTGCTGGATGTAAAGCTGGGGCTTATGGTTACTGCTGTTGTGCTGGTGCTTTGCGTTATCACCGCCTATGTGCAGCGCCGTCTTATCGTGCTCAACCGTGCGGCAAGAAAACAGAACAGCAAAATCACCGCCGCCTACAACGAATACATCACAGGGGCACAGACGGTAAAAAGCCTTTCCTCCGAACAGCTTGTTATGGACGAGTTCAGCGATGTCAACCGTCAGATGCAGTACAAGACAATGAAGGTGCGCAACCTTGAACGCACCTTTATGCCGATAATTGCGGCAATTGCATCTATGTGTGTTGCCCTTGTTGTAAGTGTAAGCGTGCCTATGGTGGAACAGATGTCCCTTGATGTGGGCACCCTTGCAGTGTTTATCAGCTATACATTCTCCATTCTTGGCCCTATCGACAGCCTGTGCCAGTGTCTTAACAACACTGTGTCTCTGCAGGCAAATGTGGAAAGGGTAAACCATCTTATGGAAGCGCCAATCGCGGTTGACGACAGCGAAAAGGTGAAAAATGTCTACGGCGATATCTACAATTCGCAGCCGCAGAACTGGGAAAAAATCAAAGGCGATATCGAGTTCTGCGATGTCAGCTTTAAATATCCCGACAGCGACAAGTATGTGCTGGAAAACTTTAACCTCAAAATAAAGGCCGGCACCTGCGTTGCCATAGTTGGCGCAACGGGGGCGGGCAAATCCACACTTGTAAACCTTGTGTGCCGCTTTTTTGAACCGACAAAGGGCAGAATTTTAATTGACGGCATCGATTACCGCAACCGCAGTCTGCTGTGGCTGGAAAGCCAGCTTGGCTATGTGCTGCAGTCGCCGCATCTTTTCAGCGGTACTGTGCTGGAAAATATTAAATATGCAAAGCCTGATGCCACAATGGAACAGGTGGTGGAGGCTGCAAAACGTGCGCAGGCCCACGAGTTTATCGAAAAACTGCCCGAGGGCTACAACACCGATATCGGTCAGGGGGGCGACAAGCTGTCCACAGGGCAGAAGCAGCTTATCAGCATTGCAAGGGCAATTCTTGCCGACGGCAGAATTATGGTTATGGACGAGGCAACAAGCTCTGTTGACACCAAAACCGAACAGCTGATTAACGCAATGACCGCCGACCTGCTGAAGGACAGAACCAGCTTTATAATTGCCCACAGGTTGTCAACCGTCAAAAATGCCGACATAATAATTCTTGTTGACGAGGGCAAAATTGTCGAGATGGGCACACACCGTGAACTTTTGCGCAAGGGCGGTGCCTACTGGCATCTCTACACAAGCCAGTGGGAAGAAGACGAGCAGGACAAGTTCTTCAAAAAGCTGCAGCAGAGCGAAAACCGGTAAAACTGCATAATAATGTCAAAACAAAACTGTCATTCCTTTACCAGAAGAGAATGGCAGTTTTTTGCGTGCAGGGATATATAAAACAAAGTGAATTTTGATATAAACTTTTATTGATAGATAGCTTTGTGTGTGATAGAATAAAAATGGGGATATATTTTGCTTTTTATGGCAGAATATGTTTAAAAAAAGTATATCCGAACAAAATACAACATAGTATAAAGTGGACAAATACATCACGCAACACATCATTATCACTTGTTTTTAATATACATTGCTGTGCAAACTCAAAGGAGGAGTGTATATGCCAAAAGCATTGGTACTGGCAGGGGGCGGTGCGCGCGGAGCTTATCAGGTTGGCGCGTGGCAGGCTCTTATTGAAATGGGATATAAATTTGATATAGTAACAGGCACATCGGTGGGCAGCCTTAACGGCACTTTGGTGGCACTGGACGAATTTGACATTGCAAAATCCATGTGGCTTTCCATAGGCGACAGAAATGTTATGGAATTTCCCGAAAAAATCGTATCAAAAGAGACGGTGGATTTTGTAAAGGACTTTGCAACCAAAGGCGGCGTAAGCCTTGCACCGCTGGAAGATATGATAGTACGCTTTGTAAGCGAAGATGAGGTGCGTGCATCAAAATGCCGTTACGGTCTTGTAACAGTGAATGCCGACACCCGCAAACCGCTGGAACTTACAATAGATGAAATTCCACAGGGCAGACTTGTGGATTATATGCTGGCTTCCAGCGCATTTACACCTTTTCTCCGTCCGCGCACCATAGACGGCGAAAAGTATATCGACGGCGGTTTTTACGACAATATGCCACTTAACCTTGCGGCCCGTATGGGTGCAGATGAAATTGTGGCGGTGGACCTTGAAGGCCTTGGCCCTGCACGAAAGCTGGACAAGGAATATTCCCACATAAAGGTGACACATATTTCTTCCTGGCACGACCTGGGAAATATACTTGAGTTCAACCCAAAAACCGCAAAGCGCAATATGGATCTGGGATATCTTGATGCCTATAAAGCTTTTGATAAACTGGACGGCAAAGCCTATGCCTTTAAAAAAGGCGAACTGGACAGAATGTACACTGCGTTCGGTATGCGGCTTATGGAAAAATGCCAGTCGCTGTATGACCGCCACCCAACGGTTATGCTGGCGGCAGAGGTGTACAACCGTGTGGAACGCAAAAATCCAAAAACGCTGGAGGATAAATTTCTTGCAGTGCTGGAGGGGGCAATGGAGGCAGCAGGCATTTACGAGGGCGAGGTATACACCCTTGAAAACCTGCCGCAGCTTATAAAGGCGGCGCCAAAAACACAGTATTCCGGTGTTTTCGAGCGGATAAGCGAAGAAAAAACTGTAAAAAAACTGCTGGACAAAATCAGCGAAAAGGACATAAAAAACATTTATCTGGCGCTGCTTAAATCGGTGCTGGAAAATCTGTAAATCTGCGGCAAAGGCACACAGCCTGCGCCAAAGGAAAAACAAAACAAACGGAGGTACAGATGGTTAAGTTTGTAGGTACTCCCGCTTCGGGCGGTCTCAATCTGGCAAAAATCAAAATAGTAAACCGGCGTATAGCGGGCTTCAAACGTGTGGTTCTTGCACCGCACCGTGAAAAAGCCCTGTTTGATGCTGCGCTGATACTTGCCAAGGACGAGATTAAAACCCTTATGGAAAACACCCAGGGTGAACACGCGGATATACTTAATTTTCAGGTTATGATGCTGGATGACAACGGCCTGAAAAATATGATTTATCAGAAGATAGAAGAAAAATACGGTGCGGCACACTCTGTTGAAATTGCAATGGAAGATTACTGTGCAAGAATCAAG
The DNA here is from genome assembly GCA_017505635.1 of Oscillospiraceae bacterium. Lineage (GTDB taxonomy): Bacteria > Bacillota > Clostridia > Oscillospirales > Ruminococcaceae > RGIG3102. Next base: position 59,133 of record JAFVOU010000031.1, on the reverse strand, counting down.
GCGATAAATGACGGCTACCTTTCCATGCGCACCAGCGATATCCGCGATGCACTTACAAGGGTTATAGATATTCTGGACGGCAAAAGCCGCGAACGTTTTAAACTTACCGAACCCTGCGTTGTGGTGGCGGACGAAATTCTGCCAAGCGACCTTGCCTCCATCGACCGTCAGTATGTTATGGGCTTTATCACGGCAGGCGGTTCCTATCACGACCACGCAAACATCATTGCCCGCACAATGGGCATTCCGTCGGTATGCGGTGTGGACAGCGAAATTTTAAATCCGCTCAACGATTCCCGCATGGTTGCACTGGACGGCTACACAGGCGAAATTTTTGTGGTGCCTAACGATGCAACAGTAGCTTTGTTCCGTCACAGAATGAAGCTTGGCCAGCGGGACAGCGTGATGCTTAACAAGGTTAAGGAAACAAAGCTTTATGCACCAAACGGTGAAGAAATACAGATATTTGCCAACTGCAACGACCCTAAGGACATTGTGTTTGCAGTCAACAACGGGGCACAGGGCATAGGTCTTGTGCGCAGTGAAATTCTGTTTATGAGCACGGTGTACGATTTGTCCCTTGCAAGTCAGATACGCTTTTACAGCGAATGTATCCGTGCGGCAGGCGGCAGGGAGATTACAATACGCACCTTTGACATCGGCGCAGACAAACCGCTGGAACGCCTGCAGCTGGAAAAAGAACCTAACCCTGCGCTGGGTATGCGCGGTGTGCGTCTGATGTATACACAGAAAGAAATTTTTGAAACACAGATAGAGGCTTTGCTTGTTGCGGCAGACCGCTGCGGCAGGGTGAATGTAATGTTGCCTATGGTAACGGTGGAAAGTGACGTAACCGACTATTTTACAATGGTGGAAAATGTTAAAGAACGTCTGCTGGCAGAGGGCATAATAGCCCGCGACCGCATAAACTGGGGCATTATGATAGAAACTCCTGCGGCAGCACTGATGAGTGATGTGCTGGCAAAGTATGTTACATTCTTCTCCATAGGCACCAATGACCTTACACAGTATGTTATGGCAACCGACAGGCTTAACACAAATGCGGCAAGATACTTTGCCCCGCACCACCCTGCAGTTGTCAAACTGGTGGAGATGGTTGTGCAGAATGCACTGGAATACGATATCAAGGTAAGCGTGTGCGGCGAAAGTGCAGCAGATTTTGAATGTGCAAAGCTTTACATAGAAAAAGGTGTGAGATGCCTGTCCATGGCACAGAGTGCAGTGCTGCCTATAAAACAGCATCTCATAGACGAATTCGCAGCAAATTAACACAAATTTTTATGGAAATTATGCCATAAAAGTGGTAATATAATAATACAAAGGGTCTGTGCCCTAAGATGACTATTACAGCAAAGGAGGTAAGTTTTATGAAACTTATTCTGGCTATTATCAATAAAGAAGATGCTCAGGAAGTATCCCATTCCCTTACAAAGGAAAAATATTCCGTTACAAAGCTTGCAACACAGGGCGGCTTTCTTATGAGCGGCAACGTTACCCTTATCATCGGTACAGAAGACGAAAAGGTTGACCACGCAATCGAAATTATCAAGGAACACTCAAAACAGAGAAAAGAAATTGTTCCTTCCACAGCTACATACGGCATTGGTGTTACAACATCCTTCCCGCTGGAAGTTACTGTTGGCGGCGCAACAATCTTTGTGCTTGATGTTGACAGATTTGAAAAAGCATAATGTTTATAAACAGCTTTACAGGTAATAAAAATATCCGTCTGAGCCTGGAGGAAAAAATAAAATCCTCAAGGCTCAGTCATGCTGTGCTTATTTTTGCAAAAGAGGGCTGCGGTGCAAACCACTTTGCAAAGCTGCTTGCAGCAGACATAATAGGGGCAGACCGTGACGGTATGCGCCTTATAGAAGAAGATGCCCACGGGCAGGTGCAGACTGTACGCGGCAGCGGTGCTTCGGGACAGATAAAGGTGGACAGTGTCCGTGCAATAAACGACAATGTAAACTTTTCTTCCCTTGGGGGCGAAAAAAGGGTTGTTATCATCGAAAACTGCGAAAACTTCAACCTGTCCTCCGCAAATGCCCTGCTTAAAAACCTTGAGGAACCAAAGGACGATATAACCTATATCCTCACCACCACAGATACGTCAAGAATCCTTTCCACCATACGTTCCCGCTGTCAGACTTACAGCCTTGTGCAGCCCACAGAGGCAGAATGCAGAGAGTATTTTGCCAATGTAAACAGCGACGGAAAGGACGAGCTTATAAAAATTTACGGCGGCAATATAGGCATGGTAAAGGCGGCGCTGGAAAACCCAAAAAGGTTTGAAATTCTGCAAAAAGCCCTTGCAGCACAGAAAAGCATACAGAGCGGCGACAGGTACGAACTTGCAAAGCTGCTGTTTGCATTCAATAAAAAGAAAGAGGACTTTACACTTTTTTTAAAGGATACAGAGTATCTGTGCGACAGCAACCTTTCGCCCAACAGTGTAAATGTGCTCAATGCCGTAACCGAGGCAAAAAACGCAATGGAACGCAACGCAAACCTTGGGCTTGTAATGCAGAACTTTATTATTTCGGTTAAAAAATAAATTATGCCGTGAGACGGTACTGCCTTGGGCAGCAGAAGAACGGTATGAAAATCAAATAAAAAAATACTTAAAGTTGATTTTAGTATAAAATTTACTGTAAGTTAAAATAAATTCATGCAGGAGAATATATGACAAAAGTTGTAGGTATCCGTTTTAAAACAGGGGGCAAGGTTTATTTCTTTGACCCTAAGGATTTTGATATAAAAAAGGGTGACCATGTTATCGTGGACACAGCCCGCGGTCTTGAGTGCGGTCTTTGTGTGCAGGGTGTGCACGAGGAAAGCCCGGACAAGATTATCCGTCCTCTCAAAGAGGTTACACGCATTGCTTCCCCACAGGATGTGGAAAAGATGCAGCAGAACCGCAGGGACGAAAAAAAGGCATTTGACATCTGTCTTGAAAAGATTGCAAAACACGGCCTTGAGATGAAACTTATCGATGTTGAATATACATTTGACCGCAGCAAGGTGCTGTTTTACTTTACAGCCGACGGCAGAGTGGACTTCCGCGAACTGGTAAAGGAGCTTGCACAGGTGTTCCGTACCCGTATCGAACTGCGCCAGATTGGCGTGCGTGACGAAAGCAAAATGATGGGCGGCATAGGTGTGTGCGGCAGACAGTTCTGCTGCAGCGGTTTCCTTTCCGACTTTACACCGGTAAGCATTAAAATGGCAAAGGAACAGGGCTTAAGCCTTAACCCAAGCAAAATCAGCGGCAGCTGCGGCAGACTTATGTGCTGTTTAAGCTACGAACAGCCGGCATACGAATATCTCAACAGCATCACACCGGGTGTGGGCAGTGTTGTAAAAACAGGCGAAGGCAACGGTGTTGTTGCCGAAGTAAACCTGCTTAAAGGTATGCTTAAAGTGCGTCTGGACAAAAACCGCGACGGCCTGCCAAAAGAATTCAGCCTCAAGGAAATCACAGTGCTCAAACGTGTGCATCCTAACAAAAAAGGCAGTGCGGCTGACCAGGCAGCAGAAAAAGAACTGCGCGCTCTGGAAGATTAAAAATAAAAAATTTACGGGCAGATACGGTCTGCCCGTTTTTTATACGCAGATTAAAATATTTAAGTTTTTCTGACAGATTTAATATATAAATATGCATACTTATGCGATTAGCGCAAGCTAACCTAAGAAAAATTAGTGAAAAGATGCAGAAAGGCTTGATAAAAATTTGTTTATGTGGTATATTAAGTTCAGCTTTAACCGGCTTAATGGTTAAAATAACGTTATTTTAATATGGAGGAAACAATTATGGCATACAAAATTACAGATGCTTGTATCTCTTGCGGCGCATGTGCAGACACATGTCCAGTAGGCGCTATCTCTGAAGGCGACGGCCAGTACGTTATCGACGAAGGCGCATGCCTCGACTGTGGTGCTTGTGCAGATTCTTGCCCAATGAGCGCTATCGAAGCTTAATCAATCGATACATAAATGCTCTCCTTGCGGAGAGCATTTTTTGTTTGCGGATTTTGCTGTGCAGTTATTGATTTGCTTTGTTGTAAAAAAACAGAAATAATGGTATATTGTAAAGTAATAATATAAAAATACAGACATTGTGTCTGCAGACAGAAAGGTACTTTATGGCAGGTGTAATTTACGTTGTTGCCACACCGATAGGCAACCTTAATGATATGACTCCTCGTATGCGCGAGGCTTTTGAAGCGGCGGACTTTATTGCCGCAGAGGACACCCGTGTTACCGTAAAACTGCTCAATCATCTGGGCATTAAAAAGCCGATGATAAGCTATTACGAACACAACCTCAAGGACAAGGGCGAATATATAATCGGACGTGTTCTTGCAGGGGAAAACTGTGCGGTGTGCAGTGACGCAGGCACACCATGCATCAGCGACCCTGGCGAAATTCTGGTTAAACAGGCACACGCCAACGGCATCCGTGTTATACCAATCACAGGGCCAAGTGCGGTTATCACTGCACTGTCGGTAAGCGGACAGAACACAGGACGTTTCTGCTTTGAGGGCTTTCTCTCAACAGCAAAAAAACAGCGCCTTGAACATCTGGAACAGGTGAAAAACGAAACCCGCACAATGATTTTTTACGAAGCACCCCACAAGCTGCTTAACACACTTAAGGATTTTAAAGAATATTTCGGTGCAGACCGCAGCCTGACAATTGCAAGGGAACTGACAAAGCTTCACGAACAGATATGGCTTACCACAGTGGGGGAAGCACTGGATTTTTATACCGAAAACAGCCCAAAAGGCGAATTTGTGCTTATCGTTGCAGGCGGTGTTTTTGAAACAGCCGAAAAGGAACTTACCCTTGATGACGTTGCACACAAATGCATTGAAATTATGGAAAGCGAAAATATTCCGATGAAGGAAGCCGCAAAGCTTGCCTGTGTAAAGACTGCATTTTCCAAAAGTGAGGTTTATAAGGCAGCACAGAATTTAAGGGGATAAAGCTATGAAATATCTTATAATCAGCGACGTTCACGGTTTTTACGCCGAGCTCAACTGTATACTGGACACCGAAAAGGATATAAAAAACGTTATCTTTCTGGGTGACGGGTTAAGCGATATACAGCGTGCACAGCTGGAATACCCGGACCATAATTTTATCTGTGTAAAGGGCAACTGCGACCTTTTTGACAAAACCGAAAGTATGAAGATACTGGACCTTGAAGGGCACAGGGTGCTTATCACCCACGGTGACGGCTTTGATGTTAAAACCAGCAAGCTGGCACTGCGCCGCACCGCAATAAACCTTGGCGCCGAGATTGCACTTTACGGTCACACCCACCGTCAGTACTACGAATATCTTGACGGGCTTTACATCTTCTGTCCGGGCAGTGTAAAACCCGAGGCAGCTTCTGCATACAATCCAAGCTACGGCATAATGGATTTCAGCGAAGGCTATCCTAACATATACAACTGCGAAATCAATCTCTGATGGTGCAGATTAAGAAAAACCATATAAAAATAATAAAGTCATTCTGAAAATTTTCAGAATGACTTTTTGTTTTGTTTAAATTTAGTTACTGCTTTGCCGCTTCGGCATAGCTGTTGTCTATAATCGCTTCAAATGGCACATCTGCATCGGGGTGTATTTCTCCCGCATTCTTAACAATGTCTATAATGCGGTCAAAAGCGGCTTCTTCCATAACAGGTGTGTGGCTGAAAGCGCCTATCTCCTTGTAGTTCTGCACAACCTTTTCGATAACGGCAAGGTCGGTTTCGGGGAAGGAGGGGGCTATAGCTGCGGCAATTTCCGCAGGGGATTTTTCTGCCACAAACTGCTGGCCCTTTGCTATGGCGTTGGTGAATTTCTGCAAAGTGTCGGCATCATAGCCCTGTTTTGCAAAGTAAGTTGTGTAGGGCACTTCGCCCCCTGCCTCGCCAACAGAGGCCAGAATAAAGCCTTTTTCCTGCATTTCGATGTCGGTTGCAGATGGTTCGAACACAGTTACATAATCCCCCTCGCCGCTTAAAAATGCCCCTGTCATGGCGTTGAACTGAATTGTATCGTTAAAGAACACATCCTTGCCAACCTCAAGGCCGTTTTTGTTGAGGGCGTACAGCAGGGTCATATATGGCATGCCGCCTTTGCGCCCCGGCAGAATGGTGCTGCCTCTGAGAGACTGCCAGTCAAAGCTTTCCACCTTTTCTCTGCCTACAAGAAAACTGCCGTCACATCTTGTAAGCTGTGCAAAAACTTTTGGGTAATCTTCTTTGCCCTGCAGATAAACATATACACAGGCTTCTGCCCCTGCAAGGCCTATGTCTGCCGCACCTGTCAGCACGCTGGTCATAACCTTGTCGGCACCACCTGCATTGACAAGTTCAATTTCCAGACCTTCTTCGGCAAAGTAGCCCTCATTGATTGCCACATACTGTGGTGCATAGAATATGGAGTGGGTAACCTCGCTCAGCACCAGTTTCTTGCCCGACTGCGGCTGGCTGCCGCAGGCAACTGACACAGCAGCAACCACAGCCGCCATAACAATACAGATAAGTTTTTTCATAGATAAATCTCCTTAGTTGTCGTGATTTATTTTCTTTTCTGCAATTTGGCGGGCTATGCCTACCAGCCGGTACATAACAAATGCTATTACGCCTAAAATTATAACACTCATCATAACCATATCCATACGGAACACCTGACCGGCATAGACGATAAGATAACCCAGTCCTGCCTTGGAAACAAGAAATTCCCCTGCGATGACACCTACAAGGCTTAAACCTATGTTGACCTTTAAACTCTGGAACAGCACAGGAAGATTGCAGGGCAGCACAACCTTTAAAAAAATCTGTTTTTTATCGGCACCAAAGCTTTTTATGGTGGCAATCAGGGCACTGTCGGTTGAGGCAAATCCGCCCGAAAGTTCCAGTACCGTTACAATAAGGGAAATTGCCACAGCCATAACAATTATGGCGCCCATTCCCGCACCTGCCCACACGATAATAACAGGCCCAAGGGCAATTTTGGGCAGGGCGTGCAGCACAACAAGAAAGGGTGCCGCCACACTGCCTGCAAAGGGGCAGAACCACAGCCATGTGGCAATAATAAGCCCCAGCACAACCCCAAGGGCAAAGCCGATAACCGTTTCCAGCACTGTTACAAGTATATGATAAGCAAGGTCGGTTTGTGCCATTGTTACAGTGATATCTGCAATGCGTGACGGGGAAGAAAAGATAAAGGGGTCCACAAAGCCTGCAAGGGCAAGCCACTCCCAGCCTGCCACAAACAGCACAACAATGGAAAGCTGTGCACAAAGCACCCTGCGGCTGCGGCGTTTTACGGCAAGCAGATACTGCCCGCGGTAGGAAAGATTGTTTTTCACTGTACCAGCTCCTTCCATATGGTGTTGAAGTACTGCTGAAAAAGAGGGTGACTGCGCACTTGTATGGGGTTGGGACGGTTTGCACCAAAATCAATTTCCACATTTTTTGCCACCACGGCAGGCCGCTTTGACAGCACAATCACCCTGTCGGACATTGATACAGCCTCGGGAATATCGTGGGTGACCATTACAAGGGTTTTGTTTTCCCGCCGCAGAATTTCCCACACGTCACAGCTTACATTCACCCTTGTCTGATAATCAAGTGCGCTGAAGGCTTCGTCCAGCAACAGCAGCTGCGGTTTAAGTGCAAGGGTGCGGATAAGTGCCACGCGCTGACGCATACCGCCGCTTAAACGGTTGGGAAAACTGTCTCTGAACTGCCACAAATCATATTTTTTAAGCAGGCTGCTTACATACTCCGTGTTTTCTTCTGTCAGCTTTTTCTGTATTTCAAGGCCAATAACAACATTGCGCCATACACTGCGCCAGGGCAGCAGATTATCCCTCTGCAGCATATATCCTATGCTGTGGCGGTTGTTGTCTATGGCTTTGCCGTCAAGGGTTATGCTGCCTTTCTGCGCCTGCTGCAGCCCTGCAATACAGCCAAGCAGTGTGCTTTTGCCGCAGCCGCTTGGGCCGACAAGACTTACAAATTCGCCTTTTTCAACATCAAAGCTTACATCCTTTACCGCCACGGTTTCTTCCCTTGGGGTCTGGTAAATCATATGGATATTATCCACCGATAAAAATGCACTCAAAATATCACCTTCTTTTTGTATAGTATATTTTGAGTGCAGAAAAATTGTGATTTTAAATATGTGCAAAAAAACAAGTCATTCTGAGAAAAGCGAAGAATCTCACGATACGGATGCAATTCCGTCAGCCGCTTGTCTGTGCAGACAGGGAGATTCTTCGTAGTCAAAACTCCTCAGAATGACGTTTGGGTATTATTGAATTTTAAAAGTTTGCGTAGATAAAGCTTGCAGATGCGCCGTAGCCGCCGTTCTGCATAATAAAGCCTGCCATAATAAGCGCTACAAGGGCATAGTAGCAGATATAGCGCACAGGCCATTTCATTGTGGCAAAGGCTTTTGTAAGACATTCGCCTTTAAGCACAAAGTAACGGTAGAAATCCATACCAACGGTAACAGCCACAGCAAAAGCACAGAATGCAATGTAGCCGTAAATAAGTATTGGTGTAAGGTCAAAGCCCTGACCGACAGCGCGGAACAAATCGCTGATAAATACAGCAGGTGAAAAATTGCCCGCAAGGTGTGTCACATAGTAGAATGCATCGGTAACTGTGTTTGCGCGGAAGAATATCCAGGCAAAGGTTGTAAGGCAGAACACCAGCGCGGTTTTAAGCCAGTAAGAAATGCCTTTGGTTTCGCATATGTCGGCTTTGTTTCTGCCTTTGCAGAAAATTTCTTCGCCAACACGGTAAACTGCGTGGAGTGCACCCCATATAATGAATGTCCACGCACTGCCGTGCCACAGGCCGCTTAAAAGAAATACTATGGCAAGGTTTAAATATTTGCGCATTTCGCCTTTGCGGTTGCCACCAAGGGAGATGTATACATAACTGCCAAACCAGCTGGAAAGGGAGATGTGCCAGCGGCTCCACAGTTCCTTGAAACTTGCGGAAAGATAAGGTGTGTTGAAGTTGTCGATAATGTCAAAGCCAAGCACCTTTGCACAGCCTCTTGCAATATCGCTGTAGCCTGCAAAATCGCAGTAAAGCTGAACAGAATAGGCAAAGGCTGTAAAGATAAGCATAAGGGAAGAATAGCTTGTCAGGTCGTTGTGCACCGCACCGATAAACATTGCCAGCATATCCGCCACTGCAATTTTTTTGAAAAAACCCAGTGCCATAAGCTGCAGACCGGTTTTTACACCATTGTAGTCAAAAGCCTTTGGCTGCTGCATCTGTGGCAGAAGACTGCCGCCGCGGCTGATTGGCCCTGCAAGCACATGTGGGAAAAATGCGATAAACAAACTGTAGTTAAGCAGGTTTTCTTCTGCTTTCAGCTTGCCACGGTAAACGTCAGCTACATAACCCACACTCTGGAAGGTGAAAAAGCTTATACCCGTAACGGCAATAAGGCTGAAACCGCCAAAGGTGATATCTGCGCCAAATCTGTTTGCTACAGCCACAATGCTGTCTGCCACAAAGTTTGTGTATTTAAAAAAGCACAGCATGCCCACATTGACCACAACACAGGCTATAAGGGCGGTTTTTCGTGCCTTGCCCTGACGGCTGTCTATTGCCTTTGCGGCAAAAAAGCTGGACAGAATGGCAATGACAATAAAAGGCACTGCCCGTACATCAAAGCAGGTGTAAACATAAAAGCTTATTGCCAGCAGATATATTTTCTGCAGCTTCTGCGGTATCACATAAAATACAAACGCCGCAATTGGCAGAAATATCATAAAGGGAACCGAGTTGAATAACATAGATTGACCTCGTTGAATTGATTGTTAAAAATACATTACATTTTATTATAGCATTTATAATGGCCAAATACAATAAAAAGGCACAGAAAGGCTGTGTCAACCAAAAGTTGCGCAATAGTTGCTGGTGCTGAAATATGAAATATGATAAAATAAAGTAAAATAAAAGCAGGGAGGATATACTCGGTGAGTATGTTTGAGGTGACAAAGCGTATGTTTGGACATATTGGCATAGCGGAATTTTTGATTTTGTTTACAGTTCTGATAAGATATGCTGCTGTAGTTGTTATTGCGGTGCTGCTTATCAAAGCTCTTTTAAAATATCTTAACAGCGACAAAAAAGGCAATCCTGTTATTAAAAAGTCCCTTGGTCAGGTTATAAAATCCCACAGGGAAGCAAAGGGGTATACACAGGAATATATAGCAGAACAGCTTGGTGTAAGCCGTCAGGCTGTGTCAAAATGGGAAAACGGTACAACCGAGCCAAGCACCTCCAACCTTTTTGCACTGGCAAAGCTTTTTGATATGCCCATAGAGGAGTTTATGAAAGAGATACAGATTTAAACAGTTTATAAAATAAAAATGTCATTCTGAATTTTCAGAATGACATTTGTTTTTTTATTTAAAGGTTAGTCTCTTTTGATAACCTTGTTAACTCTCCATCTGCCGCTTGCAAGATAGATAAGCACAATTACAACACTGCCAAGAGAAGCTGTAGGTGCGCCAAGACCGATGCCGAACACACCAAGGCCAAACACTGTGGAGAATATGTAAGCTGCAGGAATGCGCAGGAACAATGCACTTATCATATTGCTGAGCATTGCAAAGCTTGTGTGGCCTGCCCCAGTGAACAGACTTGTTACACAGAATACAAACGGCACAAGAATATAGTCAAAGCTGAAGGAGCGCATATACTGAATGCCGTATGCAATCATATCCGGGTTGCGGTCGAACATAGCAAGAATCTGGCCGGGGAAAAGCTGTGCAACGGTAAAGATGCACACGCCGATAACCCACGCGATGGATGTGCCGATTTTGCAGGTTTTGATTGCACGGTCCCATTTGTCAGCACCGATGTTCTGTGCACACATTGTGGAAACAGAAGCACTCATTGCACTTGCAGGCATAATTGCAAAGCTGTTGAATTTGCCAACAATGCCAACAGCGGCAGAAGCGTTTACACCGCCTGTGATGTTTACAAGGGTGGTGATAAACATAAAGCTTATGCTGGTAACACCGCTCTGAATTGCAGAAGGAGCACCGATTTTAAGAACTTTTGCAAGGTATGCTTTGTTGATTTTAAAGGAAGAAATGCGGAAATCGAACACAAAGTCACGGCTGCGCAGGTAGATGATACAAAGCACAACGCTTACTGCCTGAGAGAACACTGTTGCAATAGCAGCACCCTTTGCACCCATGCCCATACCTGCAACAAGAACAAGGTCAAGGACAATGTTTGTCACGCAGGAGATGGAAACAAAGTAGAATGGTCTTTTGCTGTCGCCCATACCGCGCAGAATGGCAGAAAACGCGTTGTAGGCAAATATAAACAGAATGCCTAAAATTGTGATTGTAAGATAATCCTTTGCCTCGCCATAGCTTTCGGCAGGTGTTTCCAGCAGACGCAGGGACGGGTCGATAAGGATAAACATAATAACGGTAATTGCAAGGCCGCCCACCAGCAAAGCTGTGATAAGGGTGGAAATGGTTTCCTTTACGCCGTCTTCGTCACGGGCGCCCATATACTGCGAAACCATAATTGTGCCGCCGGTGCAGAAACCGAGAACAAGCATTGTTAAAACGTGGGTAATCTGGCTGCCGATGTTAACACCGGAAACTGCGGCTGTGCCGCTGAAGTTACCAACAATAAGCATATCTGCAACGCTGTACAGACTCTGTACAAGGTTGGAAATCAAAAAAGGCACCGAAAAGCTGATAAGCTGCTTGGAAACGCTGCCTTCGGATAAGTCTTTACCAAATCTGGACATTTTTTCTCCTTTTAAAATTATCTTATAAAGTTTGTGCCAACGCGCTTTTCGGCATACATAGGGTCGGGCACGCCGTGATGCTGTGCTGCTTCCTTGGATTTTATAAGCCATGCCATATTTTCGCCAAGTGTGCGCATTATCTGCATACCTTCAAGGTCCTGCTTAACTTCTTCAGGTGTGTTGCCGTGAACACCGTTCCAGTACTGGCTGCCTACAATGTGCATTTTGCTGATGGAAAAATATTTGTTGAGTCTGTCAAGGGCTGCTGTGTTGCCCATACGTCTGCAGCTTGTAACAGCAGCGGCAAACTTGTTTGCAAAGCGGCCGCGGCTTGCATAGAACAGTCTGTCCAGAAATGCACACAGACTGCCGTTTGGACCTGCATAGTATACAGGGCTGCCGATAACCACGCCGTCATAGTTTTCAAGGCTTTCCAAAGTTTCGTTAACCTTGTCATCAAACACACAGCTGCCTGTTTTGTAGCAGCTGCCGCAGGCTGTGCAGCCGTGTATTGCATCCTTGCCAAGGTATAAAAAATCGGTTTCAATGCCGTGGGTATTAAGCTTGTCGCTTACTTCTTTAAGTGCTGTGTATGTGCAGCCAAACTGGTGAGGGCTGCCGTTTATCATAAGAACTTTTTTCATATATACCTCCGCAGATGTCTGTAATATTTTTCACTGATATATAATTATATTCCTTTAAAAATATATAGTCAATAAAAAGACGATGGAACAAACAAAAAGGGTATCTAAAAGCTGCTGATATATAAAAAATGTCATTCTGAGTGCAGTTAAACTGCTCAGAATGACAAAATTTATTATACTCGGTTATAAATATCTTCGTATCTTTCGATATCGTCTTCGCCAAAGTAATCACCAAGCTGAACTTCGGTAAAAATCAAAGTTTCGGTGCTGCTGGTGTTGCTTATGCGGTGGCGGCAGCCTTTTGGGATAAAGAATGTGCTGCCAGGGTGAACAGGATGCACGCTGTCTCCCAGCTGGATAAGCCCTTCGCCTTTAACAATCATCCAGTATTCTTCTCTGCGCTGGTGACTCTGCAGACTTAACTTCTGATTAGGGGAAACATAGATAACCTTGCCCTGAAACATCTCGTTGAGAACAGTTGTCTTGTAAAAACCCCAGGGGCGTGCAAAAATTTCGTGTTCAAGGATAATGTCATCAAGGCTGGAAAAATCAAAATCTGTGCTGAAGGTAATATCTTTAAGCAGCAGAACGTGAAGATTGCGGCGTGTGATGATGTTGATAAGATGATTTTCGCTGTCCATTACCGGCAGAAACTCAAAGCGCTCATCACGGAAGGCACTGATAGCTTCGGGCAGACCGTCGCTTTCTTTAAGGTATGTGATATTTCTGCACACACAGTCCTCAACGCTGCGGTTAAGGTCCTGATTTTTAAGGATACTGCGGCGGATATCGCCGTCTGTCAGTGTGCCGATAACCTTGTTTTCGCTGTCTGTAACCACAAGAAATTTAACCTTGCGGTCATTCATCTGCTGCAAAGCCTGGTACAAGGATACTTCGTTTGTAATAACATAGTTTTTCATAGAAAAACTCCTTATTTTTTATTTGCTAAAATAAGTTCGGCAACTTCGCGTATTGCACCTTCGCCGCCTTTTGCCTTTGTGATGTAAACAGCGGCATTCTGTGCCACAGCCATACCGTCTGCCACGCTGCAGCCAAAGCCAACAGCTTCGATAACAGCGGCATCGTTGCGGTCATCGCCGATATAGGCAATTTCGTCGTATTTAAGGCCGTATCTTGCACAGATGTCGTCCAGCACTTCCATTTTGTTGCTGATGCCTATGTGGCATTCGTCTGCTTTTACTTTAAGGGCACGGCGCTGTACAAGGCCGATTTTTTCCCCTGTTATAATGCCGAATTTTATGCCGTTTTCCCGCAGCATTGCAACGCCCATACCGTCTTTTGTGTTGAACTTTTTAAGTTCGTCGCCATTTTCGCTGTAGTACATACCGCCGTCGGTCAGACAGCCGTCGCAGTCGGTAAGCAGCATTTTTATTTTTGCAAGGCGGCGGTCTTCTTTTTTTGCGCTCTGTTTTTTAAGCAGATGTTCAATAACAATCCAGTCGCTTGGTTCGTCAATTTCAAAGTAGGTTTCTTCCGCCATTTCGTGCACGCCAACCTTGCCGCTTAAACGGCATTCGTCCCGCAGAAAGTTTTCGCGGCTGTTGATGTAGAATGCGCCGTTTTCCACAAGGTAACCGTCAAATTCCTGACGGCGCGGACGGGCGCGGAAATCGTAGTTGGTTGGCACAAATTCGCCGTCCTTTTCCATCCAGTTAAAACGTTTCTGTCGCACAACGCTAAGCAAAGAATCATAACCGTTTTCTTCAAAGCTTGTGATTGCGGCTGTAAGGTCATCTGCGGTAAGCAGCGGGCTTGTTGCCTGCACAAGGATAAGCTGTTCAAAGTCGGTGTATGTATTTGCGAAGTAAATCATAGCACTTTCGGTGCTTGCTGTGTCGGTTGCAGTTTCGGCAGGGCGGTCGATGCAAAGCAGTTTTTCGCCGCAGCTGTTTTCTGCGATATATTCAGCCACCTTTTCCCTGATAGCTGCACTGTCGGTGCAAAGGTAAACGCGGTCAACCTTCGGGCAGTTTACTGCTGCATCAAGTGTCCAGTAAACCAGCGGTCTGCCGTTGATTTTGCGGATATTTTTAAGAGGAATGGATTTGCTGCCCCCTCTTACAGGAATAAAAACAACATATTTGTCCATTGTACAGTTTCCTTTTTAAGAAATATACTTTATTTTGATTTGCTTTAGATATGACATATCAGCAGTGACGTGTTTTTGCCACTGCTGATAGAAAATACGGATTATTTGCCTCTGTATTTGAGTTTGTCTCTCTGTACCTGTTCGATTGGAAGAATTTCGCAGGATTTGTAGCTGAGAGCTTTGTGTGTGTCGTTAAGGTTTTTAACCAGCAGACGGAAATCTTCCGGTTCAAGGCTTGCTGCGTGGTCTGTGCCTTTCCATGTGCGGTCAAGTGTGTAGTGACGTTCGATAACTTCTGCACCAAGTGTGTATGCAGCAATGTCAACTGCGTGGCCGATGTGGTGACCGGAGAAACCAATCTGTTTTACTGTGTCGCCGAATTTTTCTTTAAGGCGTTTGAGTTCCATAAGGCAGATATCTTCGTATGGAACAGGGTAGCCGCTTGTGCAGTCGTAGAGAACAAGGTCTTTGTTTCTGCCGTTTTTAACAAACAGGTCAACAATCTGTTCTTCTTCTGCGTGTGTTGTCATACCAAGGGAAAGCTGAATTTCGCCGCCGTAGTTGTCGCAAAGCCACTGAAGCATTGTAAAGTGGTTGTTGCAGGCGGAAGGAATTTTGATAAATCTTGGGTTGAGCGGTGCAATTTCTTTAGCAGATGTAAGGTCCCATACAGATGTGGAATATTCAATGCCTGCTTCGTCACACCATTCTTTAAGCTGACGGTGCTGGTCTGCTGTAAATTCAAGAAATTCGCGGTGTGCGCCGTATGTGTCGCCATAGCTGTTAACTGGGTTTGGATGTGGTGCGTTGTACTGTTCCGGTGTCAGGAGTTCTCTGTTGCAGCGTTTCTGAAATTTAACAGCGTCAGCTTTGCAGAAGTGTGCAGCTGTGCGGATAAGGTCCCGGGCAATTTCCATCTGACCCATATGGTTGCAGCCGATTTCGGCAATTACAAAAGGTTTGTTATATGTGCTCATATTTTTAAATCCTTTCTTATATATAAAGTTGATTGTTTAAACAAATTGATGATAACGGAACAACGGTCCCATTAATTTATATTATCATAAACAGCTGTATAAATACAATTATTTTAACAGCAGATTATAATCGATAAAACGGTTTTTTTCCAGAGCAAGAGGGTAAGATGCCCAGTCATCGCAGTTTATGTCAGCTATACCGTCGGTGGTGACCTCGGTTATTTCCTTTTCGGTAAACAGCGGTTTGACATCGCTTATGCGGTAAACCTTGCGCCCCATAATAACAGCGGTGGACATAACACTGGACACAGTGCCGAACATAACACGGCTGGTGCACATATCCTCCATTAAACTTGCATTGCTGCTTTGAGAAATTTTAAGGCCCAGTTTTTCTGCAACAGGTGCGCAAAGGCTTTGCATTCTTGGGTTGATTGCAGGCGGAAAGCGCACAAGCACCTCGTATCCGCTTTTTTCGCCAAGTTTTGCAAGCTGGCTGAAAATTTTCTGCTGCATTTCAAAGTCGCTTTGTACAAGGGCTTCGTCCTTTTCGTTGATGATAGCACTCATCATATATACAATGCGGTCTTTTGTAGGATATTTTTCGTATTCTGCCTTTGCATTTTCAAAGCTTGTTTCGGGGTTGCCCACAGCGCACAGGCTGATGTCCTGCCCGAACACAGGCTGATAAGCCATATAGCTTTTGTGAAAATGCAAATCGCTTTCGCTCCAGCAGCAGAAGCTGTCGGTATATGCAAAGCGGTGGATTGGCAGCTGCTGGTCGGCAGGGTACATACACTGGGAGGAGTGATGTTCCATCTGTCTTGTTTCCACACCCAGTCTGCGCAGTGCGGTGATAATCATAACATCCCGCAGATTGTACTGGTTTATGGTGATGTATTTTGTGATTTTGTGGTTTTTGAGTGTTTCGGTAAGCTTGACGATGCGGCTGTTGTACTCGGACTGCAAAGCATCAAAAAGCTGCTGTGTTTTTGCAAAATCGCTTTCGCAGTTTGCTCCCTTTGCCATAAGGTCAAGGAAATATCTTTCCACAGCAACAATAAGTTCTTTAAGCTTTGCGCCGCTTATACTGCCCTGCCACATAACAGGCTTGACTGTGTAGCTGGAAGGGATAAATTTTACACCTTTGCGGTTGACGATAATTCTTGTGTCGCACTCGGACAGAAAATGTGTCACATCACAGCATTTTTTTATTTCCGCAAGGGTTTTTGTGTAGCGCAGATTGTGCACAAAGGTGTGGCTTAACATAACCGCCTCTTTGTCGGAAAGTTTTTCTGCAGCTTTTCTGCGGTTTGCAAGTTCCCTGCGGTGCAGAGGTGCAAAAATTTTGCGCATAATGCCCTCCGGCAGGTCCATATCCTCTTCGTCATAGCTGAAAAGCATATCAAAACTTCTGGTCTTTGGCCAGCGGTTGACTGCATCGTAAAAAACAAGGGCGAGCACAGGGAAAATATCGCTGTACTGCTGCAGGGCTTTTTCGCCAAGCAGCTGCTCAACTGTCAGTGTTTTGTTTTCCATATGCTCCTCCTTTCTGTATCGGTGTGCCGGCAGAGCTGAAAACTGCCGGGTAGTACAATACAATCTGTTTTAAAATTATAAAATATTACTGTTTGGAGATAATCTCCTTAAAGCTGTCGATAATCCTTCTCAGCTCGTCTTTTTCAACAAAGTTAAGCTCGGTGCGGCTTTTTGCATAAGCGGCATTTTCGGCAATTTCTTTTTTGCTGAATACCCCTTTGTTGCGGCGGTATTCGAAGAACGGATGTTTAAGTGCCTTGATTTTTGAGATGTGGCACAAAGCAATGTTGATATAGGAAGTCCAGAATTTCTGATAGCGTTTATAGTCTGCAATACGTTCCTTGTTGCTGTCAAAGTGCCAGTAGTGGTGGCTTTTGTATTCGGTGTCTCTGAAAGTTTCTTCAAACCAGTCGCAGATGCGTTTGTAGGTTGGATATTCTGTCTGATGATAGCATTCGTAGAACAAATCGTCATCCAGCGGCTGTGCCTTTGCATCCAGAGGAAGTTCCAGACTTTCGGCAAAACCTTCGTATGTTTTGATGGAGTTGCCGTTTTCGAACAGGCGGTAGGTTACGCGGTGGTCGAGAGGCAGAGGTTCCAGCACGAAGGACTGCTTTTTGGACATATAAACTTCGGCTGCTGCGGTGCTTGTCCAGTTGTAGATTTTGTCACAGGCCATAATCCAGTGTTTGATAGGCTCTTTGGAAAGGCAGAAAAAGTTTGGATATTCCTTCTGCAGTTTAAGCAGAAATTCTGCCTCCGCCTCTGCAGGATGTGCGCGGTAGATAAACTGAATGTCAGGATACTGTGCTGCAGCCTTTTTCATCCAGTCGTAGACAGCTTTCTGACCGTCGATAACTGTCTGTGCGTGCAGGTCGCTGAAATCTATGCTGCTTTTTGGTTTGACACCGCGCGGCAGGCTGGTGTAGGAGAAAGAGGAGATAAACAGCATTGTGGTTTTGTCTGTATCAAGACCATATCTGCCGAACAGTTCGTCTTTAGGGATTATGTAACCGCTGAATTCAGGGCGGTAGAAGTCAAGGGAGATGCAGCCTGTAACACGCAGCATTTCTTCCGGCACGCCAAATTTTTTCATAAGGCGCTGTTTTGTGTTTTCGCCCCAGCAGATGTGGCGGGTTTTAAGGCTTTCGCCCCAGAAATCCCAGCTGGTTGTGCCTTCGCTTTCCACATAGCCGTTGTGAAGAATCTGTTCCCACTGCAGGTTGATAACCTTTTTAAAATGGGTGTTGAACTTTGTAAAGAACTTGTATGTGGTTGTGTTGTAGCAGGCGGAAACAACAAGCACCTCGGCGTCATAGTCAGGGTACTCGTGTTCAATGGCTTTCCAGCTGTTGATGATAGCTGTGGTGTAGCCGCGTTTTTCCAGTTCTGCGCAGAGCAGGCAGATGTTTTCCAGCTCTCTGTTGCGAACTTCGTATATAAATAAGAAATCTACTTTTTCCATAAAGATATCTCTTTCTGAAATGATGTTTATCACAAGTATAATGATGCTTGTGCATGTGACTTTTGACGCCAAAAGTCACCAAAAGCGCCGCTGATGCAGGCAGCGGACCCATGCACTAAGGTACGCGGCACGCTAACCTCGCAATGTGGCGCCAAAGCTGCCACCGCTTCGGTCACGACCGCCTGCCTTGCGGCAGACGAACTTTGACGCCAGCCGCAGATTATTATCCGAAGGGGAAACCCCTTCGGGCAACCCAAAAATATCCTTAGATCATTTCCCATGTAAGAATGGTGTCTTCTTCAAGGTCACGGAGCACTTTTCTGCCCACAACGATATCCATATATCTTGGGTTTATGCCTGTGCCCGGACGTTTTGGCATAAGGTCAGTTTCGGTGATAACTTCTCCTGCCTTCATATCTCTTGTAAGCACAAGGCTGCGGCGTGCTTCGCGTCTTGGCACCATTTCGCAAGGAAAAACAGTTTTTTCACTGCTGCCAAGTGCGTCCATAAGCACATCAACGTTGTTTACAAATTTGCGGAAGTCTGTTGGGTCACCTGCATGGTAGTGGTCGTTGCCTTTGAGTGTCTTGTTGAGTGTAAAGTGTTTTTCGATAACCTGGGCACCCAGCATCCATGCAGCTGTAAGGATAGCCATATTGTCGTCAGGCATTGTGTGGTCGCTGTAGCCAATCATAAGGTCAGGGAACACAGTTTTAAGTGTTTTGATAACATTGAGGTTTGCGTTTTCGTTGATTGTTGGGTAGGACAGCACACAGTGCAGAAGGCAAATCTGATTGTTGCCTTCTTCTTTAATCACTCGCACAGCTTCTTCTGCTTCGGACAGATATGCAGCGCCAAGGGAGATGTAGATTGGTTTGCCTTTTCTTGCGATGTGGCGGATAAACGGTGTGTTGGAAAGGTCGGAAGAAGAAATTTTGTACACGTCAACCATTTCTGCAAGATAGTCTGCAGATGCATAGTCAAACGGTGTGCTCATAAAGTCGATGCCGACTTCCTTGCAGTAGCGGCAAAGTTCTTCGTAGTCTTCCTTGTTGAAATGGTCGTGTTTAAGGAACAGTTCGTGCTGTGTTTTTGTTGGTTCCTTGCTTGTGTCCCAGTAAGCAGGTGAGTTTTTGCTTACAATTGTGTTTGCCTTGTAGGACTGGAATTTGGCTGCATCACAGCCTGCTTCCTTTGCATTTTTAACATACATTTTTGCAGCTTCCATCGGTGTGATGCCAAGCTCTTTTGCTGTGTCGTAGAAGTTTACGCCGATTTCGGCAATAAGATAAGGTTTTTTCATAATATTACCTCACTGATTTATATTTTTGATATTTCCAGGGGTGAAATGGGGGTGGAGCCCCCTTATATTAAATATGTATTGTCGCTCGATTTGCGCAAATGCAGCGGCGCGGAGTGTGCGGACCTGCACACGGAAGCGCCAAACATAAAGCGACAATGTGGTGCCTTGTTCGCGTGGGGCGCTGCGTCGCAATCAGCGCCACTTTTGGTCACTTTTGGTGTCAAAAGTGACATGCGAAGCATAAGCGGTAAAGGGGTGCAACCCCTTATTATAAATCATTGATAAGACTTACAACACGGTGTCTGCCGCCTCGCAGGTCGTTTTTAAGCAGAGTGTTGTGATAGTCTTCGCGGCTTTCCTTATCCATTGTCATAAGCAGGTTAAGGTTACTTTCTATCAGGCGGTCGTTAGGGTTTAAGCCAAGATAGATAAAGCCGTTTTCGTTGATAACAAAGCCGTGGCTTTCTTCCCGCTTGTTCTGTGCCATAACAATGGACGGAATGCCAAGCAAAGCCAGTTCGTAGCTTGTTCTGCCGCGGCTTGTAACAGCCACGTCGCAGCTTGCCATAAGGGCAGGCATATTTTTAACATCGTGATACACGGTGATATTTTCGTATTTGTTGTACTCCATCAGCTGCTGTACATTGTGTTTTGCACGGCCGAGAACTACTGTAAAGTTGTATTTTGCATATTCAGGTTTTCTGATAATTTCAAGCAGTCTGTCGCTGTAGTTCTGCGGGTCTGCACCGCCAAAGCTGATAAACACGTTTTTAACCTCGTCCTTAACGCTGATTGGCTCGTACATCATAAACATCTTTGCGGCAATAAAGTATCTTTCACCGCAGTGGAAGCGGCTGGAATGATTGTCGTTGTTGAACAGTGCGTTGAACACTAAATCTGCGTGGTATGCGCCTTCGCCGTCATCCTCAAAGTTGATGATTTTTGCATTCGGCATAGCCTGACGCAGGGCAATCATATAGTCGATGGATGTGGTGAGGATATCGTTGATAAAGATATCGTACTGTTTTTCACGCAGAATGCTGAACAGCTCGCCGATGCCGTTTACAGGAATAAGGTTGTGTGTGGTGCTGCCGAAGATGGCAGGGTTTGTCTGGTTGATATCATAATAGATATCCGGTTTCACATAAAATTCGTCGCTCAGTTCCAGTGCGCGGTAAACATGGCCTGTGCCTCTTGTGTTGTTGCCGTTAACGTAGAAGGCAACGGTTTTTTTGCCAAGCAGATATTCTGCTGTGCGCAGGTCCTGGAATGTGTCGATATCCACAGCTTCGTCGCTGCTTATCTCAAAAACCTCCACCTTTGCGCCTATGCGGCTGTCGGGTTTAAGGGCACGGCGGTTTGTAACCACAAATGCACCTGTTTCCATATAGTTTGGCGGCAGGTACTGGCGGTTGAGACGTTTTTCGTAGTTTGGTTTAAGGTTGCCGTTTTCGTCACGTCCCCAGCTTAAATGAGGGGCATTGATAGCCGAAATTACTGTGTCAAGGTCCTTTTCGATGGCATATCTGATTGCGGCATCAAGGGTTGTGTATCTGAGGGTAGGGCTGGTAGGCTGCATTGTAACAACGTAGTCGAACTCTTTGTCCTTTGCGGCATCGTAGATAACACCGTCAAGGGTTGCCTTGCTGTCGCACAGGTCGGCACTGCGGTGGTGAACACTTATGCCCATCTGCTGTGCCACAATCTCAACCTCGGGAGAGTCGGTTGTAACCACAATATCGGTGATATATTCGCTTTTTCTTGCGTTGTCAAGGCTGTAGTAAATCATTGGTTTACCGCCAAGCAGACGGATATTTTTGTTCGGAATACCTACCGAGCCTGCTCGTGCAGGAATAACGGCCAGAATTTTCATAAGCAATTACCTTTTAACATTTAATAGGTTTTATATTTATTAATTATAAGCTGTAATATATTGCGGATGTCCGCCGCAGTCAGAAACTGCTGTGAATGCAGATTATCTGATGCATTCTTTTATCTTTGCAACAACTTCGCGGATGCCTTCTTCAGGTACATAGTTTATCATCATACGGCTTTCGTGATAGTTGTGCTTGTTTTTTACATCCTGTTTGCTGAAGATGCCCACCTTGCGGCGAACATCCCAGAAAGAATGCTTCCATTCAGGGTGTTTTTTTGCCATATTGCAGAGTGCAATGTTGAGGTGGCTGTGCCAGAACATACCGTAAACTTTGTCAAATCTGCCGTTATCCTTTGGATAGTTGTGGCTGTGATAGGTTTCGCTGTGGTATGTTTCTTCAAGGCAGTCGCAGATGCGTTTGTAAACAGGTTTTTCGTCCTGCATATAGCAGCTGCAGAAAGCCTCCTTGTCCAGCGGCTGGCTTGGCACATCCTCTGCAAAGGTCAGTGTATCCGCAAAGGTTTCGTAATCGCGGATTATGTTGCCGTTTTCAAAAAACGGATAGGTTACGCGGTGGTCAATCGGGGTTGGTTCCACAAGGAATGCCTGCTTGCCCGATGCATAAACCTCAGCAGCACTGGTGCTGGTCCAGTTGTAGATTTTGTCGCAGGCCATAATCCAGTGCTTGATTGGTTCTTTTGAAAGTACAAAAAAGTTTTTGTACTCTTTGGTAAGTTCTGTAAGGGTGGCGTTTTCCGGCTCGGACGGATGTGCACGGTAAACAAACTGCATTTCGGGATGTTCGGTGCAGGCTTTTTTAACCCATTCCATAAGTCCTGCCTGACTGTCGATGGTGTTCTGCACAAACACTTCGTTAAAGTTGCCGCTGCATTCGCCCATGTTTTCCTTTGGCATTGTTGCAATTGCAAAGGAGGAGATAAACAAAGCGGTCTTTTTGTCCGGGTCAATGCCGTTTGAGGTGAAAAGTTCTTCCCTTGGAATAATAAAGGAAGAAAATTCCGGGCGGTAGAAGTCAAGGGATATGCAGCCGCACACCTTTAAAAATTCTTCGGGCACATTGAACTTTGCCATAAGGCGCTGTTTTGTGTTTTCGCCCCAGCAGATGTGGCGGGTGCGCAAAGCTTCGCCGGAAAAATCCCAGCTTGTTTTGCCTTCGGCTTCAACATAGCCGTTGCGCAGCACCTGTTCCCACTGCAGACTTACAACCTTTTTGAATCTGCCCACAAAGTTTGTAAAAAACCTGTAGGTATCTGTATTGTAGCAGGCAGAAATTATTACGGTGTTTGCATCGTAAGTTTCGTATGGGTGGTTGATTGCACGCCAGCTGTTGAGAAAAGCTGTGGTGTAGCCACGGTTTTCCAGTTCGGCGGCAAGGAGGGAGATGTTTTCCAACTCTCTGTTTTTAACCTCGTATATGAATAAAAAATCTACCTGCTTCATAGTTGTATCTTTCTTTTTACAAATGAAAATTATTCTTCTTCCATATAGTTTTTCTGGGATTTAACAGGAAGAATGTTATAGCTCCAGCGGCCGATATCCCAGCTGTAGTCGTTGCGGCGTTTGTTTTCGGAAATTTCAAAGCCGAATACCTTTGGCCAGAAGTCGTGGGTGAACATTCTGCCCACGTTGTTGGTGCCAAGGGTAACCTCGGTAAAGTATTTGCCAGGCACAAGGTTGGACAGGTCAAGTTCCATATCAACATATACTTCCTGACCTTCAGGTGCTTCCTTGAAGGTGAGCGGTTTGGAAACGTATGTACCAACAAGGTTGATGCCTGCATAACGCACGGAAATCATACATTCCATATTTTCAACAGGTTTGAAAACGCGGAAACCGAGACGGACTTTAAGTGTTTCGTCTGCATCAAATATCAGGTTGTCGCGGTCAAGGATTTCGCTGCTTGTAAGTGTAAGAGCCTGATATGGCGGATATTCGTCAAGCTTGAGCATAGGGAATGTGCGCTTGAGCTCGAACTTGAAGGTTTCTTCGGAGTAGATGCGGATAGCTTCTTCAACGTCGCCGTCGTAGATGACTTTGCCGTCTTTCATAACGATGCAGCGTGTGCATATCTGACGGATTGTAGACATGTTGTGGCTAACGTAGAGGATTGTACGGCCTTCTGTTGTGGAGGCATCGCTCATACGGGAAAGACATTTTTTCTGGAAGTTAACGTCGCCAACAGCCAGAACTTCGTCCATAATCATAATGTCACTGTCAAGGTGTGCAGCAACAGAGAATGCAAGTTTTACGTACATACCGCTGGAGTAACGTTTAACAGGAGTATCGATAAAGTCCTTAACTTCACTGAAAGCGATAATCTGGTCCATCTTTTCGTCAACTTCAGCCCTTGTCATACCAAGGATTGTACCGTTCATATAGATGTTTTCACGGCCTGTAAGTTCCGGGTTGAAGCCTGTGCCAACTTCCAGCATACTTGTGATTTTACCGCGCAGAACAATTTCGCCTTCTGTAGGTGCGGTAACGCGGCTGATAAGTTTGAGCATTGTGGATTTGCCTGCGCCGTTAACGCCGATGATACCCACAGCTTCGCCGGGGTAGATGTTGAGGTCAACGCCGTTCAGAGCCATAAGTGTCTGGCCCTGCAGACGTTCCTGACCGATTTTTACGTTAGGGTCAGGCTTGCCCATTTTTTTAGCCCAGAAGCTCTGCCAGTCGGCTTTGAGTGTTTTGTTGTTGATAACACCAAGACGGTAGCGCTTTTTAAGGCCTTTTATCTCGATAATAGGTTTCTTTTCCATAGTAGTTTTGTTCTGTTCCATAAAATGCACCTCCATCAAACAGTATCAACAAAGTTTCTTGCTGAACGGTTGAAAGCAACAATACCGATAAACAGCAAAGCTGATGTTACCACTATTGAGATAGCCCAGCTGCCAATCATAAGACCGCCGCGGCCAAGCAAAGCATAGCGGAAATTGTGGATAACAGGTGTCATAGGGTTTAAAAGCAGAACTTTGTGCATCCAGCCGCCTGTGTTGCTCATGGAGTAAACAACAGGTGTAAGGTACATCCACAGCTGCATGCCAAGGTTGATGATAAATACAAAGTCACGGTATTTGTATGTCAGACAGGACAGTACAAGACCAACTGCAAGACAGAGAAGAATTGTGTGCAGCATAATCACAGGCAGCAGCAGCATTCTTGGTGCAATGTGAAGCTCGGTGCCTGTAAACTTGTAAACAAAGAAGAATACCATCAGGGAAACAAACTGCATCATAAAGTTGATGAAGCCGCTGATAACGTGGGAAATAGGGATTGTAAGACGTGGAAAGTATACCTTGCCGTAAACACCTGCGTTTGCACGGAATGTGTTTGCGTTGGTGTTTATACAGTTTGCAAAGAAGTTCCACAGTGTGTTGCCGGACATATAGAACAGAAAGTGCGGCAGTCCGTCTGTTTCAAGGCCTGCAAAGTTGCCGAAAACAAAAGTGAAAACAACAGATGTGATAATCGGGTTGAAGATAAGCCAGATAGGGCCAAGAACAGTCTGTTTGTAAACAAGGCGGAAGTTTTTCATAACCAGTTCGTACAGCAGGTCCTTGTATTCCCATACTTCCTTGATATTGAATTCTATCTCGCCGGCAGGCGGACGAATAACAATTTCTTTGCTTTTTGCCATAAAAATATCTCCTTTTATATTAAATGTCATTATTTATCATTAAGAATATCTGTCAGAACCTTTTCTACGGTCCGGGCAGCATACTCAACGGTAGCATCTTCAAACAGTTCTTTTACTGTTTCAAAATCCACTGCTTTGCCTTTGGTCTGTGACAGAAAGTTTTCAAGCCCTCTGCAGTCGGGGGCAAAATCCTCAAAGGTGAAACTTAAAGGATATCTGTCAAAATATTCCCGGCTTGGGCAGTTCTTTATCTTCTGCACATTCACCACAGGCTTGCCAAGGGAAAAATAGTCAAAAATCTTGCTTGGCACCTGATTGTCCAGAGTGTTGGAAAGATTCAGCAGAAAATCCGCATTTTTCATTGTGGCAAATGCCCTGTCAAAGCTTACAGCTTCGTGGTGGATTATATTCTGCGGATACCTTGCGGCAAAGCTTTGCATATCGCGGCTTGTGCTTGTGCCCAGAAAGTATATTTTTATCTTTCTGCCCTCATCAATCAGACGGCCTGCAGCCTGCAGAAAAATTTTCGGGCTGCGGTATTCATCGTCCAGCAGGCCGCAGAACAGCAGGTTTGTGTAATCGCTGTCAAATGCAAAAACACTTTTTTCGCTGCTTTGTGCCGCGGGCTTTATGTTTGGAAAATTAAGGGGTGTCATCTTGTGGCTGTAAGGCGAATAACGCTTGTCCTCAAGATAAAGCCGGTGCAGTGCAGGTGTGGTGATAATGTGGTCTGCCTTTGCAAAAAGTGCAGTTTCCTGCTTTATGTGTTCTGCCTCGTTTTTTGCAAATTCGGGCAGGCGGTGCAGTCCCCACGGGTCTGCCTGATACAGACAAACCGGCACAATGCCGCAAAGCTGTGTGCAGACACTTTCTGCCTCCTCAAAAGGCATATACACCGCAACCACGGCATCAAACTTTTCGCGTAGCACAAGGTCTTTTACCCTTTTGCCAAAAAGCTGTGCGCGTTTTGCGTTGTCCGCATACTTTGAATATCTGTAGGCAAGCCACAGACTCTTTACGGGGTGGCGCAGCATAAAGCTTTTGCGGGCAGAATTTCTTTTGTCGCCTCCAAGCTGCTTTGCATACAGGTTAAAGGCTTTCTGCGCTTTGTCTTCGGGCAGGGGACTGTTCCAGCGTATGGCGGTAAGCCCATTGTCGAGAGAGGTTTCCTCCTCTGTATCAAGGCTGAAACCGCAGACATAGCACCGGTGGCCCTGCCGCTGCAGTTCCTGAGCAGTCTGATATACAATTTTATGTGTTGCGGAAAGGATTGAATTCAGCTTTCCTGTTGCGAATAGTATCTTCATCAGGTTCCTCTTGTTATAGAGTAAAGTGAGTTTAAGGCAAAAGACGTTTTACAACGAGTTTTACCGTATAGCCAAAGCCGTTGTTCTGTACACACAGTGCAAAAGCTTTTGCACAGCGGGGCAGCAGGGTGACTGCGCGGCCTATTTTATAGGAAGCTGATTTTTTTACATCGGTCAGTTCCTTTTCGGCAAGTTTAAGCAGTTCCTTTGTACCCTCGTCGGCGGCATTGTCACTGTTTTCCAGTGCGGCAGCGGAAATGCGCAGCATATCTGCAACAGGATTTCTGCCGTCAGCAGTTTCAAAATGTTTCAATATGGCTGCAAACTGCACATCATTTACATCGTTGAAGTCGTTGGACTTGTACAGTGCCTCGTCCTGACTGCCGCGGATGTTTTTTACATCTTCCGACGGTGCTGCAAGGACAACGGGCACGTTGCCTGCAACCTCGTTTGCCTTTAACCACAAATCGTCGGCATTTATGCAGTTGTTTATGATGAAATCCTTGTCAAAAAGGGCATTGTCAAACCAGCGGGGCGGATAAAGCACACCGCCAACGCCGACTGCAAGCAGGGCGTGGTTGGGGTAGTGCACGTTTTTTACACCGCGTTTCCACAGGCGGTAGCCGTTTATGGTGCCGTCCCCGCCAAAGGTTATCTGGTGTGCCCGCAGGCAGGATACGGCAAAAGGAAATCTCTTGTAGGATTTTAAAAGTGTTTCGACGGTGTCGCTGCGGTATACAACGTCGTCGTCAACGGTAATGGTGATATCGTCCGGATATTTCTGCATTGTGTAGAAATATTTTTTGTGTGGGCGGATATCGTCGAACCACATAATTTCCAGCCCTTTTTCCTTTAGTGCCACAAGTTCTGCGGGCAGGTCTTTTTCCTTGTTTGGAAACTGACCTTCACCAAGCCACAGCAGTATGCGGTCAGGCTTTACACTCTGGGCAAGGATTGAATTTATAACCTGAGGCACAAATCCTATTCTTGCAGGAAAAGAGGTGAGGGAAACATTTACAGAAGTGTTCTGCAGCATTTGCTTTTCTCCCGTTATCAGTTGTTTGAATTATCTGAGACTTTCTGCACAGCGCACAACCTCGGCCATCTGTGCTTCCCAGCTGTAGTGCTCTTTTGCAAAGCTGTTCATTGTTTCGCATATCTGCGGAATTTCTTTAACCCTGCTGTAAAACTGCAGCACGGCATTTATATCCAGCGGTGTTGCGTCGTTTGCAATTCGCATACAGAACGGTGTGGTTTCGTCTATGTTGAGCTCGGTATTGGCATACACAAAAGGTTTGCCCATTGCGGCGTATTCCCTTGTCTTGAGAGGTGAAACCGCCTCCATACCCATCTTGTACATACCGAGAATGGAAAGACCAATCTGGCATCTGTCAAAAATGCTGTGAAGCTCGTCCCCTGTGCGGTGACCGTGAAAGATTACATAATCGCGCAGGTTGTATTTATCGGTCAGGGCTTCCCAGTTTGCTCTTTCCTGGCCGTCGCCCACAAGGTGCAGATATACTGGAACAGATGGGTTTGTTTCCATATAATTTTTTATGCCCTCGATAGCCCTTTCGTAGCCGTGGCAGGGGCTCATTGCCGAAACGGCAATCATATCCAGGCGGTCATCCGGGAAAACGGTAGGGATAAAACGCACCGTGTCAAAGTTTACGCCGTTGTCAAGGCAGATTGCAGGCACACCAAAAATTTCGGTGTGTTTTGAA
This sequence comes from Oscillospiraceae bacterium, assembly GCA_017505635.1. Lineage (GTDB taxonomy): Bacteria > Bacillota > Clostridia > Oscillospirales > Ruminococcaceae > RGIG3102. Next base: position 30,704 of record JAFVOU010000031.1, on the reverse strand, counting down.
AAGGTTACAAATCTGTCCAGATAGCTGTGATACTGTCTGCGGTATATTTTGTCCACCACTGCTGCAATTTTGTAGCTTGCGGCTGTATAGTGCCTGTTGAGCTCGTCGTAAGGATATGTAGGTATCTCCTCAATGGTGATAATGCCCTTTTTGCGGAATAAGTCCAGCGTTTTAAGATGGAAAGGCGAGCAGAAAATTCTGCGGATATACACCATATCGATATCAAGTTTTTCGGCAGCATAGCGCATACCCTTCTGCAAAGCCATATAGTAGCCCACAGGGTTTGCACTTACGCTGAAAAGTTCTTTGCTTTCGTCCTTGTGGCACAAAAGAATTTTGTCACCGCTGAAGGTAAAATACCAGACATTGTGACCAAGGTTTTCAAAAGCCTTTATCTGTCCGTCTATTTTTTTCTCAACGCCGCTTTTGCGCAGTGGATTTATAAAAGCACTGAATAAAATGTTCATATTTTTATCGACACTCCATAAATCAGATAGTCTGTAAATTTTTAAGGCTTGGGGTGTGTATGATACACCGTGTGCCGTAATGGCATAAAGTTATTCCCACAGTTTTGCAGGATAGGTGCCGTCTGTGTGCATATCTGCCATAGCCTTCTGCACCATAGGTTTGTCCTCTTTGTATGTAACGCCGTACCATTTGTCTTTGCTTGTAAGCACCCTTACAACGGCTTTGTCGGTTTCGATAAGTCTTGTTACAACGCTTGGCAGGAAATATTCGCATTTTTCGGGGTTTGTTTCAAGGTTTGCAGCAAGAAAGTCAGGAAAACCTGCCCATGCTTCCCTTACAAAATCCTTTGTAAAGCCCCACATATTCATGCTTACAGGTGTTGTGTTTGCAAGGGTTACTGTGCTTTCGTCTGCCATAATGCTTACCGCACAGCCGTCGCCTTTAACAATTTTTGTGTGTTCGGTAACCTTTGCAAGATAGCCGTTTTCGTCTGTCTGGCATACGCCGCGGCTTACATGGCCGTTTTCGGTGAGTGTTTTTTCCAGTTCGTATGCAACCATACAGAACGGATAAGGATTTTCCGGGTGGTCGGCACTGAGGTAATCGTAGATAACCTTAAATGCATCTGCACCGTAGTAGTCGTCTGCGTTGATTGCCACAAACGGGCCGTCAATCAGATTTCTTGCCGCAAGGATAGCGTGTGCTGTGCCCCATGGCTTTTTGCGGCCTTCCGGCACGCTGAAGCCTTCCGGCAGGTCTGTGATGTCCTGATAAGCATATTCAACATTGATAAATTTGCTTACCCTGTCACCGACAGCAGCCTTGAAGTCTGCTTCAATTTCTTTTTTGATGATGAAAACAACGGTTTCGAAACCTGCCTTTTTAGCATCAAAGAGGGAATAGTCTATAATGATTTCGCCGTTTGGGCCAACAGGGTCAATCTGTTTGAGACCGCCGTAGCGGCTGCCCATACCTGCTGCCATAACAACTAAAATAGGTTTGTTCATAAAATATCTCCTTGTGGATAACGGGGTGCATAGCAGCCCGCTTTATATATCGCTGCGGTTTGTTTTGTAACCGCAGAAGCCGGTTGAATATCAGTCCTCAAAGCCGTTGGGGTTGGCTTTCTGCCATCTCCATGCATCGCGGCACATTTCTTCAATGCCGTTTTCGGCTTCCCAGCCAAGTTCTGTCTTTGCCTTTGTTGCATCTGCATAGCAGGTTGCAATATCCCCCGGACGGCGTGGTTTGATAACATAAGGAACAGGCACACCGTTTGCCTTTTCAAAGCTTTTTACCATATCCAGCACGCTGTAGCCTGTGCCTGTGCCAAGGTTGTAGATGTTGAGTCCGCTGCCTTTTTCCAGTTTTGCAAGGGCTTTAACGTGGCCTTTTGCAAGGTCAACAACGTGGATGTAGTCACGCACGCCTGTGCCGTCGTGGGTGTCATAGTCATTGCCGAACACGCCCAGTTTTTCCAGCTTGCCCACAGCAACCTGTGTGATGTAAGGCATAAGGTTGTTTGGAATGCCGTTAGGGTTTTCGCCTATTCTGCCGCTGATGTGTGCGCCGATAGGGTTGAAGTAGCGCAGGATAACCACGTTCCATTCGCTGTCTGCCTTCTGGATATCTGTAAGAATCTGTTCCAGCATGCTCTTTGTCCAACCGTAAGGGTTGGTGCATACACCTTTGGGGCATTCTTCGGTGATTGGAATAAATGCAGGGTCACCGTAGATTGTTGCGGAGGAAGAGAAGATGATGTTTTTGCAGCCGTACTTTTTCATAACATCCAGTAGCACAAGTGTGCCTGTGATGTTGTTGTTGTAGTACTCCCATGGCTTTGCAACACTTTCGCCCACAGCCTTGAGACCTGCAAAATGTATGCAGCTTTCTATCTGCTCTTTTTCAAAGATTTCGCAAAGGGCTGCCCTGTCAAGGATATCTGCCTTGTAGAACTTAACGTCTTTGCCTGTGATTTCCTTTACTCTTTCCAGACTTTTTTCGCTGGAGTTGGAAAGGTTGTCCACCACCACAACGTCCTTGCCGATGCTGAGAAGTTCAACAACTGTGTGGCTGCCGATATAGCCTGCACCGCCTGTAACGAGAATAGCCATAATGTACCTCCGCTTTATATTTTTAAGTAACTGATAATTTAATACATTAAATGTAAGCAGTGAAAAGTCACACCTACCCATATTAATTCATTATCTATTTTACCATAAATATCGCATTAGGCAATAGTTTGGCACAATTTAATTAATGTACAGCAGCAATATTTTGATACATGGGGCGGCAAATGAAAAATAAAGGCTGAAAAAGGGAGAAAAACACAGAGTTGCAGCAGTATAATGTTTGTACAAAAGGCTAAAAAATTGGCATAATCGTCCCCGAAAGTGCCTTAAATTACAGCCAATTGCCCATGTTGTGAATTTTGTAACATAAAAGATGTTGACGGCAATAATATTATGTGCTATCATACAAAATGCAATTTAATAGCATAAAATTAATTTGCGAAATATCTAATATCGACAATTCAAATGGAGGAATTATCACAATGAAAAAGATTTTTGCTTTGGCATTGGCAGCAGCTATGGCTATGTCCATGGTAGCTTGCGGTTCTTCTGAACCAGCAGCTCCAGCAGAACCTGAAGTTTACAAAACAGGTATGGGTACAGTTATCTCTGCTTCCGTAACAGAAGAAGATGCAGAAAACGAAAAAGGTGCTTCTGCACAGATCAACACAAACATCGTTGTTGCAACATTTGACAAAGACGGCAAAGTTGTTTCCGCAACAATCGACGTTGCACAGCAGAAAGCAGCTTTCGACATGGACGGTAAAGCAGCTGGCGAAGTTGACCTCAGAACAAAATGCGAAAAAGGTGACGACTACGGTATGCGTGGTGTTTCCGCAATCGGCAAAGAAGTTAACGAACAGTACGCAGCTCTTGCTGAATACTTTGTAGGCAAAACAGTTGAAGAAATCAAAGCTATGCCAACATTCGAAAGAGATGCTAACCACACAGCAGTTCCAGATGTTGAAGAACTCAAAGCAAGCGTTACAATCACAGTTGCTGACTATGTTGCAGCTCTTGAAGAAGCATACAACACAGCAGTTGAAACAGCAGGCGTTCCTGCAAAAACAGGTCTTGGTACAGTTATCTCTGCTTCCGTAACAGAAGAAGATAAAGAAAACGAAAAAGGCGCTTCCGCACAGATCAACACAAACATGATGGCTGTTGCTCTTGACGAAAACGGCGTTATCGTTGCAGCTATCCTCGACGTTGCACAGCAGAAAGCAGCTTTCGACCTCGAAGGCAAACTTGCTGGCGAAGTTGACCTCAGAACAAAAGTTGAAAAAGAAGGCGACTACGGCATGAAAGGCGTTTCCGCTATCGGTAAAGAATACTACGAACAGGCTAAAGCATTCACAGACTGGATGGTTGGTCAGACAGTAGAAGAAGTTCTTGCTATGCCTACATACGAAAGAGATGCTAGCCACACAGCTTGCCCAGACGTTGAAGACCTCAAAGCTTCCGTTTCCATCACAGTTGGTGACTACCTCGAAGCTCTTAAAGAAGCAGCAGCAATGGCTAAATAATTCGTCGGAATTAATATAGATATTGTTACAAACATAAAACAGACCGCCGCAAAGCGGTCTGTTTTTGTTTGTGCCGCAAGGGATTTTTTATTTGTAATAAATTTGTAACAATTTAAAGAACAGGCGAAAGATGGTTAAAAAAATAACAAAACAGCCTGTCCAGCAGCAGAATTTACAAAAACAGTGTTTTGAAAATAACAGTTTTGCTTAAATTAATAAAGCTAAAATAAATCTTATAATAATTAATTGTATAAAATATTTATATATTGAGGGTGATTTTTGTGTTGACTTAATTTTTGACGTGTGTTATGATACACTTTGCAATTTATACATAACACAAAATTGCAGACAATATCTAATATCGACAAATTAAAACGGAGGAATTACACAATGAAAAAAGTACTTGCACTTGCTCTTGCAGCAGCAATGGCTCTTTCTATGGTAGCTTGCGGTTCTTCTGAACCAGCTGCTCCAGAAGTTACTTACAAAACAGGTCTCGGCGTTGTTGTTGAAGTAGCTCCAACAAACGAAGATGCTGAAAACGAAAAAGGTGCTTCCGCACAGGTTACATCCACAATCGTTGCAGCAACATTTGACTCTAACGACGTTATCGTTTCTGTATCCATCGATGCAGCACAGCAGAAAGCTTCCTTCGACCTCGAAGGCAAAGTTGCTGGCGAAGTTGACCTCAGAACAAAAGCTGAAAAACAGTTCGACTACAACATGAAAGCATTTGGCGGTTCTGTTGCAGAATGGTTTGAACAGGTTGACGCTCTTGAAGCTTGGATGACAGGCAAAACATTGGCAGAAGTTACAGGCATGGAATTCACAGAAAACAGCCACGGTTACACAGATACACCAGCTGCAGAAGACCTCAAAGCTTCCTGCACAATCTCTATGTCCGCATTCCTTGAAGCTCTCCAGAAAGCATACGACAACGCTGTTGAAACAACAGGCGTTCCAGCTAAAACAGGTCTTGGTATCGTAGTTGGTGCTACAGTTGCTGACGAAGATGCTGAAAACGAAAAAGGTGCTTCCGCACAGATCGACACAACAATCGCTGCAATCGCTCTTGATGAAGCAGGCACAATCGTTGCTTCCCAGATCGACTCCGCACAGCAGAAAGTTGCATTCGACCTCGACGGTGTTGCTGGCGAAACAGACCTCAGAACAAAAACAGAAAAAGAATTCGACTACAACATGGTTACATACGGTGGCGCAGTTGCAGAATGGTTCGAACAGGTTAACGCATTCGAAACATGGATGAACGGCAAAACAGTTGCAGACGTAACAGGTATGGAATTTACAGAAAACAGCCACGGTTATGCAGACACACCAGCAGCAGAAGACCTCAAAGCTTCCTGCACAATCTCTATGTCCGCATTCCTCGAAGCAATCCAGGAAGCTGCAGACGCTGCAAAATAATTTATATCCCTGAGATATAGCTTATAACGCAAATTAAAAGCAGACACTACGGTGTCTGCTTTTTTGTATGCAAAAAATAAGGGACGGTAAAACGCCCCTTAAAAATACTGATTAATAGCCGAAAATACCGTCAAGGCTTTCGTCCTGTTCAATCCATTCGTTTTCCACATTGATAACGCGGTATTCTTCCTTTGTGTCACGCACAATAACAGTTCTGATGCCGCTGTTGATAATCATGCGTTTGCACATGCTGCAGCTGTTTGCATTGCTTACAAGTTCGCCTGTTTTTGCATCTCTGCCCACAAGGTACATTGTTGCGCCAATCATCTCGCTGCGTGGAGCGCTGATAATCGCGTTTGCTTCTGCGTGTACGCTGCGGCACATTTCGTATCTTTCGCCCCTTGGAATGTTAAGTTTTTCCCTTACGCAATAGCCAAGGTCGCAGCAGTTTTTTCTGCCTCTTGGTGCGCCCACATAGCCTGTGGAGATAATTTCGTCGTTTTTAACGATGATAGCGCCGTAGTTTCTGCGCAGGCAGGTGCCGCGCTGCAGAACTGTTTCGGCAATATCAAGATAGTAGTTTATTTTGCTTCTTCTCATATACGTATCCTCAAAATTGTATTTTTATTTATTTTAAAGGAAAAATGTCAAATAATCAATGGATTTTGCGTCAAAGTATGATATAATTGTTTAACAGTTTTATATATTTACCGAAAGGAGCGTTTTTATGGCAGGAATAACCGATGAAATCCGTGCACAGCTTGTGCAGAAAGCCATTGCGGCAAGGGAAAAAGCCTATGCGCCGTATTCAAAATTTTCTGTTGGTGCGGCAGTGCTTGGCACAGACGGAAAAATTTACACCGGCTGCAATATCGAAAATGTGTCCTACGGTATGACAATGTGTGCCGAACGCACAGCACTTTTCAAAATGGTGTCGGAAGGCTGCACAGAGTTTGAGGCAATTGCCATTGTGGCGGGGGATAATGTTACCGACGGAGCGCCCTGCGGTGCCTGCAGACAGGTTATGGGCGAGTTTGCGGAAAGTTTGTCCGGGACCGAAGTTATCCTGGCATCTCTTAACGGAGATTATATTGTAGAAACTGTGGCGTCTATGATGCCATATCCATTTGTAAAATTCAGACCACAGGAAGATTAGAATGAACAGAGAATTAACCAATATTTCCTATATAAAAGACCTTTGTGCACGTTATGGCTTTGCACTGCAGAAAGGTTACGGACAGAACTTTATCGTAAACAGCGGCATCTGCCCTAAAATTGCCGAACACGCCGAGGTGGACGAAAACTGCGGTGTAATCGAAATCGGCACAGGTATCGGTGTGCTTACAAAGGAACTTGCCCTCCGTGCAAAAAAGGTTGTGGCAATAGAAATTGATACAAAGCTGCTGCCTTTGCTGGAAGAAACACTGGCTGATTTTGACAACATAAAGATTATCAACAAGGACGTGCTGGAAGTTGACCTTAACGCCCTTATTGCCGAAGAATTTGGCGATATGCCGGTTATGGTCTGTGCAAACCTGCCTTACTACATCACAAGCCCTATTATTATGAAACTGCTGGAAGACCGCATCCCTGTGGAAAACATTACAGTTATGGTGCAGAAAGAGGCAGCCCAGCGCATCTGTGCAAAAGAGGGCAGCCGTGATGCAGGTGCAATCAGCCTTGCGGTAAACTACTATGCACAGCCTACAGTGTGTTTCAATGTTTCACCGGGTTCGTTTTTTCCGCCGCCAAAGGTTACATCTTCGGTTATCCGCCTGGACATAAACAAGCAGCCGAAAGTGACACCGAAAAGCGAAAAGAATATGTTCCGCCTTATCCGTGCCGCATTTACACAGCGCAGAAAAACCTTTGTGAACAGCACAAGCGCAACACTTGGCATCTCCAAAGCAGCAATAGAAGATGCCCTTGCACAGATTGGCGAAAAACCAATGGTGCGCCCTGAACAGATGACACTTGAACAGTTCTGTGCCTTGAGTGATATTCTGCTGGGTTAAATACTGAAATTGTTTGTAGGGGACGGCGTCCTCGGCGTCCCGTTATGATGCTGAAAACGACAGCAGGGGTGTGTCTCCTGCTGTTTTTATGTAAAAAATATAGTAAGAGGTATACAATCTTGAAAAAACAGACAGCTATTCTGGTTATGCTGCTGGTAACGATAATCTGGGGCGGCGGTTTTGTGGCAATCAAAATTGCGCTGGATATGGGTGTTACGGTAGGACTTATGAACATGATAAGGGCCGCAATGTTTACTGTTATTGTGTTTGCACTGTTCCACAAGCATATTCTCAATATGACAAAGGAAGGTTTTAAAATCGGTCTTCTTGCAGGTTTGGCAAATATGATGGGCTTTCTGCTGCAAAGCATAGGTGCACAGTATACAACACTTTCCAACAGTGCGTTTTTAACCACAACAAATGTGGTTATGATTCCGTTTATGGCGTGGGTTATTATGAAGCGCAGACCACAGCCCAAAAACTTTGCGGCGGTGGCAATATGTATGGTTGGCACAGCGGTGCTTGCAGGGGTGTTTCAGAACGGACTTTCCTTCAATGTGGGGGACATCTACTCTCTGGCCTGTGCATTCGGCTTTGGCCTTTCCATAGTTTTTCTTGCAATGCAGAAAAGCGAAAGCCATTTTGCGGTTGGTGCATTTATGATGGCATTGACACATTTTATCGGCGGTGCGGTTTATTTTGTGTTCTTTGAAGGTATGCATATGCCTGACGTAAACTGGAAACTGGCGATACTGCCACTTATCTATCTTGGGGCGGGTTCGTCCTTCCTTGCCCAGAGTATGCAGGTTGCGGCACAGAAATATGTAAATCCGTCCACAGCCAGCCTTGTGCTTATGTTCGAAAGTGTTTTCGGCAGCATATTCTCTATTTTGTTCGGCTTTGAAAAATTTACTCTTAACCTGCTTGTGGGCGGCAGCCTTATCGTGGCAAGCCTTGTTGTAAGCGAGGTGGATTTTAAAACGGCAAAACAAAAGACAGGGCAGTAAAATTTATAAAGTAAAATTAATATAAAACCAAAAAGGGAACGGCTGTAACACCGTTCCCTTTTTGTATGATTTGCTTCTAAGAAAGAAGATGAATTCTGAATTAGAAGTTGGATTTTTTGATTTCGAAATAAGCCTGTGGATGAGAACATACAGGGCACATACCAGGAGCTTTTTTGCCGTAGTGTACATGACCGCAGTTTGCGCAGTACCATGCCTGTTCTTCTTCTTTTTCAAATACTTTGCCTTCTTCTACGTTTGCAAGAAGTTTAAGGTATCTTTCTTCGTGGTCTTTTTCAATTTTGCCAACAGCTTCAAACAGCCAGGCAATTTTTGTAAAACCTTCTTCTTTTGCTTCTTCAGCCATTACACGGTACATTTCTGTATGTTCGTAGTTTTCGCCTGCAGCAGCATCTTTAAGGTTTTCGATTGTGGATGGAACTTCGCCGTCGTGAAGAAGTTTGAACCAGAGTTTTGCGTGTTCTTTTTCGTTGTTTGCTGTTTCAAGGAACAGGTCAGCAATCTGGTTGTAGCCTTCTTTTTTAGCTTTGGAAGCATAGTATGTGTATTTGTTTCTTGCCTGGCTTTCACCTGCGAAAGCAGCCATAAGATTAGCTTCTGTTTTTGTGCCTTTAAGGTTCATAATAAATCTCCTTGTTGTGTGTATTTGCACCGCAGAAAACTGCAGCACATTATGTAGATAGTATACAATATATTTGTGAAAAGTTAAAGAGATAAATTTAACAATATTATTGCCCGTCGGTGCAGTTTTTGCACAAACCGCCAAAGAAAATGTGGCTTTCGGTTACCTGTGCACCTGTCTGCTGTGTGCAGAGATTTTCGAAGTAGGAGATATCAGGGATATCAACGTTTGTAAGCTGTCCGCAGCTGAGGCAGATAAAATGAAAATGTCTGCCTGCAATATGGTCAAAACGGTCTGCCCCGTAAGGATTTTTTACACGGCCTATTTCGCCGGCATCGCAAAGCTGGTTTAAATTGCGGTATACTGTTGCGCGGCTTATTTCCGGATATTTTTCTGCCACATAGGCATAAACCTGGTCGGCAGTAGGATGGCACTGCATTTCACGCACTGCTTCCAGGGTAAGTGTTTTCTGAAAAGTCTGTCTTGTCTGCATATGGAAACCCCTCTTGAATCCTGTCAGCGAAACTGTACCATAGTCTAAACTGTACTATAGTCTATTTTCTAATATTATACTAAATCTTAACGCGGGATTAAAAGTCGCAAATTGTCCAAATATATCGATAATTTTTGCACAGGCAAAGACATATGGGATATAACCTTAAGTTATATTGATAAAATGAGGACAAAACGGATTTTAAGTACACTAGGCCGAAAAATGCGGTAAATTCTACTGTATGCAATTTATTGCGCGGTATCAAAGGTGTGGGCAAGACTGTCTGCAATAAGCACTGCAGAGTTCTGTGCCTCCTCAAGGGTGTTTGCGTGGCCGCCCACCTCGATAAGCAGGCTGCCTGTTGTAAGCTGCTGGTTGTAGTTGCGGTAGTCAAAAAGTATGGGGCGGGTAAAGCCGGGGTACAAGGTTTCCATACTGTTCTGAAAATGGCTGGCAAACCGCAGATTTTTGCGAAAGTTGGGCATATTGAGATAACCGTTGTCTGCCCCCGAAATAATCATTACCTGGGCATACCTTTTGCCGTTTATGGAAACAACAGGTTTTATGCGGGTGCCGTCGGCCCGTTCGATGGCATCGCGGTGAACATCCAGCACCACTTTTATGGAAGGATACTGTGCAAGATATTCTTCCACCGTCTTTTTGCTGCGGTCATAGCTGCCGTTGTAGTTTGGATAGTCGTGCAAAGTGGTGTCCTGAATTGTGTTGTAGCCAAGCTGATTAAGGCGGTCGGTGATAATTTTGCCAACGCTTGTCATATTTCTGCTGTTGTCGGTGTCGCGGCAGGCATAGGCGGGGTCGTAGTAAAGTTCGCTGTGATTCTGATAGCTTTCGGTGGCGTGGGTGTGCATTATAAGTATCTGTGGCAGGTCGCTGTGCTTTTCCACCTTAAAATCCAGCGGGGCAAGAAGCTCGGTTTCCACCTCGGCTTTTGTATAGTCGGTGACATTTTTTACATAGCAGTTCTGTCGGCGGTAGGTTACATCGTTAAGCACCGGTGCATAGGTGAGTTCCACAATGGGATAGTCGGTGTCAAAGGAAGGGGTGACAGCAGGGGCGGGGGTGGTTTTTATGCTGTTTATGTCAAAACCTTCAAAGGGATTTGCGTGGCTTGTTTCCTTGCCGCTGAATGGGAAAACCGATGTGTCAAAAGGAGTTTCCGGCACACCGTGCTGTGCGCTGTGCTGTACGGCGGCAGCGGGGTTGAAAAACCACAGGGCTGTGCGGGCGGCGGCATTGGCAAAACTGCCCCCAAAAACAAAAAGCATAACCGCCATTATGGCGGGGAATATAAACAGCACCCATAGTTTTTTCAAGCGAAACACCTCCCACAGCTGAAATTGATACAAGGTATAATGGTAAAAATAATCTGTCAAAAATCCCAAAAGCGCAATTTTTTATTATTTTGAGGAAAAATTTACCCTAAAACTATCTTTATTTATATGCAAATGTGTGATATAATATGTCCGCTCTGAAAATTTGTAAGAAATTTATAAAAAAACACTTGCATTTTTGTACACTTAATGGTATTATAATTAATACTGTCACAGTAATTGAAGGAGGTGGAATCATGCCAAATATTAAATCTCAGAAAGATAGAGTAGTACAAGCGAAGAAAGAAAATCTTCGTAACAAAGCTGTGAAGAGCAACCTTAAAACTGTTATCAAAAAAGCAGACAGCGCAGTAGCTGCTGGTTCCGCTGACGCAAACATCGCTGTTGCAACAGCTGTTTCTACAATTGATAAAGCATGCACAAAAGGTGTTCTCCATAAAAACACAGCTGCTAGAAAAGTATCTAAAATGATGAAAGCAGCTAACGCAGCAAAATAATTTACGAAAAGTTTAACCACTCCAATCGGAGTGGTTTTATTTTTTTATATGCCGGTACCGCAGCAGTGCAGAAAGTATGCACAGGCTTTGCCGCCACATATGACTGCGGGCAGTTTAAAGGGGGCAGGTGTCAGGGGTCAGCTGTGGTTTGTGCTGTCCTCCAGCCAGCGAAAGGCGCAGTGTGCATAGGCTGCGGCACCTACGGGACACACATCTTCGTTGAAAAGCACTTTGGGGCTGTGGGCTGTATGGCTGCCGCGTTCATCATCAAAGCCTGCCGAAATATAAATCATAGCCGAGGGAACACTGGCGGCAATATGGGCAAAGTCCTCCGATGCATTTGCCTTTATATCCTTTAATGGTGCAAGGCGGGGAATATCCAGTTCGCTTATATATCCTGCCATGCTGTCGGTAAAGGTCTTGCTGCACACAAGGGCGGGGGCACCGCACAGCCAGTGCACATCGGCACTGCCTCCAAAGGCTTTGGCAATGCCGGTTGCAGTTTCGCTTATGCGCTTTTTCATCAGTTTTCTGGTATCGGCATCATCGGTGCGGAAAGAACCTTCTATAACCACGCTTTCGGGAATGACATTTCCGCTTTCGCCGCCGCAGAATCTGCCTATGGATAGCATGCAGGTTTTCTGGGGGTCAACCTCCAGACTGACAATGCTGTTGAAGGCATTGTATATATGGGCAGCCATATTTATTGGGCTGATGCTGAGTTCGGGATATGCACCGTGGCCGCCCTTGCCGCAGATTGTTATGCAGAAATTGTCTGCCGACAGCATCATTGTGCCCCCTGCGTTGTACATATAGGTGCCTACAGGTATTCTGCCTGCACCTGTATGGAATGCCAGTGCGGCATCCACGTCGGGGTTGCGCAGTATGCCGTGTTCAATCATATTGCGTGCGCCTTCCAGGGTTTCTTCGGCAGGCTGAAACATAAGCTTTACCGTGCCTTTAAGGGTATGTTCCTGTTCCTTGAGCAGCTTTGCCGCGGTAAGCAGCATTGCTGTGTGAAAATCGTGGCCGCAGGTGTGAGCACAGGCGGTGGTGGAAGAAAAGCTTTCGCCGCTCTGCTCTTTCATAGGCAGGGCATCCATATCTGCCCGCAGCAGTATAACGGGTTTGCCGCTGCCTATTGTGGCGGTCAGCCCAAAACCGCAGGGCACAGCCTTTATGCCGCACAGCGACAGCTGGTGGGTGATGTATTTTTTTGCAACAGGCATATTGAGGCCGCATTCGGCATTGCGGTGCAGATAGCGGCGGTGGTATACTGTTTCGTCTTTAAGTTTAAGTGCACGGCTGTAAAAGTTCATAGCATTCTCCTTAAAATAAAAATGCAGCGCAAAATCAAATACGCTGCATTCTGAGTTTAGGGGTTAAAATAAGAAAACCGATAATATTATAATTATCGGTTTCTGGCGGAGACGGTGGGATTCGCCGTCTGCTTCGGCTTGCGCCTTGCATACTGTCTGGCTTTCGCTCCCGCTCAAGCTCTTTTGCCTGAAAACAGTGTACCACACTGTTTTCTGACGGCAAAACCCTCACGGGTTCGAATCATCCTGCTGTCTGCCGGTAAATAAAAAAACCGATAATATTATAATTACCGGTTTCTGGCGGAGACGGTGGGATTCGAACCCACGTGCCGGCTCAACACCGACAAAACGATTTCGAGTCGCTCTCGTTACGACCACTTCGATACGTCTCCATATATTATTTAACCATATAATTATAATTAATTTTAAACTGAAAATCAATAGCGATAAATGAATATTGGTGGAATATATATCATTATTTTTGTCAGTTTTCTGTAAATAATTCATAACAAAAGGCACATAATACTTAAAAAAACAGAAAGGTGAGAATTTATGATAGAACAGGATACCATACGTCTTCTGCGGGAATGTGATGCGGGGGTTAAAATGGGCGTAAGCAGCATTGATGAGGTGCTGCCCTTTGTAAAAAGCGAAAAGCTGGAAAAACTGCTGACCGACTGCAAAACCGAACACGAAAAACTGGACAGACAGCTGCAGGCGCTGCTGGATAAATATAAAGATGACGGCAAGGAACCTAATGTTATGGCAAAAAGCATGTCCTGGATGAAAACCAATATGAAGCTTATGATGAAAGAGAGCGATGCCACCATTGCTGACCTTATGACTGACGGGTGCAATATGGGCGTCAAAAGCCTTAATATGTATCTTAATCAGTACAAGGCGGCAGACGAGGTGAGCAAGGATATCACAAAACGGCTTATTAACCTTGAGGAAAAACTTGTGATTGATATGCGTGGTTTTTTGTAAAATATGGCGGATATACGGGCATAGAACCTGTATATCCGCCTTTTGCTTTGACTATATTGAAATATCGTGTTAAACTGTTGCTGACAAAATTTTATACAAGGTGACAAACTATGACAAAACTTAAAAAACCATTAAAAATAATTGGTATTATAATTGTGGTGCTGTGCCTGCTTGTATGCTTTCTGCTGGCACCAAGAATGTTCAACAAACCTGATATGTCCGCATTTATGGGCAGAAGCATTGCCCACCGCGGATACTTTGACAACGAAAACGGTGTGCCTGAAAACTCTCTGCCAAGCTTTGAGGCAGCAATAGCAAAAGACTTTGTTATCGAACTGGATATCCAGCTTTCTTCCGACGGTGTGGCTATGGTTTTCCACGATGCAGACCTTGACAGAATGTGCGGCGTGGAAGGCAAAATATGGGATTATACAGCTGCAGAACTTAAAGAGATGAAACTGCTTGGCACAGATGAAACAATCCCTACCTTTGAAGAAACTCTTGCACTTGTTGACGGCAGGGTGCCTCTGCTTGTGGAATACAAGATGGACAAAGTTGACACAGCGGTGTGTGCTGCAGGTCAGGCTTTGCTGGATAATTATGACGGCGAATATGCAATGCAGTGCTTTGACCCCCGTGCACTTTTGTGGTACAAAAAGAACGCACCGCAGGTTGCCCGCGGTCAGCTTGCCGAAGAATTCTGGGACAACGAAAAATATGCAGGCAAGGCACTGTATCTTGTGCTTACCTATATGCCCGAAAACGTGGCAACCCGCCCTGACTTTATCAGCTACAAGGCAATCCATAAAGACAATATCTCCCTTAATATCTGCCGTCTGTTAGGTGCAAAAACAGCCTGCTACACACTTAAATCTGCCGAAGAACTCAGCTTTGTAAACGGCGAATTTGACATGTACATCTTTGACAGCTTTGATATTTCACAGCACAGATAAAAAATAAAGGCTCATCATAAAGATGAGCCTTTTGCATTATATCAGTTGCTGCAGTAAATTTCGATTGCCTTTGCCACAAATGCTGCTGCGCCTTCGCCGCCTGCCTTGTCGATGTTTTCTTTAAAGCGCTTGTCGGCAATGTACATGCTGCCAAGACCTTTAAGAATGTCCTTTGTGCAGTTGTAGTAGTTTGCGGTGATAAAATCCTGCAGTGTCTTAACTGCATTCTGCACCTCATCACTTTCCGGTGCAAGGTTTGTCAGTTTGCCAATTTCGGCAAAAATGTCCATAAGCTGTGCGCCAAGGGCATTGTGCTGGTCGGTTGTACGGCTGCGGCTTTTCTGTGTGTATTCGCTGTACTGGTCGGTTGCACCCCAGCGGTCTTTTACTTCCTGTGCATATTTTTCAATTTCTGCACGGTCAAATTTTTTAAGTGCCATATAGTCCTCCTGGTTTATAAGTTTTTCGGCAAGGTCGATAAGCCCGTCAATGTGTGTTCTTTTAAGTTTAAGCAGTTCCAGCTGGTCTTTCACAGCAGTTTTGCTGTCAAACTGCGGATTACCGACAATGTTTTTTATTTCTTTCAAAGGGAATTCAAGTTCTTTGAAAAGCAGAATGCTCTGCAGCTTTTTAAGTGATGTATCGTCATACATACGGTAGCCGTTTTCGGCAACATATGCGGGTTTAAGCAGACCGATTTCGTCATAATGGTGCAAGGTGCGCACACTTACACCGCTTAAACGGCTTACCTCGTTTACTGTTTTAAAGCTGTTTTTCATTCTGTCACATCCCTTCGTATATATAATACACTATTACGTAACGTAAGAGTCAACAGTTTTTTGGTTTTGTAAAATGTAAAATTGACATTTTTTTTCAAAAGTTCTATAATTGGGCTGTAATTAAACAAAGCATTGAAAACCTGGTTTTCAGTGCTTTTTCTGCTATATGGACAAAGTTATTTTTTTGACAATTAAAGTGGATGGTAAAAGGAAGTGTTTTAATTGAAGGAATTTAAACTTTTTTTGCGCAAAAAGGATATTGTGGTTTCGGGCAAAAGATATGGTATCGATGCTCTTGGTGCTATGGCACAGGGGTTGTTCTGCACCTTGCTTGTGGGCACAATTCTCAACACAATCGGTCAGCAGTTCAATATAGGCTTTTTAAATGAAATAATTGTTTCTGTGGGCAGCGGTGAGGGTGCAGTGCACTACACAATCGGCGGTCTTGCCAGTGCAATGGTGGGGCCGGGTATTGCGGTTGCAATAGGTTTTGCTTTGCACTGTCCTACAATGGTGCTGTTCAGCCTTATTCCCGTTGGCTTTGCGGCAAATGCAATGGCAGGGGCAGGCGGTCCGCTGGCGGTTTATTTTGTAACCATAGTGGGTGCGGAATTTGGCAAGCTTGTGTCCAAGGAGACAAAAATTGATATACTTGTAACACCTACCGTTACGGTGCTTGCAGGCATTATGTTTGCAAAGCTTGTGGCGGCACCTATCGGCAGTGCGGCACAGGCAGTTGGCTTTGCAGTTATGAAAGCAACCGAACTTCAGCCGCTGTTTATGGGAATAATTGTATCGGTTATCATAGGCATGGCACTTACTTTGCCTATAAGCAGTGCGGCTATATGCGCAGGTTTCGGGCTGACAGGTCTTGCAGGCGGTGCTGCAGTGGCAGGCTGCTGTGCACAGATGGTGGGCTTTGCAGTTATGAGCTTTAAGGAAAACGGCTGGGGCGGCCTTGTGGCACAGGGTGTGGGCACAAGTATGCTGCAGATGCCTAATATTGTAAAAAAACCTGTAATATGGATACCGCCTACACTGGCGGCGGCAATAACGGGGCCGATAGCAACCTGTATCTTTAAACTGCAGATGAACGGTGCTGCGGTTTCGTCAGGTATGGGCAGCTGCGGCTTTGTGGGACAGATTGGTGTCTACACAGGCTGGGTAAATGATGTGGCAAACGGAACAAAAGCGGCAATAACAGCTTTTGACTGGATTGGTCTTGTGCTTGTATGCTTTGTTCTGCCTGCAGTTTTAAGCTGGGTTTTCTGCGAAATTATGCGCAGAAAAGGCTGGATAGAAAGCGAAGATTTAACGCTGGATTTGTAACGGCATATTAAACTGAATACATAAAACAAAATGTCATTCCTCAACAAAGGGAATGACATTTTTGTATTTTGAAAATATTTTTATTTTACCTTTTCTTCAAATGCTTTAAACAGCATTTCTGCCATCTGCTGCATTTTTGCAATGTCGGTTTTGATAATCTGACGGTCATAGGTAACAAGGCCGTTGGTTTCGTCCTCAACGTCACTCACCTGGGTGTAAACGGTGGCACAAAGACCGTTTTTAATGCAGTTTACAATGTCATTTGCATAAAGGTTGTATATGCCGTCGGTCAGACTTTCGGCGCTGTCAAAGGTTTTGTAGCCGTAGTTGTCGTCAAGGTTAAAGCTGTGGTCTTCCACCTTATAGCTGTAACCGCCGAACTCGCTTAAAACCAGCGGGCGTTCCGCTTTTGCTTTAAGGCTGATTTTGCGGAAATATATGTGGTGGCTGTCCACGTCGCTTTCTTTTTCGAAAAACCATCCGCTTGTGGAATCCCATATTCTTGTGGGTTCGTACTCTTTGAGTTCGGTGTAAATGCGGTCGGCATCGTACTGCCCCCAGCCCTCATTGAATATTGTGTAGTAGCATACACAGGGGTGGTTGTACAGCAAATCGCAGGTTGTGCGGCATTCACGTTCAAAAAATTCTTTGCGCTTTGCACTTGCAGGGTGGGTGAAGCCCCTTTTGATGCCTATTGTAGGCAGCACTGTGTCGATGATGTAGTGGTAGGTGCCTGCGTTGAGCATATCCTGAAATACCACCATACCCAGCTTGTCGCAGTAGTAGTAGAACAGGTCGGGTTCGATTTTGATGTGCTTGCGCAGCATATTGAAGCCCATATCCTTCATTGTCTGTATATCATATATATAGCCCTGTGGTGTGGCAGGAGTGTATATGCCGTCGCTGTAATAGCCCTGGTCCAGCAATCCGTGGAAAAAGTACGGTTTGCCGTTAAGGCAGATATAGCTCTGGCCCTTTACCTTTTCCACCGTAACTGTGCGCAGGGCAAAGTAACTTTCAATTTTATCTTCGCCGCTTGTAAGGGTAAAGGTGTAAAGATATGGATTTTCGGGGCTCCAGTGCTGTGGATTGGGGAGTTTTACAGTGGTTTTGTCACCGCAGAAGGTATGGGTGATTTCTCCCTGGGTGGTTGTGATAACCACAGTTTTTTCCTCTGCACCGCCGTCAGTTTCCATTGTTATGCTGTCGAGAGACGGAGTAAGGCGGATTTCTTTTATATAGCCAAAAGGCACAGCTTCAAGCCATACCGGCTGCCATATGCCGCTTACAGGGGTGTACCACATACCGCCGCGTTTCTTTGTCTGTTTGCCGTAGGCAAGGTCGATGTCAAGGGTGTCGGTTACCTCGACGGTAACTGTGTTTTCGCCTGCTGTCACAAGGTCTGTTATATCAAGGGTGAATGGCAGATAACCGCCGCTGTGACTGCCTGCGTTTTTGCCGTTTACAAAAACTGTGCAGTGGGTGTCAACTGCACCAAAATGCAGAAGAACCCTTTTGCCGCTGTATGTATCATCGACGGTGAAAGCTTTTTTGTAGATGTATTGTTCGTCCTCTGCCAATGGGCGCATTATGCCCGAAATGCGGCTTTCGGGAGGATAAGGCACAGTGATATCACCAAGGGCACAAATGCCGCTGTGGGCACTTTTTACGCTTAACTGCCACTGGCCGCAAAGGCTTTGCCAGTTGTCACGTTTTAACTGCGGGCGGGGATATTCCCTTTGCCAGCTTAAAGCTGTGTCCTTTTCAAAAGGGGTGACAAGCTGACACAGTCTTGGATTTTTGCTTTTTGCCATAGTACACCTCGTAATAAAGTGATGTTAAATACTGGAATTATTGTAACATACTTTGCACAATGTAACAATCTGTCATACAAAAAACAGACGGATACTTTTTAAAGTACCCGCTGTTAATGTGTGTTATTTGTTTTTCATTGCAATTTTTGCAACGGCCTCAACCACTGCGTATGCAACACCGGCTACCGGCCAGATAATCCAGGTGCGGTGCCATTCCATTGTGGTAAAGCTGACAAGCAGAAAAACCGCTGTGATGCTGCACCAGTAAACTGTGCTTACAGGTTCAAGTCGGCGCTTTGTGCGCTTTTCGCCGTCGGAATATTCGCCCTGCTGCAGAAGTTTTTCGTAACAGCCGTGCACAACGCCGCTTCTGACAAAGAGAAAAACACCTGCTGCGATAAATACAAGCAGAATATCCACAAGGATTGCGTAAACATAATCATCAAAGTCAAAACCGCTTGCAATAAGCAAAGGCACAATGCCGATAATTATAAGCACAACGCCTGCGGCTATTGAACCGATAAAGGTTTTTTCGTAGGAGGCTTTTTTCTTTTCCACAATGCCTTTTATGCCGTATTCAAGTGTGATGGACTGTTTTTCGAGAAATTCCCATTTTGATGTCTGCATACCGCTTACGATAAGTATGCCAACACCTGCGGCAACGATAAGCAGAAGCATTGCAACGCCTATGCCGGAAAACATATCTTCGTAAGGGGCATATTTTGCTGTTTCGCTTAAACCGCCAAGCAGGATAAGCGGCACAGGGCAGATGATGCACAGCGCCACGCCAATGGCAAAAAATGTGCTGAGTTTTTCGCACAGGGACATATATGTATTGGCATCTTCAAGGGATACAAAAATGCTTTCGTCATCATCGTAGCTTACAGCTGTACTTGCTGTGGCAGCGGCAGGGGTTTCGGTTATGTCATCCTTTATAAGATAATCGGTGGATACACCAAAAATGCTGCTCATCTTTATGATTTTATCAAGGTCCGGAATGCTCAGGCCGCTTTCCCATTTGCTTACCGACTGCCGGCTTACACCAAGCAGTTCTGCCAGCTGTTCCTGGCTCCAGTTCTGTTGTTTTCTTAAATGTATAATTTTATCGGCAAGTATCATAAATACACTTCCTTTCGCTGTTGCTGTGAGTGTGAAGCTGCTTTTTATGGTTACAGTATAGCTTTTATGGCGGTTGCCTGCTACCAACTGCGCTTTAAAATGTGTCAACCTGCGGTTGCACAGCGGTTGCTTTTATAATATTATACACTTTTTGTGAAAAATAAGAAGAAAATTCTGCTCAAATTCACATATTACAAACAATTGTATGTTAAAATAAAATAAAAATAGTACAGGGAGGACAGGTATGGAAAAGAAAAAGATACCTCAGATAGAAAGCCGTCTGCGCCATAATATACTGGAAATGCCAAAGGCGGCATACAAGGCATCGGGCATACTTATCTACGGCAAAAGAATCAAAACCCTTGTTTTTACAACAGATATTGCCATTATACGCAACTGCGATGCTGATGCGGTGCTGGCAGTTTATCCTTTTACACCGCAGCAGATTATTGCGGACAGCATAATAAAAGCGGCAGATATGCCGGTGTTCTGCGGAGTGGGCGGCGGCATAACAAACGGTATGCGCACCGTTAACCTTGCAAAGGACGCCGAACACAGCGGTGCTATGGGTGTGGTTATGAACGCACCTATCACCAACGATAATATCCGTATGGTATACGACGAAATTGACGCACCGATTGTGGTTACAGTAACAAGCGAAAACACCGATATCCAGGCACGTCTTGATGCAGGGGTTTCTATCCTTAATGTGGCCTGCGGCAAAGAAACGCCGAATGTTGTGCGCAAAATAAGACAGCAGTTCCCTGATGTGCCTATTATGGCAAGTGGCGGCAATACAGACGAATTGATTGCCGAAACCATTGCAGCAGGGGCAAATGCCATTACCTACACACCGCCTACAACCAACGAGATGTTTAAAAAGATAATGGTTAAATACCGCGACAATTAAAAACAACAATCAAAAAGTCATTCCCGGGGAAGGTTCCGGAGAATGACTTTTTTATTTACAGTATGTACGTTTTAATCTCTGCACCGGGGGCGAGAGTGAGGATGTATTTTTTAAGCGTTTCAAATGCGTTGAGGATAATTGCCGTGTCCATATCGGGTGCGGCAAAAACAGGATAAAGCACCTTTGTGCTGTCAGGTTTTGCACTGGTGCGCCTGTCGGTGCCTGCAATAAGGCTGAAGATTATGCCGCTGCTGTCCCTTGCACAGAAATCACCGGGATAGGTGTGCAAAGTTTCGCGTATGCCTTCAAAATCTTCCTTTTCGGTGGCAAGATATAATGTAACGTCACCGTCAATGCAGTCTGCATCGTGTGCACCTGAAAGCACGCCCTGGGTTATTTCCATCAGAAAGGCAACCTCGGCAACAGGGTTAAAGGCAGGAAACGGGCGGTCTTTAAGCACCGCCGATTCAAACTGCAGCATAACAGGAAATGTTTTTTTGAACTTTTTGAAAAAACGAACATAAGGGTTTTCGCCCCATACAGCCTTGCGGTCGTAGTCGGTGTGTTTTTCTTTAAGGGCGTTTATTTCGCTGTCGATAAGTGAACGGAAGGCTTGTTCGTTCCACATTTCCGCAGGCGGAAAAGAAACTTCGGCAACACCGAACGGAAAATTTTTATCTTTAAGGGATATATCTTTTTTAATGTTAATCATAAGCTGCCGCCTTTGTGGTTTTGGTATAGTTTTTGTTTGTGATGCAGGTGTATGCCAAAGAAATTATCTGCCCAACTGCCAGAATGCAACGGCACTTGCAGCGGCAACGTTAAGGCTGTCCACCCCATGGGCCATTGGTATTTTAACGGTGTAGTCACAGTCGGCAATGGTCTGCAGGGCAAGGCCGTCACCTTCGGTACCAAGGACTATTGCAAGTTTTTCTTCCGCCATAAGCTGTGGATTGTCTATGCTTACAGAATTGTCACTAAGTGCCATGGCGGCGGTTTTAAAGCCCATATTTTTCAGAGCGTCCTGCCAGCTGTCATCTGCAAAGGTCCACGGAATCTGAAAAACCGTGCCCATGCTCACGCGGGAAGCACGGCGGTACAGCGGGTTGCTGCAGCCGTTTGTCAGTATAACTGCCTCCATGCCAAGGGCGGCGGCACTGCGGAAGATAGCGCCGATGTTGGTGGGGTTCATAACGTTTTCCAGTACGGCGATACGGCGGCAGTCTGCACAGATTTCCTGCAGGGATGGCAATGGTTTTCTCTCCATTGCGGCAAGCATACCGCGGGTGAGTTTAAAACCTGTCAGCTGTGTCAGCACGCTGAATTCTGCGGTGTAAACAGGTGTGTCGGGACAGCGGGACAAAATTTCCGCTGCCTGTGTTTCGATATGTTTGTCCTCCACAAGAAAGGACAGCGGTGTGTAACCTGCATCAAGTGCACGCAGAATGACATTGGGGCTTTCGGCTATAAAAAGGCCTTCGCCGTATGGTTCGTTATAATGAAACAGCTGGTTTTCGCTTAAACGGGCGTAAACATCAAGCTGCGGAGAAGAAAAATCAGTTATCTTTGTTATCTGTGCCATAAGGCCTCCGTAAAGTAAAATTATAGCTATATTGAAACATATTTTGCGGTTTATGGCAAGGTAGGTGGCAAAATAGCGGCATATTATCTACACAGATATTGACTATATACAGTTTTAAAGGTACAATATAAATTGTATAAGTATGCCAATGAATCTGCCGGCATACAAAGAAAGAGAGAAATCTGATGGAATTATACAACAAGCTGCTGGAAGTAAGCAGACTTTTCAGAATTGAACACGAATATCTCGGTTATGAAGTTATCCAGATGGGCAACGTAAACCGTACCTACAAGGTTAATTTTAAAAGAGCGGACGGCAGTCCCAAATCTTATCTGATACAGAATGTAAACACATATGCATTTCAGAATGCAGAAGGGCTGATGTCAAACATCGACAAGGTTACCGAACATATCCGCGGCAAAAAGCCCGGTCAGATTGCACTGCATTTTCATCACACAGCCGACAGGGCAACATATGTGCTTGACGGCGAAAATTTCTGGCGTCTGACAAACTATGTACCTTCCGTTACATACAATACTGTTAAAGATATGGATATTGTGCGCAATGCCGGTATAGCGTTTGGCGATTTTCAGCGCAGTCTTGCAGATTTTGATATAAACGACCTGGTAGAAACCATTCCCGATTTTCATCAGACACGCCGCAGATACGAACAGTTCTGCAGGGCGGTGGAAGAGGACAAGGCCGGACGTGTGGCAGAAGCCAGAGAAGAAATTGATTTTATCATGAGCGTAAAGGAACAGGCCTGCAGGCTGACAGATATGCAGCTGGCCGGTGAACTGCCTGTGCGTGTTACACACAATGATACAAAAATCAACAATGTTCTGTTTAACCCCGAAACAAACGAGCCTATGGTGATTGTTGACCTTGATACAGTTATGCCGGGCCTTGTGGGACACGACTTTGGCGATGCAATAAGATTTGCGGCAAACTTTGTGGAAGAAGACTGCAAGGAAGCCGAAAAAGCAGGTCTTGACCTTGATGTGTTCCGCGCATTTACCGAAGGATTTTTGTCACAGACATTGCAGGTTATGACCGAAAAGGAAATCGAAACTTTGCCGCTTAGCTGTTTTGCAATTGCGGTTGAACTGGCATCCCGTTTTCTTGCGGACTACCTTAACGGTGACAGATACTTCAATATCAAATATCCCGAACATAACCTTGTGCGCACAAGATGTCAGCTTGCGCTTGCAAAGGACATGCTTGGCAAGATGGATGATATGCAGAAAATTATCTGCGAATTCTGCGAAAAAACTGACAAATAAAATAATCATAATAAATAAAGCCCTGAAATCGGTGATTTCGGGGCTTTTTGTATGGGTAGGAGGGGAAGGGACTCGAACCCCTGACCCCTTGATTCGTAGTCAAGGTTGAAAACGACGAAAAGTGGCTGTTTAAGCCAACTTTTTTTGATTGGTGTCACAACTTTTGTCACAAAAATAATTGTTTTAGTAATGATTATGTATTAAAGAACAAAGATTGCAGTGATAATTGTAGTAATAAAATATACCCTAAAGGGTATAAACAGGCTAATATATATGATAATTGTACCCAATGGGGTATAAAAAATGTCTATACGCTTGACATTATACCCTAAAGGGTATAAAATGTAATCATGAAAACTATAGCTGAATTTATAAAACAAAAAAGAAAAGAAGCAGGTCTTACACAGGAGGAGTTTGCTGTGCGCTCCGGGCTGGGTTTGCGTTTTGTAAGAGAACTTGAGCAGGGCAAGGAAACCGTGAGGATGGATAAAGTCAATCAGGCACTTTCGATGTTTGGTATGAAAGCTGTTCCGGGAAAGGTGGAAGAAGATGAGTAATTCTGACAGAACAGCGTATATCTATGTGTGTGATACCTTTGCAGGCATATTAAAAGAGACTGACGACGGATATTCTTTTGAATATGACCGCGAATATCTTGAAGGAGAAAATCCTGCACCTGTAAGCCTTACATTGCCGTTAAGAGAAGAAGCATATACATCCAAAACGATGTTTGCTTTTTTTGATGGACTTATTCCTGAAGGCTGGATGCTGGATATTGTGCTTGACCACTGGAAGCTGAACCCTAAAGACAGGTTCAGTATTCTTCTTGTTGCCTGTGGTGACCCAATAGGTAATGTCAGCGTAAGGAGTGTGAATATATGAATTGTCTTTACTGCGGAAAGCCTATGGATGAAAAGGTATCCAAAACCGAATATAACTGCGGATGGCACGATAAATGTGTAAAACGTTTTTTTGGCACCGATAAGATGCCGCACATAGATATTTCAAAAGAAAAGCTTGAGCAGCTTGCACAGGAGAATATAAACAAAGGGCTTACTGTGCCTGGTGTTCAGAAAAAACTGTCCCTGCATTTGACTGTCGAAAACAGTCCAAGGCTTACTCTGGTGAACTATCCTACGGGATATATCCTTAAGCCGCAGTCAGATAAATTTTCTCATCTGCCTGAAGCGGAGCATCTTGTGATGACCATGGCAAAGGCAACAGGGATAGGTACAGTACCGTTTGCTTTGGTTAAAATGGAAGACGGTTATGGTTATATAACCAAACGAATAGACAGAAAAATCAGTACAAAAGGCAAGCAAAATGTAAAAAAGCTTGCAATGGAAGATTTTTGCCAGCTGGACGGCAAGCTGACCGAAAACAAATACATCGGTAGCTACGAGCGATGTGGAAAAATAATTGCACAGCATTCATTTATGCCAATGCTTGACAATGCTGAAATGTTTTTGCGTCTTTTGTTCTGTTACGTAGTTGGCAATTCTGATATGCACCTTAAAAACTTTTCGCTTATAGAAACCGAATCAAAAAGTGGAGTTTATCAGCTTTCTAAAGCATACGACTTGCTGCCTGTGCAGGTTGTTGTAAACGATGAAGATGATATGGCGCTTACGCTTAACGGAAAAAAACGAAATCTGCGCAAAAAAGACTTTATGATTTTGGCAGAGAATATAGGCCTGCAGGAAAATGTTGCTGAAAGACTTGTTAAAAAGGTTGTTGGTCTTGAAGATAAATATATTGAAATGTGCAAAAATTCTTACTTGCCTGATGAGATAAAAGAGAGCTTGTGTAAGCTGATATCAGAAAGAATTGAAAAAATAATTTGAATATTAAATAATAAATGCGTGTCCGATTTTAAAACAAAACTTATGGAAACACAAACATGTAAGAAAAAGAATAATTTGACACAGTGTTCTTGAATTTACAGATTTTGTTTGATATAATTTATAATATATATGTAAAGATAAGGTAATTTTTATGGATACAGCATTACAAATTGGTCAGAAAATCAAATATTACCGTACGCTGAGAAATCTCACAATAAAAGACCTTGCGGCACAGGCACAGATAACCACATCTATGCTCAGTCAGATTGAAAGAGGGCAGGCTAACCCATCCCTCAACACAATCAGATTGCTGGCTATGGCTCTTGAAGAACCGATTTTCAGATTTTTTATGGACGAGGTTAATGTTCAGGATGAGGTTGTAAGGGTAAACAGACGCAAACAGATTATCGAAAATGGTGTGGAATACGAAATGCTTACACCTGATACAAACGGCGTTGTTGAAATGATGCAGATGAAACTTTCTCCGGGAAGTATTTCATATGAGAAAGCTGTTGGTCACGAGGGCGAAGAGGTAGCGCTTGTTATGTCCGGACCTATTGAACTTATGCTGGAAAACGAAACCTGTGTTCTTAACACGGGCGACAGTGTGCGCATAAAAAGTGAACTTAAACACAGATGGCACAACAATGGTGAAAAGGACAGCATAGTTGTGTTTGCAATTTCTCCACCGAGTTTTTAATAAAATATTTAAGCAGTTGCTTTGTATAAGCAACTGCTTTATTTTTTTGCAGAAAAACAGGCTTGTTGCGGAATTATCTGTCTGTAACAAGCCTGTTTTGTAATATTGAAAAAATAATCTATACGCCAAAGTAAGATCTTGTGCAAAAAGCAATCGCATATGCAATCAGCCCTGCTACAGTAGGAGAGCTAACCCATGCTATGGCAATGTTTTTCAATACTCCAAAATGTACATTTTTAATGCCTCGGGTTAGTCCTGCGCCCATAACTGCACCTACTATAGCCTGAGAGTTGGAAACAGGAATTCCCATACAGTTACCCATAAGTACTACAGTTAATGCCATAGCGATAACTACAATAAAACCTTCCAGCTGGCTGATTTCTGCAATGCTGCTGCCAACTGTCATCATAACTCTTTTTGAGAATGTAAGTACGCCAATGGAAATTGCGATACCGCCGATTGTTGCGGCAACGCGAGGATTGGAGATGAGATTTGATGCGATACCTGTTTCAGGGAAGGAAGCATCGTAATACAGTGCCATAACATTGGCAGAACTGTTTAGACCAATGCTGTATGAAGCAAGAACACCGGATAACAGATAACCCCAGCGGATAATTTTATCATATCCGCTTAAAGTTTCAAGATACTTTTCTACAAACAGGCGGATAAACCAAACCAACCCAAAGGATATTGCGCATGCGCACAGTGGGTTAAGAAGCCATGTTAAAGCAAAACGGCCTATCTGAGAAAGGTTCATATTTAAAATTTCAGGGTTGGAATAGTCAGCATAAAACAGCCCCCAACCGATAATGGCACCGGTAATTGACTGGTTTGAAGATACAGGAAATTTCATGTAACTCATAACGAATACAGTCAGACCGGCAGAAGCATATATAATGGCTGCCTTTATGGCAGCTTTTGTCTGGAGTAAAGCCACTGTGTCATTTTCAATCGCAGCCTGTACATCAGCAGTAGATGACAGAACTTCATTGCTGATTGCCAGCTCGGCAACACGTGTGATATTGACTTGTCCGCTTAAAAAAGCGCCAATAATAACAAAAACTGCAATGATTATTATAGCGGTGCGATATTTAACAACTCTGGTGGCGACTGCTGTGCTGAATGCACTTGCAGCATCAACAGTCCCCAGCGACCAGCCCATAAACAAGCCGGCGAAGAGCAGTAAATAAATCATAATATTTTAGGCCTTTCTGGCTATAAGCATAATCTGGATTTTATCTGCGATATCTTCGATAATATCGGAGAGGTCACAGAGATGTTCAACAATATGAGAAACCTGCATTTTTTCTGCAAGAGCAAGATTCATCTGGAAAATCTGAGTATTGATTTTATCTTCGATATGGTCTACATCAGTTTCAAGAGCACGTATTTTATCAAGAATGGAAGTGTCTTTCTGCAATGCAGACATTTTCTGGAAAAGCATACCGATTGCATCTTCAAGAATTTCAAACTGCTGTTTTGTAATGCTTAATATATCAACAACGTCCTGTGAAAATTCTTCAGGAAAATCGAATCGCTGAAAAACAATTGTTTTTGCAACGTATTCGCATTTGTTTGCAATTTTGTCGCAGCTTGTGCCGATAGAAATGATATCTTCTCTTGTAGATGGCAGGTAAGCACCGTCAGAGAGGGAATCTATCATAGCGCGCAGAGATTTATCGGCTACATCTTCGGCGATTTTTACGCCTTCAACAAGCTCAATAAGCGTTTCCGGAATAGTTTCCGGAGTTGTGGCTGCTTCCATAAATTTTTCGAATTCAAAAATACATTTTTCTACATCTTTAATCTGTTCCATAATAAGTGTGTGCACGTCACTTTTTTTTCTGAACATAACCAAAACCTCCTCAATTTACAAATTAGTTTTTAACTCGAGTAATATTTTTAAAAATTGTAACCCCCATAAACTGTTTAATCAAACAAACATTATTTCTTGAAACTATCAAAAAAATTAATGGGGCACAATTAAATTAAACAAGAAATAAAGTTAAATACAATTAAAATAACAAAATTGTGTTTAATTGTATTTTATATACTTTATTGTATTTAAATATAATTTAAATGTCAACCTTTAAATTAAATTATATTGTAATATGTAGAGTATAATTTAATTAAATTAAAAATAATAGATGTGGATTTAAGATTACTAATATATGTCTGTAGGGGTTAAATACTTCATTAATATTAAAATTTAACTTAAATTATATTTAAATAAATTAAATGCGATTTAAAAATGGTATTGACAATTAAATTACAATTAAATATAATGGGAACTGTAAAGTAGGATTAAATCATGTTAAGAAAACATATTGAAATTAAAAAATGTAATGTGATTTAAACTGGATTTAACGTTATTTTCATTAAAACTACTATAATACAATGGTTTGAAAGGTATGGCCATTACTCTTGCATCAAACCGGAGTGTTATAAAAATCGAAAAATAAAGGAGGGCAATATGAGATATTCTAACTTGCATACACATACATCTTTTTCTGACGGACTGCATACCATTGAAGAAAATATTATTTCCGCAATAGAAAAGAATATGGTTTCAATCGGCATTTCTGACCACAGCTATACCGATTTTGACCTGCGTTACTGTATGCGTCCGGTTAATATTCCTGCATATATCCGCGAAGTTCGCAGAGTACAGGAAAAATATAAAGACCAGATAGAAGTATATCTTGGCCTGGAATATGACGGTTACACAAAGCTTGAAAACAGAGAGCTGTATGATTATATGCTTGGTGACTGTCATTACATCAAAATAGGCAATGAATATTTTTCAGTTGACCACGCAAAGGATGAACAGTGGGCGACAATAGAAAAATATTTTGGCGGTGATGCAATAGCATACTCCAAAGCTTATTTTGATACTTATGTAGAACGTACAAGAATCAACAAACCTGATATTCTTGGACATTACGATTTGTCTGCAAAATTCGGTCACGTTGATGAAACTTCACTTGTTTACAGAAATATGGCAACAGAAGCTTTGATTGCTGCTTTGGAAATTACACCGATAATCGAACTTAACACAGGTGCAATCAGCCGCAAAATCCGCAATGTTCCATATCCTGCAGATTATCTGCTTAAAGAAGTTCTTGCCCACAACGGCAAGGTTGTTCTTTGCAGCGACAGCCACCACAAGGACAATCTTGTTGCTTATTTTGATGAATCTGTGGAACTGCTCAAAACTTTGGGCTTCAAGAGCGTTGTACAGCTTCACAAAGGCAAATTCGAAGAAGTTGGAATTTAATCGGAAGGACAGTGATTTATTATGAACATCAAAGAATTGCAGACACCTGCTATAATCATCCGCTCAAAGGCGATGTACAATAACCTTAAAAAATATCAGCAGGAATGTGATGCAAACAAAAAGCAGCTTTGGCCTATGCTGAAAACACACAAATCCACAGTTATTGCAGATATTCAGCAAAATATAGGTGCAACAGGCTTTTTGTGCGGTACCCTTGATGAATGTGAAACGCTGTGCGCTCATGGTGTTGAAAATCTTATGTATGCTTATCCTGTTGCAGGTGCAGTATCCTGTGACAGAGCAGTAAAACTTGCACAGAAGTGCAATTTCTATGCAAGAATAGACAGCATCGAAGGTGCACGCCAGCTCAATACAGCAGCCGGCATGGCAGGAACAACTGTAAAATACACAATTATTCTTGACTGTGGTCTCCACCGATTTGGTATGGCAGCAGAAAAAATTTTGCCATTTGCACAGGAAATGAAGCAGTTTGATAACCTGGAATTTACAGGTATATCCACACATTGCGGACATGTTTACGGTGAACCGGATGCAGATAAAGTTCCTGAATATGCACAGCAGGAAATTGAAGCTGTTCACAAAGCTGTAGAAGACCTTAAAGGTGCGGGCTTTGATGTGAAGATGGTTACAAGCGGTGCTACACCTACATTTAAAGGCACAGTTACAGACGAATACATCAATGTATACCATCCGGGCAACTATATCTTTAATGACCGCATTCAGATTGCAAACCGCACAGTTACAGAAGACGAATGTGCACTTGTTGTATATGCAACAGTAGTTTCCAATCCAAGAGAAGGTTTGTTAATCTGCGACGCAGGTGCAAAATGTCTTGGTCTTGACCAGGGTGCACACGGCAACAGTGCAGTTGCGGGACACGGCAGTGTTATCGGACATCCTGAACTGCTTGTTACATCTCTTTCCGAAGAAGTTGGCAAAATACAGATTACAGGTACAACTGATGTAAAAATCGGTGACAGAATAATGATTATTCCAAACCACTCCTGTTCTTCTGCAAACCTTACAGATTACTATATTCTTGTTGACGAAGCAGAAAACGTGGAAAAGGTTATCGAAGTTGACATCAGAGGAAATTCCACCCAAAAAGGAATTTAAAATTTAAAAGAGTATATTTATTTGATTTTCTCTACAGGAGGAAAAATATATGGGTAAAACAAAAGAAAAAAGAAAAGCGACCAGACTTGAAGCGTTATCACTTCTGATACTTATGTTTGCGGTTTTCGCTATAGGTACAAAACTTGGACTTAACTATGTTCCACTTATGATTTGTG
>JAFVOU010000030.1 GCA_017505635.1 Oscillospiraceae bacterium | reverse complement strand
CCCGCATAAATGGTGCCTTCGACTGGAATCGAACCAGTGACACAGGGATTTTCAGTCCCTTGCTCTACCGACTGAGCTACAAAGGCATTTGGCGACCCGGAAGGGGCTCGAACCCTCGACCTCCAGCGTGACAGGCTGGCGTTCTAACCAACTGAACTACCGGGCCAAAGGTGTGGTGGGAACAACAGGGCTCGAACCTGTGACCCTCTGCTTGTAAGGCAGATGCTCTCCCAGCTGAGCTATGCTCCCATAACTCTCGACAGCTTTAATATAATACCACGTACTTCTCCCTTTGTCAACACTTTTTTGGTAAAAAATTGATAAAAATAGTAAAATTTTATATTAAATTTTGCTTATTCTCTTTAGAGATGATAAATTTGCTATTATATATTACTTCTTTACCTTTGCTTTTAGCATAATCAATCTCTTTTTTTACCGAATTGCCGATATATCCATTTATATCCATTATATAAACAGCATCAGAGAGGTCAATTTTTCTGTAATGTGCTTTGACGAGGTTGTCAATTTCTGATTCAATAAGTTTTTTATTGCCGTATACACACTGCAAAACATTAAATCCGTATTCTGTTTCCAGAACAAACGCAGTTTGCTGCATTTCCTGCTCAAACCTCATACTTCCACATATAGTAATTGTTTTCATATATTACATTCCTAATTCTTTTTAGTATGAAAGTTTATCCAGTTCGTCATTTAATATTTCTTTTAACTTTTTAAGTTCGCTTTCTGAAGGCGCATAATCTTCGGAAAACAGTTCTTTACCAAGTTTCCATACCGGTCCGCCATCCATAGTATCTCCACTATATCTTGGGAATATATGCCAATGCATATGTCTGGCATTTCCTTTTCCTATAAGCTCATAATTCAGTTTATCGGGCTTAAACGTATTAAATACAGCTTCAGCAACCAAAGCCATTTCCTGCAAAAATCTGTTTCGGAATTCTTTTGAAAGATGATGAAGCTCTGTTGCATGTTCTTTGCAGATAAAAACCGTATAACCTTTTATACGCTGGCTGTCACCTATTACAACGTAACCTGTTTCAAGTTCACGTACAAAATATGGGTTGGTGCCATTTTTTATGGTATCAATCCTGTTGCAAACAAAACAATTATTTTTATCCATATTCATTAAATTACATTTTCTTTGCGTGTGAAACACAGGCTTTCATAGCTTCAAAAATGCTGCTGCGGAGCTTATGGCTTTCAAGAACACGGATAGCTTCCAAAGTTGTACCACCTGGCTGACAAACCATATCTTTAAGCTGACCAGGATGCTTGTGTGTTTCCAGAATCATCTTTGCACTGCCGTAAACAGCCTGTGCAGCAAACTGATATGCCTGTTCTCTTGTCATACCGTCAGCAGATGCTGCATCAGCCATAGCTTCAATAAACATAAATACATACGCAGGTGAAGAACTTGAAACTGCCACAACAACATCCATAAGATATTCAGGCACAATTTCAGCGCGTCCGAAACCACGAATAATGCGGCAGATTTCGTCAATTTCTTCATCTGTAACATACTTGTTGCGGCAAACACCTGTCATACCTTCGCCAACCATTGATGGTGTGTTAGGCATAGTACGCACAATTTTTGTGTTTTCACCAAGCTGCTGTGCAAGCCATTCAAGTGTTTTGCCCGGTGCAATTGTAATAATAATCTGATGTGGTTTAAGCAAATCTTTAATTTCAGCAGAAACTTCTTCGTAAAGATATGGTTTAACTGCAAGAAAAATAATATCGGAATTTTCCACTACTTCCTTATTGCTTTCAGCAACAGAAATACCATATACAGCATTTGCCATCTCAAGACCTGCTTTGTATGCATCAGAAGCAATTATTTCTTCAGGCTTAAGAATTTCATTTTTTATAATACCTTTAATCATTGCCTGTGCCATATTGCCACAGCCGATAAATCCTAATTTCATAACTATATCTCCTGTAATAAACTTAAAGATTATTTGTCCACAACTTTTTTACAGTGTGCAGCACAGGCTTTTACAGCTTCAAATACACTGCTGCGCAGACCATGACCTTCCAGAACACGCACTGCCTCAAGTGTAGTGCCTCCCGGAGAACATACCATATCCTTGAGTTCACCAGGATGTTTACCTGTTTCCAGAATCATTTTTGCACTGCCAAGAACTGCCTGTGCTGCAAATTCATACGCCTGTGCTCGCGGCATACCATCTGCAGAAGCAGCATCTGCCATAGCTTCGATAAACATAAATACATATGCCGGTGAGGAACTGGAAACTGCAATAACAACGTCAATAAGTTCTTCCGGAACTTCTTCAACCACACCGAATGTACGCATCAGATTGCAAACATAGTTGAATTCTTCAAGTGATACACGATAGTTGCAGCAGATACCTGTCATACTTTCACCAACGATTGATGGAGTGTTTGGTTTTGCACGAATAATTTTAAGGTTTTCACCAAAACGCTCTGCAACACCGGAAATAGGCATATTAGGAGCTGTACTTACAATAATCTGTTCCTCTGTAAGATAGTCTTTGATTTCGTAAGCAACTTCAGTGTAATATTCCGCTCTTTCAGCAAGAATTATGATATCACAGTTTTTTACAATATCACGTCTGAGCTCAACAGCGTTTATCCCAAGTGATTCCTTAACTTTAAATAATTCATATTTATCTTTATCTGTTGCATAAATCTTATCTAAATCTACAAATTTACTGTCTATAATGCAACGCATCATAGCTTTGGTAATATTTGTGCAGCCTATAAAACCAAGTTTCATTTTTTTAATCCTTTCAAATATAATTCAATAAATTATGTTCATATTGTATAACTTTGTCAAAACGTTTACAAGCAAAAAATTATTATTAAACTGAAAAACAGCTGAATAATTTTGCAAATATATAAAAAAGACGGCTGCAAATGCAACCGTCTTAAATATATGGAGGCGCCAACCAGATTTGAACTGGTGAATAAAGGTTTTGCAGACCTCTGCCTTACCACTTGGCTATGGCGCCTCATCATATATAAATGGAGCGGGTTACGAGGCTCGAACTCGCTACCTCCACCTTGGCAAGGTGGCGCTCTACCAGATGAGCTAAACCCGCTTATATTATTGTGGTGCCTCCGGTCGGAATCGAACCAACGACACGGGGATTTTCAGTCCCCTGCTCTACCGACTGAGCTACAGAGGCACACAATTGGCGACCCGAATGGG
>JAFVOU010000029.1 GCA_017505635.1 Oscillospiraceae bacterium | reverse complement strand
CCTGTGTTGATGTTAGCAAAGTCTGTGTATGTGGAAGATTCTTTAAGTGTGATACCAACTTTTGGAGGAGCTGGCTGGTTGTTGAATTTAATCCAGAGACATTCGAGAAGTTCAAGAGCCTGATCTCTGTTGAGGATACCTTCTTCTACGTCTTTTTCATAGAATGGAGCAAGGTGCTGGTCAAAGTGACCTGGTGAGTAAGCATCCCATGGGTTAAGTTCGGATGTAACTGCAAGGTGTGTGAACCAGTATGTCTGGATAGCCTGCCAGAATGTCTGTGGTTTGTGTGCTGGAACAACGTCACAGTTAGCAGCAATCTGAAGAAGTTCTGCTTTTCTCTGTGGGTTTTCTTCTTTTTCAGCAAGTTCTCTTGCATAGTCAGCATAACGTTTACCAAGAACCATTACAGCTTCACAAGCAATGTGCATAGCGTTAAGCTGGTCTCTCTTTGCAAGAGCTTCTGGGTCGTTCATGTAGTCGAGTTTTGCAAGTGCATCTTCGATATCTTTCTGATAGTCAAGGTAGCCTTTTTCGTAAGCTTTTTTGGAACCTACTGTATGACCAGGGCCACGCTGTTCCATAAATTCTGTAAAGATACCTGCTTCGTATGCATCACGCCATTCCTGTGTCATGGATGGAATGATTTTTGCACGTGTGGAACGTTTTTCCCAGAATGGGATAATCATTTCTTCCTGAATTTTAAGGTCTTCTTCAGTTACTGTAAAGTTAACGATTTTTCTGTCGTTCATGTTGTGCATATCCTGAAGAGTATGGCAGCACAATTCTGGGAATGTAGGTGCGGACTGTGGGCCGTCGCCTTTTTCACCAACGATGAGTTCGCCGTCACCGATGTAGATTTTTTTGTTCTGGAAGAAGTGCAAAAGGGATTTTGCACGCAGTTCAGGTACAGAGCATGTGCCTTCGTACATTTTGTAAGCTTCTGTTTCCAGCACAGCTCTTTCAATGTAGATATGTGGCTGTGTGCTCATGCTTTCTGCTCTGAGTCTTCTTGTTCTTTCTGTTGAGCCACGCTGCTTAACAGGATCGAATTCAAATTTTGCCATTGTTAAGTTAACCTCCTATTTTTGTGTTGTTAAAACCATTTTTGACAAATATATTTTTGAACAGTTCCATACTTTCTGCAGAAGGCTTTTCAAGCAACTCTCCTACAGCATAGTCTCTGTCCAGTTTACTGTATTTATGCTTACCTGTGTTGTGGTATGGCAGCAGGTTTACCTGTTTTACGCTGATGCTGTTTTCCTTGAGGAAGGTGATAACATCATTCATAAATTCTTCTGTTGCGTTAACGCCCACAATTGTAGGTATGCGGATGTTTATCCTTGCGCCGTCAGCACTGAGCTTTTTAAGGTTTTCAAGAATAAGTGTGTTGTCAACACCGATAAATTTTTTATGTACGTCATTGTCCATAGCCTTGATATCATAAAGGAATGTATCGACATATGGCAGAATGCGCTTGAAGTTTTCGTACGGTGCATAACCGCAGGTGTCAATATCCACACTGTAACCCTTGTTGTGAAGTATCTTGCAAAGCTGTTCGATATAGTCCATATCCTGAACCATAACTTCGCCGCCGCTCAGTGTTATGCCGCCGCCGGACTGTTCGTAGAACTGTCTGTCTTTTTCAGCTTCTTTAACCAGTTCCTTGACAGTATATTCTTTGCCTGCCATATCCCTTGCACTGCCAAGACACCAGTCAGCACAAATGCCGCATGCATTGCATTTGCTGCGGTCAAGAATTACTCTGCCGTCTTCACCCATTGTGTTTGCGCCGTTAGGGCATTTGGTAATACATTTGCCGCAGCCTGTGCAGCGGTCACGGAAATAAAGAAGTTCTTTGTTGTATCTCTGACTTTCAGGGTTGTGGCACCAGGCACAGTTGACAGGACAACCTTTGAAAAAGATTGTTGTTCTTATACCGTCACCATCGTGAATGGAATATTTCTGTATGTTAAAAACGTATGGAGTTGCCATTGGAAATCCCTCATTTCTCCTTATCTTTACTGGTTTTTTCGTAAAAACTAGACTAAAGATTAGACTGCGTTCTACTTTTGTCTATATTTTACTACAATTATATTATACACGCAATAAAAAATAAAAAAAACGGCATTTTGCACAAACAAATTTGTAAGAAATGTATATGTTGACAATGACATATTTATGATGATATACTAAAGTCAGTTTTTGGACTATGGTACAAAAACTGTGATTTCGAGTTGATTGCTCTGCAGCGCTTGTGGTTTTGTTTTGAAGAGCACAAAACCACATAACAAGAGTATGGGCTTTCAACCGCAGGGCACAGTGCCCTAAGGGTATTGGCAGAAATGCCTTTGCCTCCCATTACGGAAAGAAATTGCACCGGTTATATCATTTTACAGATATATACCCCCCTTATATACCTAGTTTGTGTATTACTCGTGGCATTTCTTTTCCTGCAATTTAAAAAAATTAAAGGAGAAAGAAGAATTATGAAAAAACTTTTAGCACTTATTCTTGCTTCTGCTATGGCACTTTCTCTGGTTGCATGCTCTTCTCAGCCAGCTCCAGCTCCAGCACCAGAAGCAACACCTGAAGTTGTAACACCGGCAGATCCAGAACTGCTTATGGCTACAACAACATCTACAGACAACACAGGTCTGCTCGATTACCTCGAACCTTACTTTGAAGAAGCAACAGGCTACGACATCAGCTGGACAGCAGTTGGCACAGGCGCAGCAATCCAGATGGGCGTTGACGGCGAAGTTGACGTTATCCTTGTTCACTCCAAAGCAAGTGAAGAACAGTTTGTTGCAGACGGCAACGGCGTAGAACGTTTCCAGGTTATGTACAATGACTATGTAATCGTTGGCCCAACAGGCGGCGCAGTTGCTTACACAAACGACATCGATGCAGCACTTACACAGATTAAAGACGAAGGTCTTACATTTGTTTCCCGTGGTGACGACTCCGGCACACACAAAGCAGAACTCAAACTCTGGAAAGCTCTTGACGTTGACGTAGCAACACTTGGTGATGCATATGTTTCCGCAGGCGCAGGTATGGGTGACACACTTGTTATGGCTGACGAAATGGACGCTTACTGCCTTACAGACCGTGGTACATGGCTTGCTAAAAAAGCAAACTTCCCTGAAATGGAAATTGTTGTTGAAGGCAGCGCAGGTCTTCTCAACCAGTACGGTGTAATTGCTGTTAACCCGGAAGTTTACCCAGACACAAACATCGACGGTGCAAACGCATTTATCGAATGGCTCTGCAGTGAAGAAGTACAGGCTCTTATCGCAGATTTCGGCGTTGCTGAATACGGCGAACCACTCTTCTTCCCAAATGCAAACAAATAATTAAAAATTATCATAAGGCTTACCTGCTGCTTTTTGCAGCGGGTAGCCTTATTTTGCTTAAACACTGTTTTTATGTGAATTTTTATGATAAAATGTTTTTAACGGAAAAATGCCGAGGAAAGGAGATATAGCTGATGTTTGAAAATCTGTTCAGTGATTATTCGCTTACAGTGGGTATGCTGGATTCAATAAAGGTTACACTGATAATGTCGGTTTGTTCCACAACCATATCTTCTGTTCTGGGTGTTTTTCTTGCCATCATGCTTGAAAAACATAATTTCAAAGGCAAAAAGCTGGTTGTGCGCATCAACCGCACACTTATGGGCGCACCGCCTGTTGTTATAGGTCTGCTTACATATATTCTGCTGCGCAAAAAAGGTCCATTGGGAGATTTGCGCTGGGTGTTCACCATCAAAGGAATGGTAGTTGCACAGACACTTATCATCACACCTATTATCTGCGGTATGGTTTATTCATACCTTGTGCGTACAGCACCTAAAATCCGTGCTTTTGCCAAAACAATGGGTGCAGACAAATGGCAGACAGACAAGCTTATACTAAGTGAAATCAAAAACGAAATTTACTTTTCCATAGTTACAGGTTTCGGTCGCAGTATAAGCGAGGTTGGTGCAGTTATGCTGGTGGGTGGCAACATCAAAAACCGCACACGAACAATGACCACTGCAATATCCACCCTTAAAAGTGCGGGGGAATTTGAAGCGGGTATTGTGCTGGGCATAATTCTTATGATTATGGCATTTATCGTGCAGTCCCTTGCAGATTACATAAGAAAAGAGGCCACTGAAGATGAAAATTACTGATCTGAAAAAACAGCAGGGCTCTTTTCTGCTCAATGTAAAAAATGCACAGTTTGAAGCAGGCAAGGTACATGGCATAATCGGTGCTAACGGCAGCGGCAAAACCACACTGTCAAAAATCATTATGGGCACTCTGCCATACGACAGCGGCAGCATAGATTATGAAGGGCTTACCGACCGGGATATAACAATGACAGGCCAGCGCCCTTATCTTATGCATACAAGCGTGTATAACAATCTGATTTATCCGCTTAAGGTGCGAAACCGCAGAATTGATGAAAATCTGGTGGATTACTGGCTGGAAAAAGCAGGGCTTCAGGACAAGAAAAAGCAGTATGCTTTGTCCCTTTCCAGCGGTGAACAACAGAAATTGTCTTTTATAAGAGCGCTTATTTTTAAACCCAAACTGGTTATTGTGGACGAAACTTTGTCCAACCTTGACCCTGACAGCGCTGATTTGTTTGAACGTCTTATACTGGAACAGCAGCAGAAAGACCCGATTACATGGATAACAATCAGTCACCAGCTTGTGCATATCCGCAAAATCTGCGATATGGTGCATTTTATGGAAAAGGGCAATATTATAGAAAAAGCAACACCTCAGGAAATGTTTGTAAATCCGACAAATCCGTCGGTTATAAAATACCTTGCAAGCACAGAGGTGTCATTTAAAGGATAGAATTTTATGAAATTACTTACAGTAGATACAATCTCCCAGGCACAGGACAAGCTGTACGGCTATGCACAGCATATTCTGCCAAAGACAGAGACTGTTACAATTGAAAACGCGGTGGGGCGCATACTTGCACAGAATGCTTTTGCGCAGGAAAACGTGCCGGATTTTTACCGTTCCACAGTGGACGGCTATGCAGTAACAGCAACCGATACACAGGGAGCAAGCGAAAGCATACCTACATTTCTGCGTGTAGTGGAAGAAGTTGCAATCGGTTATCCTGCAAAAAGCACAATAAAAAGCGGTGAATGTGTATATGTACCTACAGGCGGAATGCTGCCTGCAGGTGCCGATGCAATGGTTATGATAGAATACACCGAAATGTTCAGCGCTGATGAAATTGCAGTGTACGAATCCGTTGCAAAAGGCAAATGTGTTGTTACCCCGGGTGAAGACATAGCAAAGGGTGCAGTGGTGGTAAAAAAAGGCACTGTTCTCAAAGCCGAACATATCGGTGCTCTTGCTTCAGCAGGTGTATGGGAAATTGAAGTTTATGTGCCGTGGAGGGTTTCCATTATCTCCACAGGTGATGAACTTATTGCACCTTATGACACACTTGCACAGGGTCAGGTGCGTGATGTAAACACATGGAGTCTCAATGCCTTGGCAACCGACTGCGGTTTCAGTGTGGTAAGATGCATCAAGGTTAAGGACGATGAAGCACTTTTCCGTGCTGAACTGGAAAAGGCAAAGCAGGACAGCGATGTGGTGCTTACAAGCGGCGGTTCCAGTCAGGGCAAAAAGGATATGACCAACGACGTTATGGATTCTGTGTGTGATGAGGGCACATTTACCCATGGTTTAAGCATAAAACCGGGCAAACCTACAATTCTTGCCTTTGACAAGGCAAGTGCAACATTTATGATTGGTCTGCCGGGACATCCCGTGGCATCCCTTACAGTTTTTCAGGCTTTGCTTGTAAATCTGTGGAAAACTGTTACACATCAGCCGCCTCAGAAGCCAATCCCTGCAAAGATGGAAACAAACGTAGCAGGGGCACCCGGAAAAACAACATTCTTACTTGCAAAAATTTATATCAGTGACAATGGCGAAGTTGTCGCAAAACCCGTGCTTGCAAAATCAGGGCTTATCAACAGTATGGTTGATACCGACGGCTACATTGAAATTGATATGAACAAAGAAGGACTTAAAAAAGGAGAAACGGTTTTTGTACACCGTTTTGGTTTGTAATATGGCAAAAAGAAATCTTTATTTAAGCAATACACCTGTGCACGAAGCACTGGAAAAATACATTACAGCATTAAAACCAATCGTTAAACCCCAGACCGAAACAATTGCGGTTACAGATGCTCTTGGCAGAATAACCGAAACAGCGGTTTTTGCAAAATACTGTTCACCGCTGTACAATGCGGCAGCTATGGACGGCGTTGCGGTAAACAGCGATATCACTATCGGTGCAACCGAAGCAAACCCTGTGACACTTAAGCAGGGCAGGGATTTTGTGGTTGTTGATACAGGTGACCCTATTAAAAATCCTTGTGATGCGGTTATTATGGCTGAGGACCTTATCGAAACAGAAAACGGTGACCTGCAGATTGTTGAACCTGCAGCACCATGGCAGCATGTGCGCCCGATAGGCGAGGATATTGTTGCTGGAGAAATGATTATACCGTCCCGTCACAAAATCCGCCCTATTGATATAGGTGTTCTCCTTGCAGGCGGCATCACAAAAATATCTGTTATCAAAAAACCGACAGTGGCAATTTTCCCCACAGGCACCGAAATTATCGAGCCTGACCAGGAACCAAAAGAAGGGGATATCATCGAGTCCAACAGCCGTATGTTCGAGGCTATGGCAAAACAGAACGGCGCAGCCCCAACCCGTTTTGCGCCTATCGCAGATGACTATGACAGGCTTAAAAATGCAATAGACAAAGCCATTGACGAATACGATATGGTTATCGTAAATGCAGGTTCTTCCGCAGGCACAGAAGATTTTACTGTACACATTCTCCGCGAACTTGGAGAAGTGCTTGTTCACGGTGTTGCAATCAAACCGGGCAAACCTGTTATCCTTGCAATAGTAAAAGGCAAACCTGTTATCGGTCTGCCGGGTTATCCGGTTTCGGCATATATCAACTTTGAAAACTTTGTAATTCCTGTTCTTGGTCTTATGAACGGCGAAATGCAGACGAAGAACAACACAGTAAGGGCGGTTGTCTCCAGACGTCTTGTTTCTTCCCTTAAACACAAGGAATATGTGCGTGTAAAGGTGGGCAAGGTTGAAGATAAACTTGTTGCATCTCCTCTTGCACGCGGTGCAGGCGCAGCAATGAGTCTTGTGCGCGCAGACGGTTTCTGCGTTATTGAACAGAACAGCGAAGGCGTGGAAGCAGGAGACACAGTAAATGTGGAACTCTACCGCGACCTTGACGAAATAGACAGCACAGTTGTGGCAATAGGCAGCCACGACCTTATACTTGATGTTATTGCCGACCTTATGCCTACAGAATTCCCGGGCAATTTCCTTACAAGCACACACCTTGGCAGCATGGGCGGACTTATGGCACTCAAGCGCGGAGAAGCACATATT
Source organism: Oscillospiraceae bacterium (assembly GCA_017505635.1). GTDB lineage: Bacteria > Bacillota > Clostridia > Oscillospirales > Ruminococcaceae > RGIG3102. Next base: position 142,305 of record JAFVOU010000029.1, on the reverse strand, counting down.
GCACCTACACATCTGCTCAATGAAACAGACGGTGTTTACAATGTGGCATATCTCAAAAAGATGTTTACACAGCCAATGGCGCTTATCAAGGGTGTAAACCGCATTCAGGGCATTATTGTCAAAAAGGGCAATCCGCTTGACATAAAAACAGTTAATGACCTTGTGGGTGTAAGCTATATCAACCGTCAGCGCGGTGCGGGCACCCGTGTGCTGTTTGATTATCTGCTTAAAAAAGAAGGCATTGAACCTGACAGCATAAAAGGCTATGACCGCGAGGGAGCAACACATATGGCGGTTGCCGCAGCAATTGCGGGCGACAGCGCAGATGCGGGCATGGGCATTCTTTCGGCAGCAAAGGCACTGAACCTGGATTTTATTCCTGTAGGCAACGAGGAGTACGATTTTGCAGTTCCTGTAAAATATCTGAAACTTCCGCATGTACAGAAATTTATCGAGGTTCTCAGAAGTGATGTTTTTAAAGCTAAACTTGAAGAACTTGGTGGTTATTCTGCTGACAATATAGGTAAAATTGTATATATTGACGAGGAATAATTTATGCAAAAGGGAAAAATTGAAAAAATAAAAATTTTTACCGAAAAAGGCAAACCGGGAAAAATGGTGCAGTCGGTCGACTGTCTGGTAGACTTGGGTCTATCGGGGGACCGTTTTGCCAAAGGCGGCGAAAAACAGCTTACAATAATCGACAGGGACAGTGAAAACTGGATTTGTGCACAGGAGACACAGGGATTGTGTTTCGGTCGGTTCAAAGCCAATATAACTGTGGAGGATATGGACCTTTCGGTGCTTAAAAGCGGTGATAAACTGTTCTGCGGTGACGCTGTGCTTGAAATTTCCTCTGAAAAAAAGGAATGTTTTGCGGAATGTGAAAGGGTGCAGAATAAAATGGACTGCAGACTCAGGAACAGCGCAAAGTATTTAAAGGTGCATAAAAGCGGCAGAATAAATATAAATGATTATATAACAAAAAACGGGTAGACTGCGGTCTGCCTGTTTTTGTTTTTTGCCTTGATATTGACAATATCCTATTAAATTTACCCTACTTGAAATAAAAAATAGACTGTGTTATACTTTTATCGATAGTGAAATATTATGTTCCGAAAGTGTTTTTGGACGTATATTCTTATAAACAACTCAATATAAACAAGGGGGAAATTATATTGAAACGCTTAGTTAAAGACGAATCTTTGTGTGTTGGCTGTCATAACTGCGAAGAAGCATGTGCAAAAGCCTTCACAAAAACAGAAGACCGTTCCAAAGCTTGTCTGCGCATCGAAGGTATGGCAAAAACAAATGACGTACAGATGCGTGTATGTACACAGTGCGGTATCTGTGCTTCTGTATGTAACACAGGTGTTATTCAGCAGAATAAACAGGGTGTTTACATGATCAACAAAAAAGAATGTGTTGGCTGCTACATGTGCGTAGGCTTCTGTCCTGAACAGGTTATGTACTATGTTGACGGCCGCAACGAACCTGGCAAATGTACAGCATGCGGCATCTGCGTAAAAGCATGCCCTGTTGGTGCTCTCAGCATTCAGGATGTTTAAGTAAGGAGGTAATGTTAAGATGATTAAAATGTGCGACATCAGAAAATATCACGACGTTGACCCTGCTGAAATCCAGAGAATGAAAGAAGCTCACGTTGTGCTCAACCATGTGGACTACAAACCACAGCCAATTGTTAAGGGTTACACAGACAAAATCCTTACAATCGACGTTACAGATGCATCTGTAAAAATTGCAGACATTCCTGCAGAAGTTAAAGAAAAATTCACAGGCGGTAAAGGTTACTGTCTCCGTTACCTCTGGGATGCAACAAATGCAAATACAAGATGGGATTCTCCGGAAAACGAAATCGTTATGTCCGCAGGTCCTATCGCAGGTATCACACAGTACGCAGGCACAGGTAAAATGCTTGTATGTACAATCTCTCCAATGACAGATATTCCAATCGACTCCAACGTTGGTGGCTTCTTTGGTCCATACCTCAAGTTCTCCGGCTTTGATGCTATCGAACTTAAAGGTCAGGCAGAAGAAGATGTTATCATTGTTATCGACGGTAACAAAGGTACTATCTCTGTAGAAAAAGCACCACTTGAACATATGGATGCTCACCTTATGGGTGAAGAACTTACAGCTATGTATGCTGACAACGAAAACGACCGCAAACACGTTGCTGTTGTTTGTGCCGGTTCTGCTGCAGAACACTGCAACATTTCCATGCTCAACTTCACATTCTACGATCCAAACCGTGGCGTTGTTCGTCTCAAACAGGCTGGCCGCGGCGGTATCGGCCGTGTATTCCGTCACAAAAAAATCAAAGCTGTTGTATGTAAATACCAGGGTATCAAAAACGACCTCAACAACGTTCATGATATCTCCATCATCAACAAAACAGGTGTTAAATACCACCGTGAAATGGCAACACAGGACCCTAAACAGAACAACATGAGAAAAATCGGTACAGCAAATACCATGAAAATTCTCAATGACTACGACATCCTGCCAACTCACAACTTCAAATTCGGCGGCACACCAAACATTGCTGAAATGCACCCACAGGTATTTATCGAAAAATGGCTTACACAGGGCGCAGCAGACGGCTGCTGGTACGGCTGTTCCATGGCTTGTGCAAAAGCAGCTGACCACTTTGAACTTCTCACAGGTCCATACAAAGGACAGAAGGTTGTTGTTGACGGTCCTGAATACGAAACAGCAGCAGGCGTTGGTCCAAACTGCGGTATCACAGACCCACAGGTTATCCTTGAACTCAACTTCTACTGCGATACATACGGTCTTGATACAATCTCCTGGGGTACAATGTGTGCATTCCTTATGGAATGTTACGAAAACGGCATCCTGAACAAGGAAAGAACAGGTGGCCTTGAACTCAACTTCGGCAACGCTGCAGCAGCTCTGGAACTTATCCACCTCACAGCTAAAAACGAAGGCTTCGGTAAAATCGCAGCACTCGGTTCCCACAAACAGAAAGAACTCTTCATCAAAAACGGCTGGGGCGATGCAGCATTCCTTAACGATATCGCTATGGAACAGAAAGGCCTTGAATACTCCGAATACGGCTCCAAAGAATCCCTTGCACAGCAGGGCGGTTACGGTCTTACAAACAAAGGCCCACAGCATGACGAAGCTTGGCTTATCTTTATGGATCAGGTTAACAACCAGATTCCAACATTCGATGACAAAGCAGAAGCTCTCTACTACTACCCAAGATTCCGTACATGGTTCGGTCTTGTTGGTCTGTGTAAACTTCCTTGGAACGACGTTGTGCCTGAAAACAACGCTCTGACAGATGAACCTGCAAAAGTTCCTGAACACGTTGACAACTACCTCAACCTCTTCTACGGCGTAACAGGTAAGAAAATCGACAGAGAAGAACTTCTCGTTATGTCCGAACGTGTTTACAACTTCCAGAGAATCTTCAACATCCGTCTTGGCAAAGGTCTCAGAAAACATGACGCTATTCCTTACCGTTCCATGGGTCCTGTTACAGAAGAAGAATATCTCTCCCGTCAGGAAAGATACGACGGTCAGCTTGTAACAAAAGTTGGCTTTACAAAAGAACAGGTTGCAGCTATGTCTCTTGCAGAAAAAATGGCTGAAACAAGAAAATACCGCGAAGGTGAATACGAAAAACTCATCAACGCAGTATATCCAAAACGTGGCTGGACAATGAACGGTGTTCCAACAATCGAACACCTCAAGAAAATCGGTATGGACCTTCCAGAACTTATCGAAATTGTTGAACCACTCCAGAACCTTGAACCTTAATTTTATTTAGCAGAGGTAAAGTATTATGATGTTAAACGACCTGCCATATCCTGACTGGCACGAAGGCCTTACAATTCAGGGTGTAATTGAACATATGAACTACACATGGCCAAAACTTGTTACAAAAGTTAATGGTCAGCTTGTGTGGCCTGAAGACTACGGTAATGTTGTCCTGCAGGAAAATGACGACTTGAAAATTCATCATTTGCTTGCCGGCGGCTGATATTAAAAGCACAAACAGGGCTATTGTCGGCACAGACAGTAGCCCTGTCTTTTTATAATAAATATTGTGTGCAGAGCACGGATTATGGTAATATATAACTGTATTGAATCAGTGTTATGCAGACAGTATTAAAACCTTATTTAACAGCAGAGGGGTGTTGTTATGGCATTGAACAAAAAAGAACAGCAACGTTACAAAAGACATCTTATGCTGCCGCAGGTGGACGAAACGGGGCAGGAAAAAATAAAAAACAGCAGGGTACTTGTTGTAGGTGCAGGCGGTCTTGGCTGCCCTGTGGCTATGCAGCTTTGCTGCGCAGGTGTGGGAACAATCGGTCTTGTGGATTTTGATGTTGTGGATGTTTCCAATCTCCAGCGTCAGCTGCTGTATACCGAGGCAGATGTGGGCAAATCAAAGGTACAGACTGCCAGACAGCGGCTTAAGGCAATGAACAGTGAGGTAAATATCATCTGTATCGAAGATAAACTTGACCGGACCAACGCAACCGAAATTTTTGAAAAATTTGATATAATAGTGGACGCAACCGACAATTTTGATGCAAGGTATGTTATAAGCGACACCTGCGTAAAACTTGGCAAACCGCACGTTTACGGTGCAATATACGAGTTTTACGGTCAGGTTGCGGTGCTTGGCGGAGAAGGCCCTTGTCTGCGCTGCCTGCAGCCGCAGCCTCCAAAAAAAGATGAAATTGTGGAAGCTAAGGATGTGGGTGTATTTGGTGCCATACCTGGGGTTATCGGTTCACTGCAGGCCTGCGAAGTGCTTAAAATCATAATCGGTGCAGGCAAAACTTTAAAGGGCAGAATGATTTTTATCGATATGCTCAATATGACATTTGACGAAGTGGAAATACCCAAATATCCAAAATGTATTTCCTGCGGAAAAGGAGAAAACTGATGGAAAACAAATTATCCCATTTTGATACAGAAGGCAATGCAATTATGGTGGATGTTTCCGAAAAAGCCGAAACCACCCGCACAGCTGTTGCCAGCGGCATAATAAGGGTAAATGATGCAGTTATGGAAGCAGTTGTGAACAAAACGGTGCAGAAAGGCGATGTGCTTGGTGTTGCCCGTGTGGCAGGCATTATGGCAGCAAAACAGACACCGCACCTTATCCCTATGTGTCATCCGCTGCTGCTTTCCAAATGTGCAGTAGATTTCGAAGTAAATGAAGCTGAAAATATAATCAAGGCAAGCTGTACAGTAAAAATAAAAGGTCAGACGGGTGTTGAAATGGAAGCCCTTACAGGTGTTTCTGTTGCACTGCTTACAATCTATGATATGTGCAAAGCTATAGATAAACGAATGGAGATTTCCGATATCCACCTTGAATACAAAGCGGGTGGCAAAAGCGGAGAATTTGTAAGATGACAGATAATTTTGGCAGAAATATAGATTATATACGCATTTCCATAACAGACCGCTGCAATCTGCGCTGTGTTTACTGTATGCCTGAAGAAGGCGTGGAAAGCGTTGCCCACAACGATATACTCAAATTTGACGAAATACTGCGCATCTGCCGTGTGCTTGCAAAAAACGGGCTTAAAAAGGTTAAAATAACAGGTGGCGAACCATTGGTGCGCCGTGGTGCGGCAAATCTTATAAAGCAGATAAAGGATATAGATGGCATTGAAAGTGTTACTATAACCACCAATGGTGTGCTGCTGACAGAGCAGTATCACAATCTTGTGGGGGCTGGGGCAGACAGCATTACTGTAAGCCTTGATACTCTTGACCGTGAAAAATACGCACAGCTTACCCGCCGTGATGAAATCGGACGTGTGCTTAAAGGCATAGCACTGGCACAGAAAGAAAACAAGGTGCGGCTTAAAATAAATGTTGTGCCCGTTTACGGTCTTGATGAAAAAGAGATAGTTTCAATGGTGAACTTTGCAAAGGATACCGACACCGACGTCAGGTTTATCGAGGTTATGCCAATAGGCAGCGGTACCGACTTTGAAACAGTAACCGAAGACGATATTAAAAAAGTTATCGAAAAGCATTTTGGCAAACTGACTTTTTACAGTGAAAAACGCGGTAACGGACCATCAGTGCACTATTCACTGGAAGGATTTAAAGGTAAAATAGGTTTTATCAGTGCTGTAAGCCACAAATTCTGCGACAGCTGCAACCGTGTGCGTCTCACAGCAGACGGACATCTTAAAACCTGCCTGCAGTTTGAGGCAGGGACAGACCTTAAACCTTGTCTGCGTGGCGGCGGTACCGATGCAGACCTTGAGGCAGAACTGCTTAAAGGCATTGCAAACAAGCCCAAAAGTCACCGTTTTGATGAAAAAGATTATTTTGAAAACAGAGAAATACGAAATATGTCCCAGATAGGAGGATAAATATATGTCATTTAAAGTAGCGGTTATCACATCAAGCGATTCAGGCTATGCAGGTCAGCGTGAAGACAAAAGCGGTCCTGTTATTGTAAATTTTGTAAAGGAAGCAGGATTTGAGGTTGTGCACACAGTTTTGCTGCCTGATGACAAGGAAATGCTCAAAACAGAAATGGCACGCATATGTGATGAAAAAATTGCCGACCTTATACTTACCACCGGCGGCACAGGTTTTTCACCTCGTGATGTGATGCCGGAGGCAACAAAAGAGATTGCGCATAAAGATGTGCCCGGTATCCCGGAAGCTATGAGATATTTCAGCCTTCAGATAACAGGCCGTGCAATGCTTTCCCGCGCAGCGGCAGCAATAAGGGAAAGAACACTTATCGTAAATATGCCGGGCAGCCCTAAAGCTGTTACTGAATGTCTGGAATATATTCTGCCACATCTTACACATGGACTGGAAATACTTACAGAACAGACAAGCAACTGTGCAAGAAAATAATAAAACAGTATAATAATTAAACAATATATTATATTATTAAGTTAAATAATTAACATTTTAAATTACTTTACTTTATTAGTACAAAATGTTATTATAACTGTATAAAATATTATTGAGGTGTTCTTCCATGGCAAGAATCAACAAGACAAAAGCAAAAATCACAAAGGTGGCATGGCAGCTTTTTCACGAAAAAGGTTACAGCGAAACTACAATTGATGATATCATCGCAGCATCAGGTACATCCAAAGGCAGCTTCTATCATTATTATAGCAGCAAGGATGAACTGCTGTCTTCTCTTTCCGAACTATTCGATGCAAAATACGAAGAAGTTATGCAGACTCTGGACACAGGGATGAACAGCTATGATAAACTGCTTTATCTTTGTTATTCAGTTCACGATATGATAGAAAAAGAGGTTCCTATAGGTTTGCTGGCTTCTCTTTATTCTTCACAGGTTACAACAAAAGGGGATAAGCATCTGCAGAATCAGGACAGATACTACTATCAGATTATCACACAGATTATTGCCGAAGGCCAGGAAAGAGGTCAGATAACAAATGATATGACTGTACGCGAAATCCAGCGTCTTTACACACTGTCTGAACGTGCAATTATCTACGATTACTGCATCAGCAACGGCAACTATTCTCTGGGCGAATATACAAGAGAAATTATGCCGCGTCTTTTCGGTTCGGTAAAAATTTAATACATTAAATTTGAAGGGCGGGTTTCCGCCCTTTTTTATTTAAGACAGTATTTTGTATAACTTTCCGTAAAACCTCTTGCCTTTGCACAGCGAATATTTGCAAAATTAAGAAAATGTTGATTTAATCAGATTAAAACAAAGTTTAGACTATGGTTTAATTTATTAATATTTAACGTAATATTGTATATTCTATGTATAAATATACAACGATGTATCTGTTGGACACAATTTTGGTCAATATTATAAAATTGTTAATAAATAATTGATATCTTATATTAATAATTGCCAATATTTTTTGTATTTTTCAACAAAAGTTTGAACAAATTTTAATACAGTTCACAATTTTTTAATAAATAATTGACTTTTTGTTAGCAAATGATTATAATTAATCTGTAATTAAAAACGGTTTTGTGTGCAATTTTATGCAAAACCCTCAAAATAACACAGCCGCTGACTTTTGCGGAAAGTCCACATTATACGCGCAATGTGCAAAGGCGGCAAAAAAATTAAAAAAGGAGAAAAATATTATGTTAGACGCTTTCATTAATACCGCGAACGGCTTCCTCTGGGGCATTCCTATGTTGGTAGTTATCGCTGGCGGCGGTCTTTTCTACACATTCTACCTTGGTTTCCCACAGTTTAAACACTTTGGCGATGCTTGGAAACGCATCCTCGACAAAGGTGACCCAACAAAAACTGGTGGTGTTTCCCCATTTGCTTCCTTCTGTACAACAATGGCTATGCGTGTTGGTACAGGTAACGTTGCTGGTGTTGCAGTTGCTGTTTACTCCGGCGGCCCAGGTGCAGTTTTCTGGATGTTCCTCTGTGGTATCACAAACTCTGCTGTAAACTTTGCAGAATGTGTACAGGGTTCCCTCTACAAAACAAAAATCGACGGCGAATACCGTGGTGGTCCTTACTACGTTGCTGAACGTGGTCTCGGTTGGGCTCCATACGGCGCATTTATCGCTATCATCTCCCTTATCGGTATCGGCCTCTTTATGCCTTCCGCAGCTACAAACACAGTTTGTGTAGCATTTGCTGAAGCAACAGGCGCTCCACAGATTCTCTTCGCAGCAGTTATGGCTATCATCATGTTCGTAACATGTCTCGGCGGTATCAAGAGAATTTCTGATGCAGCATCCGCTATCGTTCCTTTCATGGTTGCAGTTTACTTCATCTGCTTCGTTATCATCTTCGTTATGAACATCGGCGAAACAGGCCGCGTTCTTTCCCAGATCGTTTCATGCGCATTCTCTAAAGACGCTCTCCTCTCTGGTGGTATCGGTATTGCTATCCAGCAGGGTGTTAAACGTGCAACATTCTCCTCTGCATCTGGTATGGGTGAAGCTACACCAACAGCTGCAGCAGCAGAATCCCCACACCCAACACGTGTTGGTCTTGCTAACATGGCTGGTGTTTGGGTTGACACAAACATCGTATGTACAGTTTCCGCTCTTATGATTCTCTACACAGACTGCTTCAACACAGCATTCGGTTATGTTGGCTCCGGTCATCCAAACATGGCTGCTCAGACAAGCGGTTCTGCAGTAATGATTCAGTACGCAGCAACAAACGTTCTCGGCAACTTTGCTGAAATCTTTATCGCATTCATGCTCTTCCTGTTCTCCTTCACATGTCTCGTATCTTACTACTATGAAGCAGAAACAGCATCTACATACCTCTTCCAGAAACCAGAACAGGCTGGTATCCGTAAAGGTATCACATGGTTCCTCAGAATTGCAATGCCAGTTCTTATTTTCTACTATGGTATCGTTGGCGCAGCAATGGCTTGGAACCTTGCTGACTTGGCTCTTGGCTCTATCACATTCTTCAACATGCTCGTTGTTGTATTGCTTGCTAAACCAGTTAAAGCAATGCTCAAAGACTACGAAGCACAGAAGAAAGCTGGCAAAGACCCATACTATGATCCAGATAAAGTTAGCTTCAAAGGCGTTGACGTTGAACTCTGGAAAGAAATCAACTCCAACTACATCGCTGCAAACAAATAATTGTTTAAAACTTTGTATGGTTTGATTTAAAAAGCGCGTAACAGATAGTAATATCTGACAAAATCCCTCCGGAAATATCCGGAGGGATTTTTATATTTTCACACAGCTGCAGTTGCCTTTAGATTTGCAAAAGCAAGATTTTATGCAGGATAAATCTGTATTGACAAATTAATACAAATATACTATAATATTTAAGCTGATTTTGTTAAGCCGCTGTGGTGGAATCGGCAGACACAAGGGACTTAAAATCCCTCGGTAGAAATACCGTACCGGTTCAAGTCCGGTCAGCGGCACCAAAAGTCCCGGCCAATACGGTCGGGACTTTTTATCTGCATAAGGATTATTGTTTAATAATTATAACAGGAGAATATATTGATATGGGTGTTATAGAAACCTTGATTTTAACCACTGCCATTGCGGGTGTTGCAGGCACAGGTCTTGGCGGTATTATCGGCACTTTGCTGCAGAAAGATTCCAACAGAATTGCAAGCCTTTTGCTCAGTTTTGCAGCAGGGGTTATGTTAAGTGTTGTTTGCTTTGACCTTGCAGCCGAGGCAGTTGAAACAAATGTAGGTGTTATTACAGTAATTGTATCAATAGCTGTAGGTGTGATGGTTATTTATCTGCTTAACTATATTATTGATATGAAAACCAACCCCGAAGTTCCTCATATCGATGAAAATCATCCTAAAACAGCAGACTCGCTGGACGAGCTTATTCACAGTGACCACTACGAACATCATCAGCAGAAAGAAAACGACAATAAGTTTGCGTTGTTTGTTGCGGGTGTTGTAATGGCAGGTGCAATTGCACTGCACAATGTTCCGGAAGGTATGACAATCGGCGCAGCTTATGCAAGTGACAATGGTGTTATGGGCAGTGCAGCACTGGTGCTTGCAGTGCTTATCGGTCTGCATAACATTCCTGAAGGTATGGCGGTTGCAGTGCCTCTTATTACAGGCGGCATGGCAAAATGGAAAGCAGTACTTATCACAGCAAGCTCAGGTATTCCTACTATTGTAGGTGCACTTCTCGGATATCTGCTTGGAGAAATAGGCCCTCTTGGTCTGGCACTCAGCCTTGGTTTTGCAAGCGGTGCAATGCTGTATGTTGTATTTGGCGAAATTCTGCCACAGGCAATTCTTATGTACCGCAGCAAACTGCCGGCATTTTCTGCAATAGGTGGTATACTTGTGGGTATGCTTATTATATTTGCATAGTATATGGGCATTACTGTTTTGCGGTGGTCAGCCCGAATAAATTTTGCAATATAATAATTAAAATAAAAAACTTTAATATTTTATAAAAAAGTGTTGACAATAATATAAAGTTGTGATATTATAATTGAGCGCTCAGGAGAGCGCACAAGTTTGCGGATGTGGTGGAATCGGCAGACACGCTAGCTTGAGGGGCTAGTGGTAGCAATATCGTGCAAGTTCAAGTCTTGTCATCCGCACCAAAATCCCAGTCTCTGACTGGGATTTTTTATTTGCAATTGAAATAAATAGAGTGGCGGTACTGTTTTCGGGTCTGTAATATCATAAGTACAATTCAGAACCCCGGTATTACAATTAAGTAACGTGACTTTGTTGCATAATTACAGTAACATCCTTATCTATAAATACAGAAATAATGGGAGAAACATATGATTTTACAACTTTTTCTGCTGGCTGTGGGTTTTGTAATGCTTGTTAAAGGTGCCGACTGGTTTGTCGGCGGTGCAGTTTGCATTGCAGACCGTTTTCATATTCCGCCGATTATCATAGGGCTTACAATTGTTGCTATGGGTACAAGTGCTCCGGAGGCAGCTGTCAGCATCACTTCAGCATTTCAGGGAGTTGCAGATATCACCGTTGGTAATATCGTAGGCAGCAATATAATGAATGTCCTTGTAATTCTTGGTATGTCATCGGCTATTGTTCCTCTTGCAGTTACAAAATCCACAATCAAGGTTGACCTTCCATTCCTCACAGCAATCACAGCTTTGCTGCTTGTGCTTGGCTTTAACGGCAAAATAAGCCTTCTTGACGGCATTATCCTCATCGCTTGTTTTATCGGTTATATCGCTTATCTTATCAGCCGTACAATCAGATATTCTGCACAGGTTGAAGAGGAAGAAATCACAACAATGAAAATGTCAAAGGCAATACCGCTTCTTGTTATCGGTATGGGTCTTATTGTTCTTGGCAGTAATTTTGCAGTTGATGCTGCAACAGAAATTGCAAGAATACTTGGTATGTCCGAAAGAACAATCGGTCTTACAATCGTTGCACTGGGCACATCCCTGCCGGAGCTTTTTACATCTGTGGCAGCAGCTTTGAAAGGCAATGCGGATATTGCTGTAGGCAATATTGTTGGCAGCAACCTTTTTAATATTTTATTCGTTGTAGGTATTTCATCTCTTATCATTCCGGTACCTTTTGCAAAAGTGTTTATTTGGGATATGATTTTCTGCATTGCAATTTCTGCTTTTCTTTGGATACTTTGCAAAGCCAAGCACAAAATTCCACGTTGGAGCGGTTTTGTGATGCTTGCAGCATATGCAGGCTATCTGTTTTATCTGCTTTAATATGATTGTTTTATGCATCGCCATTCAGAAACGGTGGTGCATTTTATTTTTGATATAAAAAGAGCAAATACCGAGATTCAATGTCATTAAGTTAACAAAAATATGTCATTCTGAGGAATGTAACTGACGAAGAATCTCCCGGTTTAATCAAACAAGGAGATTCTCCGCTATCGCTCAGAATGACATTTTGCTTTATTATATTAAATTGATAGTTTTTAAATTCGCTTAACTCAATGACATCGTCCTGAGATTTGCTCTTTTATTTCTTTTCAACAACAGGCAGGTTGATGTGTTTGATAATTGTCCACATTCGCAGACCAAAAATTATAACCAGAGAAATTGCTGCGGCAATACCCTGTGGGATAATCAGCATGCCGTAATAATAAATAACACTGCCGACCATAGAGGCTGTTGCATAAACTTCTTTTGTAAGTATGGTTGGTTTGACATTAACCATTATGTCACGCAGCAAGCCGCCGCCAACAGCAGTAAGTACGCCCATAGCACAAACAAGAAATGCTCTGATATGTCCAAGCTGCATTGCAAGGTCCATACCTACAATGGTAAAAATAGCAAGGCCGATGGCATCAAGTATACTTACCATATCAAGAATTTTATCTTTGTATCGGGACTGGATAAATTTGTTGTATATAAGTACGGTTAACAAGCCTGTACCAACAGCCATAGCAACATAAACAGGGTTGCGGAACATCATAGGCGGAGTGTTGCCAAGGATAATATCCCTTGTCATACCGCCGCCGCATGCAGTCATAACTGCCATGCACAGAATGCCAAACCAGTCAAAATCATTGTCTATGGCAACAAGTGCACCTGCAAAGGCAAAGGCAACAGTGCCGATTACTTCAAGAAAGAAGGTCATTTTGCGTTCTCCTGAATAAAAATATTGTAACTATATAAGGATAGCATTTTAATATTTGCAAGTCAACAAACAGTTACAAAAAAATGTTTATTTTATCACAAAAATATGATAAAGTATTTTTATTGATATAACTGTATTAAGGAGTTTCTGTATGAAAAAAATCCCTGTTATTATGGATGTGGACACAGGCATCGACGATGCTGTTGCACTTATACTGGCAATGTCTTCTCCGCAGATAGACTTAAAAGGTGTAACGGTTGTGGCAGGCAATCAGATTATCGAAAAAACACTGCATAACACACTTTCGGTTGTGGATTATTTTGGCAAAGGGGATATTCCTGTTGTAAAGGGCGCTGCAAAGCCTTTGGTAAAAGAACTTTATTATGATGCCGCTACCCACGGAGAAAGCGGTCTTGGCACAGCTGTGCTGCCGCAGCCTTCTATTGTGCCGCACAGCCTTGATGCGGTGGACTTTATCCGTGAAACACTGGAAAACAGCGAGGAAAAAATCACACTTGTTCCTGTTGGTCCTCTCACCAATATAGCATTGCTGCTTATGTGTTATCCTCACGTTAAAGAAAAGATAGATAAAATTGTTATGATGGGCGGCGGTGCCTTTGAAGGAAATATGAATGCTGTGTGTGAATTTAACATTTTTGTTGACCCCGAAGCTGCACAGGTGGTATTTGACAGCGGTGTGGACATCGTTATGTGCGGGCTTGACATAACAATGAAAAGTTACACAACTATGGAAGATATCCTGCGCATTAAAGATACAGGAACAGAGGCAGGGGCATTTTGTGCCGAAGCATTTGGTGTTTATTATGACAGATATGTAAACAACAGCCGTCTGCCCGGCTGTGCTGTTCACGATGCAGTGGCAATTACCTATCTGCTGCACCCGGAATGGATAGAAACAAAACGTGCAAATGTAAAGGTGGATATTGAAGGCGTGGAAACTTATGGTCAGACTGTGTGCGATTTCCGTCCACAGAGAAACAAGGCGCTGGACAATGCAACCGTATGCCTTGATATCGACCGTGAAAAATTTATAGATTTGCTGGTTTCTGCCTGCAAAAGCTGTAAATAGAAAGGAAAGTTTATGACAAAAATACCTTTGATTATAGATACAGACCTTACGGCAGATGATGTTGTGGCAATAGCAATGGCGGCAAACTGCGAAAAATTTGATATAAGGGCGATTACCTGTTATGGCGAGTGGTTTATGGAAACAGTTCAGCTTCGCAACAGCCTTGGCCTTGATTGTCCTGTGTGCTGGGGGGCTATGAAACCGCTGTTCAGACAGGAGTCCGATGTGGATATATACGGAACCCTGCAGCCTGATTTCGACGGAAATACCCGCATAAATCCAAAAGATGAGGAATATCCGTGGGATAAAATTTATGCAGAATCGGTAAAAGCAGAAGGCAGTCTTGAAATATTAACCCTTGGTCCTGTTACAAATATCGCACAGACAATTCTGCGCTATCCGCAGATAAAACCACTTATAAATCACATTTTCTGTTTTGCGGGCAGCGGCTATTCAGGCAATGTTGCACCATACAGCGAATATAATGCCTGGGCAGACCCAGATGCCCTTAAAATACTGTTTGACAGTGGCATAGCTGTAACTATGTGTGGTCTGGACAGCGTTGAGCCTTGTGCACTTGGCAGGGAAGAACTGGCTGAAATATATCCTATAAATGATACTGTAAAAACTGTTGTTGATATGTACCGCAAATCTGCAGATGATGAAATACTGCTTCCTGCAGCAGCGGCGGCAAGCTGTTATATAAACTATGATGTAATATCAGTAAAGGAATTTTATGTAGCAGTGGAGACAAAAGGCACACTTGCTTTGGGACAGACGGTTGTGGACCGTCTTGGTAAATATAAAAAAGTGCCAAATATAAAAGTGGTGGTAAGCAGCAGCAAAAATCAGTTTTTGAACAATCTTAAAAGAATTACAGAGCAGATATAAAAAATTACATAAGGGAAAATATATGTCGGTAAAAACAATAATGTTTGACCTGGACGGCACACTGCTGCCTATGGACCAGGATATATTTATAAAAGAATACTTTACAGGCCTTGCTGTTAAGCTTGCACCATATGGCTACGAACCCAAAAAGCTTATGGACACAATATACAAAGGTGTTGCAGCTATGGTTATGAACGATGGAAAATGCAAAAACGAAGAAGCTTTCTGGCGCCTTTTTACATCGGTTTACGGGGAAAAGGCAAGGGAACACGAGCCGGTTTTCCGAGATTTTTATGAAAATGAATTTCAGCAGGTTGCAAAATCCTGTGGTTTCAATAAAGCGGCAAAGGAAACAATAGAACTTTGCAAGGCAAAAGGGCTGCGTGTGGTGCTTGCCACAAATCCGCTGTTTCCGTCCGTAGCAACCGAAAGCCGTATGAAATGGGCAGGTCTTGATAAATCGGACTTTGAGTATTTCACAGTTTACGAAAACAGCAGTTACTGCAAACCTAATCCGGAATATTACCTTGAAATCCTTGACAAAATCGGGGCTGACCCGTCAGAATGCGCAATGGTTGGCAACGATGTTACCGAAGATATGGTTGCAAAAACTCTGGGCATGAAAGTTTTTCTGCTTACCGATGACCTTATCAACAAAAAAGGCGAAGATATATCCGTTTATTCAAATGGTGGTTACGAACAGCTGAAAGAGTGGATAAACAATCTGTAAAATAAATAAAAAACTGCATAAAGTAAAGTGTTTTCAACACCGAAAAAGCCAAGCTACTCATTTTAGCTTGGCTTTTATTACTGTTATTATTGGATTGAATAATCATTTAATCTGTCAGATAAATTGAAATTTGTCGAACTGATAAACTAAATTATCTCTTCATTTCAGTCTCTCTAATCGCTAGAATTACATCTAAATACGGCATAATCTCCTTTACAGAGTATCCCATTTTTTCTAAGTATTTACTTTGAATTTTGTTATCATAACTTAACAAAAAATATGTTCTTGCAACATCATACAATGCCGTGCCCTTGCATACATTCATCATGTCAATAAGCACCTCTTTATCATTCTCATCAAGCATCACATTTTCCAAATGAAAATCTCCATGAATAAAACAATTACCATCCTCCAATGCGTTAATTTGGGCAATTGTTTCTTCGTCCGTTGTAAACATTTTTAAAAAGTCTTTATAAGAGATAGCATCATCTATACTATATTGTAATAACTGTTTATGAAAATCAACAAATTTATCCATCCATACATCATATGCTGGTTCGCGTTGCTCAGAAAATTTCACAGAAAGCACATCACCAACAATCTGGTCATAAATAATCCCTTGCCGTTCACCTTGCGTGATAAGTCCATGAGCCTTGGGTGTTCTGATTCCTAATTCCAATGCCATAGTTGCATTATGGAACTCATGCTCAATATAGTCTGTTGGATATTTGGGATAAAACAATTTGCATATCAGATTATCTCCATATTCATATATTTCTGCAGTATTTCCTTTCGCTATCAATTTCATATCTTAGTTCACCACCAATTCAAATTTATCTAACTGTTTATTTTAGTCTATCACTCAGAATGAAATTATACAAGAACAGGCACAACGAAAAATGTTGTGCCTGTTAATTGTTATATAATCATTGCTTATTTTTGTAGATTAATTTTTATGCATTAATCTTTTTTATCCCTTACAAATCTTATCTGACAGATATCTGCGCCATAGGCAATTGTGCTTGGCAGTTCAAGGTGACAGCCAAAACTTTCGGCAATGCCGCGGTCACCGCACATTGCGTGGTCACACAGCAACTGAATTTCTTCATCGCTGCAGCCCTGCTTCTGCCATGCTTTTACAAGCGGACAGTAATGAAAATCTATATCAAGATTATCATCTGTGCAGCGTTTGATATCCATTTCAAATACCCACTGTGCAGCCTTGGAGAAAAGAGTCTTTTTAAGCCCTTTAAGGCTGTATCCGCCACCGGCCTTTGCACGCAGGTTTGCACCCTGATACAAACCGCATCGCTTAATGGCTGCAGGTGCATATTCTTCCGGAGGCAGGCCTTTTTTCTTTGCTTCGTCACACAGCAGATACATCCACAGTGCACGGTGTTCCAGCTGTTCGCGTATTGCAACAATCAAAGGGTTTTTAATTTTAGGTTCGTTTTTAATGTTACTCATAAATAACACCTCCGCATTATATTTCTTGTTATTATTGTGACATATTTTGAATATAAAGTAAAGTTAATGTTTTGTGCAACCGATAGAGGCATATATGTATTATCAGCAAAACAAAAGCTCCCTTTTGGAAGGGAGCTTGAATTGATGGTGATTAAATTATCTGTTGAGGATAAGTTTTGTAAGTTCAACAGGGTCAATTTTTTCTTTGCCGCGGAATACACGCATATTGCCGGAAGCGATTTCGTCGATAAGGATAACTTCGCCGTTGTTGTAACCAAATTCAAATTTGATATCCCAGAGGTCAAGACCGATGGATTTAAGGTCATCAGCAACAACTTTTGTAATTTTGAGTGTCTGTTCTTTCATGCTGTCGAACATTTCCTGTGTCATAACGCCCAGAGCAGCAAGACCTTCACTTGTTACAAGAGGGTCACCTTTTGCGTCGTTTTTGAATGTGCATTCAACGTAACCGCCTTCAAGAGGAGTGCCGTCTGCAATGTATTCGCCATATCTGCGGATAAAGCTGCCTGTTGCAACAAGGCGGCAGATAATTTCAAGACCCTGACCGAAAACTTTTGCAGGAAGAACTTCCATTTCTGCAGCTTCAACATTAGCATTTACATAATGTGTTTTGATGCCTGCTTCTTTGAGAAGATTGAAGTAGTAAACAGATGTTTCAAGGTTAGCTTTGCCGATGCCTTCGATTGTAAGACCTACAGCGTTTTCGCCTGGGTCAAACACACCGTCTTTGCCTGTGCAGTCGTCTTTGAATTTGAGCAATACATTGCCGTTTTCAAGGCTGTAAACGTCCTTTGTTTTACCTTCGTAAATTTTTTTCATAACAATTTCCTCTTTCTGACAGTTTGTATTTAAGAAAAATAAAAACAAGTTTAAGGATGATTTTTAACAAATTCCCCTTTTTACAGTATAACACTTTGAGTGAAAAAATCAATATTTCGCAGATAATTTTTTTAAAAAATTATGGTATAAAAACAAAGCGGCAGCTGCATATTTACAGCCGCCGTTTTATTCTTAAATCAGTCTGTGATATCAGTAATCAGGGCAAAGCAGTTTACTGTCTGGTCCAGATTGAAATCTGTGGTCGGTGTATACACTTTGGAGCTGTCATACTGAAAACCGCCATGGTAAAAAACTTCGCTGCTGTGCTGTACCTGCTGTACGGCATCTTTAAAATTCTTTACAGTGTTTACATCATAAATACCATAATATTCACTGCCTTCAACGTCTCCGCCTATATAAAGGCTGCAGCATTCTCCGGCTTTTAACTGTGGTGATGAAATTGTAACACCAACGCGGTCACAGATATATCTGCCGATTGTTTCATCCTCTGATGCGTCATAGCAGAATACAACGTTTCCGTTTTTATCGGTTATAACAACAGCATCTTCGGTGGAAATATCTTCTTTGAACTGCAGGTTGAGTGTTGTCTGTCTGCTGTCAGGCTCTGCCCAGTCAACATATGAACCATAGGAGATGACAGTGCCGCCGTTTGCATAAAATCCGTTGTCATTGTCAATGCCGCTGTCTGTCATCTGGTATGCAACAGAAACAGTGGTGCCGCCGTTTGCAACAATCCAGCCGTTTGAGTCTATACCATCGCCGCCTTCGGCGCCCATACCGGAAATAATGCGCAGATTGCCGCCGTTGATTGCAGTTACAGAAACACCGTCTTCATTGGTGTTGATGCCATCATCCTGTGAAACGATATTGATATTGCCGCCGTTGATTGACAGGTGCAGTTCAGCACACAGCCCTTCGTTATCTGCAGTTATATTCAGCACACCGTTTCCTTCTTCCTCGCCGTCAATATTCATTGACATATAGGAATAAAATGCGCCGTCCTGCTTCCACAGCTTTTTCTCCTTGTCATTATCCTTGAAGATTTTTGCCACATATGCTCCTTCAATGTTGTTTATACTGCCGTCTGCAATAACAACATTTGCTCCTGCAGCAGAGGTGTCAACATCCATTTTTGCAGTTTCGGCACTCCAGTCGCCGTCGCATTCATAAACATTCATAAACACAACTGCAGGGGCTACGTCGCAGTTGATGTCAAGACCGTCAAGAACAAGTGTAACAACTGCGGTTTCGTCTTCGTAAGCATCTTCACCAAGGTCAATTCTTATCTGACCGTTGCTAAGCTTGCCGCTTAAACGGTATATACCTGCTTTGGCAATGTTTACAACTGTTACGGAAGCGGCTTCTTCGGCTGTATGCTTGTCTTTGTCAGTGCCTTCGCCGTATCTGTTGCCGCTGTCATATGTGTCACGGTCTTCGTAGTAAATGACATCATTTGAAACAAATATATCACCGCTGCTGCCAACTTTTTTGCCGTCAGCAGTTATCTTGCTGTCAGAAAGCAGGATTACTGTTTCTCCGTCATATTTTGTGCCGGTATCTGCATCGGGAGCACAGGCTGTAAAAGCTGTTAAAGCAAGTGCTGCAGCAAGCACAGAAACAATTGATTTTTTAAATATTTTTTTCATAGCATTTCCTTTTACCACTGTGTGTAACAATATTAAGACATCTTTAATTATACACATTTTTATGATAAAATAAAGCAGATATTTCAATATAAAATAATATATATACAAAAATTTATATAATTATCTTTAACAGAAAGGTGGATATCAGTAAATTATGAAAAAACGTCTTAAAAAGATGATACTGTGCCTTGCTGCAGTGTGTGCTGTGTGTTATGGGGCATTGGCGATTTATGCATCGGATTATTACCGCAGTGATGCAGTTGCTGTGGCAGCACTTGCAGGCGGTGAGGGCGTTACTGTGGAAATAACCGACAGTATGGCGGTTTTCAGACCGGACAAAGCAGAAGCAGGGTTTATCTTTTACCCGGGCGGCAAGGTGGAATATACAGCATACGCTCCTCTTATGTATAAACTGGCACAGAATGATATAGTGTGCATTATTACTGAAATGCCATTCAATCTTGCAGTTATGAATGCGGATGCTGCAGATAAAGCCTACGGAAAAATAGCAGATGTGGAAAGATGGTATATAGGAGGCCATTCCCTTGGCGGCAGTATGGCTGCATCCTTTGTGTCGGATAGCGATATTGATTTTGAGGGACTTGTTCTGCTTGCATCATACTCAACAGCGGATTTGTCGGCAGATGATGTGGAGGTTCTTTCGGTTTACGGAACTGAAGACAGGGTGCTGAATATGGAAAAATACAAAGAGTATTACTCAAATCTGCCTAAGGATACAACAGAATTTGTTATAGAAGGCGGAAATCATGCACAGTTTGGCAGCTATGGACTGCAGAAAGGTGACGGAACTGCTTCTGTTACAGCAGAACAGCAGCTGGAAACTGCAGCGGAAGCAATTATTGAATTTATGCAGTAAAATTGTATACAGACAATAAAAAACAGAGTACATTTCAAGCAACATTACGATAAGAGAAAATAAATATCCACCGGAACACTGCAAAGTGATCTGGTGGGTTCTTTTTGCCTGTATTTATATTTAATTTTATAAAATTTACCCAATATTCAGCAAACATACTTGATAGGAAAAAGGTGTTTGTGATATACTTGTACTGGAAAAACAAATACAAACGACACGTTCAGTGCCCTTTGGTGCATAAATCTTCTGATTTGCTTAACGTGCGTTTTTTTTTGTAAAAAGAGGATTTTTCAATTTGATAAATCCGCGGATACTGAAAGGAGAATTGTAAAATTCAGATAAACAAAGCGGCAGGTAATGCTGTGTCATGCGGTATAGCTGCGGCTTATTTATCGTCAGGAGGTGCAATGATTTTATAATGGATAATAAAAAAAGAAAGATAAGTATTATTGTTTTTGCTGTCCTTGCTCTGGCAATGCTTGTGGGTACAATAATAGTTAAATCACCAGGACATCACGGTTCAATAAGTGTACTTATGCGTGATGCGGTGCTTCACGAGGTAAACAAAATCAGTCTGTTCGGGCTGATTGATGTAAACCCGGGCCTTATAGCAGCATTTTCGGTAACGGGAATATTCCTTGTATTTGCGCTGATTGTGCGAATATTTGTGATACCGCGCTTTACAATTGTTCCGGGAAAATTTCAGATTGTACTGGAAACACTGGTAGGCTATTTTGACAACCTTGCAAAAACAAACAGTCCTCACCGCAACAAGTTTCTTGGTGCATATGTATTTACAGCAGGCTGTTATATAGCGGTAAGCACACTGTTCGAGCTGTTTGGCTTTCAGGCTATTACAACACACGGAGAATCCATATCACTCCCGGCACCGCTGGCAGACATTAATGCCGCAATAATGATGGGCTGTCTGTCCTATCTGGTTATTATGTCCGGTGGTTTTGCCGAAAACGGATTTAAAGGCATACTCAAAACATTAAAGGATTTCTCATTGCCTATATCCATGAGTTTCCGTATCTTTGGCGCTCTTCTGAGTGGTGCACTGGTTACTGAACTTGTATACCACTATATGGCACTAAGCTATGGTCTGCCTGTTATTGTAGGTGTATTGTTTACGTTGCTGCATGCGCTTATTCAGGCATACGTTCTTACAATGCTCACATCAATGTTTTACGGTGAGGTTTCCGAGCCTGCCCACGAACACGAATAATAATATTTTGGAGGATTTATATATCATGAAAAACAGTTTGAAAAGAATTTTTGCAGTAGTTATGTTGGTTATGCTGATGTTTACAGTTTCCCTGCCGGTTTTTGCAGCAGATGAAACAGCACAGCCTGTTGCTGTTACTACAGCAGCAGAAGAAGAAACATCCGAAAACGAACTTAAAAGTGACAAAGCTATGTCTGCAGCTCTCGTTGTAGGCATTGCAGCAGCAAGTGGTGCTATTGCTATGGGTTGGGCTATCTCAAAAGCAGTTGAAGGTATTGCACGTCAGCCTGAAGCACAGAGTAAAATTCAGACAACTATGATGCTTGGTCTTGTTTTCGTTGAAACAGCTATCATCTATGCACTGGTTATTGCTATCCTGATTATATTTGTACTCTAAACAAGGAAAGGTGAAACAAAATGCCTTTAAACATAAATTTTCAGCAGATTTTTCTGCACTTATTTAACTTTGTACTGCTGTTTGCAATTCTGTACTTCCTGCTTTACAATCCTGTAAAACAGTTTATGTCCAAGCGTGAAGAATACTTTAAAAACCTTGATGACCAGGCAAAAGAAAAACTTTCCGATGCCGAAAAGGTTAAAGCAGAATATGACAGCAGACTTAAAGCAGTTGAAACAGAAATCAATGACGAAAGAGCAAAGGCTCACAAAGAACTGGACAACTCTCTTGCAATAAGAAAACAGCAGGCAGAGGACGAAGCCTCAAAAATTATTTCTGATGCAAAAGCAACTGCAAGACGCGAAAAAGAAAAAATGATGAAAGAAGCACAGGGTGAAATTGCCGATATGGTTGCAACTGCCGCTGAAAAGATCATCTCTGCAGGCAACACTTCTGATGCATTTGACCAGTTCCTTGCGGCAGCACAAAGGGGCGATAATAATGAGTAAAACAGCGGTTTTATATTCCAATACCGCTCCGAATGCGGTACAGGAAGCCGGATTTATAGAATTTCTTTCAAAAAAATATGGCGAAGAAGTTTCTCTTGTCTGGAAAAAGGACGATTCCATCGAGGGTGGTTTCCGTCTTCAGGTAGATTCCGAAATTTTTGACTGGAGCCCAAGCGGCCGCTTTTCACAGCTTAAAGAGGCAATTTCCGCGCTTAAAAACAAAAATGAAAATATAATACCACTTCTTAAGGACACTATTACAAACTGGACACCAAAGGCCCTTGCACACGAAGAAGGAAAAGTGCTTACAGTAGGTGACGGTATTGCAACAGTGTCAGGTCTTGACAATGCTACCTATGGTGAAATTCTTATATTCTCATCAGGTGTAAGGGGGATGGTGCAGGACCTGCGTCCTGACGAAATAGGCTGTATCCTTTTTGGCGAAGAAGATGACATTACCGAAGGCAGCACAGTGCTGCGCACAGGCAAAACCGCAGGTGTTTCTGTTGGTGAAGGCTACATAGGCCGTGTTGTAAACGCATTGGGTGTAGCTATTGACGGTGAGGGTGATATTATGGCTGATGAATACAGACCAATCGAACACCCTGCACCTGGTATTATTGAAAGACAGCCTGTTGACACACCAATGGAAACAGGTATCCTTTCCATCGACTCCATGTTTCCTATCGGCCGCGGTCAGCGCGAACTTATCATCGGTGACCGTCAGACAGGTAAAACAGCAATTGCACTTGATACAATAGTTAATCAGAAAGGCAAGGATGTTATCTGCATCTATGTGGCAATCGGCCAGAAGGCAAGTTCCGTTGCGCAGCTGGTTCAGAACCTTAAAATGCGGGGTGCCATGGACTACACAATTATTGTAAACGCTTCAGCAAGCGAATCTGCACCTATGCAGTATATTGCACCATATGCAGGCTGTGCAATGGGCGAATACTTTATGGAACAGGGCAAGGACGTGCTTATCGTTTATGACGATTTGTCCAAACACGCTATCGCATACCGTTCTCTGAGCCTTCTGCTTGAACGTTCTCCGGGTCGTGAAGCATATCCTGGTGACGTTTTCTACCTGCACTCAAGATTGCTTGAACGTTCTGCACGTCTCAGTGACGCAATAGGCGGTGGCAGCATGACAGCACTGCCTATTGTAGAAACACAGGCGGGTGACGTTTCTGCATATATCCCTACAAACATCATTTCCATTACAGATGGTCAGATATTCCTGGAAAGCGACCTGTTCTTTGCAGGTCAGCGTCCTGCAGTTAACGTAGGGCTTTCGGTTTCCCGTGTTGGCGGTGCCGCACAGACAAAAGCTATGAAAAAAGCTGCAGGTGCTATCCGTCTTGACCTTGCACAGTACCGCGAAATGGAAGTGTTTACACAGTTTGCAAGTGACCTTGACGAAACAACAAAGCGCCAGCTTACCTACGGTCAGGGACTTATGCAGATGCTGAGACAGGACCAGTACAACCCATACAAACAGCACGAACAGGTTATCATTCTCACTGTTGTGCTCAATCATCTTATGCAGGATATTCCTGTTTTACAGGTGAGAAAAGTGATGGCAGAACTGCTGCAGCACTTTAAAGAAAAACATTTTTACATTGCCGAAGAAATCGAAAGAACATGTGTGCTTTCTGACGAATGCAGAGAGAATATTATCAGCATAGCCAAAAAATATTTGCAGGAGCGATAATATATGGCAACCACAAAGGAAATAAAAAAGCGTATCAAAAGTATAAAAGATACGCAGAAAATAACAAATGCAATGTATCTTATTGCATCTACAAAGCTTCGCAAAGCAAAAGGTGAACTTGACCGCACACGTCCTTATTTTACAGCCGTACAGGATGAAATAAAACGTATTTTCAGAGTTTCTCAGGAGATAGAAAACAGATATTTCTATCCTGTTTCCGGCGAACATGACCTGCCCGGTTCTTACGGCTATCTGGTTATCACAGCGGATAAGGGCCTTGCAGGTGCATACAATCAGAGTGTGATTAAAAAGACTCTCGAAATCATAAAAGAGCACGAAAACCCAAGGCTGTTTGTTGTGGGTCAGTACGGATGCCATTATTTTGCATCACATAATGTTCCTACAGAACAGTGTTTTCTGTACACCGCCCAGAACCCTACTATCGGAAGGGCAAGAGATATAGGCAATATTCTGCTTGATTTGTACAACAGGGGCGAATTGTCAAAAATCTATGTGGTTTATACAGATATGAAAGGCGTAATCGAGTCCGAAGTTAAAGTTGAAAGACTGCTGCCTTTCCACCGTGCAGATTTTATAATCGAGGACAATGATGAAAAAGAGTTAAAAACACCTTTTGAATTTGTACCGTCAATAGAGTCGGTGCTGGAAAATGTGGTTCCAAGTTATCTGACCGGCTTTATTTACAGTGCACTTGTAGACAGTTTCTGCAGCGAGCAGAATTCAAGAATGAATTCCATGGATTCTGCAAACCGAAATGCACAGAAACTGATTGACGAACTTACGCTGCAGTTTAACCATATACGCCAGAGTGCCATCACTCAGGAAATCACCGAGGTTGCTGCAGGCGCAAGAAGCATGAAAAAACTTAAACACAATACAAACAAAGGAGGTGCAGCAAAATCGTGAACGGAAAAATTATACAGGTATCAGGCTCAGTAATTGACGTTGAATTTTCCGAAGGCAGACTGCCTAAAATCCGCGAAGCACTCACAGTTTCCCTTAATGGCGAAACAAGAGTAATGGAAGTTGCACAGCATATAGGCGGACGTGCTGTCCGCTGCATTATGTTCTCTGAAAGCGAAGGGTTACACCGTGGTATGGAGGTAACAGCTACAGGCAATAATATTCAGGTGCCGGTAGGCAAAGCTGTGCTTGGCAGAATGTTCAACGTTCTGGGCAATACAATAGATGGCGGTGCACCGATTGATGACCGCGAAGAGAGATGGAATATCCACAGAAAAGCTCCTAACTTTGACGAGCAGAGCCCTGCTGTTGAGATACTCGAAACAGGCATAAAGGCTATCGACCTTCTGGAACCATATCCAAAGGGAGGCAAAATAGGTCTGTTCGGCGGTGCGGGTGTAGGTAAAACAGTTCTCATTCAGGAACTTATCCACAACGTAGCTATGGAACACGGCGGTTACTCCATCTTTACAGGTGTTGGCGAACGTTCCCGCGAAGGTAACGACCTGTGGCTTGAAATGAACGAAAGCGGTGTTATGGACAAAACAGCACTTGTTTTCGGTCAGATGAACGAAGCACCTGGTGTTCGTATGCGTGTGGCACTTTCCGGTCTTACAATGGCAGAATACTTCCGCGACAGAGAAAACAAGGACGTATTGCTCTTTATAGACAATATCTTCCGTTTTGTTCAGGCAGGCAGTGAGGTTTCCACTTTGCTTGGCCGTATGCCTTCTGCTGTTGGTTATCAGCCGACACTTGCTGAAGAAATGGGTGCTTTGCAGGAACGTATTACGTCTACAAAAACAGGTTCTGTAACATCTGTTCAGGCAGTTTATGTGCCTGCGGACGACCTTACCGACCCTGCTCCTGCAACAACATTCTCCCACCTCGATGCAACAACAGTTCTCAGCCGAAAAATTGCCGAACAGGGTATCTATCCTGCGGTTGATCCGCTGGAATCCACATCCAGAATTCTGGAAGCAAGCATTGTGGGCGAACTGCACTACAACACAGCAAGACGCGTTCAGGAAATTCTGCAGAAATACCGCGAACTTCAGGATATTATTGCAATTCTCGGTATGGACGAACTGAGTGACGAAGATAAACTTGTTGTAGGCCGAGCAAGAAGAATCCAGCGTTTCCTTGCACAGCCGACACACGTTGCAGAAAAATTTACAGGTCTGCCGGGCATTTATGTTCCGCTCAGCGAAACTCTGCGTGGATTTAAAGCAATCGTTGACGGCGAAATGGATGAATATCCTGAAGCGGCGTTCTACAATGTAGGTACAATCGACGATGTTGTCCTGAAAGCCGAAAAAATAAAAAAAGGTGAAATATAATGAATACATTTAAACTTGATGTTCTGGCTGCGGAAAAACCATTTTACAGCGGCGAATGTATTTCACTTGTTTTTCCTGCAAACGACGGTCAGTATGGTATTCAGGCAAATCACAGCAATATGGTTGCTGCTGTTGTTCCGGGAGAATTAAGCTTTACTGCAGCTGACGGTACAAAAACAATAGCTGCGGTGTCATCGGGTATAATAAAAGTGGAAGACAACACGGTTGTTGTGCTTGTGGACACAGCCGAACGTCCGGAAGAAATTGATGAAAACCGTGCAAGACGTGCGGTAGAACAGGCAAAGGAAGCACTTTTGCAGAAAAAAAGCATCAGTGAATACTATGCTGCTCAGGCGGAAATTTCAAGAGCTATGAGCCGTCTCAAAGTAAAAAATCACAAAATTTAATAGCATTTTTAAAATCAGAAAGGCAGCATAACAAAACAATGTTATGCTGCCTTTTGGTTGCAAAAGTATTATTACTGATACTGAGTTTTAATTGACTTTTATTTTGTAGTATCTTATAATAATATGGAATATATTATATGATAATGTAATATTGTATAATATATTCTAGGGAGTATTTTTATAGATGTATATTTTATTATAGAAATCATTGAGGAGGCGCAAAAATGGCAGAAATCAGAACAGAGGAGATTTTATCTGAGTCAGCTGAAACTGATATTATTTCAGAGGATACAGAAATTGCAGAAACTGTAACAGAATCTTCTGCTGCCACAGCAACTAAAAATAAAAAAAGTATAAAGCGCAAAGTTAAAGAATATATAAAGGCTCATCTTTATAATCTGCCGCAGACAAAGGCAGAAAACAGACGTAATCCGGAAAGCGAAAAACCTCGTGTAATTATTTCGGGACGCAACTATTCTTCCAACCTGTGTCTTGCACGTTCATTTGGTAAAGCAGGGTACGAAGTGGAAATTCTTCGAATTTTTCACAGAAAACCAACACGCTCAGAACCGATGAAACAGATGAAGCCTGATGCATACAGCAAATACATCAAGGCTTATTACGAGTGCGTAACAAACAACAAGAATTACAACATCAAAAACAGACTTATCGAACTTGCGGATAAAGACAGAAAAATGCTGCTTATTCCTGCAGATGACCTTGTTGCAAGTGCTGCTGACAGATATTATGATGAACTGAAAGAATATTATCACATTCCTAATATCAATGACGAGGCAGGCGCACTGCGCAATATGATGGAAAAGGTAAGACAGACAGAACTTGCAAGAGAAGCAGGCCTGCCTGTTGTAAACAGCTGCCTTATCACAGTTAAAAAAGGCGGCAAGGTGAAAATTCCTGAAACGGTTAATTTCCCTTGTTTTATCAAGCCAAACGTAAGCAAAAACGGCTCAAAAGGCAAGATGAAAAAGGTGGAAACCCGCAAGGAACTTATTGCAACACTTAAAGAATATTCCAGAACAAAGAAAATAGAATTTCTTGTGGAAGATTTCCTCAACATTAAAAGAGAATGTTCCCTGCTTGGTCTCAGCACAAAGGACGGTGTGGTTATCCCGGGCTTCTTTGCAGCGGAAAAAGGCGGTCACGGTGCGCACAGAGGTGTAGCGCTTACAGGACGTATTCTTCCTACAAGCCAGCAGCAGGAACTTATCGATAAAATCGGCGAATTTGTGGGCACAATCGGCTACACAGGTCTGTTTGACGTAGACCTTATCGAAACAGAAGAAGGCAAAATGTACTTTGTAGAGCTTAACCTCCGTTACGGCGGTTCGGGTTATGCGGTAACACAGTGCGGTGCAAACCTTCCTGGTATGTTTGCTGATTATATGCTTATGGGCAAACCAATCGACCTCGAATGCACTGTAAAAGAAACAGATAAAACATTTGTAAGTGAAAAAATTGCAATCGATGAGCTTGAAGCAGGGTATATGACAAGGGAAGAGATGGAAGAAGTTATTTCTTCTGCTGATATCAACTTTATCAAAGACGAAAACGACCCTGCGGCATTTGAGCATTTTGTAAAATATTATGATGTAGCAGAAAAACAGAGTAAAAACAGAGAATCTGCAGAATATGTTGCAAAACACGGCAATATCTTCAAGCGAACAAAACGTAAGCTGAAGAGAAACGTTAAAAAGGTATACCGCAAAGCAAAACATAAACTGTTGGGTCTGCCGCAGACAAAGGCAGAAAACAGACGCAATCCTGAAAGTGAAAAACCGCGTGTGGTTATTTCGGGTCGCAACTACTGTTCCAACCTCAGTCTTGCGCGTGCATTTGGTCAGGCAGGTTACGAAGTGGAAATCATCCGTGTATTTGCCAAAAAACCTCGTTTGCGCAGCGTTATGAAGATGCTCAAACCTGATGCATACAGCAAATATGTAAAAGCATACAATGTATGTGTTACAAACAACAATAATTATGTGCTGAAAAATATGCTTATCAGCCTTGCAGACGAAAACAGAAAGATGCTGCTTATCCCTGCAGACGACCTTGTTGCCAATGCAGTTGACAGATACTACGACGAACTTGCAGACTATTATCTTATGCCTAACATCAATGATGAAGCACACACAATCAGTGCAATGATGGAAAAGGCAAGACAGACAAGCCTTGCAAGAGAAGCAGGTCTGCCTGTAGTGAACAGCTGTGTTGTAAGAATCAAAAAAGGCAGTGAGATACAGATTCCTGAAACTGTTACATATCCGTGTTTCATCAAGCCGAACGTAAGCATCAAAGGTCTTAAAACCAAGATGAAAAAGTGCGAAACAGAAGAAGAACTGATAGAAGCACTCAATAAAAACGCCAAAAAGAAAAAGGTATCATATCTTGTTGAAGACTTTATAGATATAAAGAGAGAATGTTCACTTCTTGGTCTCAGCACAAAGGATGGTGTGGTTATCCCAGGTTTCTTTGCAGCAGATATCGGCGGCAACGATTCCCGCAGAGGTGTTGCGCTTACCGGTACAGTTCTTCCTGTAGAGGACCACAAACCATTGGTTGACGGTATCAGGAATTTTGTTCAGTCCATCGGCTATGAAGGTCTCTTTGATATCGACCTTATCGAAGCACAGGACGGTACAATATACTTTGTGGAACTTAACCTCCGTTATGGCGGTTCAGGTTATGCAATAACAGAAAGCGGCGCAAACCTTCCGGGTATGTTTGCTGACTATATGCTTATGGGCAAGCCGATTGACCTCGACTGTGCTGTAAAAGAAACAGGCAAAACATTTATCAGCGAAAAGATTATGCTTGAAGAATATATGCACAGCTTTATCACAAAACAGCAGATGAAAAAACTGTTCAGTGAAGCAGACATTCACTTTGTATACAACGAAGATGATATGGCACCATATAACCACTTCAAAAAATTCTATCCGGTTGCTGGTCTGATGAGAAAATACTACAACAGATAAACCCAAAACCTGCACAGTTTTTGCTGTGCAGGTTTTTTATTGTATACAATGCATATATTTTTTGTTATAATAAAAAATAATAAATTGTTTAATCTTATGAAGAGAGAATGAGCACAATGAAAGATACAAAACAAAAAACTGTTATCGTTGCAGGCAGCAACTACAGCTCCAGTCTTTGTATGGCACGAAGCCTTGGCAGGGCAGGGTATAAGGTAAAACTATACCGACTGTTTCAGGGCAGACCAAAGCTGGGAGGGCTGATGACACACCTCAGACCGGAAAGTCACAGCAAATATGTTGACGGATACCGGCAGTATATTGTCAATGACAGCAAAGAGTTTGCAGAAATGCTTGTTCAGAATGCACAGCAGGGCGAAAAGCAGCTTTTTGTGCCTATAGATGACCTTACTACCTCATTGCTGGACGAAAATTACAATATGCTTAAAGAATATTACATCATGCCGAATATATCTGACACACAGGGCAAAATCAACGAGCTGATGAGCAAACAGAAGCAGATGGAACTTGC
Organism: Oscillospiraceae bacterium; assembly: GCA_017505635.1. Taxonomy (GTDB): domain Bacteria; phylum Bacillota; class Clostridia; order Oscillospirales; family Ruminococcaceae; genus RGIG3102. Next base: position 111,569 of record JAFVOU010000029.1, on the reverse strand, counting down.
CGCAGAATCAGGGCTGGATATAGTAAACAGCTGTCTTGTTACTGCAGAAAATGGTGTGTTTTCTATCCCTGAAACGGTAACATATCCTTGCTTTGTAAAACCCAATATAAGCAGAAACAGCACTAAAAACTTTATGAAAAAATGCGAAAACAGTCAGGAATTGCAAAGTACGCTTGCAGAGTTTTCAAATAATCAGAAGATAGAAATGATAGTTGAAGACTATCTTGATATAGACAGGGAATATTCTCTTCTTGGACTGTGCATAAAAGACAAGGCTGTTGCCCCGGGACTTTTTGTGGTGGAAAAAGGCGGCACCGGTGACCGTAAAGGTGTTACCCTTGTAGGCAGAATTGTGGATACCGCACCTTACAAAGAATTTATAGACGGTATACTTTCCTTTGTAAAAAGCCTTGACTTTGAAGGGCTTTTTGATGTCGACATTATACAGACAAAAGACGGCAGAATGCATTTTATCGAGCTTAACCTCCGCTATGGTGCATCGGGGCATGCCGTTACAGAAAGCGGGGCAAATCTTCCTGTAATGTTTGCGGACTATAAGCTTAAAGGCCAGCCTGTAGACACAGATATTTCAGTGAAAACAACAGGTAAAACCTTTGTAAGCGAAATAGTTATGATGAGCGAATATATAAAAGGTACTATGAGCCCCGGAACAGTAAAAAATCTTATGACATCAAATGATATTTATTTTATCAAGGATGATGAAGACCCGGCACCTTATCGCCACTACAGCAGATTTTATCTGCCTGCGACGGCACTCAAGATCTTGTATACTGCAAAAAGAATGATAAAAAAATAATGTTTATAAAACATCATCGGCAATACACCGGTGATGTTTTTTGTTGTATGATTATGTTTAGACAGCTTTTATAAAAGTATCCTGTTTGACAGTAAAAAATATATATCATATAATTTTAATATAAAGGAGTGATATATTTGAAAAACGCAAAAAGACTTTTATTTTCATTTGTTATTCTTTTTTTGGTGTTTATTGTACCTGTTAATGTAGATGCAGCACAGAAAACATTCGAAGCTCCTAGCGTAACAGTGTCAAATGTTGCTTCATCAGGAAAAATAAAACTTAGCTGGAACAGAGTAAACGGGGCTGAAAAATATCAGATTTACCGCTCAACCACAGGTAAAACAGGCAGCTTTAAACTGATTAAGACTACCGAAAACACAAGCCACATAAACAACAATGCAGTGGTGGGAACAAAATATTATTATAAGGTAAAAGCAATATTTCCAGACGGAAGTGCTTTTTCAAAACCGGTAAACAGTATATGTAAACTGCCCTTACCATCTTTTACATTGGCCAACGATAGTGATACAGGCAAGATAACAATAAACTGGAATAAGGTAAAAGGTGCTGAAAAGTATCAGATTTATCGTTCTTCCACAGGCGAAACAGGCAGTTTCAGACTGCTTAAAACCACAACAGCCACAAGTCATACCAACACAAATGCTGTGGCAGGGACAAAATATTACTACAAAATTAAAGCTGTACACTCAAACACATCTGCAAACAGTGCCCTGTCGGCATATAAATACCGCACATGTGACCTTGCACGTCCTGAGATTTCTCTTTTAAATGATGAGAAGACAGGCAAGATAAAAATTAGCTGGAACAGGGTTAATGGTGCTGCAAAATATGAGATTTACTGTTCTGATGACGGTTCAGCAAACAGTTATAAATTTCTTAAAGTAACCACAGCTACATCACACCAACATATAAATGGTGTTGCAGGACAAAAATACTATTATAAAGTAAAAGCACTGCACACCAACCGCGATGCAAACAGCGCAATGTCCAATCACAGATACCGCACCTGTGACCTGTCTGCGCCGCAGATAAAAGTTAGCGTTGACCCACAAAGCAAAAATATCACAATAAGCTGGGGCGAGGTTAAAGATGCTGCGGATTATGTAATAGAACGTGCAGAGAACGGAAGTTCAGCATTTAAAAAAATTGCATCAACAAAGGATTTTGCGTATACAGACAACACTGCTTTTGCAGGGCAGAAATATCTGTATAGGGTAAGAGCACTTCATACTGAATCTGCAGCGGATTCGGCATATTCTGATGTTAAAGCAAGTCCTGAAAAGCTTTCACCACCTCAGCTTACAGCAGGCAAGAACAGCGACGGCAAACCTGTAATCAGCTGGGAAAAGGCAGATGGAGCTGTAAAGTACGAAATTTATCGTGCAGTTAACAAAACAGGTTATTACAAGCTTATATTTACTACAAAGAACAGCTCATTCACAAACAGCGGTGCCTGCAATGGTGCTACATATTATTACAAAGTAAAAGCTGTTGGTGCTGCAGATGAATTGTCATCCGATTTTTCGGATATCGCAGCAGTGACGGCAGGTGATAAAACCGAAACTTTTGAAACAATGTATGTTTCGCAGCTTGCAATAAATGTTTACGAAGAACCGATTACCGACTATAACACAAAAATGCTTGTATATATGGACGAAGTTCAGCTCGGGGCAGATGTTTCAAGTTCAGAAAAAGGCAGATGGACACGTCTGCTGTATGACGGTCAGATATACTATGTATGGATTGAAACAGGAGAAAGCAAGTTTACAGCTCAGAAAAGCAGTTTTGAATATACAAGTGACGAATACTGTGACATACAGAATGCTATTATAGAAACTGCAGTTAAATGGAAAGATGAACCTACATACTATACACACGGTCAGTCGAATGGTGTGATAGATGAAACAACAGGTAAATACGGTTTTGACTGTTCGGGTTTTGTAAGATATGTTTTGAACAGTGTTATTCAGGAATATAACCCGATGTATTTCCTCACCAGCCATATAGATGTACTTTATGGGTATTCAACACTTTACAATGCAGGATTAAACAATCAGTTTGATGTAATTGATGTTACATATGATGAGATTTTGCCGGGTGATGTGATATTTTTCGAACTTGACAGCGAAAACGAAAATAATCCTGACCACTGTGTTCTGTATCTTGGCAACAACGAGTATATTCATGCAGCCGGTTACACCGACAGGGTTCATATTGCGCCATTGACACAGGATCGTATAGATAATACAGTATCCATACGCCGTTACTGGCCACAGGAAGTAAAACCAGCAAATCAGACACTGGTATGTGTACGGGATGATGCCTATATGTTTGAGGAGAAAAGTGAGCAGTCAAGGATTATTCACAGTTTTGACATTGGTGAATATGTAAATATCATGTATTCAAGCAGCTCTGAAACGTGGGGTTATGTTCAGAATGAAGACGGTCTTAAAGGGTATATCTATCTGAGCAGGTTTGAGCTTAAAGAATGATATATAACAGTAAACACACCGTCATTACCGGACGGTAAAAATAACCCGGAGCATTTTGCTATTATATATTGGATGTCATAACAGAAAATATAATATAAAAGAATGGCATTCTGAAAACGTTTCAGAATGCCATTTTAATTGTAAAAAGAACTGACTTCTGTGTTATACAGAAGTCAGTTTGCAATTTAATATTAAGTTTATATGTCAGCAGGATTTTTGTAATATCTGCACATTTTATTGCAGGATACCAAGTATATGATAATTTTATGTTCTGCAATTATTCCCTGAACATTTTTACAGCCTGAATAATCAGTGTAGGTATAAATGCAAGGCCTGCAACAGTTAAAATCTGCATACTGCTCAATGTGGAAACTTCGAAAAGCGACTGCATAAACGGCACAAAAAGTACAAATGCCAGCAATATTACACCGGCGGTAAAAGCTGCGATACTCCATTTGTTGCTGCTGAAACCAATTTTCATAACAGAACGGTCACTTCTGCAGGTGAAACCGTGGAACAGGCGGGCAAGTGTCAATGTAGCAAAAGCCATAGTGCTTGCTGTCATTGCATCGGTTTTGATACCTGAATAGTATGCTGTCATGGTTGCAACAGCGATAAGGGCACCATAAAAAGCCAGCTTAATGGAGAATGCTTTTGTAAGTATTCCGGCGTTCGGATCTCTGGGCTTGTTGTTCAGCAGGGTTTTGTCTGTTGGTTCCATGCCGATTGCCAAAGCTGGCAGAGAGTCTGTAAGCAGGTTGATAAACAGCAGATGCACAGGTGCAAACGGAGAATCAAGTGACATTACAGAGCAATACAGTACAGCAATAATTGCAGCAAGGTTGCCCGACAGCAAAAACTGAATTGCGATGAGGATATTTCTGTAAACATTTCGGCCGTTTAATACTGCTTTGATAATTGTTGCAAAGTTGTCGTCTGCAAGTATCATTGCAGCTGCATCTTTGGAAACCTCAGTGCCGGTAATACCCATTGCAACACCTATATCTGCCTTTTTCAAAGCAGGTGCATCATTTACACCGTCACCTGTCATTGCAGCGATGTGGCCTTTGTTCTGCCATGCACTTACAATGCGGATTTTATTTTCCGGTGAAACACGGGCATAAACAGAAATACGTTCAAGTTTTTCGGACAGTTCTTTTTCGGACATAGCATCCAGTTCCTGACCTGTGATTGAAATATCACCATCCCTGAAAATGCCAATCTGTTTTGCAATGGCTGTTGCTGTAACCTTGTGGTCACCTGTAATCATAACAGGACGTATTCCGGCGCCAATAGCATCTGATACAGCCTGTACAGTTTCTTCTCTTGGCGGGTCAATCATTGCAACGAGACCAATAATGGTAAAGCCTGTTTCGTTTTCCAGAGACAATTTTTCATCTTCGTCAACTTCTTTATAGGCAAAAGCAAGTACACGCAGGCCGTTCTCTGAAAATTTTTCGTTCTGAGAAAGATATTCTGCTTTATCGGCATCGGTAATTTCTCTTATGCCATTTTCATCGGCTATACTTACTACTCTGTCAAGAAGTACATCCAATGCACCTTTTGTGAGAACTGTGGAAATGCCGTGAAGTTTGAATTTTGTACTCATCAGCTTGCGGTCAGAGTCGAAGGGCAGTTCTTCTGTTCTTGTTATAATATTTCTTACATCCTCTTCGGAAAGACCGGTATCTTTTAAACCTGCACGTCTTGCCATGGTCAGAAGAGCAGTTTCTGTAGGGTCACCGATATCCTTGCCGGAGCTGATGAAAGAGTCGTTGTTCAGAATGGCGGTATACAGGAAATATCTGTGAAGCGGAATGGAAATATCTATATCTTCTGGTTTCATTACTTTTCCGCCGACATATACATCTGTTACAGTCATTTTGTTCTGTGTAAGGGTACCTGTTTTATCAGAGCATATAACCGAAACACAGCCAAGGCTTTCAACGGCTTTTAATTCTTTCATAATGGCATTGTCTGCTGCCATTTTTCTTGTGCCCATAGCCTGAACAATAGTTACAATAGAACTTAATGCTTCAGGGATAGCTGCTACAGCCAGAGCAACCGCAAACATAAGCGAGTCAAGCAGTGGTTCGTTCTGCCATATACGAAGGGCAAAAACAAGAGCACTGATAATCATAATTACAACAGCAAGTTTTTTGCTGAAGTTATCAAGACTGATCTGAAGAGGTGTTTTCTTTTCTTTTGTTTCATTCATCAGACTTGCAATTTTACCTATTTCGGTTTGCATACCGGTGCCGGTAACCAAAACCTTGGCACGCCCGTAGATAACAAGACTGCCCGAATAAACCATATTGATTCTGTCACCAAGCGCAGCATTTTCGGTGATATCCACGTCTTTTTTATCAACGTTTGTAGACTCACCGGTCAGGGAACTTTCATTTACCTGGAGAGAAAAATTCTCTAAAATTCTGCCGTCAGCAACAACCATATCGCCGACTTCAAGCATAAGTATATCGCCTGGTACAACATATCTGGAGGCAAGTTCTTTTCTTACACCATCACGGATTATTTTTGCGTGCGGGGAAGAAAGAGCTTTAAGAGAATCCAGCGATTTTTCCGCTTTTACATACTGTACAGTGCCGAGAATGGCATTTAAAATAATTACCGCGAAAATTACGATTGTGCTTTCCGCATTTCCGGAAATCATCGAAATAATTGCAGCTGCAATAAGAATGATTACCAGCAAATCTGCAAATTGACCAAGAAATACAGATAAAACACTCTTTTTATCTGTTTCTTCAAGTACATTTTCGCCTTTTTCAGCAAGAAGCTGCTTTGCTTTTTCTTCTGTCAAACCATCCTTGTCCGGATAGATTTTAAACAGTTCTTCTTTTGTCATCTGATATACTTCTGACATTTTAATCTCCTTTCAATTAAGGTGCACTTGCGATTCAGGGCATAAAAAAAGAGCCTTTTTGCGTACACCAACAGTATACACAAAAAGTCTCATTCAACCTAAATCACCTAACAACCGGTCTGAAAATCAGACGTACTGACGATTGCCAAGACATGCACAAAGCATGCAATTACTCCCTTTTTGCAACAGTATTATTTTAACATCATTTCTGAATAAGTAAAGGACGTAAATCTGAACTTCTTATGAAAAATTATATGTTTTAATTCTGAAAAGTGTCATAATGCAGCGTGATTTATCAGAGAACCGATAAAAGAGAAGAGGTAACCTGATTGGTCAATTTAATGGTGCCTGCGAATAAAAAATGTCCTTTTGCTGACAGTAACAGCAAAGGGGGTATATACTTTTTATCACATTTAGCTGTTGGCGCGTTAATGACGGGTGCCGCTATACCGCCACCGCCCATTATCGAGTCGGTAAACAAAACTGTTAAAATAGGTAGCAAATGTAAAATAATTCACAGCAAACATTGCCGAATTGATAAATTTAGCAATGTCTATGAAGAGAAAATGCCTTGTGATTACTGTTGCTTGTGGTTTTCACTGTTTTATTGACAAATTATGTTCATATTGTTATAATGAATTCGTAAAAATTTAATATTTCGATCGTATGTATAAACACATAGAAATGCAATACATTTCTGGAAGTCCGGTGAGATCCCGGCACAGTTTTATCCCTGCTGTAATAGGTTACGAAAACCGCATATCCATTGGCTAAAAGCTGAGAAGGGCGGCAAGTAGGTCTGAGCCTCAGTCAGAATACAGGTGTTTAGAGATTGAACATAAGAATTCCGGTGGCATAAAGCGGAGGTCTATTTTTTATGCAATTTTTTACCGAAAAGGATGAGAGTAAGCAGAAGAATAAAACCGGCTTTTATACAAGAAAAAATTACAATATCAGCAACTACTGGATGCCGGGTCAGCCTGTGACCAGTGAAGATTTGCAGCTGCTTTTGCCTGTAAAAGTCTTCTACGAAGCTCACGGATATACTCCTACCAAAGAAGATATTGAAAATGTTGTGGAGTTAAAAGCCCGTTTCAGAATATGGAATAATGTTCTGCTTGCGGCAGGGTTACCAGATAAAAATGACCCTGAAAACCAAAGAAAACGTATGGAAGCAGCAGAAAAAAGAAAAAATAATGTCTGCTGTGATAAATAAAATTAAAAAAGTATATATACTGCATCATTACTTTGCGAGAGACTGTTTTAATCAACAGCCGCATTGATAAGGGAACACGGTGAGAATCCGTGACATTGCCAGAATGCTGTATGTACAGAAGAATGCTGCCCGTGACGCGAGTCGGTCATTGGGGAAAACCTGAGAAGGCTGGGCAACAGACGCTGAACTTTTGTTCTGAACTGTACAAGTCAGAAGACCGATGATGCTGATAGAAAAAGGATAACTGTTTGGTGACAGCCCTTTTTATATATCACGAAGTGATGGCCGTGGTAGATGCAAATCTACCGCGGTTTTTTTATGCAGTTTTATATATAAATATAAAACGAAGGAGGAAAGATGAAAAAGAAAAATATTCTCAATGCTCTTATGGTTCTTATTGTTGTGGTTATAGCAATAAGCGGTGTAATGGCAGTAAAAAGCTTAAAAGGGCCTGCGGTGTCGCAGACAGAAAATTCTGTTTCAGCAAATCAGCAGACCGCACAGCTTGCTGCTGACAAAACAGGTATTGTCACAGTTGAACGCAAAGGTATAGCTTACGAAGTTGACACCAATTCATCGGTGTGTACAGGCGATATTTATCGGTCCAAGATTAATTCTGCACTTACTGTTTCTTCGTGTGGAAACACGCTGCTGGTACTTGGCGCCGACACACAGCTTAAGGTAAATAATGCAGAAACAAGAGAATTTGCTTTGAACAAAGGTGAAATTTTTGCCGACACAAGACAGAGTGAATCTCCTGTTTCAATTGCAACAGATCAGGCAGTATTCACATCACATACAGGTGTTTTTTCTGTTACAGTACAGCCGTCGTCTCATACGGTTTATGTATACAGCGGTGAAGTTGCTGTATCGGGTGAAAATGTTGCTGGCAATGTAACAGTGCAGGCAGGCCACAGTGTGCTTATACTGTGCAGAGAAGACGGGACCATTGAAGTTACAAACGAAGGTTTTGCTGCAAGTGTACTCAGTGATTGGCAGATTAGCACATTGCAGAAATGCAATATGGACTCAACGTTCTGGTTTTCTGACACAGATCTTAAAAATGTAGTTAATCTGCGTCAGGCAGAAAAAACAGCAGCACAGCAGGCACAGCTTTTGCTGACCCAGCAGGCGAAAGATCACCTTAAGCAGGAGCAGCAGGAATATGAAAAAGCAAAAGATAATGCATTACAAAACGGAACAGGCACTTCTGATTCAAATCCGTCAGACAATGACGGCACAGCATCGGACAGCAATACGAATGCAAAAACAAAGTACTGCACAATCGAAATACGCTGTGACACAATTCTTGACAATATGCAAAATCTTACAACAGGCAAAGAGGGCTATATTCCTTCCAATGGCACAATAATTGCAACATCAAAGATAGCGTTCGAAGATGGTGAAACAGTGTTTGAGGTTTTAAAACGCGCATGTGATGCGACAGGCACACAGTTGGAATACCGATATACACCATTGTACGAAAGCTATTATATCGAGGGCATAAATCACATTTATGAGTTCGACTGCGGTTTTGAATCGGGATGGATGTACAAGGTGAACGGATGGTTCCCGAATTATGGATGTTCATCATATAAACTCAATGACGGTGATGTTATTGTGTGGGTTTACACCTGCAATGGTCTCGGTGCCGATGTACAATAGCCGAAAATGAAGTGGGAGAGTAAAAATGCTTAAAGCAAATTTTTTCAACAGAGTTATGGCTTTTATGCTGACTGCTGTTATAGCTTTTGCCTGTATTCCAATGCAGACTTTTGCACACAACAGCAATACAGCACCATATCTTGCCGAAGAATACAGTACAGGCGAGGATAATGTGACCATAACAATGGGCAACAGATATGTTGTAAATCTCAGTAATGTTTTTGCGGATAACGAAAATGACAATCTGTTATATTATGCCGATATTGATGGCAGTGGATTCCGCAAGGTAGAGGAAAAGTGTGTATGGACACCTGAATTTTCGGGTGTGCAGACTATCACATTTAAAGCACACGATGGACAGGCAGAAAGCACAGGGACATATACTGTGATAATCAATACACAGGAAAGTTTTGAAAACAGAATGTCTCAGCTTTTTGTAACCGATAATGTGCACCCGCTCAAGTCCCTGATAATACATACAGGCATAAGCCCGAAAAATGATAATACGCTGATTAAAAATCCGACCGACAGTTATGAAAGCGGACAGGTTTTTGATGCAGAGGTAAAAGAATACACACTTGAGGGGAAAATCTATGACACTGATACAAGACTTGGTTTCCGTGCACTTGCCGCAGACGAACAGCATATATCAACCTTGTTCTACAACGGCGGTAAAAGTGAAATTACATGGAAAAGCGGTATGTCAAAGTGGGTTGATTTTCTTATAGCAGGCAAAAACCAGTTTGTGATACTGGTTTCTGATAAAGAGAGTACAGAAACAGGTACAGAGTATAAATTTTCTGTTAATGTAATACCGACATTGGCATCTGTAAAGACTGACGATGGTGTGTTCTGGGATAAAGATTTTGCCCCTGAACAGAAAGAGTATACACTGACAATACCAAAAGACACGCAGAAAATCACATTTAAAACTGTTGCAACAAGCGAAGGTACAACAATCACATACAATGGTAAAAAATCAAACAAGGTAGATGTTGAAAATACCGACAAAATAAAGATAGTTGTAAAAAAAGATGGTGTTTCCAACACATATGTAATAAATCTTGTAAAAAAGGCAAGTACTATCTTTTCAATAAAAGCCGATCCTTCCGATGCAGCAGTAGTTGTAACCGATCAGTTAGGCAACAAGCTAAAAGCTGATGAAAACGGTGTTTATACGGCTCTTCTGGGTGATTATAAGTACAGCTATACCGTTTCAAAAAATGGTTATATTTCAAAAACAGGTACAGTACCGCAGAAAGGCGGCAAAATATCTGTTAAGCTCAAAAAGGTTAAAGGCGAACAGCCGCAGCCTGTTGACAGTCAGTGGTACAACTTCCGCAATAGCGATACCAATATGGCCATTACATCGGTAAAAACGCCAACGAACGCAGATGCAGAGAGAGTGACAGCCAAATGGATAAAAGAGTTTGGCAGTACATATCCGTCTGTACAGATTATTGTTGACGATGCTCTTATTGTAATGGCAGACAAAATTCTGTATAAACTTGACCTGGAAAGCGGAGAGGTTATTACACAAACAGAGATGACAGCTGCTCCAAACTTCGGTTACACACCGATGACCTATGCGGCAGGTATGATTTTCTGTCCTCTTACAAATGGTACCATTCAGGCCTTCAATGCAGACACACTGGAGTCTTTGTGGATATTCAAAGATGAACTTGGTGGACAGTCACTTTCGCCGCTGACATATTATGATGGATATCTGTATACCGGTTTCTGGAGACAGGAAACAGGCACTGCAAACTTTGTATGCATTACTACAGCAGATGAGGACACAGAAAAAACAGATGAAGCTAAAACAGCAGTATGGACACATACACAGCAGGGCGGTTTTTACTGGGCAGGCAGTGTAGTGGTTGGCGATGCAGTTATTGTTGGTACAGATGACGGTACCGAATCTTCCGCAGGCGACAGTATACTTTATGCTTTTGACAGAAAAAACGGCAATATTATTTCTGCAATTACACTTAAAAATGCAGGTGACCAGCGTTCATCTATTGCATACAGTAAGGAGAAAGGCAGAATCTATTTTACAACAAAGGGCGGATATCTCTGCAGTGCAAAGGTAAATGCAAAGACAGGCAAGCTTTCCTCGCTGAAACGAAAGAAACTGGAAATGGAATCCACATCAACACCTGTAGTATATAAAGACAGAGTGTACTTTGGTATGGGTGCAAACTTTACCACAGGTTACTTTGCTGTGGCAGATGCAGATACACTGGAAATGCTGTTTACAAAGAAAATGGCAGGCTATCCGCAGGGATCTGTGTTGCTTTCGGATGCTTACGAAAAAGATACAGGATATATCTACTTGTATCTTACATATAACAATTTGCCGGGTGGCATCAGTGTAATCAAAACCAAACCGTCCTGCAAAAGTGCAAAAGATGCTCAGATTGAAGAACTTTACAATGCTGCGGGTTACGCCGAACATTGCATATCAAGTATTATATGCAGCGAAAACGGTACACTCTATTATAAAAATGACTCCGGCAGCGTTTTTGCAATAGGCATGCCAACCTATGAAAATGTTATTGTTCTGATTGATGAAATCGGCACAGTAAGCGAAAAATCCGCGGGTAAAATCAAAGCCGCACGAGAAGCTTATGATGCGCTGGTTGAATCAGATAAGGCAAGGGTGACAAACTATGATGTTCTTGTAAAAGCTGAAGAAATATATCAGCTTGTTCTCAGGGCGAATGAGGTTGAAGCAGTTATAGCAAAAATCGGCAAGGTATCACTTGATTCTGCACAGGCAATAAATGAGGCGAGAACAGCCTACAATGCACTTACAGCAGAAGAAAGAACTTATGTTGAAAATTACGATGTACTTGTAAAAGCAGAAATAAGCTATGACAAGCAGGTGCAAAGTGCTGTTGCTGCAGTGGAAAAACTGATAGACGACATAGGCACTGTTACATTGCAGTCTGCTTCGCAGATAGAAAGGGCAAAGAGTGCATATTCTGCACTGCCAGCAAATCTTCAGCTGCTTGTTTCCAATTATTCAGAATTGACAAAGGCAGAAACTGCATTACAGCAGCTTATAAAGCAGAAAGAGGCAGAAAATCAGCCTGAACAGAATGCAGAAATTTCCAAAACACCTCTGCTGAAGATGCAGTCAGACCTTGAAAAGGTTACAAAAGAAACCACTTATCAACAGGCTTTGGAACTTATTGAACAGTACTACAAACTGGACGAAACAGACCGTCTTGCTTTAGCTGACTCTGTTGCGTTGGGACACCTGTATGACATTGTTGCAAAACACAATCACACAGAACAGGTTATGGGTATTTCAATTTCGGGCGTAGACTGGAATATCAGGCTTGTTCTCGAAACAGTTGCGGCACAGTCAATAGAGACAGATTTAAGGGACAAACTTTCTGACAGTACACTGCTCAAAATATGGAATATTTATCTGAAGGATACACTTACAGATGAAAAATACACTCCTCAGTCAGCAGTTGAGGTAAGTATTCCTTCGGAACTTATAGACAATATAAACAGTTATGACAAACTTTCGGTAGTGCACTATACCGAAGACGGTATAATCGAAATGTTAAACTGCAAAATCATAGACAAAAAAATAGTTTTTGACGCAGTTGATTTCTCTGTTTACGGCATTGTGGGCAGCCGTGATGAAGATAATACACCACAAGCTGAAATGCAGCCTACACATATGCCCGAGGATATACAGACAGATGCAAACACACAGGATACAACACCATGGTTTGTATGGGCGATTATTGCTGCAGCAGGTGCTGTTCTGCTGACAGCAGTGATAATTCTCCGTAAAAGAGAAGACATTGACGAATAAACAATAAACTCAATATAGCAATAAAAAAGGAGGTGAAGCAGCAATGAAGAAAAAAACACTTGCGATGCTTACAGTAATTGCTGTGGTGTTCTCAATGGCGATAACCGCCTTTGCGGATACAACCGGTACAGGTTCTGCAAAAATTACTCTTTCCATATCGCAGAATAAGCAGTTTTATTCAACAGATGCAATGATGACAGAGTATGAAGTTCCATATTTTGATCTTGCGTTGTATGGATTGCAGGATTATTACTACAATCCTGACTGTTATGCATCAGATGAACAGAAAGCAGGTACAAAGACAACAGCAGAGAATAATGTGACAATGCTTCATGCGCTTATATATATCACCGAAATTTTGCAGCTTGGTGCCTCACCTGGAGAAGCAGGCACAGGCATGCTTTACCAAAGCGGAGAACTTGCAAACTACATCCCACTGCAGGGTGCGGCAGGCTCATCCTATATCACAAACTTCTGGGGCTGGGGCAGTGACATCAATTATTATGTAAACTATGCATTCCCTATTGGCAGAAACGGATGGGGTGCAACATCTGACCAGATTCTTCTCAAGGACGGTGACCACCTGAGCATCCATCAGTTTGACAACCCAAACTGGGATATTACAGGTTCAACATTTGCCCGTTTTACTGCAAACGGGTCCAGCACATCAGCATCAGCGGACAAAGGGGACAAGGTAAAGTTTACCCTTGAATACACCACAAGTCAGTATGGCGCTGAAACTGATTATGTGACAGGTGAAGGCGTTTCTGTTTATTACACAGACAAACTTTCCACAAACCCTGCAAAATGGACAAAAATAGGCACAACAAACTCATCTGGGCAGGTTACACTTGATACTTCAAAGCTGTCAGCAGGTATTTACTATATCGGTACAGACAGCAGTGAGGCTTATGTTGCAGATGCACGAAGCCATGCTCCGGGTATCATAAAACTTATATTAAAAGACACAGCATCCGTTACCTATGGCGATGTAAATACTGACGGAAAAATCAATGCTACCGACGCATCCCTTGTACTGAGATATGCTACAAGCGGGGTATCCATCACAACAGATGCGGCAGATGTAAACGGTGACGGCAAAATCAACTCCACAGATGCATCCCTTATACTGAGATATTCAGCGGGGAAAATAACAAAATTCCCTGTTGAGTAAACAATAATTCAGGAGGTCTTAAACCAAAATGAAAAGAATAAAAAGCTTACTGTCAGTTATCCTGACATTTGCGCTTATATTTACACTTTCTGTAGCTGCCCATGCCGAGGGCAATGTCATCTACACCAATGGTGTTGAGGGCAGCGGCTGGCCATACAAAAGTGCATACCTTACATCCATCACTATTGATGGTGTAACAGTAAAAAATTATCAGTGGACAGACAGCAACAACTGTAATGTTGTTCTGGCAAGTGACACAGTACCTGATGCAACAGTTACCTTCAACGTTGCAAAAGGCGGTACAAATATGTGGGTCAAAAAAATGACTATGACCCTCAACGGCACCGGTTTTACCGATACAGCTTCTGTACAGCTTGTTGACGGTGCCATCAGCAATGTATCACTTTATGTAAATGCTACATTTGCAACAGGTACAAAATATTTCCACTTTACAACAGCAGAAGAAAACAAACTGCCAACACTCATTGACAGCGAAAACAATACTGCATCCGCAACAACAGTAGGTACAGAGGGCTATTCCATCAATGTGGCAGAGTTGTTTACCGATGCTGATGCGGCTGATACACTCAGCTACAATGTTGCAGTCAACGGCGGTGAAAGCACACCAATTACAGTTGACGAAAACGGTGTTTACACACACCCAACAAAATTTGCAGGCGAATACACACTTGTATTTACAGCAACAGACAGCAAGGGTGACACATCAACCGACACATATACAGTAACCCTTACAGTACAAAACTCCTCTGTTACATACGATGCAACAGTCAGTGTACCGGCAGGTGTTGCACCACAGTTCTTTGCAAACGCAGGCTTCAATGCTGACGGCACACATATCAACGGCACAGCACTTTCTGCAACAGCAGGCGAAGAGGCAGACGGTATGGTGCCTTATACAGTATCCATTCCTGAAAACGTTACCGAAATCAATATTACAGACGGCACAAAAGGTATGATGGCTGCAGTAAGCGCAGATGCATCCCTTTCAATGCGCAATGTAAATGTTACAGCACAGGATATGTTTGGCACATCAGTTGATGCAACAGTTGTGACAAGCTACGGTGACGGTCACAAAGCAGTGGGGGCAGACAATGGATTTTTCCTTGTGACAGGTGCTGACTACACATTTACATCAACACCTTCCAACACAACAGTTTTCAAAACTGCAACAAACACACAGACACTTGAAGCTGGCACAAAAGACACCACGCTCAATGCACTGGTTGACTACAACAACCTCAAAACAGTTACAGCACCAACAGGTGCAACAGCACAGCTGTTCAAAATTGTCAACTATTACAACTATACAGAAATAGCAAACTACGGTACAAAGGACAACGGCAACGGCACATCAACAAGTTACTTCCCTGGTGTTACTGCAACAGGCGGTATAGGTAATGCTGCTATATACCGTGTAACCTATGAAGATTACATCGTAAAAGCAGGCTGGACATCATCAGCAAGCGTTACAGTGACCTACAGTGACAGTGACCTTAAAAAAGATGCTAGGGTTGACTATTCCGCATCGACAGAACCAAATGCAGGATTTACAGAGGACAGCGTACTGCTCAATGTAAACAAGCACAACAGCCTTGCAATGGAGGTTGGTGCATCTACAACACTCAAAGCTTACCGTGCATGGGAAATTATTCCTGTAAGCTACAACAACTGGATTGTGGAACCTGATTTCCACTTTGATGTTGTATATCAGTCAGAAGAAGGCGTTGTTTCTCTCGAAACAAAAGCAAACAATATGACAGGCGGTGAAAGCTGGCAGACAGTTACTGCAAACAAAGCGGGTACAGCGGTTATCGAGGTTACATACGATGCAGTTGATGTACGCGGCGGACAGTACAACGGTGTTTACGGTGCATGTGACCCTGCACGTACAGGCCTTGTGGTTGTACAGGTTGGCGGAAGCAAAGCAGATGTAAGCTTTGGTATTGACGGCAAATCTGGTCAGGGCAATGTAAGCTTTGCAAGCAACACAACAAAGGATTGGGATGCAGAGTTTGACACACTTTACTTCACAGGTGAAAACGGCACACTCAGTCTCTCTCCGTCCGTTACAGACGGCACAGTGGAAAAGGTTGAAATTTCCCACGACAAAGGCACAAGCTGGACAGAACTTTCTGCAACAGAAGGTGTTTACACAGCAACAATTACAAGCGGCAACAACATCATCAAGGTTACAGCAGACACAGGTGTTGCATATCAGGTTGTACGCGGTGACAAGGTGACATACACAGTTGAAGAGGTTGCAGCAGCAGATACAAACATCAACGACAACGACGGTGTTATCGAAGCAGGCGAAACAGTACGTGTTACAGTTGACGGTCTCCACAGTCCGATCCCAAAAATGGCGGGCAACTACAACCCTGGTTATATGGGCAATACAGACGGTGCAAGCGGTCATCACCTCAGATATTCTCTTAACGGTAAAGAATATGCAGGTGCAGGTGCACAGTACAACTGGATACGTTACACAAACTACATTGATATCACACTTGCAGAGCAGGCAGGTCAGCAGACAATTGAAGACGGCTACATCGGCGTTGGTGTTATCGGTCTGACTGCATTTGCAGACGGCGGTGATAGCCACCGCAACATCCCTGACAGCGGCTGTTCAACACGAGGTTCAATCACAACCTTTAATACAAGAAGTGTTCTGCCTGACATCACAATCGATGTTGCAGAAAATCCAAAATACACAGTAACCCTTACCGAAGGTGAAGGCTATACAATGACTCCTGCTGACGGTTTTGAAACATCCGTTTATGCAGGTAAAAACTTCAGCTTCACAGTTGAAATTGCAGAAGGATACAAGACAGGCGAAGACTTTGCGGTTAAAGCAGGTGAAACAGTTATCGAAGCTGTTGACGGTGTTTACACAATCGAAAACATCACAGCAGATGTTACAGTAACAGTTACAGGTGTTGAAAAGGAAATCACCTATGTATTGGGAGATGTAAATGCAGACGGCACAATCAACTCCACCGATGCAACACTTGTACTCAGATATGCCTCATCTATCATTTCTGAAATTGATACAGATGCTGCAGATGTAAATGCAGACGGTACAATCAACTCCACCGATGCATCACTTATCCTCAGATATGCAGCAGGCAATATCACAGAATTTCCTACAGCAGGTTAATGCTTACAAAAAGGAGAAATAAACAATGAAAACAATGAAAAAAGCACTGTCCGTACTGCTTTCAGTAGTAATGGTTTTCAGTATGACAGTTACAGCTTTTGCGGCAGAAACTGCTGCAGTACTTGAGTTTGTCACATCCAACTCTGCACCACAGGTTGGTGATGAGTTTACAGTTTCACTCAACGTTACATCCAACACAGGTTTCAATGCTTTTGATATCCACCTTACATATGACGAAAATGTTGTGGAATTCCTTGGTTTTGAAACAACATATGACGAAGATGCAGGCGAAGATGTTCTGGTTTCTGACTTTGTTGCAGGCAGCCTTGTAAGCTACAACAACACAGATGCAAAAATCTCCCTTGCACGTACAAACAACTCCACAAAAACAGGTACACTGTTTACTGCAAAGTTCAAAGCTGTTGCAGAAGGCGATGCAAAAATTGCCTACAACACAGATACCTTCAATATGACAAATGGTGACGGCGAAGCTGTTGTTTCCACAGTTGGCACCGATGCAATCTCCACACTTGCAGTTGTTGCAGCACCTGCAGAAACATACACAGTTACACTGACAGAAGGCACAGGTTACACAATCGCAGCAACAGGTGATGCAGGCGAAGTTGAAAAAGGCGGCAGCTTTGAATTTTCCGTAACAGTTGCAGAGGGCTACAAATTTACAGACAGCTTTGCAGTAAAAGCAAACGGCACACCACTTACAGGAGTACAGAGTGATGAAAAAACTTATGTTTATGAAGTTGCTGACATCACAGAAGATGTTACAGTTACAGTAGAAGGCATTGACACTGTACTTGCAGCAGGCTATACAGTAAGCATTACACCTGAAACACAGACAAAACAGCCAAGCGAAACTGCAGAAGTTACAATCAAAGTGGAATCTGCCGATGTAACAGGCTTCAACGCACTTTATGCACAGCTTACATACGACCCTGTATACCTTGCACTTGCAACCACAACAGTAGAAGGTTATGAAATTACAGACAACAACGGCACAGTAACAGTTGTTGGCTACGGCGAAGACAAATCCCTTGGCAATGCAGTAACAGTTGGCTTTACAGTTACAGCAGTACCTGAAGGCGGCACAGTTGTTACACTTGCACAGGCAAACGTTGACGAAAGTGCAAATGCTGACGTGCAGGATGCACCAGAAGCAAACTATGGCAACACAACAGCAACAATCAGTGTTGGCGGTCACAACGTAACATATCCTGAAAGCGACTTTACAGGTGACAATGTTGTTGATGACGGTGCAGACTATACACTGACAGCAAAAGACCCTAACTATGTTTACACACTTGTTGCAACAGTTGACGGTGAAACAGTACCGGTTATCGATAACGGCGACGGTACATACACAGTTGAAAACGTAACAGGCGAACTTGTTATCACAATCGAAGAAAAAACAGGCAAGGAAGTTAATGTAACAGTTAACGGTGCACAGGATGGTCAGGTTGTATACGAAGAAACAGCAAACTATATGACAGACTATGTGTTTACTGTAAATGCAGTTGAAGGCTTCAGCACAGCAGTTGCAGTGACAGTTGACGGCACAGATTACACATACTCCGCACAGAACTACACCTACACAATCGACGGTGCAGACATCACAGGTGATATCGTAATCACAGTTACAAACACAGTTTCCGAATATACAGTTTCCTTTGAAGGCACAGGTGCAGGTGATGCATCCAGTGACAATATGGCAGTAAACCATGGTGATGATTTTACATTTACAGTTACCGAAGAAGACGGCTTTGTATACGAAATCACAGCAGCAATGGACGGCGTTGATACCGACGTTGCTGACAACGGTGACGGCACATACACAGTTAAAAATGTAACAGGCAACCTTGTTATTACTGTTGAAAAATCCGAAAAAGAAAAACCAACAGTAGAAGTTTACGAATACGTTAAGGTTGACAATTTTGTTGTTTACCTTGTAACAGCAGCATCCGAATATGTAAGCGAAGGCGGTGCACTTGGCTATGACGGAAACGTGATGTACTGGTCCGATGAATACAATGCTCATGCATACCTTGTAATCTCTGACACAGTTCTTACAGCAGAAGCAGCTGCCGAAAATGTAAGCGAAATTGCACAGGCAAATGCAGAAACAGTTGTATACACAGGTGATGTAAACAACACAAATGTAGTTGATGTAAACGATGCACAGCTTGTTTATGACATTTACAATGCAAAATACCAGACATTTGATGCACTTTCAATGTCCAAATTCCTCCGTGCAGACGTAAATGCTTCCAAAGCAGTTGATGTGAACGATGCAGCAGCAATTGTAAATACAATTATGGGCAACTAAACATAAATTTGTTTATTTTTGCAGTACAAAGATTTCTCCCCGGTTAAATCCGGGGAGAAAATCCTGTGGTATATATGAGCCGGACCTTTACAGGTGTATTTACAAAAAGTACAGCTGCAAAGGCCCGAAAGGAGAATGACGATGAAAAGATATCTGAAGAAAATATTCACAGTAATAATGACTGTTCTGCTGACAGCTGCAATGCTGTGTACAACGGTTTTTGCAGCAGATGAAAGCCGGCAGTATCAGCTTGATCTTACAGTAAACGGACAGCACGAAATCCACGCAAAACCCGGTGATGTACTCAATGTAGTGCTTACATTAAAACGCACAGACAATGACAGCAGCTACATGATGTATGCCATGCAGGATGAAATCCGCTATGATCCTCAGTTTTTTGAAATAGTACAGAACAATTCCCTTACAGCAAACGGAATTTCTATCACAGATATCGGCCTCATTGATGATTACCGTGCATTTTATGTAAACTATCTTTCATTAAGCGGCGGTGAAAACTGGAACAGTGAGGTAGTTCTGGGTTCATTTCAGGTAAAGATAACAGGAACAAAGGGAAGTGCACATCTCAAAAATGAAAACTGCATTGTATCCACACCTGACGGCAGAGACAGTTACAGCATAACGGTAAATGATCTGCTTGTAATTGTGACAAGTGACTGCACTGTAAAATTCGACTCTATGGGAGGAAGTGAGGTTGAAAGCCAGACCGTTACATTCGGTGAACACATAACAAAACCACAGGATCCTGAGCGCGAAGGATTTGTGTTTGACGGATGGTACAAAGATATCTATCTCAAAGAACAGTGGAACTTTGAAACAGACACGGTAAGTGATAATATGGTGCTTTATGCAGGTTGGACAACTGCTGTCGCTGCACCTGCCTATAAAGACGGATTCCCTTGGTGGACAGTTGCCGCTGCAGCATTGGCTGGAATACTGATACTTATTATTCTGCTTTTTAATGACAGACGTGTAACATATATGCTGGATGATTCCACAGAATATCTCAGTGAAAAAATCAAAAAGGGCAAACCATTTGCAAAACCAAGAGACCCACAGAAAACAGATGCACAGTTTGACGGCTGGTACAGGGACAAAAAACTGACACTGCCATGGGATTTTGAATACGATAAAACCTATAAATCTATCAGACTGTACGCAAAATGGAAATAATCTATAATTAATTCCTGTACAGAACATCATGCTGAAACAGATAAGTGGGGCGTTTTATGCGCCCCACCAAATCTGCTTTTATAACACTTTTAAAAATATAACGAAACGAGGTGAAAACAATGACAAAAACATTCGACACATACCATCCTGCGGTCAATTTTGCTTTTTTTGCAGGGGCAATAGGTTTGAGTATGTTTATTTCTCATCCGTTGTTTAGTCTTGTTTCACTTATTATTTCATTTTCATATTATCTGACTTTATCCAAAGGCAAAAGCAAAAAGTTTCTCCTTTGGTATATCGTTATGTTTATTGCAGTTGTGTTTTTTAACGGGGTAATGAACACTATGGGCAATACAGTGCTCTTTATCTGGTTAAAAAACAGACCTGTAACCTTTGAAGCGCTTTTTTACGGTGCTGTGACGGGGATAAATTTTGTTTCGGTTATGCTATGGTTTTCCTGCTACAACATAATTATGACCACCGACAAATTTACATATCTGTTCGGTCGGTTTGCTCCGTCAATCACGTTGGTATTGTCAATGATTTTAAGGCTGATACCAAACCTTATCAAAAAGACCAAAACAATTATTGGTGCACGAAACTGCATAGGCAAAGGCACAGAGGGTAACACCTTCAAAGCCAAACTCAACAACGGGTTGGAAACTATGTCAATTCTTACATCCTGTGCGCTGGAAGATGCGGTAATCACCGCCGACAGTATGCGTTCAAGGGGCTATGTGGATGACAACCATACAAGCTATCACACCTATCAAAAGCAAAAAAGAGATATTGTTATTGGTGCAGTTTTTGCATTAACAGCTGTTGCAACGGTTATCTGCATTGTCAAAGGCTGTACGCAGATGCAGTTTCTGCCTGCAATTATAATTCCGCAGGTTACGGCTTTTACATATATCGGCATAACTGGTTATGCCTTATTCCTTTCAATACCACTTATAATCGAATTTTCGGAGGAAATTACATGGCACATTTTAAAATCGAAAATTTAAGTTTTTCATATCCCAAAAGAGAACAAAAGGTGCTGGATGATATAAACCTTGAGATAGAAAAAGGGGAATATATTGTCCTGTGCGGCTCCAACGGCAGCGGCAAAACAACACTTTTGCGTCACCTCAAATCCGTACTTGCTCCACACGGTGAAAAAAGCGGTGAAATATATTTTGAAGACACACCTTTAAAAGATGTTTCCCTCCGTGACCAAAGCAGCAAAATAGGCTATGTAATGCAGGACCCCGATGCGCAGATTGTCACCGATAAGGTGTGGCATGAACTTGCTTTTGGACTTGAAAGCCTTGGATGTGATGTGCGCACAATGCGTATGCGTGTAGCAGAAATGGCAAGTTATTTTGGCATACAAAGCTGGTTTCACAAAAATGTAACAGAACTTTCAGGCGGTCAGAAACAGCTTTTGAATCTTGCTTCTGTTATGGCGATGCAGCCAGAGGTGCTTATTCTTGATGAGCCTACCAGCCAGCTTGACCCTATCGCTGCAACAGACCTGCTTAATACTGTACGCAAAATAAACCTTGAACTGGGCACAACAGTCATCATAACCGAACACCGTCTTGAAGAAGTTTTCCACGCCGCAGACAGAGTTGTACTTATGGAAAAAGGCAGAATTATTGCCTGCGACAGTCCACGCAATATCGGTGAAAAACTCGGCAGCACCGACAGCGATTTGTTCTGTACTCTGCCGTCCACAATGCAGATACGCTACCGTGTAGGGGGCAACCTGCCTTATCCGCTGACAGTCCGTGAAGGCAGACAGTGGCTTACAGATACATTTAAAGGTGTTGAAATAAAACACGACAGCATTGACACAGCAATGCCAAGTGAAGAAACCGAAAAACCTGTCCTTGAACTTAAAGAGGTGTGGTTCCGTTATGAAAAGGATACACCCGATGTGCTTAAAGGTGTAAACCTCAAACTTAAAGAAGCAAAAATTCACGCCATAGTGGGCGGTAACGGTACAGGTAAATCCACAACACTCAAGGCAATCTGCGGTATCTGCAAAGCATATCGCGGTAAAGTAAAGATTTTTGGAAAAGAAATCGGCAAATACAAATCATCAGAACTTTTCGAAAACTGTCTTGCAATGCTTCCGCAGGACCCTAAAAGCCTGTTTGTAAAAAAGACAGTGCAGGAAGATTTGGAAGAAATGTTCAGCGGCAAAAAACTGACCAAAGAAGAAATTGCACAGAAGGTCAGCGATGTTGCCAAACTATGCAGAATAGAACACTTTTTGAACAGTCATCCCTATGATTTATCTGGTGGTGAACAGCAGCGTGCAGCACTTGCAAAGGTGCTTTTGTGCAATCCGAAAATTCTGCTGCTGGATGAGCCTACAAAGGCAATCGACAACAGCTTCAAGGCGAAATTTGCCGAAATACTCAAAGACCTGACAGCAGGCGGTGTAACTGTGCTTATGGTAAGCCATGACGTTGAATTTTGTGCAAAAACCGCTGATGAGGTATCGATGTTTTTTGACGGCGGTATAACCACAACCAACACGCCAAATCGCTTCTTCTCACAAAACAGCTTCTACACCACAGCAGCAAACCGAATGAGCCGCCATATATTCAAAAATGCGGTCAACAACGAGGATGTAATAGAACTATGCAAAAAGAACTTAACTCAAACAAATTAAACAATAAAGGTATTTTTGCCTGCATAATTGCACTGATGCTTATACCAATAACAATTTTTGTTGCGTGGAATTTTTTTGACCGCAACTACTTTGTGACAAGCCTTCTGATTATTGTTTATTCAATGGTGCCGTTTTTTGTTATGTTTGAAAAACGCAAACCACAGGCAAGGGAACTTGTTACCATTGCTGTTATGTGTGCCAATGCAGTTGCAAGCCGTGCAGCATTTATCTGGCTTGACCACTTTAAACCCATGGCGGCAATTATCATCATTACGGGTATCGCCCTTGGTGCAGAGGCAGGCTTTCTGACAGGTTCACTGTCCGTTGTGGTTTCCAATATGATTTTCGGTCACGGTCCGTGGACACCGTGGCAGATGCTTGCTTTTGGTCTTGTGGGCTTTGTGGCAGGTGTTTTGTATCGTTTAGGCGTACTCGAAAAAAACAATAGAACAAAACTTGCGGTATTCGGTTTTGTGATAATTATGTTTCTTATAGGCCCAATACTTGACACAGCATCGCTGTTCCTTGTGGCGGCAGAACTGACAAAACCATATATTATCGCCACATATATCAGCGGTCTGCCCGTAAATGCAATCCACGCAACAGCAACAGCACTTACACTGTATTTCTTCTCACAGCCGCTGTTTGAAAAACTTGACCGCTTAAAAACCAAATACGGAATGATGGAGGGATAGTTTTGAAGTTTGACAGCTATCATCCGGCCATAAACTTTATATTTTTTACCAGTGTAATTGCTTTCAGTTTTATGTTTACACAGCCGGTATTTCTGCTTGTGGGATATATCTGTGCATTTATCTATTCCAGCTATCTCGGCAAAGCCAAAGCACTTATACTTAATATTCTTGCTTTTATTTTTATAATTTTCTACGCCTTTTACTATTCTTTCTACAACCACTTTGGTGTAACAAACCTTGCTTTTAACTTTATCGGCAATGCTATAACGCTGGAAAGCGTATATGCAGGTTTTGTAAAAGGCATACATATTGCAAGCGGTGCAATGTGGTTTTACTGCACCGTAAAAATTGTTTCAAGCGATAAGATTATCTACCTCCTTGGCAGAATCTGGCCACGATTATCTCTTTTTGTATCCATTTTTCTCAGATTCACTCCGCAAATCGTGGTCAGATTCAGCCGTGTAAACAAGGCGCAGACTTCCATAGGCCGTGGTGTTGGTCAGGGAAATATATTTACAAAAATCAGAAATGCAATCCGTGTATGTTCCATTGTTATCACATGGTCTTTGGAAAACTTTGTGGAAAGCGGTATGAGTATGAAAAGCCGTGGTTACACATTAAAGGGCAGAACAGCATATTCGCTCTACCGTTTTGACAACCGCGACAGAAGTGTGGTTATCACAATGTTTGCCTGCCTTACAGTTATTGCAATGGGCATTATGCTGGACCAGACAAAGATGCTTATAAATCCGCATATAATTATGAACCCGATAACAGTTTTAAGTTATGTATTTTATGTGGTTTATGCTTTCTACTGTCTGCTGCCGATGACCTTGCAGATATATGCAACTGCAAAAAGTGATTTCAGCAAAAACAAAACATTTGAAGATACCATTGCTTGAATATAAGGAGAATTGTTATGAAGGAAAACAGCTTCTGCTATTACAAAAACACATCCTGCGGATACTTTCCTTGCCACAAGGTGGAAAATGACGAGGATTTCAACTGTATGTTTTGCTACTGTCCGCTTTATGCACTTGGGGATAAGTGCGGAGGAAATTTCCGCTATATTGAAATGGGAATAAAGGACTGCTCACAGTGCCTTATCCCACACAGCGAAAACGGATATCAGTACATCAACTCAAAATTTTTTGAAATTGTGGAACTTGCAAAAAAGAAAGATGACTAAGGTTTGAGAAAATGACAATCAGTGAACTTTTAAACAGAATAAAACCACTTGATGAATATGCAATGGCCAAGGCGGAAAGCTATCAGCAATCCCTTGCAAAACCGCCCAAAAGCCTTGCAAGGCTTGAAGATTTATCCATTCAGCTTGCTGGCATAACAGGCAAGATGCACAATACTTTAGACAAAAAACATCTGATTGTATTTGCGGCAGATAACGGTGTGGTGGAGGAAGGCGTTGCATCTGCCCCACAATCGGTTACACTTCAGCAGACAATAAACCTCACCCGTGCAAAAACAGGGGCATCTGTTCTTGCAAAGCATTTCGGTAATTTTATTACAGTGTGTGATGTTGGTGTAAATGCAGATATAAAAGAACCTGCTGTTTTAAACCGAAAAATAGCTTACGGTACAAACAATATTGCCAAAGGCCCTGCCATGGCACGAAGTGACGCTGAAAAAGCAATACTTATTGGTGCACAGCTTGTGGCAGATACCGACAGCGATATCTACGGCATAGGCGAAATGGGCATTGGCAACACAACCACATCATCGGCGGTGTTATCTGTTATTCTTGGTGCTGATATTGATGCGGTTACAGGCCGTGGCGGCGGCATAACCGATGACAGTTTTGCAAAGAAAAAGCAGGTTATAAAGCGCGCTATAGAAATAAACAAGCCTGATAAAAACGATGTTATTGATGTGCTGTGCAAGGTAGGCGGTTTTGATATTGCAGCAATGTGCGGTGCATTTCTTGGCTGTGCCGCAAACCGCAAACCCGTTGTGATTGACGGCTTTATCTCTGCTGTTGCGGCACTGTGTGCATATAAAATATGCCCAACCGCAAAGGAATATTTTATACCAAGCCACGCTTCCTACGAAATTGGCTATAAGCTTGCTATGGATGAAATGGATCTGCAGCCAATGTTGCTTTTGGGTATGCGACTTGGTGAGGGCAGCGGTTGCCCGCTTGCTTTTGAAATTGTGGAAGCTGCCTGCGCTGTTATCAACAATATGGCAACCTTTGAAAATGCGGGTATAAATGATGATTATCTTGAAGAAATCCGCAAGGGAGACAAGTTTTCTGTGGAGGCGAAAGGATGATCGTTTTTATCTGCGGAGGCAGTAAAAGTGGCAAATCTTCACTTGCACAGAATATATCAAAAGCATTATCGAAAGATAATCCGCTTTATTATGTAGCTACAATGATACCTTCCGATGCAGAGGACAAAGAAAAAATCCGCCTGCATATAGAAGACAGGGCGGATATGGGTTTTGATACTGTGGAATGCGGAACAGATATTGTTACCGTTCTTAACACAACTGATAAAAACGGCACATTTATGCTGGACAGTGTAACAGCTTTGCTTACGAATGAAATGTATGGTGATTTTGGAAATATCGGTGTTGATATCAAAGCGGAAGAACGTTGTATAAAAGATATAAGACAGCTTGCAGAAACAGTTAATAATATTGTTATTGTGAGTGACTATATTTTTTCTGACGCTGAAATCTATGATGAAAGCACAGAACTTTTCCGCAAATCACTTGCAGATATAGGAAACAATATTGCGATATATGCTGATATTGTTATAGAAATGAACTTTGGCAACGCCACAGTACATAAAGGGAAAGATATTTATGAAACAATACTTTAATGCATTTTTTATGTGTCAGTCTATGTTCTGCGCAATACCTTGCCCAATGAAAATATGGGACGAAAATGCAAGGGACAAACAGCTTTTGTTTTTGCCTTTTATAGGTGCAGAGATAGGGCTGTTGTGGTTTGTTATGGCAAAACTTTGTCTGTTTTTAAATATCCCGATTTTTTTAACAGCCTTTATTCTTGCGGTTTATCCTTTTGTAATTTCGGGATATATCCACCTTGACGGTTTTATGGACGTTACCGATGCAGTTAAATCTTACCGAAACCTTGAAAAACGCCGTGATATTTTAAAGGATTCCCACGTTGGAGCCTTTGCAGTGATTGGCTGTATAATACTTTTCATAGGTCAGTTTGCGGTATTTGCATCAATGAAACTGACAAATGCAGCAGCGCTTGTGTTTATACCGATAGTCAGCAGATGCTGTTCATCACTTGTATTAAATACATTCAAAAAAATCAGCGAAAGCCAATATGTTGGTGTTTCAAAAAGCAAAGGTCAGATTGTTGTGTTAACAGCACAGTTGCTTTTAATACTTGTTTTGTCCTTTATTGTTTGCGGTAAAAAAGCAATAGCTGTTTTAGCAGTAATTGCGGGCTATGCTTTGGCTCTTTCAAAAGCATACAAAAGCCTTGAAGGTGTAAATGGCGATGTAGCAGGATATGCACTCACTACATCAGAATTCTGTGGTGTACTTGTTCTTGCTTTGCTTTAGGAGATAATATGGAACTTATAATCGGTGGTGCATATCAGGGGAAAATCCAATATGCAAAGGAAAAATATAATTTAACAGAAGCAGATATACATATCTGTGACAGTGTGGAAATTGATTTTTCAAAAAAATGTGTAGCAGACCTTGAAAAATTCACCTTTTCCTGTGTACAGAACAATATTGATGCTGTTGAGTTTTTTAAACATAACAGACATTTGTGGAGCGACAAGATTGTTATCTGCTGTGATATCTTCTGCGGTGTAGTGCCAATGGGGGCAGAAAACCGTAAATGGCGTCAGGAAACAGGCAGACTCTGCCAGTATCTTTCAAAAGAAGCAGAAACTGTAACAAGAATATTCTGCGGATTGGAACAGAAATTAAAATGAGTAAAATTTATCTTATCCGTCACGGATTGACCGAAGCCAACGAACAACACCTCTATTGCGGCAGTACGGATTTGCCATTGTCACAAAAAGGCAGGGAAGAACTTGCCAAAATAAAATATGACATAGACAAAAGCAAAGTGTGCTTTATCACAAGCGGTATGAAGCGTACCGAAGAAACACTGAAAATTCTGTTTGGTGATATACCACACGTTATCGACAGCCGTTTTAAAGAAATTGACTTTGGCATTTTTGAAATGAAGAGTTATAATGAGTTAAAGGACACAGCTGAATATCAGCAATGGCTGGATGGGGATAATCACACCAATATTCCCCCTGAAGGTGAAAGCGGCGCACAGATGGAAAAACGTGTGCTCGTTGCATTTGCAGAAATCAAAGGTACAGATAAAGACACTGTTATTATCACTCACGGCGGTGTTATTGCCAGCATAATGGCAAATTATTTTAAAGAAGAAAACAAAAACAGATACCAGTGGCAGCCACAACCGGGCCACGGGTATCTGATTGAAAACAACAAATATACTACTTTATAAACTATGAAATTTTTAACCAATCTTATCGCAAACAAAGATTGTCTGCAGGATTACTGTGACAGGGAAAAACTGAATAATTTTTTAGCCAAAACAAGCCTTGACGGGTATGAAGTTATCTGCGCAGGGGATTATCCTGTTGAAATAGACAACAGCAAGGTTATCGGTCTGCATCTGCCTTTCTTCAATGCCTGGATGGATTTGTACAAAGGTGATTTTGCCGCTTTGGATAAAGAATATGGTGGCAAAGAAGTATGGCAGCAGTTTTATGACGGTGACAGTTTTGATGCTGTTTACAGTCAGATTGAATTCCAGCTGGATTTTGCACAGCAGATTGGCGCTGAGTATGTTGTAATGCATGTTGTGGAAATCGGAACAACCGAAACACTCACAGGTCAGTTTAAATATTCACACAAAGAGGTTATTGATGCTTTGTGCCAGGTGGCAAACAGCTTGTTCAAAGACAAAAACTACACATTTACACTGTTGCTGGAAAATCTGTGGTGGCAGGGATTTGATTTTACAAATCCGCAGCTTACAAGATATATGCTGGATAAAATCGAATATCAAAACAAAGGTATAATGCTGGATATCGGTCATCTTATGCACACCAATAAGGATTTAAGCAATTGGTCAGAAGCCGCAGAATATATCCACAAAATGCTGGATTTGCACACTGATCTTTTGAATTATGTCAAAGGGGTGCATCTTCACGGCACACTTGAAGGAGAATTTGCAAAAGAGTTTTATAAAAACGATATGCAGATAAAAGAAGATTTCTGGGAAAGATTTGCCCAAAGCTACGAATACGTTATGCGTGTTGACGCCCATAAACCTTTTGCCCACGAAAGTGTTAAAGGCATTATCAGTAAAATTAACCCTGATTATGTGGTGTATGAGTTCAGTGATAAAACAATGGATGAAAGAAAATATTCGGTTAAATTGCAGAATTCGTTTTTGGACAGATGATTATAATAAACAAAAATGCTCCTGAATTTCTCAGGAGCATTTTTTGCGTATTATATATAATCCGGGTTTGTAGTGAATTTTAAATCATTTTACTTACCAAAACAAGTATACATTCAATTCACCCAGCCAATCCTAGCCAAAAGCCGTTTTTAAACTATTCTATGAATTTCCTTACCAAAAGCAACAATCCCTGCCTTTAGCCAAGCCTGAGCTTAGCAAAAGCAGGGATTATTTAATTTTCCCATTGACGAGGGAATGAATGGTGGAGGCGACGCATAGCCTTTCATTTACACGTCCAAAACCATATGGATTGGCTTGGAGAAATGAGCTTGGGAGACGGGATGCCAAGAAAATCCAAAAGAGCTTTTTTTCGGCCGAATGGTATATATTTTTTATCACCTTTAGCTGTCGGCGCGTTAATGACGGGTGCCGTCATACCGACACCATCCATTATTGAGACAGTGAATAAAACAGCTAAAATAGGGGACAGTTGTAAAATAACTCATAGCAAACATTACCAAATTGATAAATTTAGCAGTGTCTGTAAAAACCAATTTATCCGCTGCCGTCTGTAACAGTAGGTGTCAATTTTACTGCATATTCAGCAATGTTCGTTTGTTATTATATAGGAAAAGTATTGTTGGAGTTGTTATGACCGAGGGGACAGCAGTGGCCGGTAGTGTGGCAAAAAAGCTTTGTTTTGCTGGAAAGGAGAGTGGCGTGGGATTCGTTGTTGCCCGCAAAAAACACGTGGAAACATGTCAAAAAACACGTGACTCTGGTCGGACTTTTCCCTTGTGGAAAAGGGAAAACACGCAAAACACGCGAAAAATGCGGTTGGAATAGGTGGACAAAAATAGATGCCTTTGGGTTAGGGTGGATGCAGTTGGTTAACTGTGCTTGTGAACGATTAAGGAGTATTGGATTGTTTTATATATAAAAAAGGAAACAAACGTCCCTGCGCGGCCGCTTGTTTCCTTTATATTATTTTTTTGTTCGTTTAGTTCTGAAAATAAATTAATTTTATGTAGATTCTGTTACTGTGAATATTAAAAAATCTAAATATACATTATGCAGTTGAGTATGATATAATATATTTATAAACAAAGCAGTTAGATAAATTTGAATATGTCGAACAGATTGATATTTGGGATTTTTAAAATCAATAAATGGAGTAGTTGCACATGGTGTAATTGTTCCATTTTTTATTTATATCTTTAACTTGTTTACATTATAAATTGCAGATTATTTATTGCAATAAAACTGCATCACAATATTGCACCAATAATACTGTATACTGCGGTCTATTCTGTGGTCTGGAGAACAGTTATTCAAGGTACTAAAAATCGCCTTTTTACCCGTTTTCAGGTCGTTTGACAACAAAAAAATCTGTGGTATTTTGAAAACATCGACGTTAATTACACATTAGTTTTGTGTATTGCTGTACACAAAACACACAGCAAAGGAGATGTTATTATGAATACAATCTACAGTTTCCCTCAGCCAGAAAACGAAAAGGTGCAGACCTATGCAAAAGGCTCGCCTGAAAGAGAAAAGATACAGGCGGCGCTGACCGAAATCCGCGACATTGTTATGGAAGTGCCTGTTATTATCGACGGCAAGCCTGTTTACACCGAAGAGATTATGGAAATCACTGCTCCCCACGACAACAAAAAGGTGATTGCCCGTGTGCATATGGCAGGGGAAAAGGAAATAGAAGCAGCCATTGAATCTGCCCTTAAAGCAAAGGAAAGCTGGATGCGCCTGCCCTGCGACCACCGTGCAGCAGTGTTCAACCGTGCCGCACAGTTGTTAAGCGAAAAATACCGCTATCAGATAAATGCGGCAAATATGGTTTGCCAGTCCAAAACTGTCCATCAGGCAGAAATTGATGCCGCCTGCGAACTTATCGACTTTCTGCGCTTCAACACCTACTTTATGAGCACAATCTATTCACAGCAGCCAAACAGAACGGTGTCCAGCGTAAACCGTATGGAATACCGACCTGTTGAAGGGGTTATTCTTGCAATCGCTCCCTTCAATTTTACTGCAATCGGCGGCAACCTGTGCACATCTCCTGCACTTATGGGCAACACTGTGCTGTGGAAGCCAAGCGAATATGCCATTTTGTCCAGCTATATGTTTATGCAGATACTTATGGAGGCAGGCCTGCCTGCAGGTGTAATCAACTTTGTGCCTTGCGCAGGGCCAAATCTGACCGATACAGCAATCAAAAGCGGTCATCTTGGCGGTATCCATTTTACAGGCTCAACGGGTGTTTTCAACACAATCTGGAAGCAGGTGGCAAACGGTATCGACGGATTAAAGGAATATCCCCGTATGGTTGGTGAAACAGGGGGCAAGGACTTTTTGTTTGCTCATGCAAGCTGTGACAAAAAAGCACTTATCACAGCACTTATCCGTGGTGCTTTTGAATATCAGGGACAGAAATGTTCTGCATGTTCACGCGCATATATTCCACAGTCTGTTTATGATGAAATCAAGGATGAACTGATTGAAACAGTAGAAAATATTAAAATGGGTTCACCTGAAGATTTTTCAAACTTTATGTGTGCTGTTATCCACGAACGTTCCTACAAAAATATCAAGGGTTACATCGACCGTGCAAAAGCTTCTGAAGAAGCTGAAATCGTTGCAGGCGGTGTATGTGACGACAGTAAAGGTTGGTTTGTACGTCCTACAATCATCCGTGCAAAAACACCATATTATGAAAGTATGGTCAACGAAATATTCGGACCTGTGCTGACAGTTTATGTATATGATGATGACAAGCTGGACGAAACACTGGCAATCTGCAACGAAACATCACCGTATGCACTTACAGGTTCTATTTTTGCAAGTGACCGTTTTGTTATCGAAAAGATGCTCAAAGCCCTTACATATGCTGCAGGCAACATCTATGTAAACGACAAAACTACAGGTGCAGTGGTTGGTCAGCAGCCATTTGGCGGCGGCAGAAAAAGCGGTACAAATGATAAAGCAGGCAGCCATCTCAACCTTATGCGCTGGGTGACAGCACGTACAATTACCGAAAACTACAATCCGCCAGTTGACCACACATATCCTCATATGGCGTAAAATGAATTTTTTGATGTAGTATATACTACGACAGATTGTGAAACTTTTGTAAACAATTTACCTGATAAAAAATAAAGCGGTTAGACCGCGGTTTAGTGCATCAATGTTATGAAAAATGAACAGTGATACAACAAAATATATTCTCCTTTATAAAAAAACACAGCGATTATCACCAAAATGATATTCGCTGTTTTTTCTTGTTAAAGATATAATAGTTGAATATTTTAATCACGTACAAAAAAGAAAGGACAACGGGCTGTGTTACAGCCTGCTGCCCTTACACAAAAATAGGAGAACCACATGAAAAAATCATGATAAATTTATATATTGTCACTGTATGCCGCTTTTTCCATAAAGGTCATAAAAGCGTTCATATCTGTTATGTAATACATTTTGCCAATTCTTTCAATCAATCCTTCTGACTGCATTCTTTTAAACACCCTCACTACAGTGATACGGTTTACGTAAAGCAGATGGGCAATATCCTGCTGGGATATATTAGTGTTTATGCAGATTTTGCCATTAAAATTAACCCCGTAATGATGTGCAAAAACAAGCAGGAGATTGCATATTCTCCATGTTACATTGCAGCCTGCCATCTGACGAACTTCGTTCATTGTGGACAAAAGTTTTTTGGATATTGAATCCACGATGATTTTATAATAATGGGGGTTGTCATTGAGGTAGTTTATAAGTGTATCCCTGTTTATGCGGACAAGCTGACAGTCTTCCATAGCAAGAAAATTTGTCGGGCACTTTTCACCAAGCAGAACAAAAGGTTCGCCAATCATACTGCCTTCTGTCATAATCAAACCGTTTCTTGTTTTTCCGTTTGAAAATGTCTCGGTACTTACGACTTTGCCTTCCTTAACAATATAACAATATTCACTTGGTTCTTCCGCTTTCATAAAAACAGTGTCTTTTTTCACAAAAACAGTTGTTCCCAGACTCATCAGTTTTTCTACATCCGGACTTGCGGTGATAATATGTTGTGTGCGTGTATTGTTATCCGTCATAACGACAGCCTCCCGAATAACAGAGCTTTGAATTAAGCTCCATAAAAATTATATATATAATAATAACATTGATGTAAATTGCAGGTATAGTAGCATAGACTACTATACACACATAGCTTGTTGGGGGTAAATTTATTATAGCAGAAATATGCTTTTTTGCTGAAAAATGTCTTCGAGCTGTGTAATCTAAGGCAATGCTATGAATACACAGACGGTACTGCAATTGCAGTCAAGGGTTTGAGCGGAAACGCAAAACCTTCCATTCTTGAAAAGAAGACGGAACAACTGATTATATTATAATGGCAACAGAAACCTTTTTTCGTGTTTTCAAGGGAGTACTGTTTCCTTTTATTGATTGATTGTCCGTCGGAAAGAAGACGGACATTTTTTATTTCAATCAAAAAGGAGAAACAAACAATGAAAAAACTTTTATCACTTGTGCTTGCATTGGCACTTTGTGTATCCATGGCAGCATGCTCATCCGCACCTGCTTCTTCCGAAGGTGAAACAGCAGGTACAGAAACACCATCAATCGCAGGTACAGAACTTCTTGTATTCAGCGGTGCAGGTCTTGCAAATCCTGTACAGGAAATTGCAGATGCATTTGCAGCAGAAACAGGTTGCACACCACAGATTGTTTTTGCACCAACAGGTCAGCTTATCGCACAGATTCAGTCCACAGAATCCGGTGACCTCATTATTGCAGGCGCAGTTGACGAACTTGCAAATATGAAAACAGAAGAAATCACTTCCACAATCGAACTTGTAAAACACATCCCTGTTCTTGCAGTTGCAGCAGGCAACCCTAAAAACATTACATCAGTTGCTGACTTAGGTGCAGAAGGCATCACAGTGCTTTTCCCAGACCCTGAAACAACACCTATGGGTAAAATTGCTGTTAAAGCATTCAAAGAAGCAGGCATCTACGAAAACATCGACATTGCAGCAAACACAACAACAGCGGCAAATGCTATGACAGCTATGGCAGCAGGTCAGGCTGATGCAGCAATCCTCTGGAAAGAAAATGCAGCAACAAACTCTGCAATCGAAATCCTTGATGTTCCTGAAATGGAAAAATACATCAAAATTGTTCCAATTGCTGAACTTTCCTACTCTGCAAACGAACCTGCACGTACAGCATTTGTTGAATATATGCAGAGTCAGACAGCACTTGACATCTGGGCAAAACACGGCTACGAAGTTGTTTACGAAGGTTAATTATCTGATTGAATTATGAAAAACAAAAAGAAAATTAATCGCAAGCCTGATACATTTTCTTTGATAAGTATAATCATCACACTGCTGGTAATCGTTTTTATCAGCAGTGCGATTATATCTGTTGTGGCAGGGGGCGTGGCTTATCTGCCTGAGGCTCTGACATCAAGGGAAACATGGTTTTCCATAAAACTCAGCCTTAAAACCGCCACAATATCAACCACACTGTGTGTATTGACAGCAATCCCTGTGGCATATGCACTTACAAGAACAGAAATGCCGCTCAAAAAGCTTTCGGAAATAATAATAGAACTTATGATGTGCCTGCCATATCTTGTTCTTGGTCTGTGTCTGCTTATTCTGTTTTCATCACCCTTTGGCGATTTTCTCAGAGATATCGGATTCAAGGTGGTGTTTACCGTAAACGGCATTATTATTGCACAGTATTTTGTAAACCTGCCTTTTGCAATACGTATGATACGTACAGCCTTTATGCAGATGGATGAAAGACTGGAAGTTATTGCTGGCATGCTTGGTGCTTCTAAATGGAAGCAGATGACTACAATTCTTTTGCCGCTTGCAAGAAACTCTATTATAAGTATGATTATACTTACGTGGTCAAGGGCAATCGGTGAATTTGGCGCTACACTTATGCTTGTAGGTATTACCCGTATGCGTACAGAAACTTTGCCGGGCAGTATCTATTTAAGCATATCCACAGGTGATACAAAAAGAGCAATGGCATCTGCCACCATTATGCTGGTTATTTCAGTTGCGGCACTCATAATATCCAACAAGCTGAACGAGCCACCCAAATATTATCGTATAGGCGGTGAAGACGGCAAATGAGAAATGCGATAGAAATAAACAATCTTGAAATAAAACGCGGCGGTTTTGAACTGGGACCAATCAATCTGAATGTTGAAGAGGGCGAAATTTTCGCCATCCTTGGCCGTACAGGCAGCGGCAAAACAGTTTTGCTGGAAACTCTTGCAGGTTTTTATCAGGACCAGTATGATGGAGATATAAAGCTTTTCGGTGAAGATGCACAGGAAATACCGCCACATACCCGCAATATGGGTTTTGTTTATCAGGACAGCGGTCTGTTTCCGCATATGACCGTGGAACAGAATATAGCCTATGGCCTTAAAATGCACAATGTTCCTGCGGCAGAAATTGAAGAAAAGATAGCGTATATCACAGATTTATTGTCCATCACAAAGATACGCAAACAGTATCCTGCTACAATAAGCGGCGGTGAAAGACAGCGTACTGCGTTGGCCAGAAGCCTGGTTCTCAACCCTAAAATTCTGTTGCTGGACGAGCCGTTTTCAGCGCTGGACCCTGCAACAAGACAGAAGATGTATACCGAAATAAACAGTATACACGACAATTTCGGATGCACCATTGTGTTTGTTACCCACGATTTCAGCGAAGCGCAAAAGCTTGCGGGCCGAATCGGCATTATGCTCCACGGACAGCTGAAAACCGTTGTTGATGCTGACAAACTGTTTGAAAACACTTATGATGAAGATGTAGAAATGTTCCTGCGAGGTTAATTATGAATAAAAAAGAACTTTTTGACTTGATAATTGAAAAATTCCTTGCTGTGCCTGGAATGGACGAAATTATTAACGAACATATTGAAGTAAAAGCAAAATCACTCACTGCTGAAGAAGCAATCGGTGTAACTGAACGCAAAGACTATCCGATTCTTACTGGCACAGATGTAATGATTGAAGCTACATACAAAGGCGTGAAAGGTCAGGCGTTTACAAGCGCACCTGCTGACTTTACAGGCACTTTGAGCGATATTCTGAAACTTGACTATATGAACGATGACCAGGCAGCAGGTTTGCTGGTTGCAACAATCAATGCAGTGCTTGGCTCAATGGGTATCTGTGACCGTATGGTACACTGCCGCAACGAAGGCCCAAAAATGTGCGGCATTGAAATTGGCGATTATGTAAAAGAAAAATATGCTGATAAAAAAATACTTGTAGTTGGCTATCAGCCATCCATCATCGAAAATCTTACAAAACGCGGCCTTAATGTGCGTGCACTTGACCTTGACCCTAAAAATGTTGGCTTTGAACGCTGTGGCATTGTTATCGAACACGGTGTTGATGATATGGATGATGCAAAAGAATGGGCGGAAGTTATCCTCTGCACAGGCAGCACAGTGTGCAACGGCACAATTGTAGATTATCTTGACACAGGCAAGCAGACATATTTCTTTGGCACATCTCTTGCAGGCGTTGCAGCTTTGCTGGGTTTGCCAAGACTGTGCTGTGCAGATGAATACAACAAATAAAAAAAGCATTATTTACTAAGCGCGTAACAGAATAAAGGATATGGAAATCCCCATCTTCCATATCCTTTGTTTGTATATGGAGGATTTTATGGATAATACATTACAGATTCTCACAGCAGGTGTGGCAAAAGAAATCATCAAAGACGTGGTTGAAAAATGGAACGAAACTCACGACGAACTGAAAGCAGAAATGTACTCTGACGGTTCGGTTGACCTTATCCGCAAAATCAAGGCGGGCGACAGATGTGATGTTGTGGTAATTGCTGATGATACTATAATCAAAAGTATGATGATTCCGGACCTTGCCGACGGATACATTGTGTTTGCAGGCAACCGTATGGTTGTTACTGCAAAGGGTGAAAAACAGATTACAAGTGAAAACTGGAAAGAGGTTCTGCTTGCATCAGACACAAAATTTGCCCACAAAAACCCTTATGCCGACCCTGGCGGATACCGTGGTGTAATGGCTTTGATGCTTGCTGACAAAGTGGAAGATGGTTTGTCAGAAAAACTGATTAACCATCCCGGACATATTGGTATGGACCCAAAACTCACCCTTGCGACACTGCCTCCACACGATTTTCTGTTTGAATACTATACAGGCGCTTTAGGCCGAGGTGCAAGCTTTGCACAACTGCCTGAAATTATGGACCAGTCCAACCCTGACCTTGCCCGGGAATATGCAAAAATAAGCTTTGCGGTGGACAGCGAAAACACCGTTGTATGCACACCGATTTCCCATGCGGTTACCATCCCGACGGTTGCTGTGCATAAAGAGGCTGCAAAAGAGTTTGTAAAAATGTTTTTGCAGACAGATTTCAAGGCTTTGGGCTTTGTAGAACGAAATGAAAAATTCGGCGAAGATATATTGAAATAAACTTTGCTCCTTTATATAAAAACAGCACTCTCACACTTCTAATTTGTGGGAGTGCTGTTTTTTGTAAGTTTTTTCTGTGCCATAATGTGTTTATTATTAATTCGTCTAGCCAATCCTGTCTAAAACAGTTTTTAAACCAATTCACCCAGTCAATCCTAGGCAAAAGCCGTGTTTTTACTATTCTATGAATTTCCTCACCAAAAGCAACAATCCCTGCCTTCGGCCAAGCCAAAGCTTGCCAAAAGCAGGGATTATTTAATTTTCCCATTGACGAGGGAATGAATGGTGGAGGCGACGCATAGCCTTTCATTTGCACGCCCAAAACCATATGGATTGGCTTGGCAAAACAAGCTCCGCATACGGGATGCCAAGGACACACAAAAGAGCTTTTTTGCGGCCAAATGGTATATACTTTTTATCACATTTAGCTGTTGGCTCGGTAATAGTGGGTACCGCTGTACCGACACCATCGATTCTGTATTCCACGGATAAATCTGATAAAATATGTGGTAAACGTAAAATAATTCATAGCAAACATTGCCGAATTGATAAATTTAGCAGTGCCTGTAAAAACCAAATTATCCGCTGCCGTCTGTAACAGTGAGGTGTCAATTTTACTGCATATTCAGCAATGTTCGTTTGTTATTATATAGGGCTGTGTTATTGATTATATTGTGACCAAGAGGATAGCAGTGGCCGAGAGTGTGGCAAAAAAGCTTTGTTTTGCTGGAGAGGAGAGTGGCGTTGGATTCGTTGATTCCCGCAAAAAAAAACACGCGTAAACACGTCAAAAAACACGTGGCCTTGTCGGCACTTTTCCCTTGTGGAACAAGGGAAAACACGCAAAACACGCGAAAAATGCGGTTGGAATAGGTGGACAAAAATAGATGCCTTTGGTTAGGGTGGATGCAGTTGGTTAACTGTGCTTGTGAACAATTAAGGAGTATTGGATTGTTTTATATATAAAAAAGGAAACAAGCGTCCCTGCGCGGCCGCTTGTTTCCTTTGTATTGGTGCTTTAGCGAAGACAAATCCCCCAAGTACATCGCTGTACTTGGGGTATTTAATTTGTGGCAAAACAAAAGAGCAACAAATCATTGAAATGGAATGTCGCTCCTATTTGTGATTATTAAATTGTTC
Organism: Oscillospiraceae bacterium; assembly: GCA_017505635.1. GTDB lineage: Bacteria > Bacillota > Clostridia > Oscillospirales > Ruminococcaceae > RGIG3102. The sequence continues at coordinate 72,270 of JAFVOU010000029.1, read as the reverse complement.
TGTAAAATTCTGCTGTACTACAGGTTCTTCTGTTTTAATGCCGTTAATTTCCTGTCGTGTAAAAATGTGTTCTTTCAGCAGTTTTGTTTCAAGCATAGGTGTTTCATTGATTTTTATCACAACATCATTTTCACGTACAATTACACTTTCCACAAACAGCAGAATAAGTTCTCTGGCGTGTTTAAGCCTGTTGGATACAAACATTTCCTTTGCATATACAAAAGCCTGTTCAATTTTATCATTGACAATCATTTTTTCACTTATCTGCAGTTTCAAACTGCTGATTTGTTGTTTAAGCACATCCTGGTCAAATTCCACTTTGTTTAATGCATCTACAAGACTGACGTTGCCTGTGTTGGCAATAACGTTTATCAGGTTCTGTTTCTTTTTATCAGTAGCTGAAAATTCTTTTTCCAACGCTTGCAGCAAGCCGACATGGTCGCTTTCAGTAGCAGCAACATAGGCTGTGAATTCTTCTTTAACCCTTGCAAGCTGTTCGGGTGAAAATACAAGGTCTGCAAGCAACTTCAAAACAATAGTTTCAAGTTTAGGCTTGTTAACTTCTTTATTGTGGCAAACTATATTTGTGTGGCTGTGTTTATTGCAACAACGGTAAGTAACGTGAAACTTTTTATCCCTGCTGGAACGGTGTCTGTTGCCTGAATAACTGGCGCCACAGCTTCCGCATTTGATAATTCCACTCAGCAGATAAAATGTGAAAAATGTTTAAAAAGTTATATAATTTGATTGACAAATTATATAACTTGAGTTACAATTTTTTCAGAAAAGGAGGATGAAGATATGGGAAAATCGGTTTACAGCATTGTACTTGATGATGATGTTATAAAGATGATAGATATAATGGCGGCACAGCACGGTACCAGCCGTTCAAATATGATAAACCGCATACTTGCACAGCAGATAAGTGTGCCGACTGCGGAGACGATGATAAACGACATATACAGTTCCATCGACCGTTTTTTTGCAGGGCATTCATCCCTTGCACTGGCACTCCAGAACGGCGGCAGTATGATAAATATGCGTTCCGCACTGCAGTATAAATACAACCCAAGTGTAAAATACGCTGTGGAAATTTACGAAAACAGTGCATATCTTGGTCAGTTAAAGGTATCTGTACGCAGTCAGAAACCGCAGCTGCTGAATATTTTTGAACAGTTTTTTACCCTGTGGGCGGCACTGGAGATGAACTGCTGTGGCATAAATGAAGATGAATTTGCCATTGAACAGGGCAGATACAGCCGTCTTATCCGTCAGTGTGACAACTGCAACTATACAAGTTATGGCGACAGCATTGCAGAATATATAAATCTGCTTGACAAAGCGATGAAGGAGTTTTTTGCCTGCTATGCAGTATCTCCTGCACTGGCGGCAGAAAATGTACAGCGTATCTACCTTGCAGATCTCACCAATAATATTTCAAGGTTATAGGAGGGAATTATGAACACAAACAAACTTACACAGAAATCCATAGAAACACTGCAGAATGCACAAAGCATTGCTGTGGCACACGGCAACCAGACATTGCAGCAGGAACATCTGCTGTTCAGCCTTATCGGACCGCAGGACAGCCTCAACCGTCAGCTGCTGCACAAAATGGGTGTGGATGTACAGGCTTTTGCCGACAATGTGCAGACAAAAATCAATCAGCTGCCAAAGGTAAGCGGCAGCCGTGAAGCGGACAGAATCTATATCTCTGCCGAAACCGACAGGGCACTCAACACAGCGGAACAGACAGCGGAACAGATGAAGGACGAATATGTTTCGGTTGAACATATTATGCTGGGTCTCATTGATACAGCGGCAGGTGCAGTAAAGGAGCTTTTCCGCATATACAATATTGACCGAAACCGTTTTCTCTCTGCACTGCAGGAGGTGCGCGGCAACACAAGGGTGACCACCGACAACCCTGAAGGCACATATGACAGCCTTGCAAAGTACGGTCAGGATCTTGTAGCACTTGCAAAAGCACAGAAACTTGACCCTGTTATCGGACGTGACAGCGAAATCCGCAACGTTGTCCGCATTCTTTCACGAAAGACAAAAAACAACCCTGTCCTTATCGGTGAACCGGGTGTGGGCAAAACTGCCATTGCAGAGGGACTTGCACTGAGGATTGTACGCGGTGACGTACCTGCAAATCTCCGTGACAGAAAGATTTTCAGTCTGGATATGGGTGCACTTGTAGCAGGTGCAAAATACCGCGGTGAATTTGAAGAGAGACTCAAAAGTGTCCTCAACGAGGTAAAAAGCAGTGAAGGACAGATTATACTGTTTATCGACGAACTTCACACCATTGTAGGTGCGGGCAAAACCGATGGTGCAATGGATGCAGGCAACCTGCTCAAACCTATGCTTGCAAGAGGTGAGCTGCACTGTATCGATGCAACAACCCTTGATGAATACCGAAAATATATCGAAAAGGACCCTGCACTTGAAAGACGTTTTCAGCCTGTTATGGTGGATGAACCTACTGTGGAGGACACAATATCCATTCTCCGTGGCATCAAGGAGAGATATGAGGTTTTTCACGGTGTAAAAATCCACGACAGTGCAATCATTGCGGCGGCAACCCTTTCTGCACGTTACATTTCCGACAGATTTCTGCCTGACAAGGCAATCGACCTTGTGGACGAAGCCTGTGCAATGATAAGGACCGAGATGGATTCCTCACCTGCCGAGATGGATGATATGCAGCGAAAAATTATGCAGCTGGAGATTGAAGAGGCTGCCCTCAACCGTGAGACCGACAACCTGTCAAAGGAAAGACTGGAAAATCTGCGCAGGGAACTTGCGGAAATGAGGGAAAACTTTTCTGCAATGAAGGCAAAGTGGGAAAACGAAAAGAACTCCATTGCAAAGGTGCAAAAGCTTCGTGAAGAGATTGAACAGGTCAATGCACAGATGGAAAAGGCGGAGCGTGAATACGATCTCAACAAAGCGGCAGAGCTGAAATACGGCACGCTGCCGCAGCTGCAGAAACAACTGGATGAACAGGAGAAACTGGCAGAACAGGCAAGGGATGTATCTCTTGTACGTGACAATGTCCGTGAGGATGAGATTGCAAAGATTATCTCCCGCTGGACGGGTATCCCTGTGGCAAAGCTTGTGGAGAGTGACAGGGAAAAACTGCTGGGGCTGGAGGATATCCTGCACCGCCGTGTAATAGGACAGGACGAAGCTGTCACAAAGGTCAGCGAGGCAATTATCCGTTCCCGTGCAGGCATTCAGGATGAAAAAAGACCAATCGGTTCCTTTTTGTTCCTTGGACCAACAGGTGTGGGCAAGACAGAACTTGCCAAAGCCCTTGCCGAAAGTCTGTTTGATGACGAAAAGAACATTGTCCGCATCGATATGAGTGAATATATGGAAAAATATTCGGTAAGCAGACTTATCGGTGCGCCTCCGGGTTATGTGGGCTATGAGGAAGGCGGTCAGCTGACCGAGGCAGTCCGCAGAAAACCGTACTCCGTAGTGCTGTTTGACGAAGTGGAAAAGGCACATCCCGATGTATTCAACGTACTTCTGCAGGTACTTGATGACGGCAGAATCACCGACAGTCAGGGCAGAACAGTGGATTTCAAAAACACTATCATCATACTGACATCCAACCTTGGTTCTTCCTTCATCCTTGAGGGCATCGAAAACGGCGAAATCACCGAATCTGCAAGAGAAAATGTAAACCGCCTGCTGAAAACCTCCTTCCGTCCGGAATTTCTGAACCGTCTTGATGAGATTGTGTTCTACAAACCTCTTAGCAAATCAGAAATCGGCGGTGTGGTTGACCTGCTGCTGGAAAGCCTGCAAAAGCGTCTCAGAGACAGACAGCTGGGTGTACAGGTTACCGACGGTGCAAAGCAGTTTATCATCGAAAACGGCTACGATCCTGTCTACGGTGCAAGACCGCTCAAGCGTTTTATCCAGCAAAAGGTGGAAACACTGGTTGCACGTCAGATTATCGCTGCAAATCCACAGCCTGACACAGTTTTTGTTGTGGACACAGACGGCGAAAAACTTATCCTTAAACAGTAAAAACAACACAAAACTTTATTATGCAAAAAGGCATTGCCCTATCGGTAGGGCAGTGCCTTTTTTGTGCTTTGTTAAAGACAACCACAAGTTTTACTTGTGGGAAAATAAAAGCGGAAGCGTTGATTGTAAATAAAAGGACCTCCTTTGTATTTATTTTGTTGGTGTTGCAACTAACATTATACAAAGGAGGTCCGATTTATGGACGAAAGTAGCTTATCACACACAAGATGGAAATGTCAATATCACATAGTGATAGTACCAAAGTACAGGAGAAAAGTAGTATATGGGAAGATACGTAAAGACATAGGAGAGATATTAAGGAAGCTGTGCGACTACAAGCACGTAGAGATAATAGAAGCTCACGCAATGCCTGACCATATACATATGTTGCTATCCATACCGCCAAGTTTGTGTGTGTCAGAATTTATGGGGTATTTGAAGGGTAAAAGTACACTGATGATATTCGAAAGACATGCAAATTTAAAGTACAAGTATGGGAGAAGAACATTTTGGGCAAAAGGATATTATGTAAGTACAGTAGGAGGAAACAAAGCAGCTATACAGAAATATATTCAAGACCAAGAAAAAGAAGATATGATAGCAGACCAACTAAGTTTTAAAGAATATGAAAATCCGTTTGCTCATATAGAAAAATAAAAAACGACACCAGTTTGCAGTTGGTGTCGTTTAGGTGCACCTTCAGGTGCCGCTGGTATTGTTTATCCTTATAGGGTTATTATTCATACCCCGTCCTTTCGGGCGAGGTTTTTGATTTTTATCGACAAAAACCTTAATAGTGCTGTTATGTACCCATTTACTTACCAAAACAAGTATACACTCAATTCACCCAGTCAATCCTAGCCAAAAGCTGTGTTTACACTATTCTATGAATTTCCTCATCAAAAGCAATAATCCCTGCCTTTAGCCAAGCCAAAGCTTGCCAAAAGCAGGGATTATTTAATTTTCCCATTGACGAGGGAATGAATGGTGGAGGCGACGGGGGTCGAACCCGTGTCCAAAAAGCTATTCATGACGGTATCTACAAGTTTAGTTTATCTACAACATTCCCTTACACACAAGCCGATAAACAGGCTGTATGCTTGGTAGCTTCATAAATGCGTGACGTGCCGCAAAGCTTAGGCTCGTTCACGGGCTCTATCTGCGTGACGCCCTGGTTCCGGCCGATAGAAAACCGGGCAGGACGGCTGCTTAATTAAGCAGCTACTAATTCGTTACGATTAGCGTTTATTTTTTCGGGGCGATTAAAGTGCTGCCCCACCACTACCTGCTGCCCTCACTGCAAACTCCCTGTCGAAGCCAATACGCCCCCATATATAAAACGGCAAATGCCGCTTTGTGACAGTGTTGAGTGAAGATTAACGTCTGTTAAAATCCTTCATAGCTCGGTCGATATTGCGCTTTGCATCGCGTTTTGCGGCATCGTCGCGTTTATCGTACAGTTTTTTACCTTTGCAAAGTCCAAGTTCCATTTTTACTCTGGGTCCTTTGTAATAAAGTGACAGAGGAACCAAAGTAAGCCCGTCCTGTTTTATTTTGCCAAAAAGTTTATTGATTTCTTTTTTGTGCAAAAGCAGTTTGCGCACACGGAACGGGTCGCGGTTAAAGATATTTCCTTTTTCGTAAGGGCTGATATGCATGCCGTATACAAAAACTTCGCCGTTCTGGATATCTGCCCAGGACTCTTTAAGGTTTACAGAACCGTTGCGGATAGACTTGATTTCGGTGCCGAAAAGCTCGATACCACATTCATATGTTTCCAGCACAAAGTACTCGTGTCTTGCTGCCCTGTTGACTGTAATTGACATAAATCTATCCCCTTTCTGTAAAATTGCTGTATATTATATAATATAATATTTGCTTTTCTTTGTCAATAAAAGTGAGGGTAAATACTGTTTTGCGATACAATATGACAAGGTGTAAATTTTGTTTTCACATTTTTCACATAATCTTATCTCAGTTTCAACAATAATAAATGCAAAAATAAACTATAAGATTTAACGGAAACGTGAAGAAGGTGTTTTGATGAAAAAAATCAAAAAATTTATGGCGGTATTTACAGCAGCATTTGTTACGGCTTCTGTTTTTTCGGGGTGCAGCATTTCTGCAGAAAATAACAGTATTAATGAAAAAACAGAAAATGAAAAAATATATTATGAAAATGAGATACAGATTGTTCTGTCGGATGACGGGATAACTGCAGACGGCAATTTGCTGACAGATGACGGAAAAGTATATATATCAGACGATATTATATATTATGAAGATAAAGACAGCTATGAAAGCGGAAATCCTTACGGAGAAGGTACTGATGCGGACAAACACCGTGCTGAAGAAGCTGCAGCAGCAAAGGTTGTCAATATTACGGAAGCGGGAACATATCGTCTTAGTGGCAGATTAAGCAATGGACAGATAAGGATAGACCTTGGCGAAGATGCTTTTGATGATGAAAATGCAGTTGTCACACTTGTTCTGGACGGAGTTGATATAAACTGTGATGTGGCACCAGCTGTTTTGTTTATGAATGTTTATGAGTGTGACAGCAGCTGGAGTGCTGAAACTGCAGCAAGCAATGTGGATACATCAAATGCGGGTGCAAAGGTTATTATTGCCGACGGAAGTACAAACAATATAGCAGGTTCATATGTCGCAAAAATATATAAGGATAAAGAAGGCGAAAAGAAACTGTGGAAGCAGGACGGTGCTTTTTACTCTTATATGTCTATGAATATTGATGGTGAAACAGAGCAAACCGGTGTGATGAATCTTACAGCAGAAAACGAGGGGATTGACAGCGAACTTCACCTTACAATCAATGGCGGTAATATTAATATTTATTCACAGAATGACGGTATAAACACCAATGAAGACGGGGTTTCCGTCACTACAATAAACGGCGGTAATATCCGTATTATTGCGGGTCTTGGCGAAGAAGGTGACGGCGTGGATTCAAATGGCTGGCTGGTTATCAACGGCGGTACGGTTGTTGCTGCGGCAAACCCTGGAGCAGATGCAGGTCTTGACAGTGATATGGGCAGCTATATCAACGGCGGCACGGTTGTTGCGCTTGGAAGTACAATGGATTGGGCAGAAAGTGATTCCAGGCAGGTTACGATGAATCTGCAGTTTGCTCAGTATAAGGAAAGTGACAGTGCCATTATTGTGACACAGGAAGATGGCAGTGTTGTATTTGCATATGACCCGTCGGAGGATGAGGTTATAGGCAGCAATATACGGAATTTCAAAGGTGCGGTTATATCAAGCCCTGCCTTTGCACAGGGAGAAAACTATAACGTTTATACTGGCGGTGAGATAACCGGAGATGAAACAGCCGGTATGTACGATATTTCATCCGTTACAGGTTTTGACAATGCTGTTAAGCAGGGACACACCGGCAGTGATATTATGATGCATCCGGGTGGTTTTGGTGCGAAAGGTGAGTTTGGCGGTCAGCCCCCGCGTATGCCTGAAGAAATGCGGCCGCCTGAAATACCTGAAGAGAACAGCTTTGACCCCGAAAAAATGAAACCGGATTTTAAAGAAATCCCTGAATGGAAAGCTGATGTAAATGAAAACGGTCAGCTGATGCAGATACCCGAAAAAGGCACACCGCCCTGGCACGGAGAAAATGGTGTTTCAAAGGATATTACAGAACCATTGCCCACATTTTATATGCAGGATAAGGTCAACAGCTTTTCCGGAGTAACGGATTTAAATGTGTAAAGCTGCAGGTCTATGGAATAAAAAATATGGCAAAAAATAACTGAAATGGGAGGAATACTGTTATGGCATTCAGTATGGTGTTTGTTCTGGGCGGAATTCTTGTTCTGGGGATTGTTATCGGCGTTGCAATTGCTGTAATAAAAAATCATACAGACTGATACAAAAAAATACTAATCCGGCAAATAAACAGATTAAAAATATCTGCACGTTTTTATACTGTGCAGATATTTTTTGATATATGCACATACAGCTGTGAAATTAAAGCATATAAATACTTTTTTGTTATATTATAAAGAGCATAATGCTTGAATAATTGTGTCGTATTATGTATAATAAAAAAATAGATTTTTATTTGTATTTTTAATATAAAAAAGGAGATTTGCATATGAATCCTGTATACGAAAAACTTATGAAATGCTATGAAAGTTTAAAGGCAAAAATTGACTTTGTACCTGAAATTGCACTTGTTCTCGGTTCCGGTCTTGGCGACTACGGTGAAACAATAGATGTTGTTGCAACACTCAGCTACAGCGAAATCGAAGGTTTTCCTGTATCTACAGTAGCAGGTCACAAAGGCCGTTTTATTTTCGGTTATGTAAACGGTGTACCTGTGGTTTGTATGCAGGGCCGTGTTCACTATTACGAAGGTTATCCAATCACAGACGTTGTGCTTCCTACACGCCTTATGAAACTTATGGGCGCAAAAGTACTGTTCCTCACAAATGCTGCAGGCGGTATTAACTGGGATTTTGCAGCAGGTGATTTTATGCTTATCACAGACCATATTATGAACTTTGTTCCATCTCCGCTTATCGGCGAAAATATCGATGAACTTGGTACACGTTTCCCTGATATGAGTGATGTTTACAAAAAAGACCTGCAGCAGATTATCCGTGATTCTGCAGCAAAACTTGGCATCAAACTTCAGGAAGGTGTATACATTCAGCTTACAGGCCCTAACTTTGAAACACCTGCAGAGGTGAGAATGTGCCGCATTCTTGGTGCAGACGCCGCAGGTATGTCCACAGCAGCAGAAGCAGTTGTTGCAAACCATATGGGTATGAAAGTGTGTGGTATCTCCTGCATCTCCAACCTTGGCTGTGGCATGACAGAAACACCTCTTTCTCACGAAGAAGTTTCTGAAACAGCAGACAGAGTTGCAGGACAGTTCAAACAGCTTGTTACAGAAAGCATCACAGCTATCCACAACTACATCAACGCATAAGGTTATTATATGAAAGCTTTATATTTTGACGGCACAAAACCTGTTTATCTTGAAGACTATCCAAAGCCAAAGGCAACAAAAGGGCACAGCCTTATAAAAGTGCTTATGAGCGCTGTATGCAATACCGACCGCGAGGTTATAAAGGGCTACAGACCGGATTTCCGCGGTGTGCTTGGTCATGAATTTGTGGGTGTAGTTGAAGATTCTGACGATAAGGACTTAATCGGAAAACGTGTGGTAGGGGAACTTAACGAAGGCTGCGGCGACTGTATCTACTGCAATACAAACCGTGAAAAACACTGCCTTACCCGCAAGGTTATAGGTATGGAAGGGCTTGACGGTACTTTTGCCGAATATTTTGTGCTGGCAAACCATCTTATACATCCTATTCCGGACAGTCTGCCGACAGAGAAGGCAATCTACACCGAACCTCTGGCAGCTGCACTGGAAATTCCTGATATGCTTCACATCCGTCCAAGCACAAACGTTGCGGTTATAGGCGACGGCCGCCTTGCACTTATGATTGCACAGGTTGTGGCGCTTACAGGTGCGGACCTTACAATTATCGGCAGAAACGAAGAAAAACTTAAAAACTTTGAAAGTTTTGCAAAAACAAAACACAACGACGGCGATACCTACGAAATTGTTATCGATGCCTGCGGACATCCAAGCGGTATAGAAACAGCAAAAAACATTGTGCGCAAACGCGGTACGGTTGTGGTAAAAAGCACCTATGCAGGAACCACAAATATAGATTTAAGCTGGTTTGTGGTCAATGAGGTTACAATTATGGGCAGCAGATGCGGCCCGTTTGAACCTGCCCTTAAACTGCTCAATATGGGGCTTGTAAAACTGCCTGCCATTGAATTGTGGCCGCTTAAAGATTACGAAAAAGCCCTCAGTTCCGATGCATTCAAGGTTGGTTTTAAATTTTAATACAATCAGGTGATTATATATGAACAGAAAATTTGAAAAACTGGCAGACAACGTTTATCTTTCCGATGATGCAAAAAGTGTTGTTATTATTGACCAGACAAAACTTCCTAACGAAGTTGTGGAACTTACACTTTCCACAGCACAGCAGATGTATGATGCAATAAAAACACTTGCAGTACGCGGTGCACCTGCAATCGGCATCTGTGCTGGCTACAGCATTTTCTGCCTTGCACAGCAGATTGAAGCAGAAACTTTTGAAGAATTCTATCCACAGCTTAAAAAAGCAAGTGAATATCTCAATTCTTCCCGCCCTACAGCAGTTAACTTAAGCTGGGCGCTCAACCGTATGGACAAGATGGTTTGTGCAAACAGGGATAAATCCGTTGCAGAAATCGTTGAACTTATGGGCGAAGAAGCTGTAAAAATTCAGGAAGAAGATATTGCAATGTGCAAGGCTATTTCCGAATACGGTCTCTCTCTTCTCAAGGAGGGCGACGGTGTTCTTACACACTGCAATGCAGGTCCGCTGGCAACAAGCCGTTACGGCACAGCAATCGGTCCTATGCTTATGGCACAGGAAAAAGGCATTAACGTAAAAGTTTTTGCAGACGAAACAAGACCTCTTCTTCAGGGTGCACGCCTTACAAGCTACGAGCTGCAGAAAGCAGGTGTTGATGTAACACTTATCTGCGACAATATGGCAAGTATGGTTATGAAAAACGGCTGGGTGCAGACTTGCTTTGTAGGCTGTGACAGAATTGCGGCAAACGGCGACTTTGCAAACAAAATCGGTACAAGCGGTGTTGCAATCCTCGCAAAACACTACGGCATTCCTGTATACACACTTGGTCCGTCTTCCACAATAGATATGAATTGTCCAAATGGTGATGCAATAGAAATTGAACTTCGTGACCCAAGCGAAATCCGTTCCAAATTCTACGAAAAACCAATGGCACTGGAAGAAGTTAAATGCTTCAACCCTGCATTTGATGTGACAGACCACACACTTCTCAGCGGTATCATCACAGAAAAGGGTATTATATACCCACCATTCAGCGAAAATCTCGCTAAATTCTTTGGCAAATAACTGCCACACTAACTTTGGTACAAACATTTAAAGTTGCAAATTAAATGTTTGATATAAAAAATTATTTTATTTACTTTCAGGAGGAAAACTACCATGAAAAAATTGATGGCACTTCTTCTTGCAGGTGCAATGGCTCTTTCTATGGTTGCTTGCGGCGGTTCCGAACCAGCTCCAGCACCAGAAACAAACGAACCTGCAGGTATGAAAATTGCAATCGTAAGTTCCCCATCCGGCGTTGATGACGGTAACTTTAACGAAACAAACTACAACGGTATTCTCGCATTTATCGAAGAACACCCAGAAGCAACAGTTACACCAGTTCGTGAAGAAACAGGTGACGTTGCAGCAGCTATCCAGGCTGTAGCAGACATCGTTGCAGACTACGATGCAATCGTATGCTGCGGTTTCCAGTTTGCAGGTATCGCAACACTTGCTGAAGAAAACCCAGATGTTAAATTTATCCTTGTTGACACATTCCCATCTGATGCAAACGGTGCAGAAGTTGCAGTTGACAACATCTATGCTATGACATTCAGAGAACAGGAATCCGGCTTCCTTCAGGGTATCACAGCTGCTATGCAGACAGCTACAGGCAAAGTTGCTATGATCAACGGTATTGCTTACCCATCCAACGTTAACTACCAGTTTGGTTTTGAATCCGGCGTTAACTATGCAAACAAATACTTTGGCACATCTGCAGAAGTTGTTGAACTTGCAGCATACGCAGGTACAGACGTAACAGGTGCAAACGTAGCAGGTAACTATGTTGGTAACTTCAGCGACGAAGCTGGCGGTAAAGTTCTTGCTGAAGCTCTTATGAGCGAAGGCTGCGACATCATCGTTCAGGCTTGCGGCGCTTCCGGTAACGGCGTTCTTACAGCATGTAAAGAAGCTGAAGGCGTATACAGCATGGGTTCTGACGTTGACCAGTTTGACGACGGCGTTGTAGGCGACAGAAACATCATCCTCACATCCGCTCTCAAAGTTATGGACAAAAACGTTAAAGAACAGCTTGAAAAAATCAACGACGGCACATTTGTAGGCGGCAACTACCTCCTTGGTGCTGACACAGATTCCACAGGTTATGTTTCCGCAGAAGGCAGACACCAGCTCACAGCAGAAACAATGGAAAAACTTGATGAAGCATTTGCTAAAATCAAATCCGGCGAAATCGTTCCAGCTGCAAACTTCAACGGTTACACACCAGACGCATTCCCAGGTCTTTAATCTGTAATCAGGCTCGAAAGAGCACAAAATAAGCAATGGAGGGGGATTTTCCCCTTCCATCGCTTAATTATTTTATATGAGGAGTTCGGGAGGTATAAATGTCAGAGTATATCATCGAAATGAAAAATATTACAAAGCGTTTCCCTGGTATTGTTGCCAATGATGATGTGACAATACAGATTAAAAAAGGTGAAATTTACGCTTTGCTTGGCGAAAACGGTGCGGGCAAATCCACACTTATGAGCATGCTTTTTGGCATGTATGAACCTGATGAGGGCGAAATTTATGTAAGAGGCAAAAAAGAAAAAATTTCTTCCCCTACCTATGCAACAAAACTTAATATCGGTATGGTGCACCAGCACTTTAAACTGGTTTCAAATTATACAATAGCAGAGAATATTATTATGGGCGTGGAACCAATGAAGAAATTCATGGGTCTGCTTCCGTATGTAGATATAAAAACATCAAACAAAAAAATTGCCGACCTTTCCAGACAGTATGGTCTGGAGGTTGACCCTACAAAGAAAATTCAGGATATCAATGTTTCCATACAGCAGCGTGTTGAAATCCTCAAGATGCTCTACCGTGAAGCAGAAATCCTCATTTTTGACGAACCTACTGCGGTTCTGACTCCGCAGGAAATCGAATTCCTTCTTGATATTATCAAAGGTCTTAAAGAAGCAGGAAAAACAATCATTCTCATCACACACAAGCTGGAAGAAATCAAAAAGGTTGCCGACCGCTGTGCTATCCTCAACCGAGGCAGACTTATTGATGTTCTTGATGTTGCAACAACATCCACAAAAGAAATGGCAAACAAAATGGTTGGCCGTGAGGTTTCTTTTGAAAGAGAAAAAGCCGAAGCAAAATACGGCGATGTTGTTCTGTCTGTAAAAGACCTTACAGTAAAAGATTCAAACGGATTTGAAGTTGTTAAAAAAGCTTCCTTTGATGTTCGCGGCGGCGAAATTGTTGCCATTGCAGGTGTTTCCGGCAACGGACAGGTAGAAATTGCCGATGCAATCACAGGCATTCTTCCTGCAGCAGGCGGCAAGATTACACTTAACGGCAAGGATATAACAAACCTTCCTATCCGCAAACGCAATGAGGAAGGTATTGCATATATTCCTGAAGACAGACAGACCTATGGTCTTGTTCTTGATTTTACCCTCAGCAGCAACCTTGTTCTCAAAAATTACAATCAGGAACCTTTTGCAAAAAAAGGTATCATAAACCATAAAAATATTGATGAGTTCGGTGCAGAACTTATCGGCAAATACGATATCCGCAGCGGTCAGGGCATCAAAACAGTTGCTCGTTCCATGTCCGGCGGTAACCAGCAGAAAGCTATCATAGCCCGCGAAATCGAACAGAATGCCGAACTTATCATCTTTGTTCAGCCAACACGCGGTCTGGATATCGGTGCTATCGAAAATATTCACAATCAGATTATTGCTGAACGTGACAAAGGTAAGGCAATTCTGCTTATCTCCCTTGAACTTGATGAAGTTATGGGCCTTGCAGATACAATTGCAGTTATCTACAACGGCCAGATTCTCAAAATTGCAGATGCAAAAACTCTCTCTGTAGAAGAAGTTGGTCAGTTTATGATGGGGGTGACAGAATAAATGAAAAAACGTAAAGTTAATCCCGTTACAAAGCTTTTTGTAAAATTGCTTGGTAATGAAAAATATCAGGCGATTACTATACCTGTTTTCGCTATTCTGATAAGCCTTATCGTTGGTGCAGCTGTTATTGCTGCACTTGGCAAAGATCCTGTAAGCGCATATACTAACCTTCTGCAGGGCTGCGGTCTCTGGCCAAAGCCAAAATATGCAGGCGGCAAAAGTATGGCAACAGACTTCTTCAGCTTCCTCAACTACTGGACACCGATGATTTTTGCATCCCTTGCTGTTGCTGTTGCACTTAAAGCAGGTCTGTTCAATATCGGTGTTTCCGGTCAGATGCTTGCTGCAGGTTTTGTTTCCACAGTTCTCATTGGTTACAGCTCCCTTGCTGCACCAATTGCAAAACCTCTTGTTGTTATCATAGCAGCTCTTGTTGGCGGTCTTGTTGGCGCATTTATGGGTTGGCTGAAATACAAATTCAACATCAATGAGGTTGTTTCCTCAATTATGCTTAACTATATTGTTCAGTATGTTGTGGCATTCTTTATCAACACAAAATTTGTAGACCCTGTTTCCCGTCAGTCAAAAAATGTTTCCGATGCTGCACGTCTTACACTTATGGGCACAGAAATCGGTGGTTTCAAATACGACATTCCACTTGGCATTGTTCTTGCAATCGTTGTGGCACTTGTAATTAAATTTGTTCTTGATAAAACAACTTTCGGTTACGAAATTGCAACAGTTGGTCTCAACCGTAAAGCTGCACAGTATGCAGGTATCAATGTAGGCCGCAAAATGATTCTTTATATGCTCATTTCCGGTGGTCTTGCAGGTCTTGCTGGTGCAACATACTATCTTGGCTATTTCAGTTCCATTCAGCCAAAAGTTCTTTCTGCAACAGGCTTTGACGCAATCGCAGTTTCCCTGCTTGGCAACAGCCACCCACTTGGCATCCTGCTTTCTTCCTTCCTCATTTCAATTATGGGTAAAGGTAAAACTTATATGAGTTCTTCTGCAGGACTTGATGCAGAAATTGCATCTGTTATCACAGGTCTTATTCTTCTGTTCAGTGCCTGCGGCGCATTTATCCGTTACAAGGTAAAACGTGCAAAAGACAATATGGCAGAAATTGAAAAAGCAAATAAAGCGGAGGTAAATGAATAATGGTAGATAAAATTATTATTGACGGTATGTCGTTTGCCCTTCCTCTTTTTGTAATGGCTATCGGCGGCATCTACTCCGAACGCAGCGGTATCACCAACCTTGCTCTTGAAGGTCTTCAGGGTGCAGGTGCCTTTGTAGGTGCACTTGTTGCATTCTTTATGATGCGTTCGCTTGGTGCAGACAGCCAGCTTCCATACTATGCAGCAATGCTGTTTTCCATGATTGGCGGTATGTGCTATGCAATGTTACACGCACTTCTTTGTATCAAATTCAAAGCTGACCAGGTTATCAGCGGTGTTGTTATCAACATTCTGGCAATGGCACTTACAGAATTCCTGACAAAGGTTGTAAACCGTGTTGTTATCGGCAAACCATCCAATAAATTTGACCTTGGTGTTTCCCAGCGCTGGACAGTACCGGGTATAAGCGAAATCCCTGTTATTGGCGCTTTCTTTAAAAATGTTTATCCGTTCGAACTTATTATCGCAGTAGTGGCACTTATCGCATGGTATGTGCTTTACCGTACAAAATTCGGTCTTCATCTCCGTGCCTGTGGTGACAACCCACACGCTGTTGATGCAGCAGGTATCGACGTTGCAAAAATCCGTTTTATCGCTGTTATGGTTTCCGGTGCTCTGTCCGGTCTTGCAGGTATGTGTTTTGCATATTCCATCAGTGCAAACTATTCAAGCGGTATCTATTTAGGTTACGGTTATCTTTCCATTGCTGCTCTCATCTTTGGCAACTGGAAAATTATTCCAACACTTGCAGCTTGTCTGCTTTTCGGTTTTGCAAACAGTGGTGGTCACCAGCTTGTTCTTGCAGCAGGTCTGCCAAGCAGCTATTCCGACCTCATTATGATTCTTCCATATGTTCTCACACTGCTTCTTCTCGTATTCTTCTCCAAGCACAATGATGCTCCAAGAGCGCTGGGCGAAATTTACGACAAAGGCAAACGTTAATGTCAGCGAGGTAATAATATGAATATCCGTATATACAATGCCCGTGTGCTTACAATGGAACAGGGCAAAGACATCTTTTTTGGCGAAGTGCATATCAAAGGCAACCGCATTGCTTATGTTGGTGATGCTGACAATGCACCAAAATGCGAATGGGAACGTGAAATTGATGCACAGGGCAACGTTGTTATGCCTGGTTTTAAAAATGCACATGCTCATTCCGGTATGACAAATCTGCGTTCTTTTGCAGATGACCTTCCATTGCACGAATGGCTGAACGAACAGATTTTCCCTATGGAAGCAAAGCTTACACCGGATGATGTTTATCATCTGTCCAAACTTGCAATTATGGAATACCTTACAAGTGGTATTACAACAAGTTTTGATATGTATCTTATGCCTGATGCAATGGCACAGGCAGCAGTTGACTGCGGTTACCGCACAGTAATGGCAGGTGGCCTCAACAACTTTTCCCAGTCTTTTGAACTGCTGGAAGAATGGCTTAACAAGTACAATAATCCTGAAGAACTTGTTACTTTCCAGCTTGGTTTCCATGCAGAATATACAAACAGCAAAGAAAACCTTGAAAAGCTTGCTGCTCTGGTGCACAAATATAAAGCACCAATCAATACACACAGCAGTGAAACTGCAGGCGAGGTGGAAGGCTGTATCGAAAGACACGGCATGACACCTACACAGCTTTTCAACAGCCTTGGTATGTTTGACTACGGCGGAAGCTGCTATCACTGTGTATATATGACAGAAGAAGATATGAAAATCATGGCAGAAAAAGGTGTATGTGCTGTAACAAACCCAGGTTCCAACCTTAAACTTGCAAGCGGTATTGCACCAATCACAGATATGCTCAACAAAGGTGTTCATGTGGCAATCGGTACAGATGGCCCTGCAAGCAACAACTGCCTTGATATGTTCAGAGAAATGTTCCTCGTTACAGGTCTTGCAAAAGTGCGCGAAAAGGATGCTGCTGCAGTAAGTGCAGACCAGGTACTGCGTATGGCAACTGTGGAAGGCGCATATGCAATGGGACTTAAAGATGCAGATGTTCTTGCCGAAGGCAAGTTTGCAGACCTTATCATACTTGACCTTAAACAGCCTAATATGCAGCCGCTTAACAACATTGTTAAAAATATCGTTTACAGCGGCAGCAAACAGAATGTTAAGCTTACAATGGTAAACGGCAAGGTGCTTTATGAAGATGGACAGTTCTTTATCGGCACACCTGCACAGGAAGTTTATACAAAAGCAAACGAAATTATAAACAGAATGAAATAATTTATATACCGCACGGCAAAATGCTGTGCGGTATTGTTTTGGAATAATATTAGTTATAACTAATATAGTTTAGACTGGTAGTATTGGTGTATATAATGTGGTCTAGATATATATTTTGCGCAAAATAATACATTTGTGTTGAAAGACAAAATAATATGTTTTAAACAAAAATCACATATAATAATGCGATAATTGCTGATATTAGTTATAACTAATATACTTGTTTGTCTGGTTGTAATATGGATTTGTTTTGCTGACAGTGATATAATAAATAAAAAGTCTGTGAGGTGTACTATGAACGATATAATCTAATCGATAAACAGCCGTAAATCAGTCCGCGAATATCTGCCAAAGGAAATACCTGCCGAAATCAAACAGCAGATTCTCAATGCCGCACTGCAGGCACCTACTGCCGGCAATATGTGCCTTTACACAATTATTGATGTAACCGACCAATCTGTTAAAGATAAACTTGTTTACAGCTGTGACAATCAGCCGTTTATTGCCAAGGCACCGTTGGTTCTTGTTTTCTGTGCCGATTATTACCGCTGGCATAAGGTGTTCTGCGAATATGTGGATGAAGTGCGCAATGTAGAAGAAGGTGACCTTCTGCTTGCAAACCAGGATGCACTTATTGCAGCACAGAATGCTGTTGTTGCCGCAGAAAGCTTTGGTATAGGAAGCTGCTATATAGGCGATATCATCGAACGTTTTGAAGTGCATCAGCAGATGTTCAATCTGCCGCCTCATGTTGTGCCCTGCTGTATGGTGTGCTTTGGCTATCCAACCGAAAGTCAGGTTACCCGTCCAAAACCTCCTAGATTTGAAATCAGCGAAGTTGTTTACGAAAACAGCTACAATAAGGAACAGGCGGATAGAATGGGCGAAATGCTGGCAAAACGTCAGGGAATAGAAGACAAAGAATATTTTGCCGACTGGATGAGAAAGTTCTGTGCGCGTAAATGGAACAGCGATTTCAGCATCGAGATGTCCCGTTCTGCGAGAGAACTGATAAAAGGGTTCTGTAAAAAATAAAATATACTGAACACCCCGGAAAACCGGCACTAAATAATATCGGTGCTGTATTTCCAATGTCATTAAGATAACAAAATATGTCATTCTGAGGAATTTTAATTCCGAAGAATCTCACGGTTTGAACAAACAAAGAGATTCTTCGCTGCGCTCAGAATGACATTTTACTTTATTATATTAAGCTGATATTTTTGAATTTCGCTTAACTTAATAACATTGGCTGTATTTCCGGGGTTTTTGTGTCCGACAGAGCAATCCGCTCATAAACTATATCAGCATTATTGCTTATTCAATAGGTTAAAGGAGACTGATATATGGCAACAGGGCGACTGCAGGTGCGCATAACCACACAGATTATACTGCCTGTGGCAGGTGCACAGATACTTATAACCGAGGCAGATACATCTCTGCTACTGGAACAAAAAACAGTATATACAGACAATAACGGACTTACAGATTATATAGAACTGGAAACGGTGGACAGAGAACTGTCTCTTGACCCCGACAATACAAACCTGCCTTACCGCACATACAACCTTTTTATCTTTGCCAAAGGTTTTATCCTTGCAGAAGCACTGGGGGTGAATATATTTGACAGTCAGGATACTCTGCAGTGGATAGACCTGCTGCCAAGACCGGCAAATTACGGCAGTGACTTCGAGCTGGATTCCCGAAAAGAAGAAACTCACAAGCAATACGATGTTCAGCCACATGCAAAAGAGGGGGAACAGCGGGTTCTCCAGAGGGTGGTTATCCCCGAAAATATCACTGTACATTTAGGTGCGCCAAATTCATCGGCCAGAAACGTCACTGTGCCTTTCCGCACATATCTTAAAAGTGTGGCCGCAAGTGAAATTTATCCTACATGGCCGCAGCAGGCACTGCGGGCAAATATATATGCGCAGATTTCATTTGTGCTCAACCGAATATTTACCGAATGGTATCCGTCACGCGGATATGATTTCAATATCACAAACTCACCAAGTTATGACCAGAAGTATGTGCATAACCGTTCCACATTTGAAACTACAGATGCAATTGTAGAGGAAATATTCAACGAATATATCGTTAAACCGGGACGTATAGATCCGTTTTTTGCCGAATACTGTGACGGACGCAGTGTAACCTGCAAGGGAATGAGTCAGTGGGGCAGCAAAGCAGATGCAGAGCGCGGAATGAGCGCCATAGCAATTCTGCGCAAATACTACGGCAACGATGTCCGCATTACTGAAAGCAACAATATTGCATCAATTCCTGTATCATATCCAGGCTCGGCCCTGCGTGAGGGAGCAACAGGGGAAAGCGTGCGTGTTATTCAGGCGCAGCTTAACCGTATAGCGGATGATTACCCCTCTATCGGCAAAGTAAATGTGGATGGTGTTTTTGGTGCAACAACCACAGCAGCTGTGCGTCGCTTTCAGCAGATATTTGACCTTACTGCGGATGGAGTAGTGGGCAAACGCACATGGTACAAAATAAGCTATATTTATGTTTCGGTAAAAAAACTTGCACAGCTTACCAGTGAAGGGGAAGCCATTCAGGACGGTTCCTATCCTGGCAGAGCATACCGACGGGGTGACAGAGGGATAAATGTGCAGATAATACAGTTTTATCTGAATCAGACAGCAGTATATGTAAACAGCATAAAACCTGTTGTGATAGACGGAAATTTCGGTGCCGCAACGGAAGCTTCCGTACGGGAATTTCAGGAATACTTCAATCTGACTCAGGATGGCGTAGTCGGGCAGGCAACATGGGAGAAAATGCAGGATATTTATGAGGGCATACAGGAAGGTGTAGATGTACCCGAAGGAACGCCGCCGTCATCAGATGCCTATCCCGGTACACCTTTGAGGATTGGTTCACGGGGGGCGAATGTTACAATGATACAAAATTGGCTGAATGCACTTTCTGTGGTTTATCCCGATATACCGTCGGTAAGTGCAGATGGTATATTCGGTCCGCTTACTCAAAATGCGGTACTGGCATTTCAAAGTCGGTTTAATCTTACGGCAGACGGCATTGTTGGCCGTGTAACCTGGAACAGACTGTATACAGAATGGCAGAACCTTGTGGCAGAGGGGCAGGCATAAAAAACAAAGCAGTCAGCTGAAATATACTGACTGCTTTTATATTTATATTGTTCTTTTTATTTTATATATATTGTCTGTTGAACAGCTTTCCACAATTTTGTGCACAAATACAGCCACAACAATGCCTAAAACCACTGAGGCAAGTACATCAGTAGGAAAATGTACAAACAGATACATACGGCTGAAAGCTATGATTGCCCCCACGATAATTGCAGCGATGCCTGCTTTTTTGTTATATAGAAAGATTGAAACCGATGCAGCAATGGCATCAAAAGTATGTCCTGACGGAAACGAATAGCTGGACGGGGAAGAAACCAGCAGCGGTACTGTGGTATCAATCCAGCAGGGACGACTGCGTGCGATAAGATTTTTAAGAACAAGGTTTCCGACAATTTCTTTCAGCAGCAGCGAACCAAGAATGGCAATACCCCATTTTCTTGTCTTTTTAAAACACAAAAAAACAACCGCAAGGCCAAGCCATGGCATACCGATATTGCCCATTTTTGTAAAAAACAGCATTATGCTGTCGAGAACAGGACTGTGCATATCCTGCAGCAAGTATAAAAAAGCAAATTCCCATTTCATAACATTTTTCTCATTTCGTTGTGTGATGTAAAAAGTATAGCATATAGTTTAAAACAAATCTATAAATATATTTTATTTTAAAGACATTGCACTTTGTTTACGTCATTCTATATGACATTGATATAAATATAAGAATATGGTAAATTAAAACTGTTAGGAAAATTTGAATTTGACGAATAGATTAAAATTTAATAAATACTAAAATTGGAGCCAGACTATAACAGTTTGGCTCTTGTTTATTTTTTGCTTTAAAATTATGCTATATTAAAATTTAAAATAAAAATTTTTACAAATAAATTGACCAAATCGGTTATTCAAACGTGTTATAGGTGAAAGGGGGGAGAGAGAATGATAAATACATCAGAATGGCCAACTGATGATATTGAAATCATAATCAGAAAATACGGCGATATGCTATACAGATTGTCTTTGATTATGTTGAAGAACGAAAGTGACGCAGAAGATGTAGTTCAGGAGACAATCATCAAATATTATCAAAAATCCCCTGTTTTTGTAGACAGCGAGCATGAGAAAGCATGGCTCATTAAAGTCGCAACCAATAAATGCCGTGATCTGCTTCGTTTTCGAGGACGTTATATACAGATAGAAGAAAACTTCCTTGAACAAATTGCAGATGAAGAAACAGATTACGGAATAATTGAGGCTTTAACTGTGTTACCTGAAAAATACAGACTTGTTTTAACTCTCTACTACATTGAGGGATACCGAATAGAGGATATTGCAAAAATAATCAGCAGAACATCTTCGGCAGTAAAAATGAGACTGCAAAAAGGACGTAAGCTTTTGAAAGAAATCTATGAAAAGGAGTATTCGTAATATGAAGTATAGCAATATGAAAAATGTCGCCGAAAAAATTGTGATGCCGGAAGATATGAAAAGACGCATCATAGCAAATTGCAAACTTGAAATTTCCCAAACACGAAAGGATTCAATTATGAAAAAGAATAAAATGTTTAAAAGACCTGCAGCAGTATTTGCCACTATGGCAATCTGCTTATCACTTTCCATTTCTGCAATGGCAGCATCAGGGGTATTAAAAGGTTTTTTTCAGGATATAAAACGTCCAGATGGCGCAATAGTTGGAACAACTTATGAACAGGCTACTGATGAAATTGCAATCGAGTTAAACGTTAACGATGATGTTCTTGTGATAGAAGCTTATTTCACTGGAGATGCTCCTTTTGAAGCGGAAGAGTTGGGAATTGGCGATTATCAGATTGTAGATGGCAACGGAAAAGTAGTGAAAGAAGATACTTCTATAAGCTATGCAGAAATTATTGATGGTCATGCAACAATGAAAATCTATATGAATGATGTAGAAGACGGAAGTTATAAACTGAAAATCAACTCATTTATCGCAACAAAAAAAGCAGACCAGCCACTGACAGCTTATGGTAATTGGGAACACAATTTTACTAAATAAGCATAATTTAATATGCATAATAGTTCGCAAAATTTCAATTTTGCGAACAATTTATAAATTCAAACTGTCATACTGAGCGGTGTAGGGGGAGGGGCTCAGCGCCCTCCCGTTAAGTATCTCTCTGTCTGCTCAAAATAATGTCTGTTCAAACCGGGAGATTCTTCGGCTAAAGCCTCAGAATGACATAAAAATCAATTTATTCAACAGCTACCATTGTTGCAAAATAGTATAATCATATAAAAAACAGCAAAAAAACAGCAGTCAGTTTTCACTGACTGCTTTCTTTTTTATTAAAATGAGCAAACCATAAGCCGGGTTCTGTATTAGACGACAATCTATCTCGACTATAAGTTGCCTTATAGCTCCAGCCACCTCCTGAGAGCTGCAGGTCACATATGCTCTGCTGTCGGGTGTTGCTTCGGGTAGGGTTTACACAGCCATATTGTCTCCAATATGCTGGTGAGCTCTTGCCTCGCCTTTTCATCCTTACCTGCAAAGCAGGCGGTAATTTTCTGTTGCACTTTCCCTAAGGTCGCCCTCGGCTGACGTTATCAGCTACCCTTGACCTGTGAAGCCCGGACTTTCCTCACGTTGATAAAACGCGCTGCCGTCTGGTTTACTCATATTAAAAACTAAATATTGTCTGCAAGCGGTACGCCTTTTGCATCACAGCTTACTTTATCTGTAAAAATTCTGATACCGTCAACGATACCCCAGATAAAGCTTACCCAACCCAAAAAGAATACAAACAGCAAAAGCTGTGTAACGCCTTTTTTGGTAAAGCCAAGATAAAAATTGTGTATGCCCAGTGTACCAAGCAAAATTGCAAGGATACCTGCAATAAATTTGCTCTTCTGTCCGCTTTGTGCAGAAGTATATGAACTTTGCGCTGTGCCGCCCTGCTGAACGGTTACGCCACAGTTGTGACAGAATCTTTCATCAGGTGACAGTTTTACACCGCAGTTTGAACAGTAATTCATCAAATCACTCCATTCTACAATTTAACAGTTTAACACAGGTTTTGAAAATATTCAATGAAAATTTTCAAAAAAATCTTTATTCAAAGCCTGTTTTGTTATATACTGTATATATTGATTGTATAAAATATCTCAAAAAGTGGGGTTTAACTGTATGATAAACAATAATTATGTAAAAAAAGTGTACAACGACCTTTGCTGCAAGTATTCTCACGAAAAAGAATTTCTACAGGCGGTTGAAGAAGTGCTGGAAACATTGGAACCGGTGGTGGAAAAAGACCCGCAGATTGAAGCACTTGGTATTCTGGAACGCATTGTAGAACCGGAAAGAATGATTACATTCCGTGTTTCTTGGGTAGATGACAAGGGCAAGGTGCAGGTTAACACAGGCTACCGCTGTCAGTTCAACAGCGCAATCGGTCCGTACAAGGGCGGTCTGCGTTTTCACCCAAGTGTAAACCAGAGCGTTATCAAATTCCTCGGTTTTGAACAGACATTCAAAAACTCCCTTACAGGCCTTGCAATGGGCGGAGGCAAAGGCGGCAGCGACTTTGACCCTAAAGGCAAAAGCGATATGGAAATTATGCGTTTCTGCCAGAGCTATATGAACGAGCTTTACCGTCATATCGGCCAGTTTACCGATGTTCCTGCAGGCGATATCGGTGTTGGCAAACGTGAAGTTGGATATATGTACGGTCAGTACAAACGTCTTGCAAACGAATTTACAGGTGTGTTTACAGGCAAGCCAATCGAATTTGGCGGTTCTCTTGCAAGAACAGAGGCAACAGGCTATGGTCTTTGCTACTTTACTGAAAAAATGCTTAAAACTCTTAAAAACACAACATTTGATGATAAAAGTGTGGTTATTTCCGGCAGCGGTAACGTTGCAATATATGCTGCACAGAAAGCAATTCAGCTTGGTGCAAAGGTAGTGGCGATGAGCGACTCCTCAGGTTATATCTATCATAAATTCGGTATTGACCTTGATGTTATCAAAGAAATCAAGGAAGTTAAACGCGGCAGAATCAAAGAATATCTCAACTACTACAAAAATGCGGAATATTACGAAAACTGTCGTGACATCTGGACAGTGCCTTGTGACATCGCTCTGCCTTGTGCAACACAGAACGAGCTGGATGAAAACGGAGCAAAAGCACTTGTTGCAAACGGCTGTATAGCTGTTGCAGAAGGTGCAAATATGCCTTCTACTCCTGAAGCTATCGAAGTTTTCCTCAACAGCGATATTCTTTATGCACCGGGCAAAGCATCAAATGCCGGCGGCGTTGCAACAAGCGGTCTGGAAATGAGCCAGAACTCACTGCGCCTTGCCTGGAGCTTTGACGAAGTTGATATGCGCCTTAAAGATATTATGGAAAATATCTTTGAAACAATTTACGAAACAAGCAAAAAATATGCTGACGGCAAAAACCTTGTTGCAGGTGCAAATATTGCAGGTTTTGTAAAGGTTTGTGAAGCTATGAAACAGCAGGGTGTGGCATATTAATGCAGATAAACTTTGTTGTAAAATCCGAGGACGAAGGCAAAAGCCTCACTGCTTTTCTGCGTGGCAACGGGGTAAGCCTTGCACTTATAAAAAGGGTGAAATTTCTTCCCGAAGGAATTCTTGTTGACGGGGTAAAACAGAACAGTGACTATAAAGTAAAAACAGGGCAGAATGTTGTGGTCAATGCGGCAGATACCGCAGAAAATGCCGGAAAAAGCACCGTTATTGCCCAGGATATACCAATGGATATTGTGTATATGGACCAGTGCTGTATGGTGGTAAACAAGCCTTATTATATGCCTGTTCACCCGTCCTTCAATCATCCCACAGACACCCTTGCAAATGCCTTTGTAGGCTACTGGAAAAACAGGGGACAGCAAAAGATATTCCGTGCTATAAACCGTCTTGACAAAAACACATCGGGGCTGGTGCTTATCGCCCTTGATGCCTACAGTGCCGAAAAGCTTAAAGGTAATGTGGACAAAACCTACACAGCCATTGTGCAGGGAAAAGTGGAAAAACAGCAGGGAATAATTGAACTGCCAATAGCCAGACAGACCGAAAGCATTATCACACGCTGTGTCCGTGAGGGCGGGCAGTATGCAAAAACCGAATATACGGTTTTAAAGCAGAACGAAAGCTTTTCTCTGCTGGATATAAAGCTTCACACAGGGCGCACGCATCAGATAAGGGTGCATTTTTCTCATCTTGGATATCCGCTTGCAGGTGACGATTTGTACGGCGGCAGTACGGAATATATAAACCGTCATGCCCTTCACTGCAGAAAACTGGAGTTTATTTCGCCCTTTGACAACAGCAAAGTGGTAATAAATTCCGATTTGCCCCAGGATATGGAAGATATTGTGATAAAAATATAGATAAACTATAAACAATAGGCGTTTTTTCTTGAAAAAACGCCTATTGTTGTGTATAATTAATTAGGTATGCTTTAAGCATTTTTAATTGGATTTGAATGTAATTTCACAAGAATATAAAGGGGTATTTTGAATGCCGGCAATAAACAACAAAAAGGATAAAGCGGCAAAAACAGGAGGCCTTAAATCACTTTTTAAAAGATACAATCAGGAAAAGGTGACAGCAAAAGGCATAAAACAGTTTTTTACTGCAATATTTTACAGACTGGGTTATTCGGCTGAACTTACAGTTATTTTAACCTGGAAAAAGATAAGAAAATTTGCATATGTACGGTACAGAAAATTAAAACGTATTTTTAAGGAAGTACGTATCTTTGCAGACAGATTTTTCGGCAGCATTTTTGATGATCTGGGCTTGCCTTTTGCCCGCATTAAAAGTGCATTTATCAATATAAAGAAGCTCAGAAAACTGGGCAGGGAGGACTCTACCCGCCAAACAGGCAAAGAAGTGCGCGACTATGTGGCACAGGGGTTCAAAAAGAACAGACAGTTCGTGCCTGTTCTTGTAAGCTATCTTGTTCCTGCACTTTGCTTTGCGGTTATGGTTGCTGTTATCACTTTCGGTCTCAAACAGGGCTATGCTGTGAAAGTTTCACTTGATGGTCAGGAAATCGGTGTTATTGATAACTATACAGTGCTTAAAAATGCAGATACAGTTATTAAAAACAAACTTGTTACTCTTGACGACAGTCAGCAGTGGTCAATGAACCCTGAAATTAAAATAACAACAAAACTTGGCAATACAATTGTGGACGAAAGACGTCTTTCTGACGCAATACTTCAGGCATCGGAAGAGGATATTGTAAGCGCAACAGGTCTTTATGTTGACGGCGAATTTCACGGTGCAGTAGAAAATGTTGAACCTGTACAGGCGGCTATCGACAGTATGCTGGCACCTTACGATGACGGTGCCGAAAACAAAACTGTAGGTTTTGTGCAGGATGTGTCACTTACAGAAGGCATTTTCTTTACAGACACTATTGTTGATGAAAGTAAACTTACAGAAAAAATCACCGGTCTTGTAGAAGGCGAAGTGTGGTATACAGTTGTTCAGGGGGATTCACCATCTCTTATTGCAAACAAAAATGGTCTGCGTCTCAGAGAACTTTACAATCTTAATCCGGAACTGGAAGGCGGCGGTCTCTGGGTTGGCGACCAGGTGCTTGTAAGTCAGGCTGTGCCTTTCCTGCAGGTAAAAGAAGTTGTAAGAGAAGTGCGCGAAATTGAAACAGCATATGCTACAGAACAGCGCTCCAACAACTCTATGAACCTTGGCACAACAAAAACTGTCCAGAAAGGTGAAAAAGGTCTTAATAAAGTTACTGTTGATGTAACATATATCGACGGTATTGCACAGAGTGAAACAGTTATCGAAACTGTTGTAATCAAAGAACCGGTCAAAGAAATCATCGAGGTTGGCCGTTATCTGCCAAGTGTTGGTGTACTGCAGAACGTGGGTTCAGGCGCATTCGGCTGGCCTACAGGCGGCGGTGTTCGCATCAGCCGTGGCTTTGCAGGTCAGTATCCGGCACACAACGGTGTTGACATTGCGGGTCCTTATGGCACACCTATTTATGCTTCTGACGATGGTATTGTAACAACAGCAAAATATACAAACCGTGGTTATGGCGTGTATCTTATTGTTGACCACGGCAACGGCTATCAGACCGTGTATGCACACTGTTCATCTCTCCTTGTAGGTTATGGCGAACAGGTTAAAAAAGGTCAGCTTATCGCACGAATGGGTTCAACAGGCAACAGTACAGGTAACCATCTGCACTTTGAAATCAAGAGCGGTAACCATCGTTATGACCCTTATAAATTCTGGTAATCTATGATATGTATAATCTGAAACAATATTCTATTTAATAAATACATATTAACTATTGAATTTTTTAAAACTCATGGTATACTATCTAAGGTTACAAACTTTTAATGAAATATTTGTATAATATTCACATAATTAAACAGAATAACTAAAGATATTACATATTGGATTATATTTAAGTTAAACTCTGAAGGAGTACTGATTTGGAAAAGTATGTTATTTCAGGCGGAAAGCCTCTTAGAGGGGAAGTTACAATCAGCGGTTTCAAAAACGCTGCTGTAGCAATATTGCCTGCAACAGTTCTTGCAAATGATGTTTGTGTTCTTGAAAATGTGCCTGACATCAGCGATATCCGTGCAGAAATCGCAATTCTGGAAGAACTTGGTGCAAGGGTAAAATGGCTTGCTCCGACTGTGCTGGAAATAGACACATCAACTATCAATACAACCGAAGTTCCGCTGGAACTTGGCAAAAAGATGCGTGCTTCCTATTATTTCCTTGGCTGTATGCTGTCCCGCTTTGGCGAAGGCAGTGTGCCGATGCCGGGAGGTTGCAACCTTGGTGCACGTCCTATCGACCAGCATCTTAAAGCATTTACAGCTTTTGGTGCAGAACACTCCATTGACTATGCAATGGTAAATGTAAAAAGTGATAATCTTCACGGTGCACATGTGTTCTTTGACACAATTTCTGTTGGTGCAACAATCAATGCAATGCTTGCTGCTGTTATGGCAGAAGGCACAACAATTCTCGAAAATGTTGCTAAGGAACCACATATTGTTGACGTTGCAAACTTTCTTAATATTATGGGGGCAAATGTTCGCGGTGCCGGCACAGATGTTATCAAAATTCACGGTGTAAAAAGAATGCACGGCGGTCTTTACTCCATAATTCCTGACCAGATTGAAGCAGGTACATTTATGGTTGCCGCAGCTGCAAGCCGTGGTGATATCACAATCAAAAATGTAATACCAAAACATCTGGAACCAATCACAAGCAAACTGCGTGTTATCGGTGCGACAGTCGAAGAATTTGATGACAGTGTGCGTGTAATCGGCCGCGAAGGCAAGTACAATAACACAAATATCAAAACAATGCCTCATCCTGGTTTTCCAACCGACCTGCAGCCTGTTATGGGCGTGCTGCTCTGCTTTGCAAAGGGCACTTCCATTATCAGCGAAGGTATATGGGACAACCGTTTTAAATACTGCGACGAACTCAACAAAATGGGCGCAAGTATTCAGGTTGAAGGCAGAGTAGCGGTTTTTGAAGGTGTGGAAGCACTCAGACCTGCTCCTGTTTCTGCAACAGACCTGCGTGCAGGTGCAGCACTTATCGTTGCAGCACTTTGCACAGAAGGTCAGAGCGAAGTTTACGAAATCAAACACGTTGAACGCGGTTATGTTGATATCGTTAAAAAAATCCGTGCTCTTGGCGGTGACATCCAGAAGGTTGTTATTCCTGAAGAAGCAGAACTTAAAAAAGCATATTAAAAATCAAAGGCAAGGTGTTATAACCTTGCCTTTTTAAAAAGAACAACAATTCTGCAGGAATTATCTGTATTGTTATTTGTATAGATATTATTTTCTGCAATTTTCATATAAAACAGTTTTTAAGAGGCAAAATGGCAAATTACATTTCACTTTACTCCGGGTCAAGCGGCAACTGTTCTGTGCTGGAGGACAATGGTAAATTTATACTTATAGATATAGGCAAGTCGGCGAGAATGACATCAAATGCCCTTAAAGAGCTTGGGCTTGAACTGAAAAATCTTCAGGGAATTTTAATCAGCCACGAACATTCTGACCATATAAGCGGTCTTAAAGTTTTTACCAAAAAACTCAATGTGCCTGTGTTTTCCAACTGTGCAACACTTGACTACCTTGCAGACAACGACCTTGTATCTTCCCATATTGTGCTGGAAGATATGAATATGGCAGGGCACAATATTGGTGATTTTTTTGTTACAGGCTTTGAAACACCACATGATTCTGTTGGCTGTATGGGCTTTAATATACATACAAACAGCGGTACAAGAATGACAATGGCAACCGACCTTGGCTGTGTTACCGACGGTATTCTTAAACAGTTTATGGGGGCAGATTTAGCGGTTATGGAGTCCAATTATGATGATATGATGCTGCGTGAAAATGAAAATTACCCATATTACCTGAAAACACGCATTGCATCCAACCGCGGACATCTAAGCAATATCCAGTGCAGTGATGCAGCGGTAAAACTGCTGGAAAACGGGGTTAAAAAGCTGCATCTGTGTCATTTGTCAAATAACAACAACACACCTTCAACAGCCCTTTCCCAGCTTGCTGTAACAGCTATGGCAAAAGGCATTGATGTGCACAGGGATATCGAGGTTATAAAGGCGAACCGACGTCACGAAATAACAGCGCCTACACAGTTTTAACGGGGAGAAATTATGCAGAATATAACTATAATTGCTATGGGCAAGGTGCAGAAAGGCTTTATGCTGGATGGCTGCAACGAATATATCAAACGTCTGAAAACCATGTGCAATCTCAAAATTGTTCAGCTGGAAGATGTACAGCTTATGGAAAAAAATCTCAATGATACACTTATACAGAAAACTCTGGACAGAGAGGCAGACGAGATTATAAAAAATATTCCAAAACAAAGCTATATTATTTCTATGTGCATCGAAGGCAAACAGATGTCAAGTGAAGAACTGGCAAAGCTGTTCAGCGAAAAAGCAGTTGAAGGGTTTTCCAATATCTGTTTTATAATCGGTTCAAGCCATGGGCTTTCTGACAGGGTAAAACAGATGTCACATTATAAAATGTCAATGTCAAAGATGACATTCCCACATCAGCTTGCACGCGTAATGCTGCTGGAACAGACCTACCGTGCATTTTCTATTTTGAGTGGCAGCAAATATCACAAATAATTAAAAACAAACAAAAAGTTGGCAGATTTAATTTTCTGCCAACTTTATTTTTGTATAATATTAATTTAATCTTATTAAAGTGATTTAACCCACAGGTCAAATTCATCGCGGCTTACGCCAGGTCTGAGTACTTTGCCTTCGACAATTTTTGCGCCTTTGCAGCTGTTTTCAAGAAATTCAACAGTTTTGCCCCAGTCACTGCCGCCGCTTGTTGCAAAAAGAACAACAGTTTTGCCGGTTAAATCATATTTTTCAACAAAGGTGTTCACGATTGTTGGTGCAACATACCACCATACAGGAAAGCCAAGATAAATTGTGTCATAGCCGTCAAGATTGGCAGGATAATCAACGATTTCAGGGCGGGAGGATTTGTCCTGCATCTCTACAGAACTGCGGCTGGATTTATCCATCCAGTCAAGGTCTGCTTGGGTATAAAGAACAGCAGGTTTTATTTCGCAGATATCACAGCAGAGTGTTTCTGCCATAGATTTTGCAACTTCTGCGGTTACACCGCTTGCGGAAAAATAAGCTACAAGTTTTTTGCTCATAATAATTACCTCATATATTATATATAATTAAAAATATCCGTATTATCCCATCATTATCCTTAATCCTTTAGGATAATGGTTTTTTGCGATTCCGTCACTTACTTTTGCCCAGCCCACAGAATATCCGTCAGAGCATACAAGACACCATCCCTTGTAATTTTCTTCGGTGTTCAGCGATTCGCCTTTAAGATAGCACAGCATTTCATCACTGTCACAAGGATAATCAAGACAATACTTTGCGTTTTCTTTTTTAAGTGCCATAGCAAGAGAATGGCTTGGCTCAAAACGGCCTTTTTTGATTTCGCCAAGGTGCAATCCGCAGCGGAGAACTTTAACACCGCTTAAATCAGGGCAGTTTTCCGGCAAAGCATACAGGTTTTCACCAAACAGCGCAAAGTTGTCAAAGGACAGATTATTTAAAAACTTTTTCTCAAAATCAAAATAAGGCTGAAGCAGTTTTTTGTCAGCAACGGACTTTGCGTTTTTGACTTTGCAGTTTTCGCCGCTTGTTTTATGAAGAACAGCTACATAATGTCCTTCACCGTCAATTTTGTGCGGGAACAGACGCATCGTTTTTGAAAGCTCTGTATTGCGGCTTTCACACCACTGAGGTACACCTTCGCTGAAATACTTGTGCACTTCGGGTTTTACAAGTTCGTACTCAGGATGATTGCACAAAAAGCTGTCCACAGTCATTTCGTTTTCTTCCGGCGAAAATGTGCAGGTGGAATAAACAATCAGACCGCCGTCAGCAAGCATTTTGTGTGCGCTTTCAAGAATATGGCGCTGTCTGTTGGCACACACCTCAACCTGTGCAAGGCTCCATTCGTTTACAACAGCAGGTTCCTTGCGGAACATACCTTCGCCGGAACAGGGTGCATCAACAACAATCTTGTCAAAATAGTTTTTAAAATATTTTTCCAGCTTTTCAGGGCTTTCGTTGGTTACAACTGCGTTTTTTACACCCATACGTTCCATGTTTTGTGACAAAATTTTAGCACGGTTAGGCACAATTTCGTTGGACACCAAAAGACCTTCCCCCTTCAGCTTTGCGGCAAGCTGAGTGCTTTTTCCGCCCGGTGCAGCACAAAGGTCAAGCACCTTTTCGCCAGGGTGTATGTCAGCACATTCGGCAACACTCATGGCACTTGCTTCCTGAATATAGAAAACACCTGCGTGATGATAACTGTGTCTGCCGGGACGCTGATGTCCGGGATAATAATAACCTGTAGGACACCATTTTACAGGTGTAAAATCAAAAATGTTTTTGTTTAAAACATCTTCTGCCTTTGCCTTTAAGGTGTTTATTCTCAAGGAATAAAAATTATCTTTATCATAGCCTTTTAAAAATTCATCGAATTCATCCTTTAAAAGGTTTTGCATTTTATCTTTAAAATCCTGTGGTAAAACCATTTGATAAATTCCTTTGCTGTTTATATATAAATAAGTATACATTATATAAAGCACATCTGCAACAGAAAAGACTTGCAACAAAAAGAGAATAATAAAACCGACCTGTCTTCAAGTCGGTTTTAAGAAACAAGGGGTAAGATAAATTGGAATTTACAAAATACCTGTAATTGAAATAATTGTACAGGAACAAGCAAAGATACCCACACACAGAGAGGTGATTGCCCATTTTGTTTTCTTCTGTTTGTAGTATTCTCTTGCATTACACAACTATTTTATACCAAAAGCTGATGCTGCCAGTTGAAGTGTTCCAATCATATCCATGCAATCACACTCCTCTGTCAAATTGTAGTTTACATTTTTCTATATTCAAACAATCGATACAGCTTTTTGGAAAAGCTTCCTGCATACAGTTTTCCGAAAATATACTTCTCAATACCAGTCAACTCATCTATGTATTTTTGCGGTGTCATTATGTGCTCCTTGACATAAACAAACTCGCCGTGCTGAAACAACTCAGGATTATTTATACCATAAACCTCAGTAACACCGACATCATTTATTGGATTTTTGTATTTGGACAGTTTAGCAGCCAAAACAGTATAGCAATCCATCAAAAATACAATCTGTTCAAAATGTGCACACAGGTTTTCGGTTAATTCGTGTACTTCTTTGAAGGTCAAGTACATACTCACTCCTTCCATAACAACAATAGCACACTTCTTTTCGGGAACACTTGTCAGCCAGTTGTCGTCCCTCACATCCCCTGCAATCATTTGATAGTTGGCAGATTCGGAATAGTATTTTTTTCTTTCTTCAATAACTTCAGCAAAATCCACATCGTACCACTTCTGATTTATAGTTCCTACTCTCAAAACTCGGCTGTCCATGCCGCATCCAATATGAATGACAACGGCATCCTGTATATCTGCTGCCTGATTCTTTACCCATTCATCAAAAACAGCAGAGCGAGCACCCATATAGTAGGCAAGCCACTTGGATTTGGATTTTCCTTTTAGTGCGAATCCCTCCGCTTCCCAAATTTCTTCAGCTTTTTTATCGTCAAGAAATATTCCCCTTTTGCTGACATACGCTTTTCCATACAACGGGATGTATAATGTTTTATTTACGCTGTTCATATGCTCACCTACAAATTCAAATTTTTATAACAGTATTATAACAAATAAACGTGTAAATTTTCACCTGACATCTGTCTTACCTGTTCAAATTTTTCTTTCTATTACCTGCAAGTTAATATTTAATTATGTATTTATGATATTCTAACATTTAAAATAATTTTGTACAAGAAAAGGCACAGCAGTTTAACCTGATGTGCCTTTGGATTTTTTATTAAAATATTTTATTCAGCGATTTTACCGTTTACAATAACTATTTCTTTAGCATCAAGCATACTGCAGAAAGCTTCGTCGTGGGTGATGATAACCACAGCGATGTCACGCTTTGCAATGTCTTCGATAAGGTTTGCAACCTCCTGTGTGGAAGCAAGGTCCAGGGCACTGGTAGGTTCGTCAAAGAACAGCACAGACGGGCTTAAAATGCAGGCTCTTGCCACGGCAACACGCTGTTTTTCACCGCCTGAAAGCTGGCTTGGATAGCTTTTAGCTTTGTCACCGATTCCAAGGGATTCAAGCAAAGCCATGGCAGCTTTTTCAGCTTCTTCTTTTGTCATAAGTTTGCGGCTTACGGGAGCAAGCGTAAGGTTATCCATTACGTTAAGGTTAGGAAATAAATCAAATCCCTGGCTAACCATACCTACATTGTTCTGATAAGCCTTGTTTGGTTTATCGTTTTCAAGGCTTTCAATGCCGTTTATGGATATTGTGCCTTTATCTGCTTTTTCGAGGTTACAGATACAACGGATAAGAGTTGTTTTACCTGCACCGCTTTTACCGCGCAAACACAGAATTTCGCCTTTATTCAGTTCAAAGGATATATTGTTGAGAACGGTGCGTTCACCAAAGCTTTTGTATAAATTGGTTACTTTAAGCATTTTATACTCCTTTAGTAGTTGAAGGATTTTTCAATCTTTTCGCAGCCCTTGCTGATTACGGTGATAACTACGAAGTATATAGCACCAACCAGCACAAACGGTGCAAGGGAGGAAAGGCTGTTGGCATATATTTTGCCTTGTCTGAGAAGGTCACCGAGACCGAGAATATAAACAAGGGATGTATCTTTGACAAGCGTTGTAACCTCGTTTGTTACAGCAGGAATAACTGTGCGGATTGTCTGTGGTAAAATAACTTTAAAGAAAAGTACAGGTTTGCTTATACCAAGCATCTGACCGGCTTCCCACTGACCTTTGTCGATACTTTTCAGACCGCTGCGGAAAATTTCGGCAAAATATGCGGTGTAGTTGATAACAAAGGCGATAACTGCTGTAGTGAAACGCGGGAATACAATGCCAACTTCAGGCAGGCCAAAGAAGATAAAGCACATCTGCAGAAGAAGCGGAGTACCGCGCATAATATCAATATAAAATTTGGTTGCACCTGCCACAAGTCTGTTTTTGCTGCTGCGGATAAAAGCAACAGGGAAGGCGAGGGGCAAAGACAAAAGCAAGGTTATTGCCCAAAGGCCCAAAGTGAGCTGCAGACCTTCCAAAAATCTTGGCATAAGTTTTAAAACTTCCATTAAAATATCCTCTTAATAGTATTTTGCAGTTGCCGGCAACTGTCTTTTAAATGATGTAACAGTGCAAACAATGTTGCACTGTTACATCTGTCGTGATGATTAAGGAGTGAATTTATATATACTTTACAATTGTATGATACAGTACATAATCGGTCTGATTATTCGGAGAACCATCTGCCCTTGATTTCTGCAAATGTGCCGTCGTTAATCATTTCTGTAAGTTCAGCATCGATTTCTGCAAGAAATTCTGTGTCAGCTTTTCTTACGCCGATACCGTATTCTTCGCTGCCAAAGTCGTCAGCCAATACTTTGTACTGTTCTGCACCGCGGAGTTTGATGTAGTATCTTGCAAGAACTTCGTCTACTACGATAGCATCGCTTCTGCCTGCTTCAACGTCCATAAATGCATCTGTGTTTGTGTCAAACTGAACAGGTTCGCCGCCATTGAGGGAAGCTGCTGTTGCTGCATCAGCCATAACTGCTTCGTAAGCACTGGATTCTTTCTGAACTGCTACTGTTTTGCCTGCAAGGTCAGCTTTTGTTGCGATATCGCTGTCAGCCATTACAACAATAATCTGTTTGTTGTCAAGATAAGCCTGTGTAAAGTTAACTTTTTCTTTGCGGCTGTCTGTAATTGTGTAGCCGTTCCAGATAAGGTCGATATTGCCGTTTTCAAGTTCTGTTTCTTTCATGGACCAGTCGATAACCTGGAATTTTGGTTCGTAGCCAAGTCTGCCAAGAAGTTCTTTTGCAAGGTCGATGTCAAAGCCAACAAGGTTGCCTGCTTCATCGCGGAAGCCCATAGGTGCAAATGTATCGTCAACGCCGATAACTACTGTTTTGTTTTCTGTTTCAGGTGTTGCTGCAGGTTCGCTGCTGCCGCATGCTGTAAAGCCAAGAGCCAGGATAGCGGATAATAATAAAGCTGTAAGTTTTTTCATAATTAAATCTCCTTTGATTTTTCTTTTCTGATTAAAGTTAATTTAATAGGTCCCGTAAACTGCATTACTTTAATAAAACCGCTTAAAACAAAAGTCCTCTCAGCATCTGTCCGATGCCAAGAGGACGAAATATCTTTCGTGGTTCCACCTCTGTTCGTTATTGCCTCATGGCAACAACCTCACTAAGTACCAACATACTTTTCCGCGATAACGGGCGGATAACCGA
This sequence comes from Oscillospiraceae bacterium, assembly GCA_017505635.1. Lineage (GTDB taxonomy): Bacteria > Bacillota > Clostridia > Oscillospirales > Ruminococcaceae > RGIG3102. The sequence goes on along the minus strand of JAFVOU010000029.1, from coordinate 35,862 downwards.
TTTAGTCTACTTGGGAAATCCCTTTCGGTAAATAGCTCAAAGATGTGTTCGGATGCAACGCCATAACCTTTTACACCAGCCAAGGTCTCTCTGTAAATCTGTATACAGCCTACTATTTCTTATCAATGCTTTTGCGAGATGTATTAAATTTGATACTATAGTACACCTGTTCTTTTGATTTGTCAATACTTTTTTGGGAAAAATATTAATTTTTTTAAGAAATTGTTTTTGCTTAAACTGCTTAACTTAACAAAAAAAGCCGCTGCAGAGCAACGGCTTTAATGTATATATTATATTATTTATTAGAGTACATCTGAGCAAACTGTTCAGCAATATTGAGCATATGGTCGCCGATACGTTCAACGTCTGTGAGCATTTCAGAGTAGAACACACTTGCTTCAGGTGCACAGCTTGTAGTTTTCATACGTTCAATCTGTGCTTTTCTGTATGCATCGGTCAGATCGTCAAGGCGCTGTTCAACCTGTGCAATTTCTGTAAGAGCTTCGATGTTGTATGTTTTCATATCGCTGTCAAAAGCTTTCATAGCTTCCATACATACATTTTTCATCTTTTCAATTTCGCTTAATGCTCTTTCAGAGAATGTCATATTGTGGCTTGTAAGATATTTTACATAACCGGAGAAGTTTCTTGCATGGTCACCGATACGTTCGATATTGCTTACAATACGGAAGTAGCCGCTGATAAGTTCAGAGTCCTGTGCAGACATTGGTTTTGAAAGAATGCTGGAAATATACTGGCTTATCTGAGCGTTCAGCATGTCCAGTTTATCTTCGTTTTCTTTAAGCGTTTCTTCATGTTCCATTGTATGGCCAAGCACAGCATCAAAGCTTAAAGCAACATTTTCCTTTGCGATGGAATACATATATTCAAGTTCTTCGCGGATAGCAGAAATAATGATAGCCATGTTACCAACGTTGTATGTAGAAAGATGGCTGCAGCGTTCTTCAAGGCTTGGACGAACTTTTTCGCTTTCTTTGTCAGGCAGGATTATTGTTGCAAGTTTAACCAGCTGTTTTGCAAATGGGAACAGGATGATTGTTGTAACAACTTTGTATACAAGGTGAGCATTTGCAATCTGTGCACTTGGATTGTTAGGGAACAGGTTTGCAAACCATGTTGTGAACGGAACAACTTCGCATATTACAAGGAAGATAGCTGTACCGATGATATTGAACAGAAGGTGAATGAGAGTTGTTCTCTTTGCGTTTACAGATGTACCCAGAGAAGCAAGAACTGCTGTTACACAGGTACCGATTGTAAAACCGAAAAGAACATAAATACCGTTGTCAAGAGTAACAACACCACTCATAGCCAATGCCTGAAGGATACCAACAGAAGCAGAGGATGACTGGATAATGGCTGTAAAGATTGTACCGGCAAGAATACCGATAAACGGATTGGAGAACTCAGTGATAACATTCACGAAAACTTCGGAATCACGGAGACCGCTCATAGAGCCGCTCATCATATCCATACCGATAAAGAGGATACCGAAACCTGCAATGATTTTGCCCCAGTGGTTAAGTTTTTCTTTTTTGGAGAAAACAATAAAACACACACCGATAAATGCAAAAATAGGAGCAATTTCCTTGATATCAAGGGTGATAAGCAAACCTGTTACAGTTGTACCGATGTTTGCACCCATGATAACACCTACAGCCTGACCCAACTGCATAAGACCTGAGTTTACAAAACCAACAAGCATAACTGTTGTTGCAGAGGATGACTGGATGATTGCGGTGATAACAGTACCTACAATAACACCCATAAAAGTGCTTGATGTAAGTTTTTCAAGAATGGATTTCATCTTGTTGCCTGCTGCGGCTTCAAGACCGGCACTCATCATGTTCATACTGTAAAGGAACAATGCAAGACCGCCAAAGAGAGTTAAAGCTTGTGATAATTCCATAAGTTTTTCTTCCTTTTTGTGTGAATAGTTTACTGTGAAAATACTGAATTTTATATTAAATAAACCGCGAAAGGATACGGTTTATTTGAATAACTTAATGCGACCGCTGTCGTTTAAATTTTTAATGATAACAAGGATGATAGGAAATGCAAACAATCCAAAAACACCCATGAATCTTACACCTAGAAACATGGCCATAAGTGCGACAACAGGCGGAAGCCCAACCTGGTCGCCTACAATTTTAGGCTCTATTATCTGACGTATAATGGTGATAATAATGTATACGATAAGCATACCTATGCCAAAGGCAAATCTGCCCTGAACAAGCGAAAATACTGCCCATGGAATAAGCACACCGCCGCTTCCGCACACAGGGATAATATCAAACACTGCAATTATAAGTGCGATAATGACAAAGTTTTCGGCACCGAGCAGCCACAGGGCAACGGTGAGTTCGCAGAAGGTTATTGTCATTATAAGGGCATAGGATTTGAAATATTTGCCAAGGGTCTTGAGGCTGTATTGACGCACATCGCTGAGGAAAAGGTGCCATTTTCCGGGTATCTGACGCACTATGAAAGCGCGTATGTTTCTGTAATCTGAAACAATGAAAAATGTTGCAACAACACAGATAAAGGCAGCAGCGATAAAATAAGGAATTCTGGCAATATAAGCAGACAGCCAGCCTATGGCTCCGACAGAAATGTCGGATATCATACTGCCAAAATTTTCTGAAAATCCGGCGGTGAAATCCTGCAGAGCCTCACCAAGCTCAGGGCTTATGCCCAAAAGAAAATGCTGCAGTTGATCTGTAAGCAGCGAAAAGGTCGGTGCTATGCTGTTTTCGTATATAAAAGGCAGGTCATAAAACAGATTTTTCAATGCTGTGTACAGACCAAAGCCGATTAATACCACAAGACCTGCAGCGATGCTGTAAAATACAAAGGCAGCAAAACAGGCGGTAAATTTTCTGTTTACTTTAAAATCGCAGGAAACTCTGTCTGCAACAGGAGTAATCAGTGCCGAAACGGCAAATGCAACAACAAATGGCATTATCCATTTAAGTGCGTATTTTACAATAAATACTGCCATTGCGGCAATTATTGCATAAAATATTATGTCTACGATAAATTTCTTTTTTCTTTCGTACGGCATACAATCACTCCAAACTATCTCAGCATATATTGTATAGTATTTGTAAGATTTGTGCAAGTAATATGTAAAAAAATGATATAAAAACAATTTATATGGCAGATACTGTTATACATAATAAAAAACAGGCTGTTCTGCAAAAACGGTATTAATACTTAAATAAAATATTATTTTATGAAACAATGGAAAAGTTATATTATTGACAATAATATGCAGTGTTGCTAAAATTAAAGTATCTTAGAATAAATTTAATGCATAAACATTGCGTAAATTAATAAAGTTGCAGAAATAACGGAGGAAAAAGTATGAACATCAGTCTTCTTGACGTTGTAGGCCCAATTATGATTGGTCCATCAAGTTCACACACAGCAGGTGCTGCAAAACTTGCAAAAACAGCAATGACAATCGCAGGCAAACCTTTCAACAGGGTAAAATTTGGTCTTGGCGGTTCCTTTGCAAGCACATACAAAGGTCATTTTACAGATTATGCTCTGGTTGCAGGTGCCCTTGGTATGAGCGAAGATGACGAAAGACTTGGCAACAGCTTTGAAATTGCAGCAAGCCGCGGTCTTGAGTTTGAATTCTATCCAACAGAAATTGTAAGTCCATACGAAAATACAGCAAGAATTACATTCTGCCTTGTAGACGGTACAGAATATTTTGTGGAAGGCGCTTCCCTTGGTGGCGGCCGTATTCTCATTACAAACATCAACGGTCTTGCCTGTGAATTCAACGCATCTCTGTCCACAATTATTGTTAAACAGAATGACGTTAAAGGTGTTGTAAGTGATATCAGTGCTATCCTTGCATATGACAACATCAACATCGCTACAATGAAGGTTAGCCGTACATCCAAAGGTGATACAGCTTACTGCCTTATTGAATGCGACCAGATTATTCCGGAAAATGTTATCAACGATTTAAGACAGGTTAACAACGTACTTTCCGTAGTTGTTGTTAATATACAGGAGGGCTAATTTATGTATAAAAACGGTCAGGAACTCTTGGAACTTTGTGCCAAAGAGAATAAGCGTGCATGGGAAATAGCTCTCGATGCAGAAATCAAACTTACAGGTCTTACAAGAGAAAAACTCTGGGAACATTTTGAAAACCGTCTTGATGTTATGATTGGTTCTGCAACAAAAGCCCTTGAACACAGACAGGCAACAAAGGGCGGTCTTGTGGACGGTGTTGCAAACTGCCAGTACGAATATTCCAAAAAAGAAGGTTCCGTAACAGGCAACTATATGAACTACATTATGGCACTTGCATATTCTTCCAGCGAAGTTAATGCTTCCATGGGTAAAATCTGTGCTTCCCCAACAGCAGGCAGCTGCGGTATTCTTCCTGCAGTTCTTGTTGGTATGATGAACAAAGAAGGTTTTGCAAGAGAAAAAGTTGTTGAAGCTCTTATCTATGCTTCTGCAGTTGGCGCTATCTACACAAGAAATGCAACAGTTGCAGGTGCTGACGGCGGTTGTCAGGCAGAATGCGGTGTTGCTTCCAGTATGGCAGCAGCTTCTGCAGCATACCTCAAAGGCGCAGATGACCAAGCTTGTTTTGATGCAGCAGGTTTTGCAATGATTAACGTTATGGGTCTTGTTTGCGACCCTGTAGCAGGTCTTGTTGCTCTTCCTTGTGCTCAGAGAAATGCTTCCGGTGCTGTTAATGCTATGATTGCTGCAGATATGGCACTTGCAGGTCAGGTAAGCCACATCCCATTTGATGAAGTTGTTGAAGCAATGTTCAAAGTAGGTAAAATGCTTCCTCCACAGCTGCGCGAAACAGCAAAAGGCGGTATCGCAACAACACCTGCAGGCAAAGCTATCTACAAAGAAGTTTTCGGCGTGGAATAATATTATCAGTATACATAAACCTCAGCCGTACAGTCTGAGGTTTTGTTATAAATTTAATTTCAGGAGATTGCTGTTTGAAGAAAAACAACACCTTGGAGATTGTGGCATAACCGGGAGGTTTGCTGCATATCCGCAAAAACCTCCCATAAATTGACGGTCAACAATTTTCAGGAGGATTAAATAATGATAAAAGACCTTGTTATCCGTGTTGAAACACAGAGAGATTACCGTACAGTTGAAGAACTGACCAGAGAAGCATTCTGGAACGTATACCGTCCGGGGTGTCTTGAACATTATGTGCTGCATTGCTTTCGCAGCAGGGAAGAATTTATCCCGGAGTTAAGTCTGGTATTGGAAAAGAACGGTGAAATTATCGGACATATAATGTATGCAAACGCCCGGATAGATTTGCAGAGCGGTGAACAAATGCCTGTAATGACATTCGGACCGTTCAGTATTGCACCGCAGCATCAAAGGAAGGGATATGGTGCTTTTCTGCTTGAATTTTCCATAGAAAAGGCAAAGAAGCTTGGTGCGGAAGCTGTTGCGATAACAGGCAACATAGACCTGTATGGTAAATTTGGTTTTGAAATTGCAAAGACAAAAGGAATTGTTTATAAAGAATATCCGGATGCTGATTTTTTTCTGATTAAAGAATTGAAAAATGGTATTCTGGACAATGTGTGCGGCAGCTACACAGACCCGGGCGGATATTTTGTAAACGAAGCAGAGGCGGAAGAGTTTGACAAAACTTTTGCGCCAAAACAAAAACTCATACTCCCGGAACAACTGGGATAACAAAAAAAAGTCTGAACCGATTCGGTTCAGACTTTTTATTTTGATGTTTAAAATTTCCGGTCAAAATTTCTATACTGCACGGCCTCCAGCATATGCATTTCTTCAATAAGCGGAGACTGTTCAAGGTCGGCAATTGTGCGGGCTACCTTTAAAATTTTATCGTAGCTGCGGGCAGAAAGCCCCATGCTTTTAAATGCTTTTTCCAATACTGCCTGCGCCTTCCTGCTTGTTTTGCACATCTGTCTTATCTGTGAAGACGGAATTGTCGAATTGGAGGCAATATCCGTATCTTTAAACCGTTCTGCCTGCATCTGCCTTGCCACAAGCACGCGCTGCAGAATTTCTTCGCTGCTTTCGGCAGTGTAGTCATCGCCTGCAAGTTCTTCGTATTTTACACTTGCCACATTTACAAAAATGTCAATTCTGTCCAGCAGAGGACCGCTGAGTTTGGACTTATATCTTTCAATCTGGTTGGAACTGCAGGTGCAGGGATGAAAATCGTCGTTCAGATATCCGCAGGGGCAGGGGTTCATGGCGCCTACAAGCATAATATTGCTTGGGTAGATATGGGTGCTGTTTGCGCGGGCAACCACAACACGGTTATCTTCAAGGGGGGCACGCAGTGCTTCAAGGGCATCGCGGTGAAATTCCGGAAGTTCATCAAGAAAAAGCACACCGTTGTGAGCGAGGGAAATTTCGCCGGGTTTTGCCCATGGACCACCGCCTGTAAGTGCCGCAGTAGAAACTGAATGGTGCGGTGAACGGAACGGGCGTTGTTTTATAAGACCGCTGTTTTTTTCAAGCAATCCGGCCATGGAATAAATTTTTGTGGTTTCGATAGCTTCTTCCACCGAAACAGGCGGCATAATTGATGGCAATCTTTTTGCCAGCATGGATTTGCCGCTGCCCGGAGGGCCACTGAGGCATATATTGTGCAATCCGCTTGCGGCAATTTCCAAAGCACGCTTGGCTTCCTCCTGACCTTTTACATCTTTAAAATCAAGGAAAGTTTCTTTGGTGATGTCAGGGTGATATATGTGAGGAGACAGGGTACTTTCATCCTTTAAAAAATTTACAATCTGGGTGATATGTTCAACTGCAAAAACTTTTACCCCGTCAACAACACTGGCTTCATTTGCGTTTTCGGCAGGAAGAAAGATATGTGTTATGCCGTTGTCTCTGGCACATAAAGCCATTGAAAGGGCGCCGTTTATGCCGCGTACGTATCCGTCAAGGCTTAGTTCACCGGCAAATGCATATGCGGGATTGATTTTGGGTATTGCCCCGGTGCTTTCCAGAATTCCAAGCATAATTGGTACATCGTATACTGTACCGCTTTTTCTTACATCGGCAGGTGCAAGATTTACGGTTATTCTTGATGAAGGAAAGGTAAAACTGTTGTTTTTTATTGCCGAACGCACACGTTCGCGGGACTCTTTTATGGCATTATCGGTCAGTCCGACGATATCCACGGCAGGCATCCCGCTGGAAACGTGGGTTTCCACCGTTACCATATAGCCGTCGATGCCGTTTACGCCAAAACTGTAAATCTTACTTAACATTTTATCACCCCAAGTGCATTTGTACAAAAAAATTATATTTTTATCATACAATATTACCTTGTTTATTGCAATAAAGTTGATTGACAACTTTATAGATAAGGTTTAAAATTAAAATTGATAAATTATGTAATTTATTAATTTTAATAATATATAAAAAGGAGAACATTATGTATAACCTCGAATACGAAAGATGGCTTCACACAGTAAAAGAAGAAGACCTCCTCACAGAACTGGAAAGCATTCACGGCAACGATGATGCTATCAAAGACAGATTTTTGCTCAACCTTGAATTTGGTACAGCAGGTCTGCGCGGCGTTCTTGGCGCAGGTACAAACCGTATGAATGTATACACAGTTGCAAAAGCAACACAGGGTCTTGCAGAATTCCTCAAAGCACAGGGCAAGGAATCTTCTGTTGCGGTTTCCTATGACTCCCGTATCAAGAGTGATGTGTTTGCAAAAATCACAGCAAACGTTCTTGCTGCAAACGGCATCAAAGTTTACCTCTACGATGCACTTAAACCGGTACCAATGCTCTCCTTTGCAACAAGACGCCTTGGCTGTGATGCAGGCGTAATGGTTACAGCAAGCCACAACCCTGCAAAATACAACGGCTACAAAGTATATGGTCCTGACGGATGTCAGATGACAAGCGGCAGCGCAGATAAAGTTCTTGCAGAAATCAACAAGCTTGATATCTTCAAAGATATCAAATACACAGATTTCGATGCTGCACTTGCAGAAGGTAAAATCGAATACATCTCCAAAGAAGTTGAAGAAGAATACTACAACTATGTTCTTGGCTGTATGCTCCGCAAAGACATCTTTACAAAAGAAGGTCTTAAAATTGTTTACTCCCCACTTAACGGCAGCGGTAACGTGCCTGTAAGAACAGTTCTCGGCAAAGCAGGTCTTGCAGATATCACAGTTGTTAAAGAACAGGAAATGCCGGACGGCAACTTCCCGACATGTCCATATCCAAACCCTGAAATCCGTGAAGCAATGCAGCTTGGTCTTGACAGACTTAAAGAACTTGACGGTGACATTCTTATTGCTACAGACCCTGACGCAGACCGCGTAGGTATTGCAGTTAAAGAAAATGATGACTATGTACTTATCACAGGCAACCAGGTAGGTATCCTTCTCACAGACTACATTGCAAAAACAAGAAAAGAACTTGGATGCATGCCGGAAAATCCTGTTATGGTTAAATCCATTGTTTCCTCCAGCCTTGCAGACGAAGTTGCAAAGAGCCACGGCGTAGAAATGAAAAACGTTCTCACAGGCTTTAAATATATCGGCGAACAGATTGCTCTTCTTGAAGCAAAAGGCGAAGAAAACCGCTTTATCCTTGGCTTTGAAGAAAGCTACGGCTACCTTGTTGGCACACGCGTAAGAGACAAAGACGCTGTTGTTGCAACACTTATGATTGCAGAAATGGCAGCTTACTACAGAAGCATCGGTTCTTCCGTAAATCAGGCTCTCAGCGAAATCTATGCAAAATTCGGTTACTTCCTCAACAAGGTTGACTCCTACGAATTTGAAGGCCTTGCAGGTATGGAAACAATGAAAAACATTATGAACGGCCTGCGTGAAAATCCGCTTACATCCCTTGGCGGCATGGAAGTAGAAGTAAGAGAAGACTACAATTCCCTTACAAAACTTACAGTTGCAACAGGTGCAACTGAAGAAATTCATCTTCCAAAAGCAAACATTCTTATCTACTGGCTGGCTGGCGGTCATCAGGTTATTGTTCGCCCATCCGGTACAGAACCAAAGGTAAAAGTTTACTACTCCATCAAAGGTAAAGACCTGGAAGAAGCATCTGCAATCAAAGCTAAAATTGATGCAGATATCAAACCAATTCTCAAATAATAAAATTTAAAAAGATCCTTAAAAACACTTGATTTTTGTCGTTTGATATGATAATATATTTGAGTGATTATTTAGATACGGGACGGAAACCCCTATCGACTGAGAGAGGTGAAATCAAAATGAGAGAAAATCTGCATCCAAAATATGAAGAAGCTGTTATCACATGTGCATGCGGTAACGTAATCAAAACACGTTCCACAAAAGGCAAAATCAGCGTTGACGTTTGCTCCAAATGTCACCCATTCTTTACTGGTAAACAGAAACTGGTTGACGCAGGCGGCCGTGTTGACAGATTCAGAAAAAAAATTCAACATTCAGGACTAGTAAAAAGTTGCAGGGCGGTGGTAAAACCGCCCTGTTTTTTTATTACACATATTACATTTTTGCAGAATATGCAAAGATTTATATATAAAAGCATAACTTAATTTGCCGAAAGGAAATAAAAGCTATGGCAGACTACAAAACTGTAAAAGGCGAGGCTACCGGTACTATATACGAAAAAAAATCCGAGTTTATCGGATATATTGCCCATGCGAAAACCGAGGCACAGGCACAGGAGTTCCTTGCTAAAATACGCAAAAAACACTATGATGCCCGTCATCACTGCTTTGCATATATCATCAAGGACGAAGGAGTGGTGCGTCAGTCTGACGACGGCGAACCAAGCAAAACTGCAGGTATGCCTATACTGGAAGTTCTGCGCCATTCGGGTGTGGAAGATGCGATTATCGTTGTTACAAGATATTTCGGCGGCACACTTCTGGGCACAGGCGGCCTTGTGCGTGCATATACCGAGGGTGCAAAAGCAGCACTGAATGCAGCAGAAATTCTTACATACAAACAGTGCGTGGACCTTAATATTACAGTAGATTATTCCCTTTATGATAAAATTACAACGCTGTGTCAGAACCGCGGCGGCAAAATTATCGACACACAGTTTACGGACAATGTAAATATTACCATCCGAATGCTCAGCGGCACACAGCAGGAGCTTATAAATGACATTGTTGTCCTTACAAAAGGCAAAGAACCAACCGTAAGTGACGAAATTTATGATATTTTTTAAATATTTTCAAAAAAATAAAGGTTTTTTTGAATTTATTCAGTATAAGATAGTATAGGGGGGATATGTATGGAAACAGTACGCGAAAGAATTCTCAGACAGGAACAGCTTATACTCAGCCCTTATGCACAGCTTGCAAAGGACACCTGGGGCAGAGAATACCCCGAAGAAGAGTGTGACCTGCGCACCTGCTATCAGAAAGACAGGGATAAAATTATCCACTGCAAAAGTTTCCGTCGCCTTAAAAAGAAAACACAGGTTTTCATATCTCCCGAAGGTGACCATTACCGTACAAGACTTACCCACACTCTTGAGGTGGGGCAGATTGGCAGAACCATCTGCCGTGCCCTTGCGCTTAACGAGGATTTGTGCGAAGCAATAGCTATGGGTCACGATCTGGGACATACTCCGTTCGGACATGCGGGCGAAAGAGCACTTAATCAGCTTAATCCAAATGGTTTTTCACATAGTGCACAAAGCGGGCGAGTGGTAAGATATCTTGAAAGAAATCTTAAAGGTCTCAATCTCTGCAAAGAGGTTATTGACGGCATAGAAAACCATACACGCAGCGGCAACCCAAAAACAAGGGAGGCGGTTGTGCTTCGTTTTGCCGACCGTATTGCTTATCTCAATCACGATATTGAGGATGCAATCACAGCAGGAATTATCACCGAAAATTATCTTCCAAAAGAATGTACCAATGTGCTTGGACACACAAAAAGTGAGAGAATAACAACACTTATCAACTCTCTTGTGGAAAATTCTTACAAAGAGATAAAGATGGCACCTGAAATTCAGAAGCAGTTTGAAGCTCTGAGTGATTTTATGTATGCCGAGGTTTACACCAACCCGGTGGCAAAAGCAGAGGAAAAAAAGGTGGACAAACTTATCGGCGAGCTTTACAAATACTACAAAGAGCATCCCGAAAAGATGCCGGATATGTATCATATAATTGCAAAGGAAGAAGGACTGGACAGAGCCGTTACCGACTATATTCAGGGAATGAGTGATGACTTTGCATCCACAGCCTTTGAAAATATATTTATTCCAAAACCATGGCAGCTTGATGTATAGCTGTACAAAAATCAGAAATACAGTTATATACAATATAAATTCTTTAAGAAAGGAGGAGTTTTATGGCGATACCTGCCCACTATATACAGGAACTTCTGCAGCGCAACAATGTCACCGATGTTATCGGCGGTCATGTCCATCTCAAACGTCACGGACGTATATACAAGGGATTGTGTCCTTTCCATTCCGAAAAAACTCCTTCCTTTACTGTTTATCCCGAAACCCAGAGCTATTACTGCTTCGGCTGTGGTGCAGGCGGGGATATAATCAGCTTTACAAAGGAAATAAACGGGCTTACCTATGTGGAAGCTGTAAAAATGCTGGCACAGCAAAGCGGTATGCCTCTGCCTGACGAAGATGACAAGCTGTCCCGTCTTAAAAGCCGTATATACGAGATGAATAAACTGGCGGCGAGATATTTTCACGCCAATCTTAACAGCGAAAACGGCAAAAATGCACGTATTTATCTGCGCCAGCGCCAGCTGAGTGACAAAACTATAGTAAATTTTGGTCTTGGCTATGCAAGTGACAGCTGGAACGGTCTTGCAAACTATCTTAAATCCAAGGGTTATACAGAGGAAGAGATGATATCTGCATACCTTGTTGCCCGCAGCAGCAAGGGCAATGTATATGATATTTTCCGCGACAGAATAATATTTCCTATTATCGATTTGCGGGGCAATGTAATTGCTTTCGGCGGCAGGCGAATGGGGGACGAAGGCGGTCCTAAATATCTTAACAGCGGCGACACACCTGTTTTTAAAAAATCAAATGGTCTTTTTGCACTCAATCTTGCAAAAAAATCGGGCAAGGAGACATTTATTCTTGCCGAAGGCTATATGGATGTTATTTCGCTGCATCAAGCAGGATTCAACAATGCCATAGCAACTCTGGGTACGGCGCTTACAGGACAGCAGGCAAAGCTGATTGCCGATTATGCCAAAAACGTGGTGATTTCCTACGACTCGGACGAAGCGGGGCAGAAAGCAACCCGCAGAGCTATGGAGATTTTTTCCAAAGAGGATGTGGCGGTAAGTGTTCTGCAGATGGACGGTGCAAAGGACCCTGATGAATACATCAAAAAATTCGGCCGTGACAGCTTTGAGCTTCTTATAGACAAGGCAAACTCCGCCCTTGATTTTGAACTGCTGAAACTTAAAAAGCAGCATAATATAAAAGACACCCAGGGCCGCATAGATTATCTGACAAAAGCCTGTGATATACTGGCAAAGATACCAAGCCCTGTGCTGCAGGACGTTTACTGCAGCCGCCTTGCAGAGGAAACGGGTGCCGAAAAAGCATCCATAAAACTGCAGCTGGAACAGTCCCGCAGCCGTTTTTACCGCAGCAACAGTTACAGGCGGAACAAAGAAATGCTCAAAGAGGGCGTGGCGGGCACCACAAAAGTGGATTACCGCCAGCAGGGCAACACCCTGCCAAAGGTGGTTGCACAGCAGAATATCATCGGTATGCTTATAAGGGACAACAGTCTTTTTGAAATGGTAAACAGTCAGCTTACCGAAAGCGATTTTACCGACAGCGGTATGCGCAGTGCCTTTGTCGAGTACAAAAAGCTGAAGGCAGAAGGACACGATGTCAGCTATGCGCTGCTTTGTCATTATCTGGACGGTGAAGTGCGGAAAGAACTGGCAAAAATAAATGCAGGCAAAGCTGATATAATAATCACTGCCGAAGATATGCAGATGCATATAAACAACCTGAAATCTGCCCCAATGGGACAGTCAGAGATAAAATCAGCCAGTGTTGAAGACCTGGCAAAACGAATAGAAAGCCTTAAAGAGAAAAAGAAATAACAAAAGGGGATTAAATATAATGACAAAAAACACAGAAAAGAAAATGACAACAATTCAGGATTTGATTGACTTTGGTAAAAAACAGGGCAAGCTTACAAGTGCTGATATCGACAAATTTCTGGAAGGTGTAAGCTTTGATGTTGAACAGGTGGACAAACTTTACGAAACACTGGAAACAAACAACATCGATGTTATCGATATTCTGGAGGAAGAAGAGGAAGTTCTCACAGAAAAGAACGTTGAAAAATTTGAAAAATCCCTCTCTGCAGAAGGCGTTTCCATTGATGACCCTGTAAAAGTTTACCTTAAAGAAATAGGCAGTTTCCCGCTTCTTTCTCTTGAAGAAGAGGTTGAACTTGCAGAAAAAATCCTTAAAGGTGACAGCTATGCCAAGAAAAAACTTGCCGAAGCAAACCTTCGTCTTGTTGTTTCAATTGCAAAAAGATATGTTGGCCGCGGTATGCTGTTCCTTGACCTGATTCAGGAAGGCAACCTTGGTCTTATCAAGGCTGTTGAAAAATTTGACCACACAAAAGGCTTCAAATTCTCCACATATGCAACATGGTGGATTCGTCAGGCAATCACCCGTGCTATTGCTGATCAGGCAAGAACAATCCGTATTCCTGTTCATATGGTGGAAACAATCAATAAAGTTAAAAAAGTTCAGAGTCAGCTTTTACATAAAAACGGTCAGGAACCATCCGTAGAAGATCTGGCAGAAGAACTTGATATGCCACAGGAAAAGGTGCGTGAAATCCTTAAAGTTGCACAGGAACCAATCAGTCTTGAAAGTCCTATAGGTGAAGAAGAAGACAGCCACCTTGGCGACTTTATCCCGGACAGCGATGCTCCGGTGCCGGAAGAAGCTGCAACACACGCACTTCTTAAAGAACAGCTTGGTGAGGTTCTTGCTACACTTACACCAAGAGAAGCTAAAGTTCTTTCTCTCCGTTTTGGTATCGAAGACGGCAGACCAAGAACACTGGAAGAAGTTGGCAAAGAGTTTAACGTAACACGTGAACGCATCAGACAGATTGAAGCAAAGGCACTGCGCAAACTCCGTCACCCAAGCAGAAACAAAAAACTTAAAGATTTTCTTGATTAATTAAATCGTATACCCGATACTGCACAGCAGGAGTGCTTATGGAAAAAAAGCAGAACAACCGAATAAAAATCCTTAATGCAGCATGGAAACTCTTTGGCGAAAAAGGATATGACGAGACAACAGTAGACGAAATTATCGAAGCGACAAATACTTCGAAGGGCACATTCTATCATTATTTCAACAGTAAAGAAGACCTGCTCAGTCTGTTTTCGTACATATTTGATGAACGCTATGAGGAGCTGTCTGTAAAAATTGACGTGGATATGAACAGTTACGACAAGCTGTTTGTGCTGTGTGCCGAATGCTTCTCCACAATCGAAAACGATTATCCTCTGGACCTGGTGGCAAGAATGTACTCTGCGCACCTGTTTTCAAAGAACCAGAAGCATCTTCTGGATAAAAACCGCACATATTACAAATTGCTGCGGCGCATTATTACCGAAGGGCAGGAAAGAGGACATATCCGTGATGATATGGCACCGGCTGAAATAATAAAGATGTATACAATTGCAGAGCGAGCACTTGTATATGACTGGTGCATATGCAACGGTGAATATTCCCTTAAAGAATACGGATGCAGAATGATGGAAATGTATCTGTATAAAATAAAAGCGGAAGACTGATAAAGTAAATTAAAGCAGTGCAGATATTCTGTTTTGTAACAGCAGAAGGTCTGCACTGAATTTTCTGTACAGTATGTTATGAAATTAACGTTTGTTTTGCACAGAAAGTAAGTTTATGAGTGCAAAAGTTGACAGAGAAAATTTTTACATTACAGATATATCAGAAAAACAGATTAAAAAAATAGAAAAAAACGTTTAAAAATATTAACAAAATAAAATTAAAATGCAATATGGTAAACAATTAAAGGTTTTGGTGGAAATGCACAAAAGTTGTAAACAAAATGTCATTTGAATTATGCAGTTTTGTGTGGTAAAATACATATAAACTAAAAAAGCATTATGGGTTCATATAAAAAACTCAGCAGGTTTATACGCGGTATATTTTGTTAATAAAATAAAGTTTGTAAATTGATGTTTGTTTTTTAAATATTAATAAATTATGAAAATATTGTTTTTTTTAGCAAAAAAATGAAAATATCTTTAATTTTGTACACAATAACAAATTGAAACGTTTCCAAATGGTTATTTTTACAAAATTAGTATAAGTTATATAAAAACTATTGTGATTTTTTTGGTATGTAGTATAATAATACTGTTGAATTTGTAACAAAAATCAATAAATATATTGAAGAATTAAACAATAGTACATATTTGTGTATTTTGTCAAAGCAGCAGTGAAAACTGCATCGTGTATTGTGCTTTAACCGTCGGTATTACGGTTTTGCAATAAAAAACAAAAAAAGAAAGGAATACTCCACCTATGAAAAAGTTATTATCACTTTTGCTTGCAGGTGCTCTGGCTCTCAGCTTTGTAGCTTGCGGTTCTTCTGAACCAGCTCCAGCTCCAGAAGGCAACAACGAACCAGCAGCAACAGACACTGCAAAATCTCCTGACAACGACATTGTTGTTGCTCTTCAGGCAGATACAACATCTATGGACCCACACGTGGGCAGCAACGGTATCTCCAACCAGATTCTTAACGAAGTTTACGAAACACTTCTCACATTTGACGAAGATACAAACGTAGTTCCACTTCTTGCTAAAGACTGGGAAGTTTCCGAAGATGGTAGAACATACACATTCTACCTCAACGAAGGCATCAAATTCCACGACGGCGAACCATTCAACGCTGAATCCGTAGTTGCAACTTACGAACGTGGTCTCAGAGACGACAGCCTCACACTCAAAAGAACAATCGGTACAACAGACAACCCAATCTGGGAATCCGTTGTAGCAGTTGATGAATACACAGTTGCTATCACATTGGTTAAACCAAACAACACATTCATCAACAAAATCTGTCAGTTCCGTATCGCTTCTCCAAAAGCTATGGCTATGGAAAATGCAACAGACTGGTTTGCTAAAAACTCTGCAGGTACAGGTCCATTCATCTACACAGAACGTGTTGATGGCGGTTACACAAAACTTGTTCGTAACCCAGACTACTGGCAGGCAGGCCCAACTGTAGACAGCCTTACATTTACAGTTGTTCCAGAAGATACATCCCGTATCGCTATGCTCAAAACAGGCGAAGCTGACGTTATCACACCAGTTCCAGTTATGGACGTTGGCCAGCTCGAAGGTCAGGACGGTATCGACATCGTAGTAGCACCAGCTACAGTTTACCGTTATGTAACACTTAACACACACTACACACTCGAAGACGGCAGACAGCCATTCTCCGATGTAAGAGTTCGTCAGGCTCTCAACTGGGCATTCGACTCTGAAGCATACGCAAAAGTTGTATTTAACGGCTATGCTAAAGCTCCAACATCCGTATTCTCCGATTCTATCTACTACTTCGCAGAACAGACACCATACACAGCTGACCTTGAAAAAGCAAAACAGCTTATGAAAGAAGCTGGCTACGAAGATGGTTTCCCAGTAGAAATCGTTGTTGACAACACAACAATCGAACAGAAAGGTGCTGAATTCGTAAAACAGCAGCTTGCTCAGATCAATGTTGATGTTAAACTTCTTCCAAACGAATCCACAGCTAACGCTGAAATCACATCTGCTCCACTTGAAGAAACAACAGTTCAGATGTGGTATGTAAACTGGTCCTCCGGTTCCTACGAAGCTGACGGTTCTATGAGAAGCATCCTCCACGGCGAAAAATTCCCTCCAAACGGCTACAACACAGCTTTCTGGAACAACGAAGAATTCAACAAACTTCTTGATGATGCACTTCTTATGTCCGACACAGCTGAAATTGCTGATGCATACGCAAAAGCACAGGCTATCGCTTGGGAAGAATGTCCATGGATCTTCTTGGGCAACGACCAGAACATCCACGCTCAGAGAAGCTACGTAACTGGTATGCAGTACAAACCAGGCGGCGTAATGGTTCTCAGAACAATTGGTCTTGACCACTAATATTTAATTTACTATTCACGAAGTAAAGAAAAATGAGATAGAAAGGGGTAGTAATATTACTGCCCCTTTTTTCTTAAAATGGAGGTATTTTTAATGGGTCGTTATTTTGTAAGACGTATATTGGAAACAATTCCATTGATGCTCATTATTTCTATTTTTGTTTTTATGTTTATTCACCTCTTGCCAGGTGACCCGGCAAAAACTCTTGCAGGCGTTGAGGCAACTGTAGAAGAAGTAGAAGCAATCAGAGAAGAATGGGGCCTCAATGACCCACTTATTGTACAGTATGGTAATTATATGAAAGACCTCTTGAGAGGCGATATGGGTCGCAGCCTTAAATCCAGCACACCGGTTACAGAACTTATTCTGTCCCGTTTCCAGTACACAATTCAGCTTGTGCTGGCTGGTGTTCTTTGGGCTCCGGCATTAGGTATTTTTATTGGCGTAATGTGTGCTATCAAGCGCGGTAAGGCATTTGACCTTGGCGGTATGCTTTTTGCAATCGCAGGTCTTTCTGCACCGGGCTTCTGGGTAGGTCTTATGCTTATTCAGGTATTTGCTGTTAACCTTGGCTGGCTGCCATCCGGCGGTCTGGACAGCTGGAGAAGCCTTGTGCTTCCTTCTGTTGTTATGGGTCTTGGTATCATGGCAGTACTGGCACGTTATTCCCGTTCTTCCATGCTCGAAACACTGAGAGAAGACTATGTGCGTACAGCAAGAGCAAAAGGTCAGAAAGAATCTGTTGTTATGTTCAGTCACGCATTCAAAAACTCTCTTATTCAGGTTGTAACTATCCTCGGCTTGCAGATTGGTGGTTTGCTGTCCGGTTCCGTTATCACAGAGACAATCTTCTCTATCCCTGGTATGGGTAGACTTCTGGTTGACTCCATCGCTTACCGTGACTATCCTGCAATTCAGGGCTTGTTGATGATCTTCTCTCTGCAGTATGTTCTCATCAACCTGCTTGTTGACTTGCTTTACGGCGTAATCAATCCAAAAATCCGTTACGATTAATAGAAGGAGGAAATTATGTCTAATAAAGAACAATTACAGAATGAAGAATTACAGCAGCAGAATGCTAATTTTGAAGAAGAATATATCGACGAGAATGTCGCTTATGTTGCTGACAGTAAATTTAAATCTTTCGTAAAGAAATTTCTTAAAAGAAAAACAGCTGTTGTAGGCTTTGTTATTATTGTGCTTTTGCTTATCCTTGCAATTATCGGTCCAAGCATTGCACCATATGACCCTGCAGCTTACAACTATGACAATATGTTCGCAAAACCAAACGCACAGCACTGGTTTGGTACAGACCATTATGGCCGTGATATCTTCAGCCGTGTTTGCGCAGGTACTCCTCTTACTTTGGGTGTTGCACTTTCCTCTGTTGTCGTTGGTACAATTGTAGGCGCAGTTCTTGGTCTGCTTGCAGGTTACTACGGCGGTTGGATTGAAATGCTTGTTATGCGTGGTGCAGACGTTCTCTTTGCATTCCCTGACATCCTTCTTGCTATCGCTATCGTTGCTATTCTTGGCCCTGGTATCATCAACGTATTTATTGCGGTTGCCGTGTTTACCGTTCCAAGTATTGCCCGTATGATGCGTTCGGCAACCCTTGCAGTAAAAAGTTCTCTCTATGTTGAAGTTGCACACAGCCTTGGCTGTAAAGATGCCCGTATCCTGTTCCTGCACATTTTCCCAGGTACAACACAGACTCTTATCGTTAACTTTACAATGAGAATCGGTTCAGCTATCATGGCTGCTTCCTCCCTGAGCTTCTTGGGCTTTGGTGCAAACGTTACAGACCCTGAATGGGGCGCAATGCTTTCCCAGGCACGTTCCTACTTCAGTACAGCACCACACATGCTCTATCTCCCAGGTCTTGTAATCTTTGTTACAGTTCTCGCATTCAACCTTTTCGGTGACGGTTTGAGAGATACTCTTGACCCAAAAATCAAATAGTGTGAAAGGAGTATAAGTATGTCACAAGAAGTATTACTTAAAGTAAAAGATTTGCGTACAGAATTTTTTACAAGCAAAAAAAGCAGCGTAACAGCTGTTGCAAATATATCCTTTGATATCTACAAAGGCGAAATTCTGGGCCTTGTTGGCGAATCCGGCTGCGGTAAATCCGTAACCTCCCTCTCCATCATGCAGCTCCTCAAAGATACTCCTGGTAAAATCACAAATGGTGAAGTTATTCTTGACGGTGTAAACCTTGTTACAGCAACAGATAACGAAATCCGCAATATCCGTGGCGGCAAAATGAGTATGATTTTCCAGGAACCAATGTCCAGCCTTAACCCTGCTATGCGTATTGACAAACAGATGATTGAAGGCATCTGTCTGCATACAGATATGACTAAGGAACAGGCAAGAGAACATGCAGCAGAAATGCTTAAAAAGGTTGGTATCCCTGACCCACAGCGCGTTCTCAAAAACTATCCTCATCAGCTTTCCGGTGGTATGAGCCAGCGTGTTATGATTGCTATGGCTATGTCCAATGACCCACAGCTTCTTATCGCTGACGAACCTACAACAGCTCTTGACGTTACAATTCAGGCTCAGATTCTTGACCTGATGAAGAAAATTCAGTAAGAAGAACAGTCCAGTATCCTTCTTATCACACACGACCTTGGTGTTGTTGCTGAAATGTGCTCCCGCGTTATCGTTATGTACGCAGGTAAAATTGTTGAAGAAGCACCGGTTGAAATTCTTTTCAACAACCCAACACATCCATATACACAGGGCCTTATTGCTTCTGTTCCAAAACTTGGTTCCGGCGTAAAAGTGCTTCCAAGTATTCCGGGTAGTGTTCCTGACCTTTCTTCCATGCCAGAAGGCTGTCGTTTTGCACCAAGATGTAAATATGCAACAGAAAAATGCAGAACACAGGAACCACCTCTTGCAGTAGTTGGTGAAAATCAAAAATGCCGTTGCTGGCTTAAAATTGAAGAATAGGGGAGTAGATTATGGAAAAGAACAAAATCCTTTCATTAAAAAATGTTTGTAAAACTTTCCCTGTAGGTAAAACACTGTTGGGCAAACCACTCAACTTTGTTCATGCTGTTAACAACGTAAGCTTTGATGTTTACGAAGGCGAAACATTCTCCATCGTTGGTGAATCCGGCTGTGGTAAATCCACAACAGGCCGTCTTATTAACCACCTTCTCATACCGGACAGTGGTGAAATCTGGTTCCAGGGCAAAGAAATCTCCAAAATCTCTCAGGACGAAATGCGTCCTATCAGAAGAGATATGCAGATGATTTTCCAGGACCCTGCAGGTTCCCTCAACCCTCGTATGAGAATTGCTGACCTTATCGAAGAACCACTTCTTATTCACACAGACCTGAATAAAGAAGAAAGAATGAAAATCGTTAATGAACTTCTGGGCATTGTTGGTCTTTCCGCAAAACATGCTCAGCGTTACCCACACGAATTTTCCGGTGGTCAGAAACAGCGTGTTGGTATTGCACGTGCTTTGACAGTTAACCCAAAACTTATCATCGCTGACGAACCTATCTCTGCTCTGGACGTTTCCATTCAGGCACAGGTTCTCAACCTCTTGCACAACCTGCAGGAAAAATACAATCTTACATATGTTTTCATTTCCCACGACCTTTCCGTTGTTGAAATGATTTCTGACAGAATTGCAGTTATGTATCTTGGTTTCGTTGCAGAAACAGCTCCAAAAGAACTGCTTTACGGCAACCCACTCCATCCATACACAGAAGCTTTGCTTTCTGCAGTTCCAATTCCTGACCCTGGTCATCAGAAAGACAGAATTATCCTTGAAGGTGATATCCCAAGTACAATCAACCTTCCAAAAGGCTGTCCATTTGCAGCAAGATGCTCCAAATGCAAACCAGAATGTCTTGAAACAAGACCTGAAACAAAAGAAGTTGAACCAGGTCACTTTGTTGCCTGCCACCTTTATTAACAGATATTGCACTTTAAGTGCAGCAGTATAAAAGATTGAATCTGTTTTATATAATAAAGGGGTTATAATTATATGATTACTTGGAAAAATGAAATCTTCCTTCCCGCACAGATAAAATTTGTGTGGGAAGGTGATACTGCTTATAAAGCAGCAGGCCTTGCAGAAGAAAACAAACATCTTTTCGGTGGTGAATTTTCTAAAATTTTTTCCACAGTAGAAGGAAATGTTTTCAAAGTTTATGCAGGTATGGGCAGTGCTGAAAAACTTGACGGCAGAAAATTTAAAAATGTTGTTGCAAAAGCTGCAAGAACACTTACTTCCTATAATATCAGCGAATTTTCCGTTGATATTTCAGAACTGACAAAAGTATTTGATGAAGCTGCATACTTTGATGTTGTGGCAGGCGTAGAACTTGGCCTTTACACATATCAGGGCATTCATCAGGAAAACCAGCAGAAAGATTATACTGTTGCTGTTATCGATGAAAATCACGACAGCAAAGAATCAGCAAAATTTGTTGAAAGAGCAAAAAATGTTGCTGACGGTATGATTCTTACAAGAGAATGGATTAATACTCCTGGCAACTATCTTACACCGGAGATGTTTGCTGCAGACATCACAGAAAAACTTACACCGGCAGGTGTTGAGGTTACTGTGCTGGAAGGCGAACAGCTTAAAGAACTGGGCATGGGCGCACTGCTTGCAGTGGGCAATTCCAGTGACAACAAACCAAGACTTATTGCTATGAAATATACAGGCAATAAGTGTAGTGATAAGGTTTACGGCTTTGTTGGCAAGGGTGTAACAGTTGATACAGGCGGTTATTCTCTTAAAAACTCTGCAGGTCTTATGTATACAAAAGGCGATATGGGCGGCGCAGCAGCAGTTGCAGGCGCAATCTATGCTATCGCAAAAAATAAACTCAGCGTAAATGTGGTTGCAGTTATCCCTGCAGCAGAAAACCGTTTGTCCAACCAGAGCCATATTCCTGGCGACGTAGTAACATCTATGAACGGAAAGACAATCGAAATTCTCAATACAGACGCTGAAGGCAGACTTATCCTTGCTGATGCAATCACATACGCAGTGAGAGAAGCAAAAGTTACACATCTTGTTGACGTTGCAACTCTCACAGGTGCAGTTGTGGGTGCACTTGGTACTGTTGCAGCAGGCTGCACAACCAATGACGAGGAATATCTTGCCCAGTTCTACAATGCGGCAAAACTGGCAGGCGAAAGATACTGGCAGCTTCCGTTATTTGAAGAATATGAAGAAATGCTTAAAAGTAAAGTGGCAGACCTTAAAAATATGGGCGGTCCAAATGCAGGCACAATCGCTGCGGCTCTTTTCCTCAGAGAATTTGTGGAAGGCAAACCATGGATTCACCTTGATATTGCAGGCACAAGCCAGACAGAAGCACCAAGCAACGATTATCACTGCTTTGGCGGTACAGGATTTGCAACACCATCACTTTACTTCCTGGCAAAAAGCAAACAGGAATTTATCGAAAAATAGGAGGACTCACCAATGAACAAACCATTGATTGAAGCTTGCGTTGACTCTTACCAGTCCTGTATCAATGCAGCAAAAGCAGGCGCAGACAGACTTGAACTCTGTTCCCACCTTATTATCGGTGGCACAACACCTTCTCCAATCGTTTTCAAACAGGTAGCAAGAGATATTGAAGGTATGGGCGTTAAAATCAACGTTCTCATCCGTCCACGTTTCGGCGACTTCCTTTATACAGAAGACGAAATGGAACTTATGTGTGAAGAAATCAAAATCTTCAGAGATCTTGGTGCAAACGGCGTTGTTATCGGTGCTCTTACACCAGACGGCGACCTCGACATCGAAAAAATGAAACGTATGATGGCTTGTGCAGGTGATATGGACGTTACACTCCACCGTGCATTTGACATGACACGTGACCCACTTAAAACACTTGAAGAAGCAATCGAACTCGGCTGCACAACAATTCTTACTTCCGGTCAGCAGGCTAATGTTGTATTGGGTAAAGAATGCCTTAAAGAAGTTTACGAAAAAGCAGCAGGCAGAATCGACATTATGGCTGGCTGCGGTGTTAAAAAGTGGAACATTCAGGAAGTTCACGACTACACAGGCATCAAAGTATTCCACACAACAGGCCGCAAAGGTGCTCTTGACAGTGGCATGAAATACAGAAAAGAAACTGTAGCTATGGGTCTGCCATCACTTTCCGAATATGAAATCTGGCAGACAGATGAACAGGAATTCAGAGAATGTGCAGAAATTGTTCATTCTTTTGAATAAGATGTTTAATAAAGTCAGCGAATAAGCTTCTGACAAACCAAAATAAAAAGACAAGTTCGCTGTAATAACGGGCTTGTCTTTTTGATGTAATAACCTTATTTGCAGAAAGGTAAAATATGATTTTTTCACAGAATGTAATAAAATCAACAGAAGAAAAATTTAATGCACTGCTTTCCAAAGCAGGCACAAAACAGCAGGAAATTCTTGCAAAACTGGCTGAAAATGCTTCCCTTGGCGAAGATGTTATCTTTGCAATCAAATGGATTTATGCAAACAGCCCTATGAGCGATATTGCAAACTATGATTTTGAGCTGTTTAAAAATACAGCGGAACACGGTGTATATCTGCGCAATAATTCTCCTTTTGCAAAGGAGCTGCCGGAAGATATTTTCCTCAACTATGTTCTGCATATCCGTGTAAACGAAGAAGACCTCTGTGACTGCCGTCAGCTTTTCTACGGCATTCTCAAAGACCGTGTGGAACACCTTTCCATGCACGATGCAATTATCGAAACAAACTACTGGAATGCTGAAAACGTTATGTATCAGCTTACAGATATCCGCACAATTTCTGCACTTGGTGCATACTACTCCGCATACGGCCGCTGTGGCGAAGAGTCCAACTTTGGTGTAAACGTATACCGTGCAATCGGTATACCATGCCGTCAGATTTATACACCACGCTGGGCACACTGTGATGACAACCACGCATGGGTTGAAGTTTACTGTGACGGAAAATGGTATTTCCTTGGTGCCTGTGAACCTGAAGAAGTGCTCAACAAAGGCTGGTTTACAAATGCTTCCAGCCGTGCAATGCTTATCCACAGCCGTTGCTTTGGCGATATCACAAACGAAGAAGTTATCTCCAAAGTAGGTATGGCAACATTCCTCAACAACCTCAAGCTTTATGCTGTTACAAAACGCGTTACAGTAAAAGTAGTGGATAAAAACGGCACACCAATCGAAGGTGCACAGGTCAGCTTTGGTATTCTCAACTACTCCAACATCTTTAACAGTGCAGTTCTCACAACAGATGCAAATGGCGAAGCAGGCCTTACCTGCGGGCTTGGCAGTCTGAATATCCACGTTAAAAAAGGCGATATCTACTGCGAAAAAATGGTGTTTACACCTGATGTTGACACAGTTGAAATTGTGCTTGAAAAAGACGAAATCGAATACGAAAAATGGATTGACTTTGTTTCTGTTGCCCCAAAAGACCAGATTGTAAACGGTGCAAAACCAACAGAAGAACAGAAAATCCTTTGTCAGAAAAAGACAGATGCGGCAAATGCAATGCGCGACCAGCGTGTTGCTGATATGTTCAACGAAGCAGCAGCAAGAGCGGTTGTTGAAAAATATGGTTATGGAGAAGAAATCTACAATATTCTTTTTGAAAGCCGCAGCAACGTGAATAATCTCATTGAATTTTTGAGCGATGAAGCATTTACACCTGCTGAAAAAGAAGAACTGCTGCTCACACTTTCCCGCAAGGACCGTCGTGACGTAGATACAGATATCCTTCGTGAAGCACTTACTCTTACAAAAGAATACAGCTGCGAAGACGAAGATATGTACTACAAATATATTGTTTGCCCACGTGCTCATTTTGAGCCGCTTACAAAGTACAGACAGTTTATCCTTGACTTCTTTACAGAGGAACAGAAGGCAGCATTCCGTGCAAACCCTGCATCTGTATGGTCCTATATTGAAGAAAACATTGGTTTTGACCCTGATATTGAATATGGTCAGATTATGACACTTCCAATAGGTGCACTTACAGTTAAAAATGCATCCTTGCTGTCCAAACGTATTCTTTTTGTGGCAATCTGCAGAACTCTTGGCATTGTATCCCGTATGAACCCACTTTCACAGCTTGCCGAATACTACACAGACGGAGCATTTGTAACAGTTGAAAAGGTGGAAAAAGGCAACTGCACAATCGTATTTGAAAAAGAAGAAGACGAAACATGGATTTACTATCCTGATTTCTCCATCGGTCAGCTTGTTGACGGTGTTTATCAGACACTTGAACTGTCCGAAGAAAACTGGGACGGCAACACACTTACAATCACAGTAACAAGCGGTGATTACCGTGTAATTACCGACAACCGTCTGCCAAACGGCAACCTCTTTGCAAGCAAATATCATTTTGCAATCAAAGACGGTGAAACAAAACATCTTAAACTGCGCAAATATCAGGCTAACCTTGCCGAAATGCTGGATAACTTTGACCTTGATGAGTTTAAAGTTTACGACGAAAACGGCAATGCAGTTCTCGGCAGTGAAATCACAAAGAACAAAGCAGTGCTTATGTGGATGGAAGAAGGCCGTGAGCCAACAGAGCATCTTATGAACGAAATGCTTGACCAGACAGAAGATTTCCAGAATCTTTCGGCAGAAATTGCAGTTATCATCCGCGATAAATCTGCATTGGAAAATGCAAAACTTCAGCTTGTTCTCAAAACATTCCCACGCATTAAAGTTTACTACGACAGCTTTGTGCCAAACGTAGATACAATTGCAAGAAGAATGTACGTTGACCCTGAAAAACTGCCGCTTGTTGTTGTTACAACAAAACAGCTCAATGCAGTTTATGCATGCAGCGGATATAATGTAGGCAGCGGCGACATGATTGTAAAAATCTGCAATAACTTTTAATATCGTTTAATACAGCAAAAAACTCCGTATTACAGAATACGGAGTTTTTTATTGTACAGCAGGTGATTGTGTGATATTATAAATACATTAAATTTTACAAAGAGGAAAAAATGATAATTCAGATAATACTTTTCCTTGCGGTATTCGCAATAATGCCACTGTGGAAAAAAGCAAAAATTAATTTTGCCTGGTCACTTATTTTCAGTGCTTTGCTTATAAGTGTGGTATTCGGCATTGAACCTGCGCAGATAATGCAAAATTTTGCTGATGTGTTTTTAAAACCGTCACTGTTTAAAAATGTAATTATAGTTGTGCTTATCGGTGCACTTGGTGTACTTATGAAAAAGTACAACTATCTTGGCAGTGTAAACGATGCAATACTTCATATGCTTTCCAGCAAAAAGACGGTTATGCATGTTCTTCCTGCGGTTATCGGGCTGCTGTCGGTTCCCGGCGGGGCTCAGCTTTCGGCACCTTTTGTAAATGAAATAGGGGAAGACCTTGGGGTAAAAGCAGAACTTCGTGCGGTTTTAAACCTTACCTGCCGTCATATTGCGCTTATGCTTGTTCCAACCAGCAACGCACTGCTTGTTATCAAGGCTACAGTGCCGGAGATTGATATATATTTTTTGATTTTGCTGGATTTGGGCTTTGTTGTGCTTATGCAGGTTATGTGCTGGCTGTTCTACACACGCCGCGTACCGGATATAAAAATCAGTATGGACACAAAAAAACTGCCAAAATATATAAAACAGCTGCTTACCTATCTGTCACCGATTTATATGATTTTAATACTTAACGGTATATTCAAAATTGATATGCTGCTTTGTGTACTGTTCAGCTTTGTTATAATATTTGTAATAAGCGGCAGAACAGATGCAAAAGATTATATAAAAAGCTTTGCAAAAGGCATAAAATTCAACACCTTTGTTATGATGGTTGGTCTGTTCTTTATACAGAACACAATAAAGTCTGCAGACAGCCTTATAAATGGATTTTCAGGCGTTTTTGCAAACAGTCAGGGAATTGTGCTTGCGCTTGCAATATTTGCTTTTGCGGTTATTATTTCCGTCACTACAGGTTTAAGTTATACAGCTATGGGAATTATAATGCCGATGCTTATGGCATTAAATCTTTCTCTGACACAGATTACTGTTTTTGGCTTTTTTGTTTTTGCAAGCAGTTTCTGCGGATATTTCTTTTCGCCGCTGCACCTGTGCCAGTTGCTTACAATACAGACCATGGGCTGCAGCCCAAAATCAGTATATAAAGAATACTTAAAGCTTATGCCTTGTCTTGTTTTGTTTGCTTTTGGTCTGTTCTTTGTATATCAGACAGTTTTGCTGTAAAAAATATGTAAAATAAAAATGTCATTCCCCACTTAACAAAAGTGTGGAATGACATTTGCTTTTTAGCAGTTATCTTAAATTTTTATATTTTTCATTTCTTCCGAATACGCAGTATATAAGTACGGCACTGAGCAGATAAAGCACAACAGTTATGTAGTATGGAGTGTTATAGCTTACAGCCATCATAATAATGCCGCCGGCCTGTGTGCCTACAGCACGCAGAAGATTGTCACAAAGGGTAAATATACTGCTCATAACAGTACGGTGTTTTTCTTCTACAAGGTCCATTGCCATACTCTGCAGAACAGGGTTTGCCATATTCATAAGTGAATTGCGGAAGAAAAAGCTTATTGCCATTATAAAAGCACCCTGAGGGAAGGATATGGAAATAAGGAAAGGTACAGATAAAACCTGACATATAAGCACAAACTTTACTCTGCCAAGGCGACGGCTGAGTATAGGAGTAAGCAGACCACCAAGCACTGTGCCAAACTGTGCAAATGCCATAATGGTACCTACAACACTGTCGGTAGTGTTCAGACTGTGTTTGATATATACACTGAAAAACGGAACAATCAGCCCTGCACCAAGGCCGATCAGGGCAGTTTTAAGCATATAAAGCATACTGTCGCGGTTAAGAATAGACAGATAATCCTTAAACTTGCTGCCTTTTCGGCTGTTGGCAAGTTCCATATCAAATTCAATTTTAGAAAGTGTAACAAGGTTAATTACAAGCAGGACAAAACTGATGTTAAGCACCATCTGACTGCCAAAAACTGTGCCGCCTATACCTGCAAGAATGTCAGAAAAAATACCGAACAAAAAACTGCCGCTGAACATTGCGATATTGGTAAGCACAAAACTGGCAGAAAAAACCGCAACGACGTTTCGGTCATCACTGTGACTTTTATAAAAAGGTGCCTGAACAACAGCAAAAATAGCCTGGCAAACGCCAAATAAAAAAGAAGCAACCTGCATAACAGGCATCAGTGTGATGTTTGTAAAAATCATACCACTGATTATCATTGTGGAAAAAGATACATACAGCGAACGCTTTGTCCCAAAGGTCTGTACAAGAAATATGGCAAAAAATGCACCGATACTGTTGCCGAAAGTCCTTATGGATAAAAGATTGCCTATAGCAAATTCGCTCAATCCGATATTGCTGTAATAGATGCCAAGCATAACACTCAAAGCACTCATAACAATGCCGTTGATAAAAACGCAAAGCATAAATCTTTGTACGTTTTTACCGGAATAATGCAATGTGTTGAGAAATTCTGAAAAGATACTCAAAATATCACCCGATTCCATACAATTTATCATTATCTTCTATAACAAATTTTAGCACTAACAGTGATTTAAGGTCAATAAAACTGAGGGAAAAATATGTGCAAAATATGCTGATATTTTTGTGCAAAAATTTACGGTAAGTTTTGTTGACAAACAAACGATTGTGTGCGATATTTTTATTAGAAAATAACTGTTTTTTATATAGAAAGGTGTGTATTTATGAAAAGAGTTTTAGTTGCGGCAATGCATCACGAATCCAATTCCTTTAACCCTATCGTAGCAGGCGAAAAGGATTTTATGGTTATAAGAGGCAAAGAATTTTTCGAAAATTTCCGTCAGAACGACTCTCTTACAGGTGTTTGCAAAACACTTATGGATGCAGGGTACGAAGTTGTGCCAACAGTTTCTGCACGTGCTGTTCCAAACGGTGAAGTGGACTACGATTTCTATATGGGCATCAAAAAAGAAATTATCGAGATGGCAAAAGCAGCAAATGCCGAAAAACCACTTGATGCAATCACACTGTCCCTTCACGGTTCAATGCGTGTTAAAGGTCAGGGCGAAGCAGAAGGCTATTTCCTTGAAGAACTGCGTGAATTGTTCCCTGATATTCCAATCTTTGCTTCACTTGATATGCACACAACAATGACTGACCGTATGCACAATAACTGCAACGGATTTGTAGGTTACAAATGTGCACCACATACCGACTGCACCGAAACAGGCGAACACGCAGCAAGACTTACAATTGCTGCCCTTGACCGCGGTGTACAGGCAAAATCTGCATGGGTACGCGTGCCTATCATCATCGCAGGCGAACAGTCCTCCACAGTTGTTGAACCAATGATTACAATCATCAACGAATTCCGTGAAACAGAAAAGAAACCTGGTGTTCTTGCAGCATCCCATCTTATGGGTTTCCCTTGGGCAGACAACGAAGACAGTTCTATGGCTATATATGTGGTTGCAGAGACTCAGGAAATTGCAGACAGAGAAGCATTGCGTCTTGCTGAATATGTATGGAGCAAAAGATACGAATTCTGTTTCCAGACCGAAACCTACAGCGAAGCAGAAACTCTTGATGTAGCATTCGAAGCAATCAAAAACGGCGAAACTCCTGTTTACATTTCCGATTCCGGTGATAACCCAACAGCAGGTTCTTCCTCTGACTGTACAGGCTTCCTTAAACGTATAATGGAAGATGAAAGAACAGCTTCCCTTAAAGCTCCTGTGCTTTATGGCGGTATCTACGACCCAATCGCAACAAAAGAATGTGAAGGTAAAGTAGGTCAGGAAATCACACTCACTTTCGGTGCTAAATTTGACAGCACAACAACAAGTCCTGTAACTGCAACAGGTGTTGTTAAACAGTATGTAAAAGAATGGTCCTCTTTCGGTAAAATGAAAAGCGATATTGCTGTGTTCAGCACACATGGTGTGGACGTAATTATTGCCGAAAAACACATAGGTTATGCAACAAGTCATCTTTATCTTGACCTTGGATATGACCCTAATCAGCTTGATATCGTGGTTTGCAAACTGGGATATCTTGGCGACCATCACGAATCCTTTGCAAAGCGTGCAATTATGGCACTTACAAAGGGCAGCACAAACGAAGACTTAAAAACTTTGCCATATACAAAAGTTCCAAGACCTTTGTTCCCGCTGGATGACAATTTTGAATATTCTGCAAAAGACAATCTTAAATAATATAAGCAAAAATACCCTTCAAAAATACGAAGGGTATTTTGTGTTTACGGCTGTTTTTAAAGCTTTTTATATGGTAAAATAAATTATAAATTATATAAGGCGGAAAAATTATGTTGAAAGTTGCAATTATAGGTCCGGGAAATATTGCCCATACATATATGCAGGCATTGGCTGACAGCGAAAAGGTAAAAGTCACAGCAGTGCTTGGCAGGCGGGAAGAGACAGCAAAGCCGTTTGCAGAAAAATATGGTATCAGTTGCTACACAGATTCAGATGCAATGTACAGCACCGAAAAACCGGATGCTGTGCTTATATGTACTCCTACATTTACTCACGAAGATATAGTAAAAAAAGCAATAGAAAAACAGGTACATATAATGTGCGAAAAGCCGTTTGTGCTTGATGCAGAAGTGGCAGAAAACCTTTTTGCACTGGCAGATAAAAACAATGTGCGGATTATGGTTATGCAGGTGGTGCGTTTCTGGCCCGAATATGTGTATATAAAACAGCTTGCAGACAGCGGAAAGCTGGGAAATATAACAAATGTATATGCACATCGTCTGTCAGCACATCCGGACTGGTGCAGCTGGCATAAAGACCCGCAAAAATCAGGTGGAGGTCTGTATGACCTGCATATTCATGATATTGACTGGCTTTGTCATGTTTTTGGCAGGGTTAAAAGTGTTTATGCTGTGGGTATGCAGACGGAAAACGGATGCTGGAATAATGTGTCTTCGGTGCTTGATTTCGAATGTGGAGTTTCGGCTGTGGCAGAAGGTTTTATGGATATTACAGGCAGCTGGGATTTTTGTACAAATATAAGAATAAATGGCAGCAGTGCAGCTGTTGAATATTTAAATAAAAAAGTGTATAATAGCAAAGTTGACAAAATTAATATAAATAATTTGGTTATTTATCACAAAAATAAAGATGCGGAATGTTTGGCAGCAGATGTATACAATCCTTATAAATTGCAGACAGAATATTTTGCGGATTGTGTGACAGAAAACAGAAAATTTGATATTGTTCCACCAAAAGATATAGTTTACGTTTTAAAAGTACTCAAAGCAATCGAAAAATCTCTGCAGACGCATCTTGTACAGAAGGTAGATGAATAACCCCGAAAGGAATGCTATGCTTAAAACATTTGTAAAATCCAATAAACTTACATTTAAAGAACTGTACACAATATTTTTTGCCATAACACTTATGGCAATATGTACATACTTTCTGAATATTCCAAACAGCTTTTGCTTTGGCGGAATCAGCGGTCTGTGTATTGCAATCAGCGGTGCAATTGGGTTTGGTGCACCTGCAACAATGTCTTCTGTAATCAATATCATTCTGCTTTTTGTAGGCTTTATATTTCTTGGCAAAAGTTTCGGGCTTAAAACTACAATAGCAACACTTGTTCTTTCTGCAGAACTTGCGGTTTTTGAAAGATTTATTCCACTGGCACATACACTTTCTACCGAACCGCTGATGGAAATGATTTTCAGCGTGGTACTTCATGCAGTTGCAGCGGCAGTACTGTTCAATGTTCAGGCTTCTTCCGGTGGTTCGGATATTATAGCCATGATTATCAAAAAGTACACTTCTGTTAAAGATATCGGCAAAGCACTTATGATCTGCGACTCCATCGTTGTTATTTCCTGCTATTTTATATTTGGTATGGAAGCAGGTATGTTCTCCACAATGGGTATGTTTATCAAAGTGTTTATGATTGACTCTGTTATGGAAAATTTTAATCTCTGCAAATATTTTACAATCATCACAACAAAACCTGAAGAGATTGCAGAATTTATTTCCACCGAGCTTAAACGCGGTTCTACACAGATGGAAGCAAAAGGTTCTTTTACCGATCAGGGAAAAACAGTTATATTCACTGTGCTTGGCAAACGTCAGGCAATAAAACTGCAGACAATGGTTAAAACAATCGACCCTAATGCCTTTACAATGATTACCAACACAAGCGAGGTAATGGGCAAAGGGTTCCGCGATATCCTGTAAATACACACATCATACATTACAAAAATTTTACGGAGGTTTATTATGATTATCCGCAGGGCAAATGCAAATGATATCGATGCAGTTGCAAAAATTTACGACGAAATTCACACCGAAATCGAAAAAGGCAACCTGTACACAGGCTGGATAAAAGGAATATATCCTTTAAAATCCACGGCGCAGAATGCCTTTGAAAAGGATTGGCTGTTTGTTGCAGAAGAGCAGGGAGAAATTGTTTCGGCAGCAATAATAAATCAGTATCAGGGCCCTATATATGAAAAAGCAACCTGGGAATTTGAGGCCGATGAGCATCAGGTTATGGTGCTGCACACTCTTGTGGTAAACCCGTCCTGTATCAAAAAAGGTATCGGAACAAAGATGGTTGCATTTTACGAGCAGTATGCAAAAGACAACAACTGTCCCGAACTTCGTATGGATACAAATGAAAAAAATACAGTTGCCCGCAAGTTATACAAAAAGCTTGGATACAAAGAGGTATCGATTGTTCCCTGCGTGTTCAATGGTATTCCTGATGTAAATCTGGTATGCCTTGAAAAGCGGCTGTAAGACAGTTTGAGGTTAACCCGGCAATTTATCAGCACAGGTTTTCCGGCTTAATAAAGATTATTTTTACAAAAAAAGGAGATGGTTTTAAACCATCTCCTTTTTGCTATGTGCGGAAAACTTATTTAAGTTCATCAATCATGTCATCAAGAATTTCGCATACGTCTGCGCAGTATTTAGGGCAGTTTTTGATAACGCCTGCAAGGCCGTTTTCCATAATTTTTGCTGCTTCTTCAGGTACTGCAAAACTCAGACCGCCAAGCAGTTCTTTACATACAATGCTGCCGTTCTTTTCGATAAAACGTGCTTCAAGTTCGTTAACTTTGCTGATAAGAATAGCGTTCTGTTCTGCAGAGTTTGGTTCGCAGTAACCGTATTTAAGACCAAGAGAAGCAACGCCTGCACTTACAGCACCGCAAACATCGCCGTGGAAGCATCCGCCGCCAAGACCGCCTGTCATTTTAAGAGCCTGTTTTTTGTCCATACCAAGTGCTTCAGCTGTGTGCCACATTACACACTGAGAACAATGGAAACCCTGTCCCAAAATTTCTGCTGCTTTTTCAACTGTCATTTTTTCTGCCATAATTGTTTCCTCCATATAGATTTATTTTTACCGGATATATCTGTTCCGGTCAGTTACTACAGTATATACAATCAGATAAGATTATATTATTTGAAGTTGTATTTATCCATAATAGGTGTGCGGCCAAGCTTTTTGTCGTTGAAATATTCATAAAGGCTTATGCCAAGGAAAGAGCCGCTGATGTTTGTAACATTTGTGTAGCCATAGCTCTGAAGACGACAAACAGCATAATAGCTTCTCTGGCTGGAACGGCAGTGGAGATATACAGGAACATCTTTTGGAATTTCGTGCATTCTTTCTTCCAGCTGGCTGAGAGGAATGTTGTGTGCACCGTTAAGGTGACCGGCCGCATATTCGTTTTCTTCACGAACGTCAACGATATAAGCACCGCTTTCTACAAGAGAGCGAACCTGGTCAACATGTACCTGTTTAAATCTGCCGTAAAGTACGTTAAGACCAACTGTTGCAGCAAAGTTTACAATATCTTTAGCTGTGCCGAAAACAGGGCTGTAGCAAAGTTCAAGTTCTTTAAGGTCTTCAAGAGTTGCACCCATAGTAATCATAGCAGCAATAACGTCAACACGTTTGTCTGTATTGCCCATACCGATTGCCTGTGCACCGAGAATTCGGCCTGTAGGCACTTCAAAAACAAGTTTGAATACCATGTAGTGCGCACCAGGCATAAGACCAACTTTATCGTTTGGAAGAACCATTACGCTGTCGCAGTTAAAGCCGGCAGCTTTTGCAGCTTTTTCATTAAGACCTGTGGAAGCTGCATTCTGACCAAATACACGGATACAGGAAGAACCGATGTAGCCTTTGTTGTTGTGATGCAGGCCGTACATATGGTCTGCTGCGGCACGTGCCTGGCGCTGTGCAGGGCCTGCAAGTGCAAGTCTGCCCGGTTTGTGTGTCATAGCATTAAAGATTTCGATAGCATCACCAACAGCATAGATGTCAGGGTCGCTTGTCTGGTAGTGGTGGTTTACCTTGATGCCTCTTGTTTCGCCAATTTCAAGGCCTGCTTTTACAGCAAGTGTTGTTTCCGGTGCAACACCGATAGCCATAACAACAGCATCTGCTTTAACAGTAAATTCTTCACCGTCCTTAACAGCTTTTACAAAGCCGTCTTCGATAGCAGTAAGTGTGCTGGAAAGATAAAGTTCAACGCCGTTGTCATCCAGTTCCTTGTGAAGAATCTGAACCATATCATAGTCGAAAGGAGCCATAATCTGGTTTGCGCCTTCAATAAGGCTTACATTTTTACCTGCTTCTTTAAGGTTTTCTGCAACTTCAACACCGATAAATCCGCCGCCTACAACAACAACGTTCTGTGTTTCAGGTTTGTCCATATATGCCTTGATTGCACGGATATCTGTAACATTTCTTACAGCAAAAACATTTGCACGGTCAATGCCTGCAATGCTTTTTGGCATAATTGGGTTTGCACCCGGTGCAAGCACAAGTTTGTCATAGCATTCTTCGTAAACTTCACCGCTTAAAAGGTTTTTAACAACAACTTT
Organism: Oscillospiraceae bacterium; assembly: GCA_017505635.1. GTDB lineage: Bacteria > Bacillota > Clostridia > Oscillospirales > Ruminococcaceae > RGIG3102. The sequence continues at coordinate 718 of JAFVOU010000029.1, read as the reverse complement.
CTTTTCGTCACGTTTGATGTCGATAACTTCACTGTTTGTTCTTGCATCGATATTGTGCTGTTTTTTGAATTTTTCAGGGGTCATAAGAACAAGAGCATCGCTGCTTGCAACTGTACCGCTAAGGTGATAAGGCAGACAGCAGTTGGAGAAAGAAACGTGTTCGCCTCTTTCGAACATAACAATTTCTGCGTATGCATCAAGTCTTCTTACACGGGCAGCAGCAGAAGCACCGCCTGCAACACCGCCAACTACAACAAGTTTCATAAAAATAACCTCCGTATTATCTGCAGACAAACATATCTGCAGCTATTGTAATGGTGATTTATTGTTAACTATCTTAACTATATATATCTTAATATAAAATGTCTGTGTTTACAATACAATATTAACAAAAAAATATGTATTTTTTGTTAATACAGCAATATTTGTCGAAAACGATAAAAAACAGCAGCTTAAATTGTATAAGGTTTATTATTGTATATTTAAAAATAACAGAACCACACCTGAAAAGTGTGGTTCTGTAAAAGGTATAAAGTTATGTAACTGAATTAATCAATTATTTTTCACTTTTAATCTTAGCCTGTGCAGTATAGCATCAAGGGATGACTTTTCACCACACTTAGCAACGTTTGAGATTATACCATTTTGATTTTCGTTTTTCAATAGGTTCGGGAAAAATTGTTGTAATTCAGTCAAACCGATTACATCCCCGATATGT
>JAFVOU010000028.1 GCA_017505635.1 Oscillospiraceae bacterium | reverse complement strand
TGGCTGTAATTACAGCAAATGGACAGATAAACGATATTAAATACACATTTAATGGTTTTGGTTATATTGGCTCTACTGTATTTGCATTACCAGGGGTAAAAGGTTTGATTCCAGACGGTAGAAATGCAGATGGAACTTTGAAGAACACACCTTATACAATAAACGAAGTCACAACTTTAACGTTTTCTGCATCTTATACTCATAATGATGTAGAGTGTGGGTTTTTATCAGGCACAACAAATGCTAATTATTATACATACAAAGAACCAGAAAACTGTAATTATATAGGAACAACAATAACTCAAAGACCGATGAATTGTGTTGTTTCAGTATTAAACGGAACCATTACAAGTTTTAAACCAAAAACAGTATTCCACGCATTTGATTATAACGATTTGATGGTTATGACACTTAATACATTATACCCAGTAGGCTCAATTTACATTGGAACACAAAGCACTTGTCCATTGGCAACCTTAATACCAGGTTCTACGTGGACACAGATACAAGGTAGATACTTGTTGGCTAGCGGAACATTGGCAGGAACATCAGAAACAAGGGGTGCTAACGCTTATGTTGCGGCAGGGCAACCAAACATTTTGGGGAGAATTGGTAGATTCTGTATTGGTGACACATTTTCAGATAATACACTTTTCTGGTATAACAACGATGCAACATATCATTTAAGGGGCGGTGGCAATGATGGCACTTTTTGTTCTATGGGATTTTCAATACAAAATGTTAATTCAATCTACGGACAAAGCGCAACAATTCGCCCAACTGCTTACACAGTAAACGTATGGCGCAGAACAGCATAAGGAGATAACAATGGCAGAAAATAGATACGCAAAGATTATCGATGATAAAACAAAAGAAGTTCAAGTCGGTGTTGGATGCACAGACGAATACTACATTGAAATCGGTATGACCTTGATGGATGTAGAACAGGCTTATAATAGCAGGTGGTATGTGGCAGGTTATGCACCAGCGCAACCAGAACCGACAGAAGACGAAAAGAAAGTATCGGTTCGTGCTTGCAGAGATTATTACCTGAATATAACAGACTACACACAACTGCTTGATTCGCCATACAGCGCAGAAGAAATCAAACAGTATGCAGCATACCGCACATATTTAAGAGATTACACCAATCAAGAAAACTGGTGGGAACAAAACCCAATGACGTTTGACGAATGGAAAAAGAAATAATGTGCGCACAACTGGAAGTTCTTAAAAAGATTCATGAAAAAGGTCGCGTAAACGGCTATGACGTGGAATTAGCCGAAGCACAGGCAAAGGACTATATTCGCATGGACAAGAAAGTCGAGAAGATAGAAAAAGACATCAATGGCATAAAACAATCCATGGCAGACTTCAAAATAGAACAAGCCAGACAGGGCGGACAGATTGACCTTATTGTCCAGCGCATGAACAGCCCAGTTGACGAAGAACGCAAAGACGGAATAATCTGGAAAGAATTAAAAAGCATCGCAAAAAACCCAATGGGAAAGATATTCATAATACTTATGATTGGATGCATTGCGCTGGCAGGACAGAGAATACTTGAATTAATAGGTTTAATAAAGTGAAAAAACGAATCGGTATCATGATTGCAGGAAACTTCTACACATTCACAGTGTATAAGATAACAGGTGCAACAGGTCAAGTATTCTACATAGCAGAGCCACGCGGAATCGGTGCCACCAGATGCGCATTAACCCAGGAAGATTTACAAAAACAATTAGACGCAGACGTTCCAATGATGAATCTTATTGCACGAGAACGACAAAAAGGTTAAAATGTAAATTATGTTTTACATTATACCAGCATAACGTAAAAGATAATTTATAAAACGCAACCAAAGGGTTACAAAATGAAACCACTTCTAATACCACTTCTTCTTGCAGCATGCACCACAAATACACCATCAACAGAAACAATCGCAAATTCGGCTCAGGAATCGCTTAATGCGATAAGTGCTACACTTACACCAGAGTGCAACACAAAGGCTGTCCAGAGCCAAATAAATGCGGTTAGCGCAGGTATAAAAGCAACAGTGTCGGCATGCGAAGCAGAAAAGGCAGCAATAACACAAGAAAAGATACGATGGAAGTGGGCGTTCTTTGCGCTGGCAATTATAATCGCAGCATATTTGGCACAAAAAGTCATAAAATAGGGAGAGAACTATGAAAGTTGAAGTAAAAAGAACGTTCAAAGGAACAGAATATACAATTGGAAAACTGTACATTGACGGTGCATACTTCTGCGACACACTGGAAGATACAGTTAGAACACAGAAAATCGCAGGAAAAACAGCAATACCAGCAGGAACATACAAGGTAAAAAAGACATATTCACCAAGATTCCAAGCAAAACTTCCAGAAATATTGAACGTGCCAAACTTTACAGGCGTACGGATCCATTCTGGCAACACCGCAGCAGATACTGACGGATGCTTGCTGTTGGGATTAAACAAAACCAAAGGTGCAGTTATAAACAGCAGAAACGCAGTTGCGTTCTTCCTGGACAGAACACCAGACGAATTCGAACTGACAATAGGATAAAGCATGTACTGGATCAAACAAAGCAAATACCACGCAAAGAAATGCACAGTGGGAGAAACCACATACGACAGCAAAAAAGAAGCAAAACGCGGACAGGAATTGGAATATCTTAACAAAATCGGTGTAATAAAAAACCTAGAAAGACAGGTAAAGTTTGAACTGCAACCTGCATACACAAACAACCAGGGAAATAAAATAAGACCAATCACATACATAGCAGACTTCGTATACGAAAAGAACGGAAAGAAGATTGTAGAAGATACAAAAGGGTTTAAAACCGATAAATACCGCATAAAAAAGAAGATATTCGAATACAAATACCCAGAATATACGTTCGTAGAATCATAAAATATTGACAAAGGGCAACAATGTACAACAAGACATCACGAATCATTATACCAACAGAAGAATGGTTTCAGGTAGGCATGAAGATAGATAGATACCGACTGGCAACACTATTGAATACGGCATGCAAAGCGAATCAGTTAGACAATTGGAATCGTGGGGATACAACGGAAGGTGAAACGGTATTCCAGCCCAGAACGCGCGAAGAAAAGATATTATGGACAGCAATAAGAGAAGAGAACAAAAAACTGTTCCAGCGCAGCCTTGCAGGAAAGCAACCAAGAAACATGAAAAATAATTGACTTGCAAAAATTCCATGATAATGTTATGTTCAGACCGAGAGAGCAACATGGGGCTTTGAAACAAAGCTCGGTCCAAATCATAAACAAAGCCCCACCCAATTTGAAAGAAAGGATCGAGCAATGCAAGACAAGAAAAATATCGCCTGTAGAATCTTCAAAGAGCAGATAGAACTGATTCAGCAATTACCAGAAAACGAACGAGCAGAAGTGCTATATAAGGCAATTATATCAGCATTTAATCAATTTGATAATCAAATTGAAAATCAAAATGAAAACGCATATGTATCTGTATCTGTATCTGATTCTGTATCTGTATTAAGTAAAACAGTATTTAGTTTATTAAAGAAAAATATTGTATGCAAAGAATTCAGCAATAATTACGGTGGAAAACGAATCGGCGCAGGAAAGAAAAAACAAACCGAATCGGTTACCGATACGACAACAAGAGAAGAAAGTAATAAGGTGGTTACAGGGGGAAAAGAGAAAACACCAACAATCGAAGAAGTCTTGTTATATGCAGAACGGCAAAACAGTATAGCAGGTATGGGTGGTTTCAAATGTACACCAGAGCAGGCAACCGACTTCTTCCACCACTATGCAGCGCAGGGATGGGTTGCAGGCAATGGAATACCGATCCATAACTGGCAGCATAAACTACGAGAGTGGGTAAAAGAAAAATACAAGATTGCTGGAAAAGCACCACGAATGTCGCTGAAAGAAATAAAAGAAATAGAAAACCACGCAAAATTACAAAAAATGCTTAAAGGAGAACTGTAATGACCAAAACACCAAGACAATATATGACAGAATACCTTATCAGCTTCGGCAGAATGTTCCAGCTTCCAGAACCACCAGCAGAATACATAGATGCAATATACAATGCACTTCACGCATACCAATGGACACTGAAACAATTCGCAAACGTTCTAAACCAACTTATACACGATGAAAAATATGCAGAAACAGCAAGATTTGGAAAATATCCAACAATAAACGACTTCATAAGGATTAAAAAACAAACAGAATCCAGACCATTTTATGAAGCACTTTCAGCATATCTATCTGGTGCATTCTGGGAAAAAGATAACGTGATAGCACTGGCAACACCAACCCAACAAAACGCAATTACACTGGCAGGCGGACTAAAAAACCTATACAACAGAGCAACAGGCGACGTTCCAACACCAATATATAAACTTGTAGACATCGTAGCAAACAACGAATCCGAATCGCCAGAAGAACTAATTGATACACAACACCGAATCGGTAGACCACTAACAATTCAGCAGATTTCAGCCAAAAAATAAAAATCAAAAAACAGTTGACAATAAAAATCAAATATGATAGACTGAAAGTGTCCAAAACAAAGGAGTACAAAATGGATACAAAATATAGCTTATATGAAATGGATGAACAACTGAAAGCAATCGACACATTGTTAACAGAAAACGAAGATCCAGAAACACAAGAAATACTTGAATCAGCAAAAACCGAATTAGAACAAAACATCGGCACAAAGATGGAATCAATCCTTCGCTACATGTCCGACTGCGCTGGCAGAATAGATACACTGAAAGCAGAAGTGCAAAGAATCCAAAAAAAGATAAAAGCACTGGACAACAAACGCGAATTCCTTAAAGGCATGTGTAAATGGTACATGGAAGCCAACCAGATCGATAAAAAAGACTTCGGTACATACACAGTAACAGTCGCAAAAACACCTGCCAAAGTCGTGCTTACAGACGATGCAGAAACATTCCTTCCAGATCAATACTGCACAATCACAAAAACACCAAACAAAACAGCAATCAAAGAAGCAATGACAGATGGCGAACTGTTCGTACAGGTCGGTGACCAGAAAATAACACTGGCTACACTTGAAACAGGCACAACAATCAGAATCAAATAAGGAGATACATCATGACATTAAGAGTATATGCAGAAAACAGAATTAAATCAGAAACAAAAACAGTGCTGTTCTGGATGGGCAGGGCAGCAAAAGACCTGCGCGATGGAAACGCGAAAATGGCACACTTATGCTTAACCACAGCATTGCACCACGCACTAGACATCGCTATGGCACAGGAAGAAATATACATCCGCGACCTGTGCCAAAATGAAGAAACAAAACTAGACTACGAAGAAATATACAAAAACGCACTGGCACAGGCCAATAAAGAAATGGCAGAAGAAGATGAAGGAGAGATAAAATGAACAAGCGAACCCACAAAGAAGAAGTGGTACGCATCCTGCAAGAGATTCTGGCACAACCAAATGCCAGAACCGCTGCGCAGAAACAACTGTATATGTACCGCGCATCACTGCTAACCAAAGGTAGAAAATAATTAACCTGTTTGAAAAAGAACCAATTCTGCACTACCTAACCAGAATATACAGAAAAAACGGCAGATGGATTCAAACTACAAAGAAATACAAAAAAAGGAAATAACCATGGAAAACGAATTACATCCAATTGAAACCTTGATAATCGAACCAACATTCAGTAAATTATGCAAGATTGACGTAAGCGATTACACAGAAACCAAAAAAAGTGGCAACACAGAATTAACATATCTATCATGGGCGTGGGCATGGAAAAAATTCAAAGAAGAATGCCCACAGGCAGATTACGAAATCGTGCACTGGGATGGGAAACCATACCTGTTTGATGAAGACCTTGGATACATGGTAGAAACCAGAATGACAGATGGGCAGGAATGGAAAACAATGTGGCTTCCAGTTATGAACGGTGCAAACAAGGCCATGAAAAACAAACCATACACATATACCGTCAAGAATTATAAAACAGGTGGCACAGACGAAAAAACTGTTGAAGCAGCAACCATGTTCGATATAAACACAGCAATCATGCGATGCCTTGTGAAAAATATAGGCATGTTCGGACTTGGATTGTACATCTATGCAGGCGAAGATTTGCCAGAAGGCGAAACAGTGAAAGCAGGAATCAAAGCCAGATACGAAAAACCGTCAATCGAAACCGTCGTGGCAGGAATGGACAAAATGACAAAAGATACGGTCATGAAATTCTATGCAAAGGCAATCGACCTGTACGGAAAAGAAACACCAGAATACAAACAATGGATTAAAGCCTGGAAAGACAAGAAAGAACAGTTGGAACAGGATGCGATAAAACAAGATTTGAAACCTGAACTTGATGCGCTGGCTCAATACTAATCTGATAGATGGTAGACTTTCATTCCTTCCGTACTAACTACCAGGACAAATCCGAGCCAGGCGGATTCTATCAGAAACCTGGCACTAACATAAGGAGAAACAACATGAATAAACAAATCGATGCAGGACTTTTATTGAGATTCGTAGAAAGAATCGAAAACTTACAACAAGATATGGAAAACATCCAACAAGACATTAAGACCGTCATGGATGAAGCAAAATCAGCAGGATACGAGCCAAAATACATTAAACAATGCATAAAACTTCGTGCCAAAGACCCAGACCAACTATTCGAAGAAGACGAATTAATCAAAATGTACAGAAACGCAATCGGTATATAAAATGAAAATCTTACTACTAGCAATATTACTATGTGGATGTTCGCCATTGATGGACTACCAGAACTATAACATCTTCACAGGATATGAAACAAGGGGAGAATAATGATGATTGAAAAATTAAGTGAATATGAAATCACTAATCGAGATGGGCCTTTTATAAATGTAGAATGCAACACAAAAATAATAAATACGATAGTTCGAAAAATCAACGAACTTGTAGATGCTGTCAATGCACTTGTTTATGAACACGACAAAGATTCTGATTGGTATGATGGACAAACTCGTCCAGAAAATGTGCAACCAGATGCCAAAAGTCGTCCAGTAAATGTGCAAGATAAGTTTGCAGAACAACGCAAGTGGATTGGAAAGGTGTGTTGGTTTTGGGATGATGATAACACTAATTCGTCTTGTGGAATATTGACAAGTATAGACACAGAAACTTTCAAAGAACCACAATTTGTTTGCAACGATGAATATGATTATAAACACTGCGAACCAGTAAAACCAGATGACGATATTATTTACAAAGGTAGCGACAATGAGTAAAGAATTAGTTTGTCCGTTCTGTAATAAAAAACTAGAACCGATTGGCACAAGTGGGCAATTCCAGTGTGGAACTTGGGGCTGTGATGCAAGTTTTAACTTTATTGCAACAAGAGATGTTTGGGAATACATTGACCGAACTATTAAAACACTTGAAGCAGCAGTTGATACGATAGAAACAATAACAGCAACACCATTAAATAGTCGTGTGATACACGATGTGGCAAACAAGTTTCTAATAGATTTTGGCATTGAGAAAAAAGGTGGCGACAATGAAAAGTAAAGAAAATACACCAAAAACTTTACATCTTGTATTGAAAAGAAAATGGTATGACAAGATAGAATCTGGCGAAAAGACCAGCGAATATCGAGAAATTAAACCGTATTGGAACAAAAGATTCTGGGGTTTAGAAACAGCAAATAAAAAAATCGTGTGCAGACCATACGACACTGTTGTATTCCACAAAGGTTATACATCAACAACAATGAAGTTTCGTATAATAGAGATACAAACAACCTCACAACCGAACGATTTAGGTCTTGATAGATGCTGGGAAATTAAACTTGGACAAAGGATTGCGTAATGAGAATACTACTTATGCTACTTATGCTGTCCGCTTGTCAGCCTGTGCAGTTCCAGAATTATAATATTATACAAGGATGGACAGAATGAAATTCAATATAGAAATAGTCACATGCCCCGTCTGTCTTAAACAATTCAATATGGCGTGGGTAAAACAAGGATCAATGTTTAGAGATTCTGCTGTCTGCCCACACTGCAACTACGAATTGATAAAAGAAAACGTACGAGATGTGCAAAAAGATATAAAAACTACACAAAATTCAACGAAAAATGTGAAAAAATCACATTTATTTCAAGAAAAGGACTCAAAATGATAGACCAAGACCTAGACTACTGCCTGCAACAGATTGAAGCACAGGAAGAAAAGTGCGAAGCACTCAAAGCCGCAATCAAAGATACAAAAAGACAAATGCTGGAAGCAGACCAGGCGATAGAATCAGCAAAAAAAGAAAAAAACCGAATCGGTCACATGTTATACGAACTACAATCAAAGTGGGGAAATGAAAAAAGAATTCTTGGAAACATGCGACTGCACCGCCACGAACTTAAACAACTGAAACAAATGATGAAAAACCAACACAAAATGATAAAGGATTAAAAATGACAATTTGGCATAAACCAGGTTTTCACGAAGCCATTGACGACAAACTAAAAGTTAGTAAAGATGGAAAATGGGTTTATTGGACAATGTATGGTTGGAATATTCCTGGCAAAGATGCGCACGATATTGGTGTAAAATGGTGCTATCTTGATGATTTGTTAGTACTTGAAAACAAACTTAAAACAGCAAAAAAAGAAATAAGAATATTAAAAAATAGCGTTAGCCAATATTTTGAGAAAGCAACAGACGCATATATAAAATTACACTTTCTAGAAGAAAGAATGAAAGAAGATGCACGCAACCAAAGAATAGCAGATACAATGAAAATAATAGAAGGATAACATGCCAATAAGATTTTACATAACAGAAGAAACACAAAGCCACACACCAGTCACAGTCGAAATCAAAAAAAGATTGACGGCACTTCAAAACAGTGATAAAGTAAAAATCATAAAAAGGGAGATAAAGTTTCCATGCTGGAAAGACTTCGTGGAATAATGATTGAAGAACCAAAGAATTTCCATAACCCGATGTACGAATATCGGAAAACTGATTTATGCGATGTATACAAAGAAGGATGGTGGATCACAGAGATATTTGGAAGCAAAGCAGTGATGGTGCGACTGAGCCAATGCACAGCAAAAAGACTTAAAAAACCCCATTTCGTATCCGTACAATCAAGAATAGACATCAGCCAGATAACACCCGAAGCCCAGAAAGTTATAGAATCAGTGAAAAAACAAAAGTGGAAAAGATACAAAAGATACTTGTTGGAAAATAAAAATGAACGAAAAAAATAAAAATCAACGCGCATATTACTGGCGACACCGAGATAAAATACTTAAAAAACGAGCCAAACTTGCAAAAAAGGCTTCGTACAGAAAACACAGGGCGCAAATATCCCTAAAATCATACTATAAAAGAAAGGAAGAAAAAAATGCCAGAACAGAAAACCAAATTTGATGACGGAAGATGGAAACACGAAATCCGCAAGGTGTCCGACCTGCACCCAAACCCAGACAACCCACGAACCATTACAAAGGAAACACTGAAAGGTTTGAAACGGTCAATGCAGAAAAATGGATACACACACCGTATAATCGTGGACTGCCACAATATGATTCTATCAGGACACGCAAGATGGTTAGTGTTCAAAGAACAGGATCCAAACGCAGAAATAGAATGCATGGTCGCACAGCGCGAACTGACCAAGGAAGAAATACAAGAAGCAGTATTAGGACATAACACACTTGGTGGAGATTGGAACATCGAAGACCTGCAAATGAAATTCGAACCAATCCTGCTCGAAGCATACGGACTCAAAGTAGACATGTCCGAAGACTTCGACACAAAAGAAGTCGTGGAAGTCGACACACCAGACATCCCAGAAGAACCAAAATCTAAACTTGGCGATATATATCAATTGGGCAACCATAGATTAATGTGCGGATCAGCAACCGAACCAGAAGATATAAAAAAATTAATGAATGGCAAAAAAGCAGATTTATTGCTGACAGACCCACCTTATAACGTCAGTTATGTAGGAAAAACAAAAGACAGTTTAACTATTCAAAACGACCAGATGGGTGACGAACAGTTTCAAGAATTCTTAACAAAAGCATTTATAACAGCAAAAGAACACTTAAAATCTGGTGCGGTCTTTTATATTTGGTATGCAGATATTGAAGCATACAACTTTTATCAAGCAACAAAAAATGCAGATTTACAAATAAGACAAAACTTGATTTGGGTAAAGAACACATTAATATTGGGAAGGAAAGACTACCAATTCAGACACGAACCATGCTTATACGGATGGACAGACGGTGCAGCACATACTTGGAACGGTGGCAGAAAACAAACCACAACTATGGAAGCAATCGATTTGATGAACGAAGAAGAATTAAAAAGGGCATACAAAGAACTTGTAGAACAATTGGACACATCCGTCATATATGAAGACAAACCAAAGGCAAATAAGGTTCATCCAACAATGAAACCAATAAAACTTATGGCAAGATTAATTAGAAACAGCACAAAACAAGAAGAAATTGTTTTGGATTTGTTTGCTGGAAGTGGTTCAACACTTATAGCATGTGAACAAACCAATAGAACGTGTTACACAACTGAACTAGATCCAAAATATGTTGATGTTATTATTAAACGATGGGAAGATTTTACAGGAAAAAAAGCAATAAAATTAAACTAAAAGGAAAAATATGAAAATCACAGAAAAAGCTGTGTTTGGGTTTCCAGATTATACCGTAAGAACAGATGGAACTGTTTATAACAAATATGGAAAACAGCTTCGACAATATGAAAAAGAAAAATATATGGCAGTTTATCTATACCGAAACAAAAAAAGATATTATAAAACCGTTCATCGAATTGTTGCGGAAACTTTTATTCCTAATCCAAAAAATCTTCCAGAAATAAACCATAAAGATGAAAATCCTGGAAATAATAACGTGGAAAACCTTGAATGGTGCGATAGAATATATAATGCAAACTATGGAACACTTAAACAAAGACAAAGAGAACGTGGACTTCATAATAATCCATTCCAAAATAAACATCATAGTTTAGAAACAAAACAAAAAATAAGTATTAAGAAAAAAGGACAACCGAGCAAAAGAAAAAGAGAAATTTACATAAACGGTATAAAATACGAAAGTGTCACAAAAGCAATGCAATTATTAAATATATCAACAAAAAAACTTTATACACTAATAAAGGAGTAAAAAATGAAAATAACTGAAAAGGTTTCGATGGCTCACCCAGATAAAATAGCAGACCGAATCGCAGGTGCGCTGGTCGATTATTGTTACAGACTGGTAGAAAACCCAAAGTGCGCATTCGAAGTGCTTATCGGACATGGATGCTGCTTTGTCACAGGTGAAACATCCGTTATGATTCCAAACGCAATGGTAAAATCCATAGCAGAAAGAATCAGTGGCGAAGAATTTGAAAAGTTTGAATACATAGAAGTACCACAAGATCCCTGCTTAGCAGAGAACCAAAAAGAACTGAGCTGTGGCGATAATGGGGTATTCGCAGGATTTCCAATGCCAGCAATCCACAGAACAGCATTAAATATATGTAAAGCATTGTACGCAGACCACGCATACGATGGAAAGATAGTATTAAACGAAGACACAGACGAATTGACTATCTGCTGGTCTAACACAACCAACGAAGAAATTAAAAGAATCGTGCCACGAGCAACAAAAATAAACCCAATAGGTCTGTGGACAGGTGGAATCAATGTCGACACAGGCATCACAGGGCGCAAACTTGCTTCCGACTTCTACGGCATAGAATATGCGCTTGGTGGTGGCACAATGCATGGAAAAGACCTTTCAAAAGCCGACTGTTCAGTAAACATCTATTGTTTCCTGGAAGCACAAAAAACAGGAAAGGAAATAAAAGCCATTTGTTCAATCGGTGACGAGTTTGTTAACGTAAACGGACAAATGATACCTTTCACAACAATAGTCGAAACAGCACGCGAATACATCAAAAAACTAGGTGGGTTTGAAAAACTTGCAGAATGGGGATTGCAATAAATGACCGAAGATACCGCCAAAAAGATGAAAGCACTAGAAAGAGCAAACAAGTGGGCTCCTGCAGGAAAAGAAGCCCACGACCTTGCTTTGACTACAGAAAAAGCAGCAATCGAAGGCGAAATCGTTCCAGCCACACCAAAAAACATTGAAACCACCATCAAAGGCGCAATAAAACTGTTCCTTGATGGCGATATAAAAAACAAAGAAATTATACAAAAAATGCAACTGGCAGGACTGGATATGAACAATATCCGCAGGTCAATCGTGGAACAAACCATCGCCAGAGCCATACCAAAAATAGTCAACGAAGGTGACCTTGATAAACTGACCCAACTGGCACAAATGGCAGGAGAAAACCCCAATAGTGACATACCAGATGGCGCAAAAAGAATAACCAGAGAAAGAATAACAATAGAAGTCGAATAATGAAACTATCGCTTGATCGTATCATGGAAAAATGCCCACGCAAACTGCTTCCACTATACCCAAAGATAATGGAAACAGTGCAGACATTCCAGGAAACACCAGAATACCTGCGTGGAGAACTTGAACCGCTAATCATACTTCTGGAAGGATCACGCGGAAGCGGAAAGTCTGAATTTGCACAACGAGCAGTTATCAGCGGATCATATGACGGATACCTTCAGACCGTAAAATACGCAACCATGACAGAGAACGGTTTGAACGGTTCAAAAGATGCGTTCGAACGACTTGCACCAGAATGTCGCGGAACAGGCGCAAACACATCCAAAGCTAACCCTATGCACAGATTTATAGGCTGTATGCGCGTAGACTTCGACTTCTTCGGCAGACAGGATATTAAAAACGAACAGAAGAAATACGACTGGCTAATCTGCGAAGAAGTAGAAAAATGGGATAAAGTGCAAGGGGTGGCTGCGCTGGAAACAGAAATACGACACTGTGCAGTAATTATGCTGATATCCAACAACCCACCACAATCAGTCGTGGACTTCTGCAAAGCACACAACGCATTATTTATACGGTGCGACTGGTGGGAAAATACAGCATTACCAGCACACCTTCGCGATTCATACGAGAGAGCAAAGATAGAATCCCCAGTATACTACACAAGATTCATTATGTGCCAGAACGACGTGGATGCAGCACAATGGTTCGACAACACAGGAATAGACAACTTCTTTTCTCGATCATACGAAGATTTGTCACAGGATGAACGAGCATGGTCGCAGAACCTTATATCACTTGATGTCGGTGGCGGATACGGTGACGAATCAATCATAGCCAGAATAGCCAAGAACCGATACGGTGCAATTCTTGTTTGGATCGAAGGCAAATACCAACTGGAAGCACCACAACTGGTCGTGAAAGCAGCACAAGCCAGAGCCAGCACAGGCGCAACAGAAGAAATATGGGATGCAAACGGAATAGGTCTGTCTACAATGCAACAACGCGCACCAGACCCAAAATCACGCACCGCGCTTGGTGTGGTCGGGTTCTACGGAAACGCAACAGCCCTAACTGGTGGCAACACCATATTCAACCAGCGCACAGAAGCATATCTAATGTGGCAGAAAGCCATAAACCAGAACCAATGCTGGTATGTTGGAAACCCTGCATACATAGACCAAATAAAACGCGAAATGTACGCACAGATATACGCGCCAGCAGAACAAAGCAAAGGCATGCTTCGATTGGCAGAAAAGAAAGAAATTAAGAAAAACCTTAACGGAGAATCGCCAAACATGGCAGATGCAATCGCAATGGGCATATGGCGCATACAAACACACAAGCCCACCGATGCACATACATCAACCGTAGAAGCATATAAGGCAGCAGGAATCATTACCACCAAGAACACAGGAAAACGGTGGTTCTAAAAAACTGTTGATTTTTGAAAACAGTATTGTTATTTTATAGATATAAAAGGAGATTCTTTTGGGTTGGAAACTTTCAAAATTATGGAAAGGAAGCTTAGATGTAGCAGGATGGGGAATTGGTGCAATAACAGGCTATAACCCACGTGCTGAATATCTAAACCTTAAATATCAAAAACAAGCACAAAAGTCCACCGCCAAGGCACTTGCATCACAAGAAGCAGAATTAGCCAGACAGAAAAAGATTCAACAAGACCAGCAAAGACGAGAAAACATGCAACTGATGAACGCAGTTTCTGGGCTTACAAACACATCATATTCTGGTGTTTCTTCACCAACCATAGACTACGATAAATATGGAGATTTAGGATAATGAACGTAAAAGATATAGAAGCAAGATTTTCTAAAGCAACATCAGAAAAATCGGTCTGGGATTCGCTGTACCAATCAGTGTTCCGCATGACTATGCCCAACAGAGATTCGTTCTATATTGACGAGAACATACCAAACAATTGGGAAAACACAGCCCTATTAACCAATGTTGGATGCGAAGCAGCAGACGGATTCGCAGCAAGATTCCAGCGCATAATCTGTTCAGACGGACAGACAGTAGCCACATTACAAGCACCAGACATCAAAGGATTCGAAGATAATGTCGGACAAAGACAATTCGATTCAAACGTTTCACGTTCTATCAATAAATGCCTTGTGCCAAACCTTAAAAACTATTTGGAATCTGCATACGACCTGGTGGCAGGAACTACAGTATGCTTCCGCACATTTGATAAACTGAACAAAAGATTCTACCGTATACCAATTCCAATCAAAGACGTGGCATTAACAAAAGGATTCTCAGGCGAAACAGACGGATACTACCGTAAACTGAAAATCAAGCGCGAAGAAATACCATACACATGGACAGAACTAGACCCAAGAAACTTCAAACTGAACGGTGTGCCAACAACAGATTCAAACAAAGACGAAGAAATAGAACTGCACGAATCCACCATATTCAATTATGAAGATGGATTGTGGCACTACTACGTCACATGCGGAGAACAATTGTTGGTTGACCGCACGTCAGAATACTGCGACTTTGGTTCAGACTTCTGGACAAGAAAGCCAGGATCAGTATACGGAATCGGTGTTGGTGTAAAAGCCCTGCCAGAATTAAACCAATTGAACGCATTGAGATATTACGCAACGTTCGGGTTAATGTTCCGCGCAGCACCAATGTGGCTCGTAAACCAAAACCACCAGTTAGACTATGACAGACTGGAAATGAAACCTATGGAACTGATACCAGTAGAATCCACAGGTAAAGACAATCCATCATTGACACCACTTGTTCTTGGCGATGATCCAAACACACAGCAGTGGAACCAAGCACAGATGGAAATGAATATTAAAGCCGTCATGCTGGCAGAAACAATTCCAAACCAGACCAACGAGAAAATGACTGCAACAGAAATAGCGGCAAGAACCAATAGATTAAACACTGTTTCTAACAATATGGTTGCAGTTGCACAACACATGATTGAAGAAGATGTCCGCTGGCTGTTGTGGAAATTCCAGGAAATCGAAGGATTCTATCCAGAAGGATTTCCAATCAAACAATATGTGGAAAACGTACGCGTCACATTGGCATCCACAGAAGTTAAGAACACAGAACAGATTCAAGCAATCGCAATGATGATTGACATGTTCAATGTGGCTGCACAAGACGGTTCGCTGACAGCCACAGCACTGAACAAACCAAAATATGCAAACAGACTAGCAGAATTGTTGCGCGTAGAAGATGATATCATATTGCCAGAAGAAGATATCGAAGCCAATATGCAAGCAATGGCACAAGCCCAGCAAGAAACGGAAATGGCAAAACAAAGAGCGCAACTTGCAAGAGAAGTGGCTGTGGAAGCATATAAAAACAAAGTTAACGCAGGCGAAGGATTACCGCAATGATGCAAACAGAGAAATCACTTCTAGAACGAAACGCAATCGCTGCATCAATCGGACAGCAAATCGTTATAGACCAACTGAAGAAATTCCGCGAACAGTTCATCTCACAGATGAAAACAATGGTTCCAACACAAAGCGACCCAAACGGAATAAACCTGCATCGATACCTAGGCAGACTGGAAGCAATAGACTTCCTAATCGCCAAAGGCGAAGATGCAACAAAGCAACAACAAAGCAACAAAAAGGATAAATAATGGCAGAAGTTGATGAAAACAACTTAAACCCACCTGCAGATGAAGGTACACCAGGCAACCCACCTGCTGATGACTTGGCAGAATATCGCAACGATGATGGCGATTTTGATGCCGAGAAAATACGCAAACTGGCAGAAGATAAAAAGTATTTCCGTTCACAAATATCAAAGCTGAAACAAGTTCCGCAGAAGATAGAAGAATATGGAAAAGACTTTGTATTAGACAGCAAGTTTGACGAATTCGTCACAAACGAAGAAAACAAAAAGAAAATCGATGGTATCTTTGAAAAAATCGACAAACTTTCTTTGGAAAAAGGAATCGGAATCGAAAGAAACAACGATATCAGACGATTCGTTCTTGACGAATTGGTAGAGAATAAAGTATTCGACCTTACACCAGCAGAACAGAAACAGGCACACGAAGCACAGATAATCAGTGACCGCAACAAAGCGATTCAAGATGCAATTGGCGAAGTTTCTGACATGGGCGCATGGGATAAAAACCTGCTAACATGGTTAAAAGATTTCTGCAACAATGATGCAGAATTCGAAATGCATAAAAAACTGGCACAAACAAATTCCTTATGGGCATTGTCCTTGAACAAAATCAGACAAGCGCAAATGGGGAACAGAATCCCAGTTATCCATTCAGACCCGAAATTCAACCAGGCAGAATGGGATAGAGCATTCTCAAAAGCATCACGCGAAGAGCAGGATAAAATGCTGGAAGAAAGAGCAAAAGAATTAACCAAGAATAAATAAAAGGCAACAACATGAAACAAAAATATGAATTAGGCACAGCAGTATGGGTATTCAAACAAGAAGGACAAGGATTTGTTAAGACTTCTGGCATCGTGAAAAAAGCAGAAATCAATTCGGGCGGATACGTGCAATACGAAGTCGCAGCAGGATTCAGACAAGAAGATGGCAGCATTAAAGAAATAAAAATCTTGGCTAACCACGCATCTATGGCTGAAACAGAACAAGAAATCGATTCAAAAATCAGAACATATCATATCTGGGAAGAAGCACAAAAAGCTGATTATAACAAAACATTTGGCGCACCAGAATATGACATGAAAGAAATCGATGCAAAAATGGAAGAGATGGCAGACAATAGGGGGAAATAATGGCATTAAATTGGTATTTAACCCTTAAAAACCTATCAAAAACAGATGTTCGCGCTGCCGAACTATTCGACTTATTACAAAAGGCACAAACAAATGAAGAAAAAGAAACAGCAAAATCGCAAGCCCAAGAATACATCAAAGCAATACAGGAAGCCCAGGACAGCAATAGTGAACCTGCCCAAGACCCAATTCCACAAGAAACCGAAGAAAAGCCTGTGGAAGAAGATTTGGGAAGTGATAACGGATGCGATCCTATGCCTACTGTTGATAATCCCGTTCTTGATTCTGACACTGCAGATGAAGATAGAGAACCGAAAGATGAAGAAGAAAAGCCGAAAGAATTAACAATGCTGGCTTTAAATCCTAGACTTTCAAAATATGGAATCACACGCGAAGAAGAACTGTTCCTGCAAGGCGTATACTTGAGAAACATGACACGCGATGAAAAAATCCTTATGCGCAGGTCTATCTATCAAAAGCAAACCGAAAAAGAACGGAAAATTCAAGCCGACTACCGTCAAAAACGCATAGAGCAAAGACAAAAAGACTTGAACGATCCAGAAAAGATTCGGTATAATCAAGAAAGGAAGTATATCACTGCGGTAATTGATGCACGAAGAGCGCACAAAAACTTCGTATACATATTCAGCAAAATTGACGGATTAACCCCAGAAGTTTTGAAAGAATTGTTGAAAAAGGAAGAAAATAAGAGCGCAATCCTGCAACAAGACCCAGACTTTATGAAAAACTTTATCAAAGGATATGGAGAATAAAAAATGGCAGACGGTGACTTGTTTTTAGAAAAAAACGCAAATTGCAGCGAAGGATTTGTTGAACAGGGCGGAACAAAGCACCGTTCTGTTCTCACAGCAATCGTTCCTGGAAGTTTGGAATTATCAAAAAACCCTAGTATTGACACAGGATTCGTGAAAGATACAAACGGATTTAAACACAAAGTGCATCTTGTGGCTGTACTTAACCATCTTCGCTTATCACAAAACCCCAGTGTAAGCATAGGATACGCAAAAGACCAAAACGGATTCGAACACAAGGTACACCTTGTGGCAGAATTAAGTGGCGGTGGTGGCGGTTCTTTGCCAGTATCATTCAGAGAATTTGATACAGATGCAACAGGATTATTGATACCATCTGTTTCAACCACAAGAAAAATCAACCTGAACGGTGCAAAAGATATATCAGACTATGCTTTGTATAGAGCATATTATCAAAACGACCAAATATCTGGCACACTTGATTTTAGTTCCTTGGAACAATTAACACACCTTAATTCCTTGTATTATGCGTTTTTCAAAACCACAGGATTAAACGAAGTAAATATGTTCAATGTGACATTAATATCAGGAAACAACGTATGCAATGCTATGTTTAGAAATTCTGGTATTGATACAATACACATGCAAAGACTAGTAAAAATATCAGGAAATGGCTCTTGTTCATTCATGTTTGCTGGAACAGGTAACCTTCAAGGTGCATCATTACCAAGCCTAGAAAGTGTTGTAGGAACAAATGCATGCGACAGCATGTTTGCTGGTTCGGCATTAAAATCGTTCTCTGCATCAAACTGGAAAAACATTCAGGCAGATAAGGCATGTTTAAATGAATTTTCAAAATGTATAAACTTGATAGTGGTGCAAGTACCTATGCTTGAAACAATATCAGGAACGCAGGCATGCAAAGGATGGTTTCAAGATTGCACATTATTGCAAGAAATAGAGTTTCCAAAACTGAGTAAAATCGCTGCTTCTGCGGTATTTGATTCTGCATTTAGAAATTCTGGCATCCAAGAAATCAAATTCCCAGAATTGAATTCAACCAGTTTTGGCACATACACAGACCAATTCCACGATATGCTTAGCGGAACAAATAACTGTGTTGTTCACTTCCCATCGAATTTGCAGAGCCTATTATCCACATGGACAGACGTTCAAAACAAATTCGGTTCAACAACAGCAACAGTATTATTTAACTTGCCAGCAACATTCTAAGGAGAACCAATATGAAAAAAGAAACCTTGCAAAAAATAATAGATACACTAAATATATTAGTAATACCAGTATCAGCAGTATGTGGAACATGGGGATTTGACATTTCAGTATACGTAGCAGGCGCAGTAGCAGCCATAAACGGTGTGCTGGAATACTTAAAATTGTTCACAAAGGAGTAAACAATGAAAGCACACAAAGGCATGGGATTCAAAGCAGCACAAAAACAGATTGCACGCAAAGAAGGGGTTAGCATGAAAGCGGCAGGTGCTATCTTGGCATCTGCAACCAGAAAAGCCAGCCCTGCAGCAAAGCGCGCAAACCCAAACTTAAAAAAAGTTAAATAAAGGAGAAAACCATGGCATGCGGAAAAAAGAAAGGCGGAAAGAAATAAGCCCTTGACAAAGTGAATTCTATTCACTATATATAAGGACATCTCTCAAACCTAAACTTAACTATCATATCCCCAGACGAAAGCCTGGGGTTATTTTTTGCTTGAAATAAAAAAAATATCTTGTTATTTTCAAAGTAGCAAGACAATTAGACCCTTGTTATAAAACGTGGCACGACTTGCTTACAAGACCCACACAATCCCAATAACATGGCACGACTGATATAATTGCTTTTGAAACCAAAAATAAAAATTATGGCTAACAAAAGGAGTTTATTATGGCCAATATTTTAGCAATGTACATAACATACTTTGACCCATTAGTCAAAGATGCATACCAAACCAAAACAACCAACCTTATTGCTGGTACAACAGTTCGTTCTGGCGAAAAAGGTGAAGATGCACGCTTCGCAGTAGCAGGCAAATTCACAGCACAGGCATTAGTACCAGGCGCAATCGGTGTTCCACAGCCAATGTCCTACAACCCTGTTACAGCAACAGTGGAAGACTTGTATGTTGACTTCGTGATTGAATACCGCAACGCACCAAAGTTGAACATCGATGAAGCACGTACAAACACAGATGCAGCTATCTATGCTTTGAATCGTGGTATCGGTCAACGCGTTATCAATGCTTTGAATACAGGTTATGATTCCATCAACATGTATTTGAACCATAGCTCTGACCCAATGTCCACTTCCATCTTGTCCGAAGCTAAAGGCTTGTTGCGCGAAAACGCAGTTAGCATGGATGAATTGACCTTGGTTGGTCCAGCCAAAATGCAAGAAGACATGGAAAACGATGTCACATGGGTAAACTTCTTGATCAACGACCATCGCCCATTGGTAACTGGCGCAGAAGTAAAAACTTGGATGGGTGTGAAATGGGAATTCGTTCCATCATCCCAACCAGACTATCAATTGCCAACAGGTGCCAACGGTGGTGTAATGGCGTTCTTGTTCGATAAGAGAGCTGTCGGTACATTTATCGGCAAAATCCGCGATGTTCACGTGGCAGACACACCACAATATCATGGTTACTATCACTCATTCTGGTGCTCAGCTGGATCAGTGGTTATCGATGATAAAGGTGTTGTCGGTATCGAATTGGCTATTTAATCTATAACGAAAGGAGAATACAATGGCATTCAAATTAGTGAACTTCTATTCAGAAGAAGCAAATGTAAAAAGTATTTTGGGTGGCGTTCGCTACTTCAAATACTGGAACGAAGATAACGATACCATTAGTGGAACAGTAGGTTACTGGCCAGATAACCTTGGCTTGAAAAAAGGTGACAGAATCGCAATTATACCACAAGCATCAGATTTGCCAATAAAGTTGGATGATATGGAAGGTGTGATTGACGATCAACCTGGTCAAGTTACAACAAAAACATTAAGCTAAGAGTTGTTGCTTTGCCCTTCCCTGTGTAAAAAGCAGGGTTGGGTAAATCAATAGGGGAAAAACATGGCATTTACAGCAGAAGAAATTAAAAACCTTGCATTGATGGAATTAAACCATGAAACCATTGATGACTGGACAGATAATACCAATACAGATATTCCAATCGTAAATACGCAATATGCGCTGGGTAAAGCAGTCGCATTATCAATGTATCAATGGTCTTGGGCATTCAAATACGCAAGCATAGAAACATACGAAAACTACTTCGATATGCCTTCAGACTGGATGAAAGGCACACCAATCACATTATACACCGATAGTGGAATGTCCACCCAGATCACAAACTTTTCACACATAACAAACGGCACAAAGATATACGCAAACGAAGAAAGCATATACCTTGACTATCTAGCCACAGGCAATGTTCCAACACAGGTCACATTGACAGGAAAGCCAAATTCACAAACCACTGGTAAATACAAAAAAGCAGCATACCTGCCCGAAGATTTTATAGGATATCTGTCCTGCTACACAAACGACCAATTGACAATCTTGGGCGATTATATTACAGTAGGAGATACAGTATATACCAACGCGAACAAACTGCATGCAAAATACATAGCAAACGTAGACGAATCGGTATTTACATCAGAATTCGTGGACTGGTTTAAGATATTCTTGGCACAGAGATTGAACGGATACTTGAACGGAGATATGCAAAGACAACAATTATTGACCGCAGAAGAACCGTTCTTCTTCCGCAAAGCAAAGAATATTGACAGTAAACGCAACAAACACGATTCCTTGACTGGTAATCCTATGTTGTGGATTCGTGGCAGATTAGGTGGGGGAATCTAATGCAAAGCCAACAGAAACGAGTTAAATGGTCGCGTGGAGAAACAGCAGAAGCACTTGAAGAAAGAACCGACACTGGTGTAACACAGGCTTCGCTGGAACTTATGGAAAACTGCATTCCAGACATATATGGAAACATATCGCGCAGACCAGCATTAAAAGTTTTGCAAGGCGATAACTGTGAATTCGACTATGACAAACACGCACAAATCATACCGTTTTATATAACAGAAAACGATATTATCTTAATCTGCGTACATTACACTGGCAGAACAGAATTCATCAGAGTAAAAAACGATGAAATGGTTGCGTATAAAATTATTAATGGGGTGAACGACCCACAACCACATACACGCGCAGTTATATCAAACGAAGGCGGAACCTTAACATATGGATACAGAGCAGTATCATATGCACAGCAAAACAATTATATGCTGATAGCAGATGCAAACAATGTATATAAAATACAGGTTTCTAACTTTGAAACCAACAACAACTCATTTGATATATCGTGCACCGTATGGCAGTTTAGTGCTGGATGGTATGCGCCATACGGTGCACAAACAAAACAAGTAGACTCGACACAAGTCACAGGACTTAATTTCCAAGCCAACTCAATAAAAAACTATATATTTGCAGAACCAAATGGACAAACAACTGTTTATTCGTCTATTAAAACAGGAATAACACTTGCAGCAGTAACAGGAACATGGACAGGCGCAACCACTACATTTTATGTGCATCGACATAGTGGTGGATGGCATACTCCATATATAAACACAACAAGCAGCGGATCCATTGGATCTTTCACGATGACCAATGGAACAACATATAATAACAACCAAATAGTTGCTAACTTTACATACACATCCATGGGAGAATCTACCCAGTATGTAGTCAAAGTAAAAATTACATCATCACAAGCATATTTCTATTTTTATACCCCTGGCGGTGATACATACGACTGCACATCGTTTTTTACAAACACACCACCACAAATAGCGGATTATATACCACTTGGATCAATCGTTCAGTTCCCTTCGAATGGTGCATACATGCGCGTAGAAGGATTCGATTCTGACGGAACAGACCAGATTATGTTTGGCGCACTGCTCACACCAGTTGCAGACGATAACGCAACAGATACATCGGTTAACGTAGAATACGGATTTGTATCGTTACAACCGACCAGCTGGCAATGGTCAGAAATTTATCCACACCCAACAAAACTTCTGTTCCTAGACCAAAGACTATGGGCTGGATCATGGGCAAGTTCTTCAACACAGAACTATTCGGTAACAATAGGTTCACAAATAGCCAGATACACAGATTTCAAAAATGACTACAACCAAGACAACGAAGCAATAACACTAGACATTCTAACAAACTTCAAAGAAAAAATCGTACACCTGGTTGACTATAATGGGCTTAAAATCATGACCGATTCGTACGAATACGCATATGACGGAAAAGTAGTAAAACAATCTGGAAATGGATCCTTGGAAAACTGCGAACCGCTGGTATTTGAATCGCTATGCCTATACGCAGACAGCACAGGAAACCAAATCAAAGCTATGCAGTATGAATTCACAAACAATATATTCAATTCATCCAGCATAAACACATTGGCACCAAAAGACCTGATATGGTATCCGCTATTCATGGCAGCGTTCGAAGATAAAATATACAGCACAGGAAAACACCTGTTCATCGTAAACGAAGATTCAGACGAACACCCAAGAATCGCAGTCTGTAACTTTGTGCCAAACAATCAGGCGAATATATGGTCAAGATGGATGTTTCCAAGAACCATGTACGACATGTCAACAACTGTTCCATTGGTACATAGTGTAATACAAACAAAAACAAAAACAATTTTCATGGTTGTTATGAACTTTGGATCATATTTAGGACAAATAATTATTCCAGCAATATTAGACTTTGAATCAGATGCGGATTTTATAAGCCCACTACATACAAATGGCGGACACAACTACTTTGCACCAAGATATGTAACATCGCCACTGTATTTTAGAACAACACTTTGCAACACAGACGTAAATATATATGCGGATGGGGTGTTTCAATTCAAAACAACCACCACATACGATGGCGAAATAACAGACGACCTGTCTGGACTTACCAACGTCACCATAGGACTTCCGATCAACGCAAAGATAGTTTCGCACCCGATTGACGTAGGCGGAAAAACAAAATCTGTTATGAAACGAATCGGAAAAGTACAAATGTCTGTACATGACACCCAAGCAGGTGCTATAACTATAAATGGAAAGACAGGATACATGAACCCAAGAACAGACCACATCTGCTTCTATGGCGTAACAGGCATGAAAGACGAGATAAAATACACAATAACTAACAACAATGGGGCAATGTTCCATCTAGAATCATTACTGATGAATATAGAATACGGAACATTGGATAGTTAAAATGGCAGAAGCATACACAACATATGATCCAAACACATCGGCATTAAGCACTTCTTCGCTAAGCGCAGCCAGAGCAAAAGAACTTGAAAGCCGATTCGATACCACGATAGCAGATGCGATTCGCTGGTTCGATTCAATTGCTTTCTACGGTATGCGCAGTGGAAACCTTAAAAGAGAAACCAGAAACACCGTAAAAGCATATGAAAACAAGATGAAAGCACTGGATAACCAGGTGCTGTATGTGAAAAACCAACTGCAAGACAAGTTCAATTCTGCCATTGCAAACGATGTTGTGGCAACAGCTGCGCGCGGACTTCGCGTATCCATGAGCAATATACTTGAAAAACACAAAGAATCTGCGCATAATATAAACATGGATATTCAAACTGTAGAGAGCAATGCAAGGATGGATAAAGCAACATACAAATCTTATCAAGAACAAGCAAAGATAGGTAGAAAAGCAGGTCAATACGCGCTGAATACCGAACTTGCACAAACAACCATAAAACTTGCAGCAGACTTGATTATGGAAGCAACAGGTGGTGGCGCAAATACAGTTTGGAAAGCCACAGGATCGCCAAGCAAAAACCCAGAAGAAACCACAAATATGAACGGAGAAAGCGGATTCGGTAAATTCCTTAGTGGCGCAGGAAACTTTTTTGGAAACATGTTTGGTTCTGGCGATGCAGGATCAATAGTATCAGAAGCAGGAAGTTTAATGTAAAAGGATAAACCATGGCAACGATAGAACAACCAGCAGTAATAAAACAAACACGCGCACCAGGTACACCACCTGATACTAAAACTATGCAATTCAAAGATTCTAGACCAGATGTTAGCAGATGGGAAAAGGCTGCACAAAAAGCATACAAAGATTCCATGACTAACTGGGAATACTATGTAAAAAATGAATGGAAAAAACAATCAGAAGAAGCCGTAGCCAACTTTGGCGATAGCCCTGCACAATTACAGGTTGCGCTGGAAAAAATCCGCACAGGCATGCTTCCAAGCGATGTTCCAGAAGGAATCAAACAGCAATTTATGGAAGATACATACTATGATTCTGCTTCCATAATGAATAAAGCCTTGGCAAAAAGAAAGAAAGCAGAGAAAGAAGATACCACAATCAATGCCAACGAATACGCAAACGGACTTAAAAACAATCTGGCAACAGACTTCTTCAACGTTCTTTCATACAACGAATCGGAAAACGCAGAAAAAAGACCGTTCGATGTTGAAATATATAACAAAAATAAAGCTGACTTGGCAGAACTGGCAGACCTTACAAATGACAATGGACAATACTGGTTTACAGAAGATTCCAGAAAGGAAATGAAAAGACCAACCAGCGCAATCATCGAAGGATTCAATAACTACATTTCACAAAAATCATTGCCAGAACTGGAACAGTGGGAACAAGACAAATTCAACAACAAAGATGCGTTCATGGCAGATACAGGCATTGATGATGAAATATACAACACAATGCGCAAATCTGTAGACCTGTATAAAAACATAAAGAAAAGAGAATTAAACAGAGCGCACAACGAAGAAAGAATCAAAAACAGCCTTGGTTTCTTAGACAACCCAATCGTGTACAGAGCAAACCTGTCCAGAATAGAAAAAGACCCAGAGCTGTCAATTCCAGCAGACAATGAAGAAATAAACAAACAATTGGATGCCAAAGCAGAAGAAATCTATTCGCTGGCTGATAAAGTGAAAGACGGAAAGATTCCACCAGAAATAATGCGATTGGCTGTGATGAAAGTTGCCAGCATAACTGTAGACAACGACAACCCATCTATTGTTGACAACAATCTATTGAAAGCATTTGATGCCAACCTAGCATTTTATAAAGCAGGCGCAAACGAAGATCAATTAGCAACACTGAATAAAAATATTCAAATTGCAATGACCGACACATCATTCAAACAATCGGTGGCTGCGCTGGCATCAAAGCCAAGCTTCGACTCAATGCTGTTTGAAAACAAACGCGCAAGAAATTCCTTGTTCTACACATTAAAAGACGAAGATACAAGATATGTAGAAAGAATCGGCAGAGATGCGTATATGAACACAATGTCTGCGATGGCAGAGATATATAGCAACCCAGACCTTACAGATGCTGAAAAACAACAAAAAACAGCGCAAGCCCTTGCATACTATGATACACAGGTTCAAAAAGCATACGACTATATCAAACGCGACATAATCGACCCAGAGTACATTAAAAACGCACTTGAAAAACAAGGTTATGCCATGATACAATTAAATGGAAACATGAGCAAGATTGTTGGTCGTTTGCCAAATGGCGAATATATCATCGAACAAACAGGGGAAAAAATCAATGGCGGAATATAAAGACACAGGTGATACACCTAACACAGAAAAAACATTTAGCCCAGTATATTCGTATTCACAAAAAATAAGCAATCTAATTGCTGAAGGGAAAATAACTGCACCAAAATACAGAACATTATCCCAAGAGCAAATGACAACATATTATACAGCAAAAGACCTGCCAGACTATGATATGCAGAAAATCAAAGCAGGCATCAGCAGAGCAAACGAACAAACATTCGCTGAAAACTGGGATGCAGCAGTCACAATTAACGCAATGGACTTGCTTTCTGGCAATAAAGAAAGAGCGCAAATGGCAATTGGCAACATGCTTGCAACCGAAGATTATTCGCCACTGATACCACTTGGCGCAGAAGTAGCAGGATATTCTGTCGGTGCAAAAGTAGGCGCAAAGAAAGCAGCACAAATGGGCGCAGGTAAAATAGCCACAAAAGCAGCAGGAATCGCAACAGGTGTAGCCGCAGGTGCAGCAGCAGGCGCAGCAACATCAGGCATTCTTGGAATATTCCACACATCCCCAGCAGGCGATGAATTCGACACGATTGTCGATGAAGCAAAACGAAGAGAATTAGAATCTAGAAAAACCCTTGAAGAAAAAGGATTTTCACCAGAAAAAATCGAAGAAATAATGGCATTGAAAAAAAAGGTTCAAAATGTTGGACTTTCAATGCTTCGCGCAGCAAATGATTCAGCACGTCAACGCGCAGAAGTAATGCCATATATTGACCCAGACTCAGCAGCACTGCAAATAGTTGGCGGTATTAGGTCTTTTGGCGAAATGGCTACTGTTGGATGGTTAGCAGGTGCAGCAAGAGCAGGAATTGCAAAAAAAGCCCTTGAAAACAAACTTGGAAAAACAGCCACAAGATTCAGCAAAAATGAAGCAGTTGAAAGATTAGCGCGCATCAAAGGTGTTGAAACAGGAAGGGCAGCATCAATCGGTCTTATGGATGTTGATATCATGGGCGCAGGTGCAATCGAATCGGTGCAAAAATACATTGAAGATACAGGCGATACCGAACTTGTCAATTACAAAGGCGATATCACCAACATCGCTGTCGATGCATTAAACACACGCATACAAAACATTATTGAAAAGAAATTCGGTGTGCCAGCATTATTCACAAAAGCTGTAGGAAAAAGAATAACCAGCAAATACGGTGAATGGCTGAACGGTTTCGCACAAGAATTTTCACAGGGTGTCATAAACGACTTCGCAGAATGGACAAAAGGTAACCAAACAGCACAAGACATTGTTAAAAATATACCATCCAACCTTGTTGACGGTTTGATTGGCGCAATATTACAAGGTGGAATTGGTACAGGAATATACACATATTACCACAACGAATCTGTTAACCAACTGACAGATGTAATTATGGCACAGTCAACCAAAGAAAACCCGATTGACGAACAGAAAGCCAGATCATTTGCAGAATCTAAAATCAACGACCTTGAAAACGAGATCACAAATGACATCACAAACGAAGTGGTCGGGTTTGTCGATGCCAAAGATTACAAAGGCAAAATATATGAAACTGTTCGCGAAAACCTGCAAAAGACCGTAGACTTCCAAAGAGAACGCATGAAAGACACATTGGAAGGCAGTAAATACGATGAAATGACCGAAGATGAACTGGCACAGCATATCGAATCGGTAGCACAAGATATGACAGACAGAGTGGTTATACATGCGCTGGATGAAAAAATCCCATTGTCAGAAGTGCCACAACTGAAAGGCGAAACCATAGACGGACAATATTATATTGAAGGTGCAAGCTATGCCAAAGACACGATGGAACAGCTGGCAAAGGAAAGAGAAGCGATTCGCGCAGTGGTCTATGCAGAAAGAAAAGCCAAAGCAGATGAACTGCTTGCAGAAAAGATGGCAGAAGGCGCAGAAATAGCACGCACAAAACGCGAACAGGCTGAAACGGCACAACAGACCAAAGAAGCAAAAGAACGCGCCAGAGCAGCAGAAAAAAGCGCAAAAGCAATGGAAAAATCTGTTAAAGCAAGCCTTAAAGCACAGCAGGAAGAGATGAAAGCAAAGGTTCGTGCTGTCAATAAAGAAAAAACAGATACCGTAGATGAAATCATACATGGAAACGTGGACATCATTAGAGATATCTTGTCCAAGAACGGATTACAAACCAGAGAATTATCTGGCACAGGGGTAAAAGACCTTGCAAAAATGAACTGGCAACTGTTCAAAGGTATGAACCTAGGACAATCCCAAAGCCGCGGAACCCCACAGGTAAAACTTACAGACATTGCACGCAATGTTAAATCTGGCGATGATGTATTAAAAAGAGCAGGATTCGAACAGAAAGAAATAGATGAAATGGATGATGCCACCTGGAATAAACTGGTTAAAGAACAGTACAAAATAGAACGCGAAGAACTAGGTTTAGATAAAGAACCAGAAATGACCGAAGAAGAAATAGAACAGTTCTTAAAAGATACCGAAGGTCTAGACTGGCAGACAGCATATACATCTGGCACAACATACTACGAAAAACCAAGCACAGAATATATCCTAAGAAACGGAGAAGGACAGATTGTGCATGGATGGGGTTTATACTTCTTGGAAGACCAGAAGAAAAATAAAGAAAGATACCGCGAAGGACAATTTGCAGGAAAATTGGTATATGTTGCAAACATGCCAAAGACTACAACACAGCGAATTAAAGGTACAAAAACAGAAAAAGAATCACAAATTGTCAAAATGGTTCTTGATTCCATAGCAGGCAGAACACCAATCAATATGTACAAACCAATAAAATTCGCAGGTGGTGTTTCATCGTACATCCCATTGTTCTATGTCGACGCAATGTACGAATTGTTGGGCAGCAAAGCAAACAAGGCAGACAAAGCATTCTTGGACAAAATCATACTGGAAAAAGGTCAATTGGCAGACGAAACAGTATTCAAAGTAGAACCAGAAATGTCCGACTGGATGAAAGCAGCAATCCAAAGGACACTGGATGAACACAACGATCCACACAGCACGTTCTATCAAAAAGACCTTCCGTACGTATTCGCAAACATATTGGTATTCAAAGACATCGATAAGAAACTAACAGACTTTGTAAAGAAAGAATTCAAACACAAAGACCTTAACGCAACCGAGAATAAAGCATTGGCGGATGCAATCGTAACATATGTACAAGACGGTGGCAGAATCGAATATGAACCGTTCGACAACGCAATATTCAAAGAAGCAGGCGCACAGGTCATAGACTTCAAAAGTTCAAACGCACAGGTCATCGCAGAAAGATTAAGAGATACATTGGAAGGTGGATACCGCCAGATGACTGTAGACGAAGTTATAACAAATAACCCATCAATGTATGGCGGATACATTGGAATGCTTGCACTGTTTTCAAGATCACCGTTTTCAGCAGTTTCTGACCTTATGTATAGCATAAACAGCGGAAAAACCACTTTAAGCAACATAGACGAAAACAAAGATTTTCAATATATGAAAAACCAAGTGGAAAAATACAAAGGGAAGCCTGGCGAACACTTGGTAAACACTAGCTATACATCCCTTGTGTCGCTTATCGATTCGGCAAAGAAAATATACGATTCCGAAACATTCAACAAAGACTGGTCATACCAAGGTGAAGATACAAAAACCTGGATTGCATTAACAGAAGCAATGAGAAACATGACCCAAGACCAAATCGACACAATCGGTCTGTATCTTATGACAAATTTAGATCTTAAACAGCACGAAGCTGAATTAATGATCGACATGCTTCAGCACCCAGAAAACATCAAAAAGACACGCGGACAACAGTTAGAAGCCGACATCCCAGAAAACGATGTATTGTTGGATGAAGATCTTAAACTTAAAGACCAGGACAGCAAAGACATTATTCGCAATATTATTACAGACTGGTCTTGGGATTTCAGCAAAGACCTTATCGATAATGTAAGTGAAAAAGACTGGCAACTTTACGCATCCAAACATGGCATAAAAGACAAAACACTTACGGATTTTGTCGACAGACTTTTTGAAGACCATATGAAACACTTCGACCCAACCGTAACAAAAGAAAGAGAACTGTTGGTAGACTACATCATGGCAAACATGACAGGGGAAGGCTTATACCTTACACTTACCGACATCATCCCACAAACATACATAGAGCTTGAATCTGGCGAAGAAATTGGCGAAGTTAAGGATTATGACGAAGGACTGAAAAAAAGCATCATGGGTGAAACAATTCCTGTCGAATTAGCACGAGATGTTTCATTATACCTTAACGAACAAGGAATCAAAGGAATAAAATATCGTGGTGGAATTGACGGAACAGGATTCGTGGTATTCTCAGACGAAGCAGTAACCGTTCTGAACCGCATTGACGATGAAGAACGCATGTACTACCAAAGCCAGCAACGCGGAAAGGGTGGCGCATACGATGCCAGAACACGCAGTATTACACTGGGCGCAGGTGCAAATATAACCACACTGCCACACGAATTAGCACATTACTGGATCGATAAAAACTTCCGCTGGGCAAGAAGCGGACACGCAAGCGAAGCATGGCTCAAACAATGGATGGCTGTCGAAAAATGGCTCGGCATCAGCCCAGACGATAAAAGACTGGACAGAAATGCCAGCGAAAAATTCGCACGCGCATACGAAAGATTCTTGGCAGAAGAACAACTTCCACTGGTGCTGAAAAAATCCATGGCAGACTTTAGAGATTTTGTTCTAGACCATTACGACTACGAACTTGACGATGCCAAAGGACTTCAAGATAAACTGGGCAGACCAATCAAACTCAACGATGATGTAAAAGCATGGTTTAGAAAATCCATATACGAAGATTACATGTCGCCAACAGAACAGGCTATCGTAAACGAAAGATTGGCAGTCGCAGACGAAGAATACGCAGAAGTTCAGCCACAGGTGGAAGAAGAACAGGCAATTCAAGAAAAAGCCAACACCAGCGCAGAAATAACCGCGCCAACAGGCACAGAAATACAAAAAGAAGCCAATGTTTCAAACGACACCATCCTTGGTAAAAAAAGAACCATCGGTGGCGGAGAAGAAAAAGAATCAAAAGGCGCAATAGGTCAAGCACTTGATAAAACATACGAATCGACCAACTGGGATGTACAGGAAGAAATGGTTAACAACTACCTGGCAACAGTTAGCACAGACGAAGCACTTGATGCGCTGGATAACGACACATACCCAGATAAAATCGACCCGAACTTCTTACGTCAAGCATTGGCAGAAAAACTGCTGGAAGAAGGAAGAGAACTGGAAGCCGCTGCACTTATCGAAGAAACAGCAGATGACTTCACAGAATCCGCACAAAAACTTCAAGCAGCAAGAAGAATCAACACACCGTTCACAAACGCAATTCGCATGTTGACTGTTGGAAAGGCTATGAAACTTGCAGAAGCCAAATACGGTAAAAACAAAGATGCAGTAAAATCACTGGATGCGGCAATCAATGCACTTGTAGCCAAATACGAACAGGACTATGCAAACGCACAAACAGACGAAGAAAGAGAACTGGTGTTCGCAACAATGCAGGATGAAGCAATTCGCACCATCGGCACACTGGACAAAACAGTCACCGACAGAATCGACTTCCAGGACATAGAAGATAAAGAAGAAAGAAAACAAGCCAAAGCATTGCGCAAAAGACAGATACAACGCGGAAGTGTAAAAGCATACCGTTCACGCGCAAAACGCGCATTGAAACAGGCATTAGGACTTGAACCAACCAGAGAACAGGTTAAAGAGATTAAAAAACTGTCTGTGGATGTCGCAAAAACAATTAGAGATTACCGCAAAGCCGTAAAAGAAAACAAAACATCGGCAATCGATCCAACATCAATCTTGGAAGCACAAAACAAACTGAACGAATATATGAACAAGCAATTGCCGCCACGCGTACTGAGCAACGTATCAGATGCACTGAACAGCTACATGATGGCGAACATGCTTTGGAACCCTGCTACCAACGTATTCAATGTATGGTCGACATGGGTGCAAATGATACCACACATGGCAGCAACATATATTGACTACGGCAAAGGCACAATACCGTTCAACCAAAAGCTAAAACTGATAAAACAGGCATTGGCACTGCAAGCAAAGACAGGATACAACATCTTCTCACTGCGCGACTTCTTCGACAAGAAAACCCTGTGGGCAGAAAAATACTATGAACCACAAACCAAAGTCGGAAAGGTGCAAGCATTCCCACTGACAATGTTGGGATTGGCAGATACAGCCAACAAAGGTTTGATATTCTTAACCCACGCAGATTCAATGGCAACAAAACAAGCCAAAGAAGAAGGAAAGAAAAACGGATGGGCACAGGCACAAATAGACCAGAGAGCAAAAGAACTGTTCTACCAATCGCTGAACACCGACCCACGCACAATCACACTTGACGGATTAAAGATTCGTGAAGAATCAGTGAAAGAAGGGGAAGAAGCCACATTTACACAAATGACACGCACAGCGGAATTGGTAAATAAGATAAGAAGATTCTTAAACCTTGGACAAAAAACAGGTGTCGGAAGCCTTATCATGCCATTTACAACCACAATCGCAAACATCGCAGAAGATACAGTGAAAAACTATGCGCTGGGTTCGGTTCGTGGACTTGTAAACGCACCAAAGGCATTGGCAACACAGTTTGACAAAACAGCCACAGCAGAAATGAAAAAAGAAGCATGGAAAGCACTTAAACCAGAAACCAAGAACGTTATTAAAAACATGATTGGTGTGCTGATGCTGTTGGGAATTGCGCTGGATTCAGACGATGAAGATTACGTGCTTGGCTACGATAGACAGACAGAGCTGGACAAGGACATTCGCCAGAACAGAAACGCACCTAGCGGATACGCAATACGAATCGGCAACAAATGGATAGACCTTGACCTGTTCGGCATTGGAAGCCCATACGCAAAAGCATACCTTATCGCAAAAAGATACGGATTCAGCCCAGACGGATGGGTAAAAGGAACAGCATCTATGATTGACCTTGTGCCAGGCATAGCAGAAATCCAAAGCATGTACGATAAATATTCACAGTCGCAGACATGGTCGGGAGATTGGGAAGCATTGTCCGAACTTGGTTCAGACAAAGCATCTGACGTGCTGGAAAGATTGATACCTGCCCAGGCATTATTCAACCAGCTTGGCAACATAGAAGATACAAGCAAACGCGTATCATGGAACCGCTGGTATGACAGAGCCATTTCCAAAATACCATTCTTGCGCAGAACGTTACCAGAACGCACCAGCAAACAAACAGGAAAGGTAATACCACAAACTGACGATTGGTGGAACTTGGCAACAGGACAGCGCATCAAAGAATACATCAAACCAGCGCAGGCAGATAAAGCCAGATACGAATTCGCACTCAGCGGAAAGGCTTTGGCATATCGCGAAGGAAACAGTAAACTGAAAGAACTGGGCAAAGACAGCGAAAAATACAACGAAGCTGTGCAAAAGGTTCGCAAACTGTTCACACAAAAACTGGAATCAGCAAGCCAGACCAGCGCATATAAGAACGCAGACATTGACGAGAAAAGAAAAATCGCCAACAAATTGCACACAGATGCCATGGAAGAAGTCAAAAAAGAATACGGACTTGCAAAGCCAAAAAAAAGCGCACCAAAGAAAAAGAGAAAAAATGATTGAAAAAGAAATAAATGATGTGTTATCTTAAAAACAGAAAGGATGAAACATGTTTAAAGAACAAAATTTTTGCCACATTGCATCAAACAACAGAAACAATGTAAAAGTCGGTGTATTCGTATATCGTACATCAGATGATCTTGCAAACGTCACAGTCAGCGGATACTTCAACGAACGAATAATCGACATTAACCTGCACGACATCATCATACACGAAAAAATCGACCCAGTCGACAGCACAGTCGTACAAAGAAACACATTGTGCGTGGTAAAAAGAACCGTAGACAATGTTGAAACCAAAGAAATACATTCCGCATGGGAAGAATTAACAGACCAAGCAATACAGAACATCCAAAATGCGCTGGCTAACATAGAATTAAACGACTTGACAGACGTAAACATAAACAACGTTCAAGTGGGTGATTATCTGCGCTGGAACGGTGCAAAATGGATAAATATGTCAGGTGGCGGTGGTGGTTCTGCTGTCTGGGGTTCTGTCGGTGGCGATATAGAAGACCAGGCAGACTTGCAATTAGCATTAGCAGATAAAGCCAATGTTGACTTAGACAACTTATCAGCAACAGGACAGGCTAAATTCGATGCAAAAGCCAACGTAGATATGGACAACTTGACCGACACAGGCGCAAACATAGCCAACTGGTCGCATAACGTTACAAACTGCATAACAAAAATTCCACAAGATATTATACTGGAATTAAACGCAGGAACATTGACACTGAAAGCAGGAAGCAAAGCATATAATGCAAATGGACTTCTTGTTACAACAACAAATGATTTGAACGTAACGTGGGCAACCACAGGAACAGCAAACGTAGTAGTAACTGCTAACGGACAAAATTTATACGTAGCAAACTATCCAGGCGAAACAGTTTCAACTCTTCCATCGCCAACAACCAGTTATAAAGTATATTTTAATACCACAGACGGCAAATGCTATTTTGATGACGGAACAATGAAAGAAGTATCGTTCCCTGTGGCTGTAATTACAGCAAATGGACAGATAAACGATATTAAATACACATTTAATGGTTTTGGTTATATTGGCTCTACTGTATTTGCATTACCAGGGGTAAAAGGTTTGATTCCAGACGGTAGAAATGCAGATGGAACTTTGA
>JAFVOU010000027.1 GCA_017505635.1 Oscillospiraceae bacterium | reverse complement strand
TGATGGGGACATTTTTGCACATTTACGCACAAAAAGTGCTGTTGCAAGGCGGAAATACGCAGCACTACTTTGTGTAATGCAAGTGTTGACAACGCAGTAACAGCCTTTTTGTGCTGTACACTGTGTTTGTGTTTTCTTGTCCGGAGGCCGCTAAAACGGAACGCTGTTTTTTTACCATATTTTTTCACTTTTAAATAAAAAATGCAAAATAAAAAGGCATCGGAATAATCCGATGCCTTTAAAAACATTGTCAAACAAAAATTATTTGAGTTCAACTTTAGCGCCAGCTGCTTCGAGTTTAGCTTTGAGTTCTTCAGCTTCTGCTTTTGGAGCTGCTTCTTTAACTGTTTTTGGACAGTTGTCAACGAGGTCTTTTGCTTCTTTGAGGCCGAGACCTGTGAGTTCTTTAACAGCTTTGATAACGCCCATTTTGGAAGCGCCTGCTTCAACGAGAACAACGTCGAATTCTGTTTTTTCTTCTGCTGCTGGTGCTGCTGCGCCTGCTACTACTGCAACTGGAGCTGCTGCTGTTACGCCAAATTCTTCTTCGATTGCGGATACGAGTTCTGCGAGTTCGAGAACTGTAAGAGTTTTGATTTCTTCAACAAATTTTACGATTTTTTCGCTTGCCATTTTAAATGTCCTCCGTAATTACGTAATTTTTTAAATTAAATAGGGTTTGCTTACGTTAAAGCAAGGGATAAAGCAACAATTAAGCTGCTTCGCCTTCTTTCTGTTCTTTAACTGCATTGATAACACGAGCCAAACCACTGAGGTTGCCCTGGAGTGCAGAAAGAAGCATAGAGAGTAAGCCATCTCTGTTTGGAAGGTTAGCAATTTTCTTAACGCCTTCTACATCGAGAACTTCGCCGTCAAGGTAGCCACCTTTGATTTCGTATTTGCCTTTGGAAGCTTCGCAGAACTTGTTGAGGATTCTTGCTGCTGCAAGTGGATCTTCGTTGTTTGCGATAGCTACTGCTGTAGAGCCACTGAGAACGTCGGAAAGACCTTCGATAGCTGTACCTCTGATAGCAATTTTGAGCATTGTGTTCTTAATTACTTCGTAGTGTACGCCAGCTTCTCTGAGTTCTTTACGGAGTTTTGTGTCTTCTTCTACTGTGATACCTTTGTAGTTGAAAACAACGCCGCCCATGGAAGCATCGAGAATTTCTTTAACGCCTTCAACGTAGCTTTTTTTACCAGCTAAGATTTTTTCGCTTGCCAATGTTGTTCACCTCTCTTATTATTTTTAAACTAAATAACCTTTTTCTTATGAAAAGAGGCTGTGATTTCTTTTGCAAAATATAAAAGGCTTGCCTTCTTTGCAGAAAACAAGCCTAATAAACCTAAATATAGTCAATACGCTTTGTTCTCGGCAGGCAAGGCGGACCTTTTATGCATATTTGCACCTGCTGTCTTAAAACAGCTTAATTATTATACAATGATTCTATTGTATTGTCAATAGCCAATTTATAAATTAGCCACCGAATTTTGCGTTGTTGAGTTTAACGCCAGGACCCATTGTTGTAGCGATAGCTGCAGAACGGATGTACTGACCTTTAGCTGCTGCTGGTTTTGCTTTAACGATAGCATCCATAACTGTGTTGATGTTTTCGCTGAGTTTTTCTGTACCGAAGCTAGCTTTACCTACTGGAACGTGGATGATGTTAGCTTTGTCAAGACGGTATTCGATTTTACCAGCTTTTGCATCTTTAACAGCCTGTGCAACGTTTGGTGTAACTGTGCCAGCTTTTGGGTTTGGCATAAGGCCACGAGGACCAAGAACTCTACCAAGACGACCAACAAGACCCATCATGTCAGGTGTTGTGATAAGAACGTCAAAATCCATGAAACCTTCGTTCTGGATTTTAGCAACCATATCTTCTGCACCTACGAGATCTGCGCCTGCTTCGAGAGCTTCTTTTTCTTTGTCGCCTTTTGCGATTACGAGAACTTTAACGTTTTTACCTGTACCGTGTGGCAGAACAACTGCACCACGAACCTGCTGGTCTGCGTGACGGCTGTCAACACCAAGACGAACGTGAAGTTCTACAGTTTCGTCAAATTTAGCTTTTGCTGTGCTTACACAGAGTGTGCAAGCTTCTTCTAAGTCATAAAGCTTTGTTTTGTCAACAAGCTTTTTGCTGTCTACATATTTTTTACCGTGTTTCATTAATATCCTCCTGTGGTCAAACGGAAACTTCCTCCCACTAATATTGAGTTAAACCTATTATTCTTCTACTGTAACGCCCATGCTGCGAGCTGTACCTTTAACCATGCTCATAGCTGCTTCGAGGCTACCTGCTGTAAGGTCAGGCATTTTCATTTCAGCAATTTTCTTAACCTGTTCTTTTGTGAGCATACCTACTTTTGTTTTGTTTGGTACGCCGGAAGCAGATTCAAGACCAAGTTCTTTTTTGATGAGAACTGGTGCTGGTGGAGTTTTTGTGATAAAGCTGAAGGAACGGTCTGCATATACTGTGATAACAACAGGGATAATGTAACCGATATCTTTCTGTGTTCTTTCGTTGAATTCTTTTGTGAAAGACATGATGTTTACGCCGTGCTGACCAAGAGCTGGACCAACAGGTGGTGCTGGAGTTGCCTTACCAGCTGGGATCTGGAGTTTGATATATCCAGTAACTTTCTGAGCCATTTTATATACCTCCGATAATTGTGGTAAGATGACGAGCAGAACTTTTCTGCTCTCCCACGGGCAGCGTTAAACCGCCCTATAAAAATCACTGATGGTGATTCTTACCTTGTTTGTTAAATTGGTTTAACCTGCAAAAGACCAAGTTCTGTAGATGTTTCTCTGCCAAACATGGAAACTTTTACATTTACTTTTTCGTTATCAACGTCAAGTGCATCTACTACGCCGATAAAACCTGCCAATGGGCCGTCTGTGATTTCCACATTGTCGCCCACTTTGAAGTCGATTGTCTGTGATTTTGTTTCAACACCCATAGCTTCCACTTCTTTTTCGGAAAGTGGGGATGGTTTTGTGGAAGATGCACCCAGAAAACCTGTAACGCCGCGGGTATTGCGCACGATGTACCATGTGTCATCTGTCAGAACCATTTTAACGAAAACGTAGGATGGGAAAATGATGTTTTCTTTTTCCTTGCGTTTGCCGTCTTTGATTTCGACAACTGTTTCTGTAGGAACTTTGATGTCCTGGATCAAATCGTGCAAGCGTCGTGTTTCAACAATTGTCTCAAGGCTTTTAGCTACCTTGTTTTCATAGCCGGAATATGTGTGTGCCACATACCATTTTGCCTCTGCCATAGTTTGAACCTCCGCTTAAGCTTTGTAGATAAGTCTTACAATGAAACCAAATGCAGTGTCGAGTCCGAAGATTACAACTGCTGCGATAATGGAAACAACAATAACAACAATAGTATTGTTGATAACCTGACTTTTTGTAGGCCATGAGATCTTTTTCATTTCAGATTTAATATCTTTAAATCTTTTACCTATGCCTTTGAAAAAGTTCTTGATAGAGCCAAAAAAGCCAACTTTTTCTTTTTTGTCTGCCATCGTCTGTCTCCCTTAATTATTTAGTTTCTCTGTGAAGAGTGTGTTTTTTGCAAAAACGACAGTATTTGTTAAGTTCAACTCTGTCTGGAGTATTTTTCTTGTTTTTCTTTGTGTCGTAGTTGCGCTGTTTGCATTCTGTACATGCAAGTGTGATTCTAACTCTCATTTCGGCACCTCCATTTAAAGTTAGCCTCCCTCTCTGCCCGCAAAAAATTTTTGCATAAAAAATAGACCTGCAAAAGAGGTAACCTCATTGTACCACCCGAAAAAGCAGATGTCAAGCGGTTTTTATCTTTATTTTACAAGAAAAAATCGCTAAAAATACAGCTTTTTGCCCCTTTAAATTTGGGCAAATTTTTACCTTGCAGGACTTTTATTTTGCAGTAATATATGCTATTATATATAAGTATAAATGTAATAATGGGTTAATGTGCCCACATTTAGGAGGTTTTTATGGCAAAAACTAAAGTTTGCGTTATATTCGGCGGTGTTTCCAGCGAACACGAAGTAAGCCTTATGAGCGCTAAAAGCATTATAGACAATATTCCTACAGACAAATATGACGTAGTTAAAATAGGTATTACAAAGAAAGGCAGATGGCTGTTCTTCCCCGGCTGCAGCGATGATATCATCAGCGACACTTGGCACGAACATCCTGACTGTGTTCCATGCCTTATCAGCCCTGACAAGACAACAAAAGGCATCGTAAAGATTTTCGACAACGAAATCTTTATCGAAAAAATTGACGTTGTTCTTCCTGTGCTTCACGGCAAAAACGGCGAAGACGGCACAATTCAGGGACTTCTCAGCCTTGCTGACATTCCATACTGCGGCTGTGGTATCTTTGGCAGCGCAGCTTGTATGGATAAAGTGTATGCAAACATCATATTTGACCACCTTGGCATCGACCGCTGCCGCTGGGACTATATCCACGACTACGAAGCAGCAGACCTTGATGCTGTAGAAGCAAGAATGGCAGGCCAGTTTGGTTATCCTATGTTTGTAAAACCAAGCCGCTGCGGTTCCTCTGTAGGCATTTCCAAGGTTAACAACAAGGATGAACTGCGCAGTGCCATCAACCTTGCACTTGCACATGACGACAAGGTTGTGTTTGAAGAATTTATTCAGGGACACGAGGTTGAATGCGCTGTGCTTGGCAACGCACCTGACCTTATTGCAAGTGAAGTTGGTGAAATCGGTGCAACAGCAGACTTCTATGACTACGACGATAAATACAAAAACGGCACAAGCCGCACATTTATCCCTGCAGGTGTAGACAAGGAAATCCGTGACCGCATCAGGGAAATTGCAAAAAAAGCCTATACAGCTATGGACTGCCGCGGTCTGTCCCGCGTTGACTTCTTTGTTGAAAGAGGCACCGACCGCATTCTCATCAACGAAATCAACACACTGCCGGGCTTTACAACCATCAGTATGTACCCTAAACTTATGCAGTCAGAAGGCTTTACATACAGCGAACTGGTTGACAACATCATTCAGCTTGGTTTGAAAAAGGATACTTACGATGAATAATAAAGCAATAGGTATTTTTGACAGCGGCGTCGGCGGTTTAAGCTGCGTAAAAGAGCTTTTGCACTGCCTGCCGGGCGAAGATATAAAATACTTGGGCGACACACTGCGGATGCCTTACGGCGTAAAAACCGTTGCAGAACTGCACAGCTGTGCAAAGGACAATGTGGGCTTTCTTCAGCGCAGGGGCGTAAAGCTGATTGCCGCTGCCTGCGGTACAGTTTCCAGCAATGTGCCAAAAGAACATATGGATAACCTTGAGGTTCCTTTTGTGGATGTTATCAACCCTACTGTAAGGGCAGCACTCAAAGCCACAAAAACAAAACGCATAGGCATTATTGCAACACCTGCAACTGTTAAAAGCAACAGTATGGGCAGACGTCTTAAGGAACTGGACAGCGAGGTGGAAATTATCAGTGTAGGCTGCACCGACTTTGTGCCTCTGATTGAAAGCGGACATATTGACGATGAGCTTATCCGCCGGAGCGCAGGTGGTTACCTTGCACAGATTAAAGAGTTCGGTGCTGACACACTTATTCTGGGCTGCACCCACTATCCTATCATTGCAAAGGTTATAGGCGAAATTATGGGCAGCGATGTAACCCTTATTGACAGCGGCAGGGAGACTGCCATAGGCATTAAAATGACACTTGAAAAGCTTGAGCTTTTAAATGAAAGAACAAGCGGCGGTCGCGCTGAATATTTTGTGACCAACAACACTGATGCCTTTGACAGTGTTGCAAAAGTATTTCTGGGCGAAGATGCCCACATCAAGTCAACTTTAAAAGCTATAGAGGAATAATATGAAAGAAAATTATCTTATTAATCTTCACAGTAGTATTATAACCGACGGTGAGCCTGAAACCATCGACCTTACAACCACAGGTTCCTTTTATGAAAAGGACGGCAAATACTATGTGTGCTATAAAGAAAGTGAAGCCACAGGCTTTGAAGGCAGCAGCACCTGCGTAAAAGTTTGGGACAACGGCGCAAGCATAACCCGCTTTGGCAGACACAAGTCCTGCCTTATGATAGAAAAAGGTATCACAAACCTTTGCAACTACGACACACCTGCAGGCAGCCTTGTGCTGGACATCAACGGTGTGGAAATCACCAACACCCTCAGCGAAAAGGGCGGCGATATAAATCTCAGCTACACCCTTAACGCAGGCGGTTTACTTATAAGCGAAAACAGTATTAAGATGAACATCAGGGAGCTTTAAAATTATGAATCTTGAAAAATTTGACGGCGTTACCCTTGCAAAAGCACAGGTTAGCCAGCTTATTACAACAAGCCTTGAAAAAGCAATGGAAAAAGGCACTTTGCCAAAAGAAGAAATCCGCCAGTTTGTTGTGGAAATTCCACAGGACCTCCGCAACGGCGACTACTCCACAAACGTTGCAATGGTAAACAGCAAGGTTTTCCGTTCCAACCCAAGAGCAATTGCAACAGCAATTCTGGAAAATATGGACTTTACAGGCACTTTCTTTGAAAGAGCAGAACTTGCAGGCCCGGGCTTTATCAACTTTTTCCTTGGCAAAGAATATTTCTCCA
The DNA here is from genome assembly GCA_017505635.1 of Oscillospiraceae bacterium. Classification (GTDB taxonomy): domain Bacteria; phylum Bacillota; class Clostridia; order Oscillospirales; family Ruminococcaceae; genus RGIG3102. The sequence continues at coordinate 4,143 of JAFVOU010000027.1, read as the reverse complement.
CAGTAGTTAAAGCTGTGCTGGAAAACAAGGAAAATTACGGCAGAACAAACTACGGCGAAGGCAAAAGATACAACGTTGAATTTGTATCTGCAAACCCAACAGGCCCAATGCACCTTGGCAATGCACGCGGCGGCGCGCTTGGTGACATCCTTGCTGAAACTTTGGCATGGAGCGGCTATGACGTAACAAGAGAATTTCTTATCAACGACGCAGGCAACCAGATTGAAAAATTCGGTATGAGCCTTGAAGCAAGATATATGCAGCTGTTTGACGAAAGCTATCCTTTTGACGAAAGCTACTATCAGGGTGCTGACATCAAAGCCCGTGCTGAAGAATTTGCTGCAGTAAACGGCGACAGCTTTGTAAATGCTTCCCTTGAAGAAAGAAAAGCCGCACTTGTTAAATTTGCACTGCCTAAGAACATTCAGGCAATGAAGGACCACCTTGCAAAATACCGCATCGACTATGATGTTTGGTTCTCCGAACAGGAAATGAGAGACCGCGGTGATGTTGAAAAGGTTATCGATATCCTTACACAGAACGGCTACACTTACGAACAGGACGGCGCACTGTGGTACAAAGGCACAGCCCTTGGCGAAGAAAAAGACGAAGTTCTTGTACGTGCAAACGGCTTCTCCACATACTTTGCAGCTGACATTGCCTACCACTACGACAAATTTGTTACACGCGGCTTTGACAAGGCTATCAACGTATGGGGCGCTGACCACCACGGTCACGTTGCAAGAATGAAAACAGCAATGAACGCTCTTGGCCTTGACGGCGACAAACTTGATGTTGTGCTTATGCAGCTTGTTAAACTTGTTGGTGATGCACGCGACGAAGAAGGCAACGTTATCTACGACGAAAACGGCAAACCAAAGAAAACAGAAATCCGTATGAGCAAACGTACAGGCAAGGCTATTCAGCTTGTTGACCTGCTGGACGAAATTCCAATCGATGCTGCACGTTTCTTCTTCAATATGCGCGAACCAAACACACATCTTATCTTTGACCTTGACCTTGCAGTGCAGGAAAACAGCGAAAACCCTGTTTACTATGTTCAGTATGCACACGCAAGAATCTGTTCCATTCTCCGTCAGCTTGAAGAAGAAGGCCTTACTGCAGAAGCTGCAGAAAACGCAGACCTTTCTCTCCTTTCTGACCCAACAGAAATCGAACTTATCCGCACACTCAGCTATATGCCAAGCGAAATTATTGCAGCAGGCAAAGCATATGACCCATCCAAAATGCCAAAATATGCTATCAACCTTGCAACACAGTTCCACCGTTTCTACAATGCCTGCCGCGTTAAAGGCGCTGAAGCTGAACTGGCAAAAGCAAGACTTGCACTTTGCGTTGCAACAAAACATGCTATTGCAAACTGCCTGAAGATTATGACAATCACAGTGCCTGAAAAGATGTAATAATCCTTTTACCGGCTTGTGCCTGTAAATAATAAAAACAATTTCACCCCGTTCATTTAAAAATGAGCGGGGTATTTTTTTGTTTCAACCGATGAGACAGCACAAACGACCGAACAGACAAAAATCCACTTTTACTGCTTTTATTCTGATATGATTTTTACTGTAATAAAAGTAAACGGAGGTCGATGCAAATGTCAGCTATAAAAACTTACGGACTTGTAAAGCAATATAAAAAAAATATTGCTGTAGACAAACTGAATATTGAAATCAGAAAAGGGGAACTGTTTGCGCTGCTGGGTGTTAACGGTGCAGGAAAAACCACAGCCATAAAAATGCTTTCCTGCCTGACAAAACCCACCGAAGGAGATGCGGTTGTGTGCGGATACAGCATTACAAGAGAAGCCGATAAGATAAAACAGCTTATTGGCGTATCCCCACAGGAGACCGCTGTTGCCCCAAATCTTTCGGTAAGAGAAAACCTGGAACTGATATGCGGTATTCACGGTTTTTCAAAAGATAAAACCACAGCTAAAATTGCCGAGCTGTCGGAACAGTTTGATTTGAATGATGTTTTAAAAAGAAAAGCGGGCAAGCTGTCAGGTGGCTGGCAGCGCCGTGTAAGCATTGCAATGGCGCTGATAAGCGAGCCTGAAATACTGTTTCTTGACGAGCCTACCCTTGGTCTTGATGTTATTGCCAGATATGGGTTGTGGGACGTTATACGCACACTGAAAGGCAGAATTACCATTATACTTACAACACATTATATGGAGGAAGCGGAAGAACTTTCCGACCGTATAGGAATAATGAAAAACGGCCGCCTTCTTGCCACAGGCACTGCCGAAGAACTTAAAACCATCGCCAAAGCAGACAGCTTTGAAAAAGCATTTGTTTCCATTGTAAAGGAGGACTTGGTATGAGAATGATTACTTTTGCCAGAAGATGTGCCAAAGAGATTATACGTGACCCCCTCAATCTGGCTTTTGGTCTTGGATTCCCTTTGGTTTTGCTGTTACTGCTAAGCACTTTGCAGGCAAATATTCCGGTAAATCTGTTCGAAATAAACACCCTTACACCGGGTATCACCGTATTTGGATTGTCTTTTATGACACTTTTTTCTGCAACATTGATTGCCAGAGACCGCGAAACTGCTTTTCTGCAAAGGCTTTACACCACACCCCTTACTGCATTTGACTTTATTATCGGATATATGCTGCCGATTTTGCCCATAGCCATTGGGCAGACTGTTATATGTTATCTGTCTGCAATCCCATTAGGACTTGATGTAAGAATAAACATTCTTTATGCTATAATAGGTATAATACCTATGGCAGTTTTCAATATTGCGCTGGGACTTTTGTTTGGCAGTATACTTGGTATAAAGCAGGTTGGCGGCATATGCGGTGCATTGCTTACAAATCTTTCTGCCTGGCTTTCGGGAGTATGGTTTGATTTGAACCTTGTGGGAGGTTTTTTTGAAAAACTGGCTTATGCCCTGCCTTTTGTTCATGCTGTAGAACTGGAAAAAGCATTATTCAGTGGAAATTTTGAAACTGCCGCAGCTCATATTGTGCCAATTGCAATATACAGTATAGTTGCAACTGCAACAGCAGTATTATGTTTTCTGAGACAGGTAAAAAAACAGTAAGGATTCAAAAGAATGAAATACAGACTCATTATTGATAAAAATGCCGAAGAAGAAGTAATAGCAATAGTTCACTCTCCTTCTTCGCTGACACAGCAGATAGAAAATCTTGTATACAGTTTTTCGGGTGCTGACAGCCTTATGGGCTGCCGTGACGACGAGATGCGCAAACTTGCATTTGATGAAATAGAGTGCATTACAATTATTGACAGAAAAATTATAGCAATTGATACAAAAGGCAACCAGTACCGTATACAGGACAGATTGCGTGACCTGGAAAATATTCTGCCATCTTATTTTATACGTATCAACAAGTCAACCCTTGCAAATGAACACTGCATTGTCCGCTTTGATGCTACCTTCAGCGGAGGCATTGATGCCGTTTTCAGATGCGGCTACAAAGAATATGTTTCAAGACGGTGTTTTGCCCAGATAAGAAGGAGGTATGAAGCAATATGAAAAATAATATTTCGGAATTTTTCCGCCGCGGTCTGATTGCCTGCGGTATGGGGCCGGTTATCCTTGCCATAGTCTATATGATGCTGCAGCGTTTTGAATTGGTTGATACCCTGACTGTAAACGAGGTGTGCATCGGCATATTTTCACTGTCTGCGCTTAGTTTTATTGCAGGCGGGATGAACATTATATATCAGATTGAACGCATACCTCTGATGCTGGCAATTTTTATTCATGGCGGTGTTTTATATATAAGTTATCTGGCTACCTATCTGCTTAACAACTGGCTGGTATGGGGTGTAACACCTATTCTGATTTTTTCGGGTATTTTTGTTTTTGGTTATTTTGTGATATGGGCAGTTATTTTTTGCATTACCAGAAAAAACACAAAAAAACTTAACGATATACTGAAACAAAAACATAACATTTTAAAAGGCAACTAAAATACCTTTATAGCAAAAAAGGAGTGAACAGATTAAAGCGGCATCCTGATAAGAAAACATAAATCCCCCTCAAAACACAGCTTGGTGTTTTGAGGGGGACATTTTTGCACATTTACGCACAAAAAGTGCTGTTGCAAGGCGGAAATACGCAGCACTACTTTGTGTAATGCAAGTG
>JAFVOU010000026.1 GCA_017505635.1 Oscillospiraceae bacterium | reverse complement strand
CGGGAAGCAACAATGGCAACGGAAAAATTGTTGAAGCAGGGATATACCGAAGTTCATAATCTCGGCGCAATGAAAGATGCCCAGAAACGACTGGGGTTACCCACTGCAAAGTAACAGATGAAAAGCTGAAAAATGAAAATACTGATTTTGATATTATGTGGAATTGTTTTGCTCGCAATAAGCGGATGTTGTTCAACAGAAAGTAAAATATCTATGGAAAACAATGCTGTTTTGCTGGATGTCCGTACTCCGGAGGAACACAAAAGCGGGTATCTGGAAGGAGCTGTACTTCTTCCGCTTGCCGAGCTGGAAAGCAAAATCTCCAGTAAAGTTGCCGATAAAAATACACCCGTATACATCTATTGCCGCAGCGGCAGACGGGCAGGAACTGCTGTCGAAACGTTAAAAGCTATGGGCTATACCGATCTCCATAATCTGGGAGGTCTGAAAGATGCCCGAAAAAAGCTCGATCTTCCGATAAGCAAGTAAAAATGTGCTTGATGAGCGGGCGGCTGGAGAGATCCAGCCGCCTTTTTTGTAATTTACTCTGCTTTGTTTACAATTGTAACAACACGCTGCGGGAAGGGAATATTCAATCCGGCATTTTCAAGCGTGGGCTTTACTGCGGCTTTTACCTGCCAGTAGGCATCCCAGTAAGTTTCTGTTTTTGCCCAGAAACGGATTGTCAGATTCACAGAACTGTCGGCCAAAGTATCTACATACACTTCATACGCAGGGTCTTTCAGTACCAACTCGTGTTCTTGAAGCATTTGCTTAATAACATCTACACCTTTTTCGATATCATCGCTGTATGAAACGCCTACGCTCAATACAGCGCGCCGAGTCTCATTCCGCGAATAATTTGTTACCGGAGTACCGAATATGACGCTATTGGGAACTGAAACATAAACCCCCTCAAATGTCATAACTTCCGTGCAGAAGACTCCAATTACCTTTATAGTGCCGGTGATTGCTCCGCACTGTACAAAATCTCCTGTTTTATACGGACGCAATATCATAAGCATCAATCCTGCTGCAATATTGCTCATAGAATCTTTCATAGCCAATGCAATAGCCAGACCGACAGTACCGAGGACAGTTAGTATGCTTGCTGTATTGACACCAAACAAATCAAGAATAATTAAAAGAGCAAGCAGCCAGATAATGCCTCTTACAAATACAAAAACAATATGACTTACAGAGTCATCGATCGTATTGACTTTTGCACTTGTATTGGTAATTATTCTTTTCACAATACGGGTAAAAATCCATGCCAGCAAAACGGTAAGCAATACCAAAAGCAGTATTTTCCCCAAATAGATAAAACTGTCGCCATGGGTATTCCACAGTTGTTTCATCCATTCCCCGAAATTGCCGGATTGAATCGGTTGTGCAATTTGACTGACGATTGTCTTTGTGTTGGAAACCGTTTGAGTTGCAACTTCTTCTTTCATATTAACTCCTATTGTCTGTTGCTGATATAAACTAACTTGTACACCACGTACATCCCGATTGTAATATATCATATTTATTGGGCTTTTGCAAATGCAAAACGGCTTTTTTATTGAAATCCCAAGATAAGGACTTCACTTTGGCAAAATGAAAGAGGTCGCAGGAGTGGCGGAAAACCAACTTTTGCACCGTCTCTTTTTTACATCAAGTCCTTGCTTTGTCACTTTTTGTAAATCATTGATAATAAGCAATAATGTTCCAAGGACTTGCGTCCAGCGCGTTTCAGAGACTTTCGCCGTAAAAGTGGTGCAAAATGCCGTTACTGGTATGGTGCAGCGTTACCAATAGCAGTCTCTTGCTCTCTACGGAAAAGCCGTAAGTGCCTGCAACTGTAAGG
>JAFVOU010000025.1 GCA_017505635.1 Oscillospiraceae bacterium | reverse complement strand
CACTTGCATTACACAAAGTAGTGCTGCGTATTTCCGCCTTGCAACAGCACTTTTTGTGCGTAAATGTGCAAAAATGTCCCCCTCAAAACACCAAGCTGTGTTTTGAGGGGGATTTATGTTTTCTTATCAGGATGCCGCTTTCTGTATTCCCTTTATTCTATCTTATAAGTTTTTTGTGTATCTCGTGAATTGCCCAGTCAGCATGAGAACGTTCAAGTATTACCGATATCTTGATTTCACTGGTAAAAATGCTCATAACATTTATATCGCTTTCGTACAGAACCTCCAGCAGTCTGGCTGCAATACCCGACTGTGTCTGAATTGCCGCACCCATAACAGATATTTTTGCTATATTTGATTTGACAATAATATCCTTGAACTGTAATTTGTCATGATTTTCCAGAAGAATGCGTTCAACATTTTGTCTGTCTTCGGCTTTTATGCAAAAACTAATGTCCTGCTGATGCTGGTTTGCCGCAGGAAGCATTATGGAATCCACATATAAATTTTCATCACTGAGTGCTTTAAAAATATGATAGGTAACACCTTTTTTATCCGGAATTTCGGTAAGTGTCACTACTGCAAGGTCGGTATCCTTTGTTATGCTTTGTATTATCTTTTCGCTAACACCGGCCACCTCCTTGATGGTTGTGGGTTCATCGTCATCAAAAGACAAAACCTCCAGCCTTGTGCTGCTGCGTTTTGCCGCAAGAATAACATCCTGACTGATGTCATTGTATCCGTTTGCCGAAAGCTCTATCGCTTCGTCATAATCCATTTCCTTTATCTTCTCTGCCTGCGGAAAAAGATACGGGTCAACAGAATAAATCCCACCGCGTTCCATATAAAACTGACATTTTTCCGCATAAAGCTTATCAGCCGCCAAAACCGCCTGCTCCATAGGATTTTCGCTGTATTCAACCGCTACATTATCCATACAGAAATCACAGGTGTATATACTGTGGGTGTATATCTTTACTTTATAGGCAAGCTTTGTATACTTTTCGCACACATTTTTTACCTTTTCTTTATCGGAAAAATCTTTTATATACTGAACAATATATGCCATTATTTGATAACTTCCTTTGCAGAGATTACAAAGCTCTGTGAATTAATATCTTTAAGCAGTGTTTCAAGACTTTCTGTCATTTCGCTTATACGCAGGTCAAGAGAAACACTTGCCGCACCGTCACTTGGTGCCGACTGTGTTATTGTAACAATATTGATATGATAGCTTGCAATAAGCTTTAAAAGGCTCTGAAGTGCACCAAGAACATCCTTGAGCACAATAACCACCGTTACAACTGTTTTTTGTGTTTCGATAGCTTCGAACACTTTATCTTTATACTTATACAGCGCACTGCGCGAAATGCCCACTGCCTTTGCAGCTGCCGAAAGACCTTTCACCTCTCCTGATGCCAGAAGCTGTTTTGCCTCTATGGTTTTGATAAAAACCTCCGGCAGAACTTCGCTGTCTACAAGTAAAAATTTCCCTGCCATAGTTTACTCCTCTTAAATTAAAACATACCATTTTGTAAAATATCTACAAACATTATCAACAATCATATTGATATTTACAATCATTATACATATTCCCAGTACAACTTGCAACAGTTTGTTTGCCGGTGGCGTACATTTTTGCAAAAAATAACCGGAGACATTAAACTGTCTCCGGTTATACTGTTTTATAACGTTATCAATGAACAAGACAAATGCTTGGAAGGTTGTCCTGTGTGTAATAGCCAAGCTGCTGGTTAGGACAGGATTCGCCTGCAAGGTCGCCTGTATCACCACAGAAGTTCATTGCAATTACGCCTTCTGTTCTAGGAAATTCTTTATATGGCAAATCAGCCTGTGCCTTTGTCATAACGTTTTTCCATGCCTGTGTTGGCGGATGTTTGGAATAAACAACTGTAAGCGGAATCTGGTCATCATAGCCCCACCAGCCTGCTGTACAGTAGTAAGGTGTAAGACCTATAAACCAGTGGTCCTTATCGTCAGATGTTGTACCTGTTTTACCGATACCCTCCATGCGTGCAGGTGCGCCTACTGCCGCTGCAGTACCGCTTGTAACAACCTGTTTGAGTGCACGGTTCATAATATATGCTGTTTCAGGAGAAATTGCCTGAACAGTTGTAACGTTTGTTTCAAGAATTACGTCGCCTTCTGCATCTTCTACTGTTGTGTAGCAGTGAGGTGTTGTGTAAACACCTTCGTTGCCGAACATAGCATATGCTGCAGCCATTTCCAGAGGAGAAATACCCCAGGACAGAGCACCAAGTGCCATAGGTGCGTGGCTGATATCACTTTCGCTAAGTGTGGAAACGTGAAGTGTGTCTTTTACAAAACTGTAGGAGTTTTTAACGCCAACCATATCCACTGTTTTTACTGCGATTGTATTGAGGGATTTTGCAATAGCTGTAACAACAGGAATTGTCATATTGCTTGGTTCCCCTGCATAGTTACGCGGCCAGTCCTTCATTTCGCCTGTTGCTTCGTCTTTAATCTGTTTGAAATAGCTGTCTTCCAGACCTGTGGAATAGTTGATGTAACCATAGTCAATGGCAAGTGCATATGCACCGATAGGTTTCATTGTGGAACCTACAGGACGTGCTGCATCAACTGCACGGTTGAGACTGCGGTTTGTTGTTTTTTCGCCAAGACCGCCTACAACGCCCACTATCCTGCCGTCATAATCAATAGAAACCAAAGCTGCCTGAGGTGTTACCACCTTTTCTTCGCCTGTCTGCTTGTCTTTTACTGTTGCTTCTTTTGCATACTGGCTGAATGTGCCGCTTTCGTCGGCAAATTCTTCTTCCATTGCCTGCTGTACAACAGGGTTCATTGTTGTGTAGATGCGCAGACCTTCGTTGTAAAGCATATGTGTTGCTGTTTCACGGGAGTAGTCATATTCTTCCATAAGGTCCTCAATAACCTGGTCAATAACCATATCTGTGAAATAGCTGTTTATGTTTGTGTTTGTACTTTCTGTTTGTTTTTCAGCAAGGCCAAGACCGGAAGCAATTGCTTCGTCATATTCTGCCTGTGTCAGATAACCCTGATTGAACATAAAATAAAGCACGTCATTACGTCTTTCAAGGCAGTTTTCCGGCTGAAGGAACGGATTGTACTGTGTAGGGTTCTTTGTGATGCCTGCAATCATTGCAGCTTCCGCAGGAGTAACCTCGCTTGCATCCTTGTCAAAGTAAATTTCTGCACCTGCCTGAACACCTGCAATCATACCGGAAAGGCTTATCTTGTTGAGATAAGCTTCCATAATCATATCCTTGGAGTAGTTCTTTTCAAGTGTGAATGCACGGAAAATTTCGCGCACTTTACGCAAAGCGCCGTCCAGACCGCTTACAGCACGGTCATCAACAAGGTTTTTAACCAGCTGCTGTGTGATTGTGGAAGCACCCTGACGGGATGAGAACAGTTTGATTGGAGTGTATTCGTTAATCATAGCTGCGATTGTACGCTTGATGTTAACACCCTTGTGCTTGTAGAAATCCTGGTCTTCAACCGCAACATAGGCATTTATGATATGCGGTGAAATTTCGTCCAGGTCAACCCATGTTCTTGTTTCGGTGTCATTCTGCAGCACAACTGTTTCCACATATTCGCCTGTTTCAGGGTCTATATGGAAAAGACGTGAAGACTGATTGTATTTTACACTTGTAAGGTTTAAGTATCTGTCGTCATCCTTTGTTACATCAACAAGGTATGATGCCAGCATAACTGCTGCAACAGAACCTATCATAACACAAATACAGGCCGCAACCGCACCCCAGTAAAGAATGGTTGTAAACCAGTTTCTTCTGCCTTTTGGTGCTTTTTTTCTTTTTGGTGCATCAGATGTTTTTTTAGCCGCCGCATTTTCTGTGCCGGCAGTACTTTTTACTGATGTTGTTTTTTTAACATACTTTTTGATAGCCGTTACCTCCCATTTTATATATACTGCAAATGTACAGGATTTATTGTATTTTTACTGCAAAACCGTCAATTCTAAATATAAAGTGAGGTTATATTATGAAAAAACTGATTATTGCACTTTCTACAATATTTTTCACCATTATGATAATGGTAAGCATCTATACTTTTCTTCCGCGCAGCCAGCCATTGCCAGAAACCGAACCTGCTGTTGAATACACCGTCAGGGATTATGGCGGAAAGGTTGCCGTTTTTGAAGGCGACAGCAACCTGCCTGTGGTCGTGTACGAAATATATACCCATCTGCTGCCGGAAAACGACATTGAACTGCTGCGTCGCGGCATAAAGGTTACCACGCAGGAACAGCTGCAGACCTGTCTTGAAGACCTTGGCCTTTAAATCTGTGCCAAAACACAGATTTCCATTTAAATATAAATACTCTATGTTATTATACTTTTTTTACAGACAAAATTCAACACTAAAAATATGACAATTTGGTGTTATATTTTCCCCTGTATTTTGTTAGTTATTTTTTTAACATATATATCTGCATTTATTGATTATTTTAAACATATATGATATATTTATTAAGATATAGCTATTATTGTTATTTTTAAAGGAGTGTTGAATTTTGTCAGTATTAGATTATCCTTTTGACAGTGCACTTATTCTTCAGAAAAAGAAAAGGCTGAAAAAAGAACTTCTGCTAAAAGAAGGTCTTATAGAAAAGAAAATTGCAATTTTAAGCGGTTCCACCATTGGTGAAGTACAGAACATTCTTGAACTGTTTTTACTGAATTATGGTATTAAACCTGTTTTCTGGCAGGGACAGTATGCAAGATATTACGAAAATCTTGTTTTTGACAACGACCAGCTTAAAGAATTTGCACCTGACTTTATATACATACACACAACAGCCAAAAACCTTGAAAATCTGCCTGTTCCGACCGACAGTGCCGAAGATGTAAAGGTTAAACTTGAAAACGAATTTGCAAAGTTTAAAACCTGTTACGAAGCCGCTCTGAGCCTTGGTGCAATTGTAATTGCCAACAACTTTGAAAAACCTTTCTACCGTATGTACGGCAACAAGGACGCAGTTGTGCCTCAGGGTGTTGTAAACTATACAACACGCCTCAACCTTATGGTTGCTGACTTTGCAAACGAGCACGAAAACTTTTTTGTAAACGATATCGATTATCTTTCCACCCTTGCAGGCCTTGACAACTGGTTTAATCTTGAAAACTGGTATCTTTACAAATATGCTGTTTCTGTTGACAGAATCCCTGAACTTGCATTCAGTATAGCAAAAATCATCAAATCCGCACTTGGCAAAAACAAAAAGAGTGTCATCTGTGACCTTGACAACACACTTTGGGGCGGCATTATCGGTGATGACGGCGTTGAAGGCATTGCAATAGGCAACGAACAGCCTGCAGGCATGAGCTATACAGAGTTCCAGAGTTACCTTAAAAAGCTGACAGGTCTTGGCATTATGCTTAACGTTTGCAGTAAAAACGAAGAAGCCATTGCAAAACAGGGCTTTGAAAAGCGCAGGGAAGCACCGCTTAATGTGGAAGATTTTATCTGCTTTAAAGCAAACTGGGAACCAAAACATCAGAACATTGCAAACATTGCAAAAGAAATCAACATCGGCGAAGACAGCTTTGTATTTATTGACGACAACCCTGTTGAACGGGATATTGTGCGAAACAGCCTTGCTGTTACAGTACCGGAAGTTACCTGTCCTGAAGATTACATAAAAGCAATTGACCGCGCAGGTTTCTTTGAAATTACAACATTTACAAAAGACGATGCAAAGCGCAACGAAATGTACAAGCAGAATGCACAGCGCGCACAGGCACAGGCAAGTTTCGGCAACTACAAGGATTATCTGTTAAGCCTTGATATGAGCGGCGAAATAGGCGCTTTCAGCACAGCACACTGCGAACGTATTACACAGCTTATCAACAAGACAAACCAGTTTAACTTTACAACCCGCAGATATACACAGGGCGAGGTTGAAGAAATTATCGCAAATCCCGACAGATACATTTCTGCTTATGCAAAACTGGTGGATAAATTTGGCGACAACGGCATTACAACCTGCTTTATTGCATCTGTTGAAGATAAAACCGCAACAATTGACCTTTGGGTAATGAGCTGCCGTGTATTCAAGCGCCACTTTGAATTTGCTCTGTTTGACTATTTTGTAAAACAGTGTGCACAGCGCGGCATCACAACAGTCAATGCAAGTTATCTGCCAACTGCAAAAAATGTTATTATCAAGGACTTTTACGAAGAACTTGGCTTTACACTTGTAAGCGAAAGTGAAAGCGAAAAGAAATATACATTCGCAATCCCTGCAGATTATCAGAACAAAAACGAAGTTATTAAAATGGAAGAGGTATAAATTATGACAAGAGAAACAATTTTGAAAGACCTTGAAGTTATCTTTCAGGACATCTTTGATGATGAAGATATCGTTTTGACAGAAGCAACAAACAGCGATGACATCGAAGACTGGGACAGCCTTGAACAGATTAACCTTCTGGTTGCTATCGAAAAGAAATATTCCATCAAATTCAAGCTTGATGACGTTGCAAAACTTGCAAACGTTGGCGATATGGTAAGCCTTATCGAAAAAATGCTTGGTTAATAAAAATTAAAGCCTGCGGAAATGCATTCCGCAGGCTGTTTTTTGTTTATGACATAATTAACTTTCTGCACTGAGCTTTGCAAAAACCTTTTTGCGCACCACAAGATAGCATATAAGATGCACTGTAAATGTAAGTGACCATGAGATAGGATAAGAAATATAAAGGCTGAACTGTGTGTGGAAAATCTGGAAGATTGTAAAAATCCACACAACACGCAGTGCACACGCACCGAGAAGTGAAACCACCATTGGCATAATTGCATAGCCCATGCCTCTGATGCTGCCAACCATAACGTCCATCCAACCGCAGATAAAGTACATTGTAGAGATAATTGCAAGGCGGTTCATACCATACTGGATAACCTGTGGGTCGGTTGTATAAAGACCAAGCAGAGTTTCGCCAAAGAAATATGCACCGTTACCAATTACCGCACCTACAATTGTTACAATACCAAGACAACTGATAAGAATTTTGTCGATTCTTTCCTTATTTTTCGCACCATAGTTCTGGCTTGTAAAGCTTAAGTTTGTCTGATAGAAGGCATTCATTGCTGTGTACACAAAGCCTTCGATGTTTGCCGCTGCTGTGTTGCCTGCCATAACAAGAGAACCAAAGCTGTTTACAGAGGACTGAATAAGCACGTTGGAAAGGCTGAACACCATACCCTGAAAACCTGCCGGCAGACCAATGCGCAGCATTTCGGACATTCTCTGTTTATTGAATGTGAGGTTGTATACATTAAGGTGAATAGCACCCTCATTAAGCGTAAGACAGCGCATTACAAGCACACAGCTTACCAGCTGGGAAGCAACTGTTGCCAAAGCAACACCTGCAACACCCATATGGAAGAAAACAACCATAATAACATTAAGCACAACATTTATTACGCCTGCAATCATAAGAAAATAGAGCGGACGTTTTGTGTCACCTACCGAACGCAGTATAGCCGCGCCGAAGTTATACAGCATAAAGAACGGCATACCTGCAAAGTAGATACGCATATAAATCACCGACTGGTCGATAACATCGGCAGGTGTGCCCATAATGCTTAAAAGCGGACGTGAGGCAAAAAAGCCGATAAAGATAAGTGCCACACCGCCTGCTGCTGCAGTAATGATTGATGTGTTGATAGTTTCCTGTATGCCATCAAGGTCACGGGCACCGTAATAACGTGCAACCAGAACATTTGTACCGATTGAGATGCCCACAAAAAGATTTATCAGCAGATTGCACAGTGCACCTGTGGAACCAACTGCCGCCAATGCCTGACTGCCTGCAAAACGGCCTACAACAATAACGTCTGCCGCATTGAACATAAGCTGCAGAATGCCAGACAGCATAAGCGGAAATGCATACTGCAGTATGTTTTTCACAAGAGGCCCGTGAATCATATCCATTTCGTAAGTTTTTTTCATTTTATCACCTTTTTATATATAAACATCTGTTATTTGAACATTACCTCAATCAGTATATAACTTTAAAAAGAAAATTCAATACTTTACATAAAATTTTATATAAAAGTTTGTTATAATACACAAAACATATTGCTATATCTCATCCATTTCGTGTTGCAAGATACAAGCAGATTATGCTAAAATAAATTGATAACCTTATTAAAAGGGAGGTATTTTATGAACAGCTATAAATTCAGCGAACTTGCAGTTGGTTTATCCGAAAGCTTTGAGATGGAAATCACCGAAAAGATGATGGATAAATTTATTGATATCACAGGTGATGTAAGCCCTATACATGTAAGCCGCGAATACGCCATTGAGCACGGTTTCAAAACAAGGGTTTGTCACGGTATGCTGTTTGGCAGTATGTTTTCCACTATGGCAGGGGTTTATCTGCCGGGTGAACACTGTCTGCTGCACAGCATAGAAACAAAGTTTTCCAGTCCTGTTTATCCGGGAGACAAGCTGACAGTGACCGCAAAAATAAGCGAAATAAACGATACCTTTAAAATTGCAACCATAAAAGGCAACATAAAAAATCAGGACGGCAAAACCGTTTGCAAAGCCGTTTATCAGGCAGGAGTGAGAGAATAATGAGCAGAACTTACCTTATCACAGGTGCAACCAGTGACATTGGTCTGGAACTTATAAAAACAGTTGCCTCTGACGGAGATAAATTTCTGCTGCAGGGGTTCGGTGATTTTGAACCGCTTAAAAACCTTTGTTCAGAAAACGGCATTGATGCCAGTTTTTTTGATGTAAATCTTTCCGACAGTGAAGCTACAGATAAATTTGTTGATGAACTCAGCGTACATTCACCTACCCATTTTGTGCATCTGCCTGCCTTGCGTGTTGTAAACACAAAGTTCAAAAGCTTTGATGAAGAACGCTTTTTGCAGGATATGAATGTTCAGGTTATGAGTGCTGTTAAAATCTGCAAGGCAATCGTGCCAAAAATGGCAAAGGCAAAATTTGGCCGTGTGCTGTTTATGGCAACAAGCTATGTGCTGGCAAATCCGCCAAAAAACACAGCAGCATATATTATGGCAAAAAATGCGGTTGTCGGACTTGCAAAAAGCCTTGCAACTGACTATGCACCAAACGGTGTTACCGTAAACTGCATCAGCCCAAGTATGATTGAAACAAAATTCCTTGCCGAAACCAGCCACCTTATAGTTGAACAGGCTGCACAGGCACATCCTATGAAACGCAATGCAACAGTAAAGGATGTTGTGCCTGCAATGGCATTTCTGCTAAGTGATGAAGCAGGATATATCACAGGTGTAAATCTTCCAATCACAGGAGGAAGTATAATTGAGTAACGAAATAAAACGTCTGCCTCTTTGCGAAAAAGCAAAGCTGGTGGAATTTATGAACACATACTGGGGCAGTATCCATCCCCTTATAAACAACGAACAGCTTTTTAACCACTACTACGTTGACGGTGAGTGGACAAACTTCTACTACCTTGAAGACGAAGGCGAAATGGCTGTTGTGTGCGGCTATATCAAATGTGCCGAAAAGGATAACAGCGATATCTGGGTTTCCATATGGTGTGCAAAAAAAGGCAAAAACGGCCTTGGGCTTACCCTTATGGGCAAAATGCAGGAAATGACGGGCGCAAAGGTTATGTCCTGCAACAATATCCGTAAAAAGACAATGAACTTTTATACATTTTTAGGATATCACCCTGACGAAATGAAGCATTATTACCGTCTGCGTGATTTGCCGGAATATAAAATGGCTGTTGTTGCAGATAAAAACATTCCTGAATGTTCATCACCCGCAACAAAGCTGGTGGAATTTGCAGATATCGATGCTGTAAAAGCCAATTTTGATAATTTTGGCGCATCTTCTCCACAAAAAGACTATTGGTACATCAACCGCAGGTACTTTAACTATCCGCACTATGATTACAAAGTGTACGGCATAGAAAAAGACGGCAGATGTGACAGCCTTGTGGTATTCCGTGTTAATGAACGTGATGAAGGCAAGGTGCTGCGCCTTGTGGACTATGTTGGTGCACCTGCGGATTTTGCAGACATTAACGGACATATCGACAACCTTATGGCAGAATACGACTGCGAATTCTGCGACTGTTACTGCTATGGTGTTGAGGGCGAAAAAGCAGGTTTTGTACTGCGCACAGCAGATGATGTAAACATCATTCCAAACTACCTCAACCCTCTTGCACAGGAAAATATTGATTATTACTTCTTTACATCCGATACCGAAAACTTTATGATGTTCAAGGCCGACGGCGACCAGGACAGAAAAAATCTCGGATAATAAATTTTACATACAAAAAATCCTTTGTTCATACGAACAAAGGATTTTTTTGCATAACTAATTGATTTTTCGTGCTACCGAGATACATATACATGCGCCGATAACCGAAACTATAAACCCTGCCAGCCCGGATACAGCATTAAACCCTATAAGGCCAAAGAGAAAACGGCCTACAAAAGAACCTGCCATACCAAGGATGATATTCAAAATCCAGTTGCTGTCAGCACCCATTATTTTTGTTGCAACTGCGCCCACTACAAGGCCTGCAATAATACTCCAAATCATCCTGTATCCTCCATTTACTTTTACCATTTTTATAAATTTTATAATAAAATTTACTGTTAGTCAAATAATAACACAAAATTTTCATTAAAAAAGGCTTGTCATCACGACAAGCCTTTCACGAAATTATTTATTCTGCTTTTTTACCAAACTCATAGTCGTTGCCCGGAAGAATTGCATTGAGAAGAATGCCAAGAATTGCTGCAATTGCAAGAGCTGTAAGTGTGATTGTTGTGCCGGCAACTGTAAATGTGATACCTCCGATGCTGTGGAAGCCGAGAGCGGAAACCAGGATAACTGCAGCGATAATCAGGTTGCGGCTCTGTGTAAAGTCAATCTGATTTTCAACAATGTTTCTGATACCAACTGCGGAAATCATACCGTAAAGGATAAGGGAAACACCGCCGATAATTGCAGCAGGAATGCTGTTTACAACAGCGTCAAATTTTGGTATACAGGAAAGAATAACTGCAATAACTGCTGCAAGACGAACGATTGCAGGGTCAAAAACTTTTGTAAGAGCAAGAACACCTGTGTTTTCGCCGTATGTTGTGTTGGCAGGGCCGCCGATAAAGCCTGCAAAGCTTGTTGCAAGGCCGTCACCGAGAAGTGTACGGTGAAGGCCTGGGTCTTCGATGTAGTTTTCGCCTGTTGTAGCGCTGATAGCGGCAATGTCACCGATGTGTTCCATCATTGCAGCGATGGCGATAGGCATAATTGTGATGATTGCACTGATATCAAACTTTGCAAAGTTTGCAGGGATAACAGGAGAACCAAACATATCTGCAGCTGCAACGGATGTAAAGTCAACTGCACCTGTTACAAGAGCAATAATGTAGGAACCCACAACGCCGATAAGGATAGGGATAATCTTAATTATGCCTTTGCCCCAGATGTTGCAGATAACGATAATTGCAAGTGCAATAATTGCCAGAGGCCAGTTTGTGCTTGCATTTGTAATGGCTGTAGGTGCAAGGATAAGACCGATGGAGACGATGATAGGGCCTGTAACAATCGGCGGGAAGAATTTCATAATCTTTCTGATGCCGAAAGCTTTGATAAGGGCGGACATAAGGATGTAAAGCAGACCTGCGGCAACAACACCGCCGCATGCGTATGGCAGCATTTCTGTGTTTGCCATTGCCTGTCCGTCAGGTCCCAGCAGCTTTGGGGCAACTACCTCAAAACCGCCAAGAAATACAAAGGATGAGCCAAGAAAGGCAGGAACTTTACCCTTTGTAACAAAATGGAACAGCAGTGTACCTACACCTGCTGCAAAAAGTGTTGTTGAAACATTAAGACCTGTAATGAGCGGAACAAGCACTGTTGCACCAAACATTGCAAAAACGTGCTGGAAACCAAGCAAAAGGTTTTTGCCAGTCATCTGTGGCAAAATTCTTTGTTTTTCCATAATAAACTCTCCTTTTACAAATTAAAATTTAAACTTACAATATTTTAACAGAAAGCAGCATTATTTTAAAGTAGCAAATGCAAATATGCAATATTTTTCTATATTGACTTTTTTGCTTAATAATAGTAAACTGTTTAATGCAAATATTGCGGGGTGTGGCTCAGTTTGGTAGAGCGCTTGGTTCGGGACCAAGAGGTCGGGTGTTCGAATCACCTCACTCCGACCAAATAAGACCGATCATTTTGATACGAGATGTATCTGAATGGTCGGTCTTTTATTTTGCTATTTTTTCGATGCTATGATATAATCAGTTAGACAAACTTGAATTTGACAAAGGAGGTTGTGTATATGAAGTGTTCATGTTGTAATAATGAAATGGAAAAAGGATTTATTAAGAGCAGCCATCAGATATTCTGGGGCAAAGATAAAGGACTCTTGTCCTTTGATGATGATATAAAACTGGCAAAAATTACTTTTGACTCATTTGTAAAGGGAAATTCTATAGAATCATTTTATTGTTCCAACTGCAAAAAAATTATTATATCTCTTGAATAAAATCATAAATCAAAATAAATAAAAAAATTAGCAATTAAGAAAATCCCACTTTATCTAACTCTTTTTTGAGAGTTGCATTTTTCGCTCTTATGGTTGCAGTTCCAATGCAACCATAATGCAACCATATAAAACCGTATCATTATTATCAACTGTTACCAGATTAAACCGATCATTTTGATACAAAAGTATCCAAAATGGTCGGTTTTTTATTGTTTAATTGCAGTATTTATGTAATATAATTAATTTGATAAATCTGAATAGTTATAATAGTTCTATATATTGGTATAACACTAAAACAGCTGTTACAAACAAATGTAACAGCTGTTTTTATGTTAATTGTGGCATTTTTGATTATAGCAACGCAGACATAGAGTTATTTGAAGTCATATAAAGTTTAACATCATGCTCCGGCATAGTAAATCTGATGACAAAGCCTTTTTTGCCTTCATAGCTGACATCAAGTCTTTCATCATCAATATAAAAACAGTAGTCGGTATCAGTAGCAATATACGGGTAATAGAGTGTAACCTTCTGACCTGCTCTGTAAGACGATTTTGCGTGTTTATATAAATCTTTTTGTCCGCAATAGTCCACGGTATATTTGTTGGATGAACAGCCTGAAAACAAGCCCATAAACACTCCTCCGATTATAATAAGTACCAGTATTACAATAATTGTTTTAAATTTCATATCATCACCTTTTTCGGTATCAGAATAAAAATTAATCGTCATCAAAATCAGGTTTCGCTTTTTCAGAGGTTTGTCCGTGCTTGCGGAACATAAAGTAGCACACCACAGATCCCAAAACATCAATAACCGGTATCAGCTGTGCCGCTGTACAAAAAGTGACATCCTTTCGGGTCAGCCTGTCGTTTCTGTACAGCCACAAAAAGGCTGTTACTGCGTTGTCAACACTTGCATTACACAAAGCAGTGCTGCGTATTTCCGCCTTGCAACAGCACTTTTTGTGCGTAAATGTGCAAAAATGTCCTCATCAAAGCACCAATTGGTGTCTTGATGGGGATTTATGTTTTCTTATCGGGATGCCGCTATAAAAGCTGCTGTTTTTTATTTTTCAAATATATCAAGCAATGCTTCAATATTATCGGTGGAATACTCTATTTCTGCCGAATAGATGCGTGCAATTTCTGCTAAAATTCCGATATCTATACTGCCGTTATGGGCAAAATGCAGTGCCGCAATATATTTTATCATTCTGTAGCTTTGCACTGCAAACTGCATTCTTGCAACAAATCTGCCGTCGTCAAGGCTGTCGGCAAGATGACGGTATGTAAAATATACAATCAACTGTTCAAAGGCAATTTCCAGCCATTGAAACTGCGGCAGGACAAGATTGTTTTCATCGGCATTTTCCAGTGCATCAAGCACTGTATCCCACACAGAATCCAGCCTTTCAAGACCGCGGTAAACCGATACCCATTGTCTGAGCGAGGCTGTATTTTCAGCTATACCGCAATATCCAAGCGCATCTTTTATACGGCTGTCCACCGTTTTTTCCCTGTTCTGAAGCATATTCCACAGTTTCCCGCGGATTTTTATAAATTCAGTTTCCTCTTCCCAAAGGATTTCATCTGCATCGCAGAGAGTTTCTAGCTGTGTTTTGTCCTGATGTGAAAGTATAAGCATTGCAGCCGCTTCGCAGGACATGCCAACACCAATTTCTTCACTGTCAGAATAAAAATTGCGGTACCTTGGGTGGTCATCACAAATCTGGCACAGAGCCTGTTCTCCAAGTTCTGTTATGATATCGCACAAGCCTTTTTCGTTTAAAAACGGACATCTGTCGTTTTCTTCAAGGCAGAAATGTGCTGTTTCGCCATCTGTATCAATACTGCTGCGCAGTCTTTCGCCAAATTCTCCGCTTATTGAATTGTAATAAGCCAGTGTATCGTCGTCAACATCAATCTCCCAGCCTATGCAGCAGCTGTGTTTACATTTATCTGCAATACACTTGAACTTTTTGTAATAATCGGGAGCAACAAGTTTCATATTTCAAGCCCTAATCAAGATATTTTTCAGGCAGGCTGTCATAACCTGCAACTTTAAGCGCATCAGCAATTGTCTGTCTGCCTTTAAGCACAAGCAGTTTTGATGTGCCGTGAGCAATAATGCGGTCGTTCTGGTCTTTTACCACAGCTTCGCAAAGACAGATGCTGCGCCCCTGCTTGATTGCTGTTGCCACTGCGGTAAGTCTGCCCTCTTTTGCCATTGCAAGGTTTGTCACAGAAACATCCAGTGTTGTAAAACCTGCATCTTCGTCCATATCACAGTATGCCGCCCAATAGGTAACTGTGTCGATAAGGGATGCATTTGCACCGCCATGTACAGTGCCGAAAGGATTTAAATGACGATTTTCAATATCCATCTCTACCTTTGCATAACCTGCACCTGTTTCGGTTATTTTCATTCCCAACAAAGTAAAATACGGGCTGTTGTTTGCAATATCAACCAGTTTGCTGATATGTTCAGGATTAATCTTTTTCTTGCTTTCCATAACAAATCTCCAATAAGTGAAAATGCATATAACTCTATAATATATAATATCCAGACAGCCTGTTTTTGTAAAGCGGTCTGGATGTGATAAACCAATAAAATTCACTGTAAATAAAAAAAGCCCCAAACCAAAGGTATGAGGCTTTTGGTTGGGCTAGCTGGATTCGAACCAGCGGGATGACGGAGTCAAAGTCCGTTGCCTTACCGCTTGGCGATAGCCCAGCACTTAAAAATGGGTAAAAAAAAATGGGGTGGAAGATGGGATTCGAACCCACGGTCTCCAGTGCCACAAACTGGCGCTTTAACCAACTAAGCTACATCCACCGCATTTAAATGGCGCGCCTGAAGAGACTCGAACTCCTGACCCACTGCTTAGAAGGCAGTTGCTCTATCCACCTGAGCTACAGGCGCAACTTGATTGCTAGAAAATAATAACATATAAACCGTGATATGTCAATAGAAAAATTTAATTTTTTTGCAATTTTTCAAAAAAATTTTTATAAAGCAATTATATTATTATATTAAATAAAAATTACTGCATATATTAAAATTATAACTGTATTGCTTTTGGTTTTGTTTATATAATTTTTAACTTACTTTTTGAAAAAACTATTGACAAACACGGTAAAGCAAGTTATTATATCATTCAGTTAGCAAAAGCTAACTTTAATTTTCCATTTATATATAATCCCCCAAAAGCGCCTTCGGGCGTTAAAAAAATTCCTTAAAGTTAGCACAAGCTAACTTTGTTGTATATATTTTAGACTTGTGCCTTTTCTCCTCATAATCTTTTTCTGCCATTACATATATGCTGTAAGTCTGTGCATAATATTGTCAGATTTTACAGCATATGCACAAGTTTTTACCATATTTAACACAGGAGATAACCAATGTCAGAATATCTGTTGATAAACCACTGTTCCCCCACCCTTGCAGGCATAAAAACAGGCAATCTTTTTACCTGCGCATACACAACCAAAGAAGAACTTTTTGACTGTATAAGACAATTTAACAAGATTCTTGTCCCTAAAGGTCTGCGCCTTTTGCCTTTGCGTTTTCATAAAAGAAAGGTGCTTATCTATCTTTATCGTCCGGATAAGCTTAAAAGTGACCTTGACAACACTATGGCCGCAAATCTGCTTAAACAGTGCGGTTACAGTGTAAAAAACAGCGACTCCTGCATAGTTCAGCTTATCAACAAGTTACAGCACGAAGAAGATTTTCCCCACGAAATCGGTCTTTTTCTCGGCTATCCGCCTGAAGATGTAAACGGTTTTATGAACAGCAGCCGCAATGGCTGCAAATACATCGGCGTATGGAAAGTTTACGGTGATGTTGACAAGGCAAAAAACATATTTGCACTCTACGAAAAATACACCGAACTTTACAGCATGCGCTGGTCTATGGGTCACAGACTTGAACAGCTTGCAGTTTCCTTTTAAACCTGTATATACTTTCAAAAAAGAGCTTTGTGATAACACAAAGCTCTTTTTTGTTTTAAAGCAGCTGTTTTACCGCTGTTTTTTCTGTTTCTATTGCTTTTTTATAGTTTTCAAGATAGCATTCAAAACCTGCTGTTTCGGCAGGATTTGGAACACACACCGAAGATTCTGCGTCAGCAAAAACAACCTTCTGCAGATAATCTGCCAGCGGCATATCACTGTTGTGCATATATTCTGCAAGTATTGCCATGCCCCAGGCACCGCCTTCACTGGCTGCTGTTGTAACCTGAACAGGTGTATTGAGCGCACTTGCCATCATCTGCTGTGCAACACCCTCGATTTTAAACAGACCGCCGTGACCGTAAAGTTTTTCAATTGCTACATCTTCATCCTTTAAAAGCAGGTCCAGCCCGATTTTCATTGTTGCAAAACTTGCATAGATATGGCTGCGCATAAAGTTTGAAAGGTTGAATTTGTCCTGCGGTCTGCGCACAAACAAAGGCACGCCGCCGTCAACACCGGCAACAGGTTCGCCTGCAAAGTAGTTTACTGAAGCAAGGCCTCCGCAATCGTAATCACCCTTAAGTGCCGCTGCATAAAGAGCGTTGTAAACATCTGATATGTTGCAGTCAGGATTTGTCAGTTTTGCAAATTCATAAAACAGTTTTACCCAGCCGTCTATATCAGATGTGCAGGTGTTGCAGTGTACCATCGCTACAGGATGTCCTGCAGGGGTTGTAACCATATCAATTTCTTTGTAATAGGCAGAAAGGCTGTTCTGCAGAACTATCATGGCAAAAATTGATGTGCCTGCCGAGATATTGCCGGTTTTTGGCAGAATGCTGTTGGTTGCAACCATACCTGTGCCAGCATCACCTTCAGGCGGGCAGATTGCTGTGCCCGGCTGCAGCACACCTGTAGGGTCTATAAGCAGTGCGCCTGCTTCTGTAAGTACACCCGCATTCTGCCCTGCTGTAAGCACAGAAGGGAATACATCAGCAAGTTTTTTGCCAAAACCTTCCTTTGCAGTAAGAATATCAAATTTTCCGGCCATCTCTGTATTATAATCCAGAGTTTTTTCGTCTATCGGGAATATACCGCTGGCTTCACCTATGCCTACAACCTTGTTGCCGGTAAGCTGCCAGTGAACATATCCTGCAAGGGTTGTTACAAAATCCACCTGAGGAATATGCTGTTCTTTATTGAGTACAGCCTGATAAAGATGTGCCACTGTCCAGCGCTGCGGAATATTGAATTTAAATTCTTCGCTTAAAATATCCGCTGCTTTTTCTGTAATGGTATTTCTCCATGTTCGGAAAGGCACCAAGAGATTGCCGTCCTTATCAAAGGCAAGATAACCATGCATCATTGCAGAAAAGCCCATAGCCTTTATCTTTGTTATCTCAACTCCATAATGCTGTTTTACCGCCTGCACAATTTTTGCGTAGCAGCTTTGCAGACCTTTCCACACATCGGCAAGCTCATAGGTCCAGATACCGTCTTTAAGCTGATTTTCCCAGCCGTAGTCCGACTGTGCAATAACCTTTGCACCTTTTGCAGTAAGCACCGCCTTTATGCGTGTTGAACCAAACTCCACCCCAAGGGATATATCGCCGTCAGCTATAAGCTGTTTTATATCATTGTTACACATAGCTGTCTCCTTTTATTTTTGTCCATAATAGGCATTTGCACCATGCTTGCGCAGATAGTGCTTGTCCAGCAGATTGCTGTCCATTGATACAATGCTGCCGTTCATCGCCATTGTATGCCATGCCATAAACGCAACTTCTTCCAGTACAACTGCATTGTGCACAGCATTGGATGCATTTTTACCCCAGCTGAACGGACCGTGAGATGCAACCAGTACGGACGGAACATCCTTTGGATTGATTTTTCGTGCTTCAAAGGTTTCAACAATAACCTTGCCCGTATTGAGCTCGTATTCACCTTCAATCTCTTCCTTTGTCATATCCCTTGTTGCGGGAACAGCACCATAATAATAGTCTGCATGTGTTGTACCAAGCGCAGGAATGTCCTTTTTCATCTGCGAGAATATTGTTGCCCATCTGCTGTGTGTGTGGACAATGCCGCCTGCATCTTTAAAGCTGCGGTATATTTCCAGATGGGTATCGGTATCCGAAGATGGTCTGTATCTTCCTTCCACTACCCTTCCGCTTGCAATATCAACTACAACCATATCATCAGCCGTCATAGTATCATATTCCACGCCGCTTGGTTTTATGGCCATAACGCCTTTTTCGCGGTCAATTTCCGAAACATTTCCCCATGTAAACTTTACAAGGTCATATTTTGGCAGAAGCATATTTGCTTCGTATACTCTCTGTTTAAGTTCTCTGTACATACAATCACCTATTTAAGTTTCCATGCAAGGTCTTTGAGGAAAAGTTCTTCTTCCAGTTTTTCAGGAGTTGTATCCTTTGTGATGTGCACAAATTCTATGTCCATCATCTTTGCCCAGTCACGCATCTGTGAAGCTGTAACATCATATGACAGAACAGTGTGATGTGCGCCGCCTGCTGTAATCCAGCATTCAACACCTGTGGCAAGGTCCGGCATTGCACGCCACATAACCCTTGCAACTGGGAGATTTGGCATTGGCATAATTGGTTTTACACACACGATATCCTGCACAATAAGGCGCATTCTGCCGCCCATATCGATAAGGCTTGCAACGATTGCATCACCCTCTTTGCCTTCAAAAACAAGGCGGGCAGGGTCTTTTTCGTTCATACCTATACCAAGATGATGTGTTTCAATGCGTGGCTTTGTGCCTGCAAGACTTGGACAAACCTCCAGCATATGTGCACCAAGGGAGTATTCGCTGCCTTCCACAAGGTGGTATGTGTAGTCTTCCATAAATGCGGAAGCACCGTTGCCGTTTTCGCCCATTGCTTTCATAATTGCAGTCATTGCGGCAACCTTCCAGTCACCTTCACCGCCATAGCCGTAGCCCTGTGCCATAAGATGCTGTGAAGCAAGACCAGGAAGCTGTTCCATTCCGTACAAATCCTGGAATGTGTTGGAGAATGCCATGCAGCCTTCGCGGTCCATCATCTTTTTGATTGCAATTTCTTCTTTTGCCTGATAGCGGATAGCCGCTGTATTTTCGGTTGCTATATCATAAGAAGCTGTATATTCTGCCATAAGTGCATCAATTTCTGCCTCTGTTACAGCATTCATCTCTTTTACAAGGTCACCGGTTGCCCATGTATTTACCTGCCAGCCAAGTTTAAGCTGTGTTTCCACCTTATCGCCTTCTGTAACAGCAACCTCACGCATATTGTCGCCAAAGCGCATAACCTTCATTTCTTTGGAAACTGCAACACCAACAGCTGCTTTCATCCAGTCTGCGATACGTTTGTGTGCTTTTTCATCTTTCCAGTAACCTGCAACAACCTTGCGCGGCATACGCATACGGGCTGCGATAAAGCCGTGTTCACGGTCGCCGTGTGCAGCCTGATTAAGGTTCATAAAATCCATATCGATTTCTTCGTTTGGTATTGCTTCGTTGTACTGTGTTGCAAAATGGCAGTAAGGCTTCTGAAGGTTTGCAAGACCATTTATCCACATTTTGCTTGGGCTGAAAGTATGACACCAGGTTATAATGCCTGCACAGCTGTCATCGTAATTTGCCTCTTTTACAATGTCTGAAATCTGACTGTTTGATTTTGCGGTAACTTTATATTCCAGTGGATATGGCAGAACCTTTGAAAGTTCTTCTGCCATTTCCCTGCTGCGTGCTTCAACAGTTCTGAGCACTTCAGGGCCATAAAGTTCCTGACTGCCTACAACAAACCAGAATTTATAGTTTTTGATAGCCATAATTATTCTCCTTACTGTACTTTGATATATAAATGATAATGTTCGCTGCTTATTGCATTTAATGGTTTAAATATCATATCACCAAGTGCAAACAGCAAATTGCCTTTATGCTGTAATTCTGCAATATCTTTTTGGGATATACTTATAAATTCTTTGCTTTCGCTTATTGCCGCCAGAACATACGGACCCCAGCATACACTTGCAGTATCAGCATCGTCAATGCAGGATTTTATATATGGTCTGCACTCAAAACTCAATATTATATTGCCCTTTGTAATATCGAAAACATAATATCCGTTTTCTTCAACCGGAGTGTATGGCATATTGTCCACAGTTATCAGTGCTTTTTCTGCCCACAGCGGTTTGCGCACCTTAAGCTCTTTTGCCGACAGCTTATCCGCTTTTATCACAACATCAAAGCTGTTTTCTTCTGCTTTGGCATCAAGTTCAATAACATCTTTGCCATTATCAAGCCTGCTTGGGATAAACAGGTTTACAATAACACTGTCTTTATCCTTTGCATAAATATATTCACCATATTTAAAGTGACTTTCGTAACCTGTGCCGTGACAGCAGGAATTTTCTTCCTTGTCAAAATGCTTGCACCCGCCAGGGCTTGCCGGCATAAAATAAGTGCTCAATCCGCTTGCACTGCTTATGTCTCCGCTTGCCAGAATATGGTTTGTAACAGTGTTTTCGTAATAGTGCATATATTCCGCACTGCCGTAATACTGATAAAGCATACCTGTAAGTTTAAGCATATTATAACTTGCACAGCTTTCGGCTGTTTTTTCGCTTATATATTTTGCAATCTGTTTTTTAGGGCGGAACATTTCGGTTTCACCAACACCGCCGATAGAATAAATGTGGTCGGATGTAACAAAGTTCCAGAAGTTATCTGCAATATCCCAGCGATGTTTTTCTTTTGTAGCTTCAAACTGCTTTAAAACACCTATTATCTGCGGAATATGCTGGTTTGCATGGATATTGCCCAAAGCATCTATCCCCATTTTCATCTGCAGATACAGCTTGTCATTGTCGAAATATCTGCTTGCAGAGAGGTATCTTTCGTCTTTGGTTATAAGGTACAAATCTGCAAGAACTTCGTTTATTCCGCCAAATTCCCCTGCTATATACATAGCCCACATCTTATCACGCTGTGCTTTTGGCAGACGGCTTAAACGGTTGTAAACCCACATCCCTATTTTTTTAAGTATATCAAGTGCCTGTGTGTTTTCTGCATACAGATAACAGTCTCTGAGGCCTGCCATTATCTTGTGCAGTGTATAATAAGGTGCCCATATTTTAGGATAAACAGTATATACTTCCAGCAGGTCAAACTGACTTTCATCATATGCAGACAGAAAACCTTCTCCGAATTTATCAGGCTGTGATGCCATTTTATCCTGACATTCACCAAGTTCCTGTACCATATAATCCAGTTTTTCTTTTATCTGCTTATTTCCGGTTGCTGCAAAGCATAGTGCCATGCCGGACAGAAAATGACCTGTGGTATGCCCTTTGAGATTGCATTCCGGTGCATCCCAGCCTGTCATCTGCTTTGCACCTTTTGTATCCAACCCTGCCGCTGTGCGGAAATTATAAAGATAACTGTCACAGTCTGCATTAAGAAAATGCTCCAGAACGCGCTGCTGCTGTGCATAAAAACCGCTGCTTTGCAAAAGACGCACATCTTTGATTTCGTATTTTTCAATTACCTTTTCCCTGTCAATACAAGGGTTAAGCAGATTTTTATCATCTGTTACTGTTATTGTGGCATTTACTGTTACATTGTTCTGAAGATAACCTTTTACAACATATCTGTCTGCACCGCACGCTGTGCTGTCTGCACTGTCCCATTTTACAGGCATCATTACGTCTTCACCCAGATTGTTGACTGCTATAATGTTAAGCGGAAGATCAGGCTGTGTGCCTTTTTCAGCAAAAATCTCTATATCATATGCTTTTATCAGTTCAAAAGGATATTCCATTTCAAGAATATTGGCTGTATACTGTCTTGTCTGTGTAACATCTCCAAGTGTTGCAGTAAGAGTAAGCACAACCTCCCTGTTGCCCCCTGTAAAAGGTGGACGGTACACCTTGCCGTCAACCGAAAGGCGTCTTTCGTCACTGCTGCTCCAGCTGAACACCGTGCCGTTTTTGCCTTTTGACGGCAGGGCAATATCCGCTTCAACAGTTGAAAGGTTGCCAAGGTAAATCTGTTCGATATCTTCCATTAAAAGTTTTTTACAGTCTTTCATTTAAACCTCCAAGGCATTAAATGTATTGTTGTTTTCAGTATACAATATATGCTTGTACAGTTTCAACGATAAATTGTACTATAGTTCAAAAAATATATTGAACACATTATACATACGGGTGTATAATTTAAAAAAATTCTGTATTTTGCAGGAGGTATCAGTTATGAAAAACCAACAACTTATCCAAACATATCGTCAGCTGGACTTTGACCTTGCCGCTTTGCACAGCGTTCTTAACAGCACAAGAGAAAACAAAATGACACTTTTTATTCCGCATAAAGAAAACTGTGCTATGGTAAAAAAACAGCTTGATGAGCTTAAACTGCGCATTGATGCCCTGGAAACACCTGCAAAACCGTTTGAATTTATAAAAAATCATTTTTATGATTTTTTCCACAGTCTTAAACTGCAATCTGACGGGATGGAAAACAATCCGCAGGGATATCTTTATTCTGTCGGCTGGAAAATTGTTCCTCTTATTCTTGATGCCGAAGATTTCACAGCAGGATATGACATACTTTTTTCCCGTCTGGACTGTGTAAAAAACATTGTTTATGCCCTTAAAGAAAGCTGCACCGATGACAGGCAGAAACTTGCTCTTGCCGATGCGATAGGATATATGAAAAACAATCTTGATATAAACAAGGTTGAATACCGCAGTTTCTATGAATTTTTAGGCAAAGAAAAAGAAGAAGCCCTTATTGCAAGAGTCGAAGACCTTGAAAACTTCCTTGCAAAAGAAAAAGATATGCTTTCAGACGGAAAAACCGCAGAATACGCTATGCTTGATGACAGCGCTGTACTGCCTCAGAATATTGAAAAATACAGAACAGCACTCAAGGTAAATATAGGTGTAAATCTTGACGAACTTCTGGAATGGTATGAAAGCGAAGTTGAAAAAACACGCAGGGAATGCTTTGAAATTGCACGCAGCCTTGATATACCCGAAAACAATCCACAGTCTATGGCTGAAATAAATGATATTCTGCTTAAATATGCAGGACCTGCTGACAGCGCAGACGAAATGTACGAACGTGCAAACGGATACATCAAACGCACAAGGGCAATCGCTCATGAATATGTATGGCTGCCTGACGATGAACAATGTATTATTTCAAAAGTCCCTGTTCAGCTTAAAGTTGCTTATCCATGGGGCGGCTATGAAGGCGGTTATCGTTTTAAATCACCTATAACCGGCAGAATGTTTTTAAACAACTATAACTACAAAGCCATAACAGATGGCTGGATGAAGATAAACACTCTGCACGAAGCATATCCCGGTCACCATGTTCAGCATGTACGCAGCATAACCGACCCTATACCTGAAACTATGAAAATAGGCGCAAAAAATGTTCCTCTGCACGAAGGCACATGTCTGCGGACAGAGCGTGCCTTTGAATTTGTTTTTGCCGAAGACCCGTTCTACCCTCTGTTTGTTGCCTATCGCCGTCACCACACCTCTGTACGCATTAAGGTGGACCTTTGGCTGCGTTATTTTGGCAAAACAATAGGTGATGCTGTTGACCTTTATCAGCAGGAGCTTGGTTTTGACCGTCAGACCGCACGTTTTCAGGTTCAGGCTCACGAAAATGACGAAGGTTATTTCACCAGTTATTATTACGGTATGAAAAAGCTGTGTCAGTGGGAAAAGGAATACGGTTATGATAAAAGAACATTCACACAGCAGCTTTTTGCCGTTGGCGGTGTTTCCCTTGAAAATTTCAAGCTGTATCTTGATATGACAGAAGACGAAAAATATATGCTGACACACGATTTTGGCAGTATGTATCAATTTGACTGATAGCCGTTCGACAAAAGCAGACAAACAAATCACTAAAAACAAATCTTTATTACCATAAAAGTTATTTTTTACAATTGTTTTAATATTATCAGATAGTATAATTAAAACATAAACAACCTTTTATCTACCAAAAAAAGAAGAGCTGCCGGTTATTCTGCAGCTTTTCTTTTATTTTTTATTATAATATGTTACAATATATACCAGATTTTATATAAGGTATAAGAAAGAGGAACATTTATGGCTGATAAACTTATTTTTGCTTTTTTGACTTTTGCTTTTTATATTGTGATTATCCGTATAGTAAATTATATACTGCCGGGATTTATTTCTTTGTCAGGTATTGGTATTATACAGATTGTTGTACTTGTTACTGCCGTGCTTCCAAGTTTGTTTTTAGCAAAAAAGGCAATTGCATATCTGAAAGGTTAATTATAACCTGATAGGCATTTATATTATAATTAATAAATAAAATTCTATTATGATAAATCAATTCTTTGAAAATGCAAAATTGATTGCAGATAAATTTGAAATTATACCATTAATGTATGGCTCACTGGGTTTAGAATATATAACTGACAAAAATTTAAACGCCGATGATATCGATATACTGATACCGGAAATCTTCCTCAACAGCAGGTGGAACGAATTCAAATCCTGTCTGATAGACGAAGGCTACACTTTATCTGATGAGCACGAACACACCTTTGAAAAAAGCGGTATATACTATTCTTATGCATCTGCAGAAGAACTGTCATCTTTTGCCCGGATAAACTCAGATGATGTTGAAACACGATACAAAAACGGTATTCCGTTTAAAGTTCTGTCTTTAGAACAATATCTTAAGGTTTATAAAACTTCTGTAAAGGATGGTTACAGAATAAATGTGCGAAAAAAGAAAGATAACGAAAAGATATTGTTTATAGAAAATTTTATAAAATCCGGCAAATAAGCCATAATAAAAGGACAGCATATATTCACTGCAAATTACTGTTTGTCCAGTCTCGTCCTGTGTTTATATTCAAACCTTGTTTTAACGAAAAATACAGCAGACGAATGTCCGCTATATCAATATCATCAAAAGCAATATTGTTTTTTGTAATTGCTCATTTATTTTTTAACTTATAACAAACAGAAAGCGCTTAGTATTCTGACACTAAGCGCTTTTTTGTTTATATGCAAAAAATAAAATCGCCCGCCAGTAGTAACCGACGGGCGAAAGTATAATTTAAAAATCTTTTATGATTTCCAGTCCCTCTGCTATTGCCTTTTCGATTTTCTTTTCAATTTCTTCTTCAGAAACATAATCAAGATTCTGGGCTGATACTGTCTGTAATGTGCCCATACCCCACAGCCACGAAAGTGCATTAAGGTAGGACGAGCCTTGCTCAAGCACATCACCGGTGGAGATATCCATACCTCTGGTGGTTATGTACAAAAGTTTTTCTGATTTACAGTTGCCATAGCAGATTTTATCATCTGTTTTAAATGTAACATCAAGAATTGAGCACAATTCTAGAAAGTTTTTTAGTGCAGCTGGTATAGACATATCCCAGAAAGGTGCTGCTATCACTATTCTGTCTGCATCACGCACACTCTCTGCCCAGGACATAACCATTGGGTCAATTATTCCGCTTGTACGTTTAAGAATCAAATCTTTCTGCACCACAGACAGCTCCAGCTCGTTAATAACAATAGTACGGACATCATACTTTTCTTTAAGCGCATCAACTATTGGTGTTGCAATCTTCTTTGTTCTGGACAGTTCATCCCTGATACAGGCATCAATATACAACAACTTTTTCAATGTTATCACTCCTTAATTTCAATCTGAACAGCCTTCATTGCATTGATTGCAGTGTTGTGGCTTTCCATTGTTACACCTGCACAGCAGGATGGATCAACTGTCAATTTCACTTCCGGGAAAGCAGCTTTCAATATCATAGCATTTGATATTACACATATATCAGTGCAAACACCGCACAATTCTATCTCTTCTATCGGCTCTCCGTATTTTTCAATAAATCCAGGCAGAGCAACACTGCCAAAAGTAGGTTTATCAATTACTGTTTCAGCAAATGGCAAAAGTTCATCACAAATCTGCCAGCCTGGTGTATTTTTTATACAATGAATTACAGGAAGTTTTGCTCCCTCCTGTGTGCTCATATAATTGTCGTAATGGGTATCCCTTGTAAAAATAACCTTACCGTCAAATTTTTTCACCTTTTCAACCACAGCAGGAACAATGGCCGCAGCAAGATCGCTGCCCAAGCTGCCTGTGATAAAATCCACCTGCATATCTACAACTATCAAAAATTTCACTGCAATACCTTCTTTCAATACGTAAACTAAATAATGATATGTATGATAAAGCCTATATTAAAAATAATTATAGCACTATTTATATAAAAAGAAAATAACCAGTCAATATGTCACAATACACTAACCATTTACCAGTTATCTTATACAAAATCATTTATTGTCATAACAATAATCATCATGCTATACAGATTTCTCACATGTAATTATTTTTTGAATATTTATATCCGGATAAAAACGCAATTTACACAACAGACTTGTGTATACATATCAGAGCTTTAATGTTCTCTTTTATTGTAAATCAATGAATAATCAAATACAACAAATCCGAACATACTGCAGACTTGCAATAGGTTTGGATATCGTAAATGCGGCTCTCCTTGTTGGACTAAGACCAACGGTATAAATTGGTTTTAATTAAAAAATTAAACTGCAAACATCAATCAATAACGACCATACGAAGTAAAACATAGTCGTACTCAGTCGGGCTTGGGCGCCCTTCTTCGTACTCGTTGTTTTACTCCACCTCCGCCTCGCTGCATCCGCCACTGGCGGCGCTTCGGCTCCGGCGCAGATTAACAGTCCGCCAGGTGTGGACGTACAGACATAAGCCGGTGGTACAAGGCCGGCAGGGAGAAAAAGGCAAAAAGAAAAGCAGGTCCTTTGACCTGCTTTCTTTTTGGCTCTCCTTGTTGGACTTGAACCAACGACCTACGGATTAACAGTCCGCCGCTCTACCGACTGAGCTAAAGGAGAATAT
>JAFVOU010000024.1 GCA_017505635.1 Oscillospiraceae bacterium | reverse complement strand
GCAAAAACAAGGGAAAATACATAAGGAACGAGTATTAAAATGCCGATTTTCCTTGAAAATACAAGGGTTTCGGAGGATTGATTAGATAAATTGGAATTTGAAAGAACTATTATTTGTTTTTCAGTTCGCATTTCTCTCTTCGTTATTCGCGGTTGTGCTTTTCAGATTCAAATATTTCAACAACTGCATCAGTAAGCTTATCCGGCCAGACCTTTCCGCTTTTTATAACGTTCGCCCAAGGGCAAAGTTTTTCATAGTCATCATCGAAAATAATGGTATAAGGAGGTCCGCAGCGGTCATCAACAGCCATATACATATGTCTTCCTTCATGTATAATGCTGCCTGCATCGCTCTCAACCATCTTGTTGTCAAGTCGGTCGAATATTTCTTTTGTTATTTCAAAAAGATGATATTCCTGGAATCCGCCATATTCACCGAAATATCTTCCGCTATTTTCATCAAAACAGGCTTTCCAGCCGGAACCATTTTTAAAAATCATGATATAAACCTCCCGCTTACTCTGTTCAACCTATTCAAATTTATCTATTAGAAACATTTTAACAGATTTCGCTGTAAACTTCAACAAATGATAAAACTGACGGCTGTACAGCTATCAGATAAAACAGCAATTGTAAGATTACAGTATGCAAAATTGTATACAAAAACGGCGGAGAAAATCTCCGCCGTTGTGCTTATTCATATTCAAATGTGGTTCTGATATAAATTAGCTATAATTTTTATATTATTCACCAAAAGCAACACGTTTTGTGTCACGAGCAATCATAAGTTCTTCGTTTGTCTGAACAACGAGAACTTTAACTTTGCCGTTAGCACCTGTGATGTCGTTAACTGCAAGACCGCGTTTTGCGTTCTGTTCTGCGTCGATTTCTACGCCGAACCAGCCAAGACCTTCACATACTTTAGCTCTTGTGGAAGCAGAGTTTTCACCGATACCGCCTGTAAATACGATGCAGTCGAGACCGTTCATAGCTGCTGTGTAGGAGCCGATGAATTTCTGAATCTGGTAAACGAGCATTTCAAGTGTGAGAGCTGCTCTTTCATTGCCTTCGCTTGCTGCGATTTCAAGGTCACGGCAGTCGCTGGAGATACCGGAAACACCAAGGAAGCCGCATTTTTTGTTGAGGTATACGCTGAGTTCTGCACCGTTCATACCTGTTTTTTCAGCGATAAATGCTGCTACGGATGGGTCAACGTCACCGGATCTTGTACCCATAAGGAGACCTGCAAGTGGGGAGAAGCCCATGGATGTATCAACAACTTTGCCGCCGTCTACTGCAGCGATGGAAGAACCGTTGCCGAGGTGGCATGTAACGATTTTGAGTTCTTCTGGTTTTTTGCCGAGGAATTCAGCAGCTGCAAGGGAAACAAATTTGTGGGATGTACCGTGGAAGCCGTAACGACGAACTTTGTGATCTTCGTACCATTCGTATGGTACTGCGTACATGTAAGCTTTTCTTGGCATTGTTGCGTGGAAAACTGTATCGAATACTACAACGTTTGGAACGTCTTCGCCGAATACAGCTTTTGCGCTGTTGAGACCAAGAACGTGTGCAGGGTTGTGCAATGGAGCGATTGCGCCAAGACGACCGATTTCTGCGATAACTTCGTCGTTAACGAGTGTGGATTCTTTAAAGCTTTCAGCGCCGTGAGCAACACGGTGACCGATAGCAGAAACTTCTTTAACGTCGTTGATAACTTTGCCTTCGCCTGTTGTCATCATTTCAACAACTTTTGCAAATGCTTCTGTGTGTGTTGGGAATGGAACTTCTACTGTCCATTTGCCATCGTTAGCTTCGTGTTTGATAAAGCTGCCTTCAATACCGATTCTTTCGCAAATACCTTTGCAGATAACGCTTTCGTCTTCCATATTGATGAGCTGATATTTAAGTGAGCTAGAACCACAGTTGATAACTAAAATTTTCATTTTAATCAATCCTCCAAACTAAATAAAGTGTTTATTTTATAGCATTTTTATTATATAATATGTTTGTAGATTTTTCAAGGCAAAAGGAGTTTTTTATGGCAAAAACAGTAGGAATTGTGGCAGAATACAATCCCTTTCACAAGGGGCACGCCTATCAGATTGACTGTCTGAAAAAAATGGGCTTTGAAAAAATTGCTGCAGCTATGAGCGGAAGCTGTGTTCAGCGGGGAGAAATCAGTCTGCTGGACAAATTTTTCCGTGCAAAAACAGCTGTGGACTGCGGCGTAAGCCTTGTATGCGAATTGCCTTACCCCTACAGCAGCTGTTCTGCCGAAGGTTTTGCCAGAAGCGGTGTGCATATACTTAAAAACCTTGGGGTTGACGCAATCTGTTTTGGCAGTGAAAGTGCAGACCTTGACCTTCTGCATAGAATTGCCGCTTTTCTGCTGAGTGACGAATACGAAACCAGTCTGAAAAAGCACCTTGCCGAAAACACACCTTTTGCCGCTGCAAGAGAAAAAGCAATAACAGAAAAATTTGACCTTAACAGAGATGTTATCGCGGCAAGCAACGATATTCTTGCCCTTGAGTATATAAAAGAATGTATACGTTTAAACTGGGATGTTCAGCTTATTCCAATAAAACGCAAAGGTGCTGACTACAATGATTTAACAGCAAAGGAAGGCTTTGCCAGTGCAAGCGGTATAAGAAATGCGGTTAAGGAATACCGCTTTGAAACCGCCTGCAGTTTTGTGCCGGAAAATATACAGAAAGATTTTTTAAAACGTCTTGAACAGGGTGATTATTTTGTTGCTGACACTGCTTATGAAAAAGCTGTAATTTCCACCCTGAAAAAACTTTCCGCTGCCGATTTTGAACAGCTGCCGGACTGTAACATGGAACTCAGCCATGCTTTTGAAAATGCCGCAGCAGTATCCGGCAGTTTTGAAAAGCTTTTTGAAAATCTTCCCACAAAGCAGTACACCAAAGCAAGACTTAACCGCATTATACTTTCTGCTTTTTTGGGTACAGATAAAAATGCACCTGCCCTGCCGCCTTTTATCCGCATACTTGCAATGGATAAAAACGGCGAGGAAATTGTTAAAAAGGCAAATGCAGTTTCTGCCTTGCCAGTCAGCCACTCCTACAGAATACTACAGGATAAAAACGCTGACTGCAGAAATATTATCGAAAAAGAAGCTTTTGCAACGGATATACAAAGCCTTTTCTTTAAATTCAGCGGTGAAAGCAGAAAAGATTACACCACAAAATTTTACAAAAAATAATACAAATCGTAATATTGCAGCTATATATAACAAAAACGGACATCTTTTGATGTCCGTTTTACTTTTTATTGTAATTACTGAGCAATTTCTGCTGTTGCCTGTACTGTTATTGCATCACCGTAAACTTCGTTTGCAATTCCGCACAGTGTGTCGATTGTCTTTGCGCTTGCAGTTTCGAACTGTTGAATGTCGACAAAGTAAACATTGCCGTTTTTCACAGCTTCGCTGTCAGCAAAACCCATATTTGCAACATCGGTTTCGGTCATATAGTCAGGCACAATTATTACCTGCGGATTTGATGCCGCAACTGTGGAGAAATCTTCAACATAATAGTCATTGCCATTTATTGCTATATCAAAGAAATTTTTAAGGATTTCTGCTTCAAATGTGTCCTTTGTTGCCACCATTCCGTAGCCGTTAAACACCATTGCAACATCCTTTTTGTCGGTGTTTTCCAGTGCTTTTCTGTAAAGTTCCAGCTTTTGCAAAACAGATGCCTTAACCCGTTCTGCTTCAAATGATGCAATTTCACTGCCGTGGGTAAGGGCTGTTATACTGCGGTATATTTCCTTTACATCATCGAGACTTTCCGGAGCACTAATCTGCAGAACAGTAATACCGCTTTGTTCCAGTTTTACCTTATCCACATCCGACAATGGTGTCTGCACAATTACGTAATCAGGTGCAAGCTGAATTATTTTGTCCACATCAGGTAAAAGAGGGCTGCCAACCGTCATAAGATGTTCAAAGCTGTATTTGTTACAGTAACTGCTTACCGCAACAAGTGCATTCTGTGACGGAGATGACAGTATAAATTCTGTAGCCATAGGCGAAAGACTGATTATGCTGTCTGCTTCTTCCTCTATGCTTCTGCCAAAAGCCATTGCCGGATATTTGTAAGCCATAGCTTCGGTTTTTGTAAAAACTGATTTTACCTTTGCAAAAACCGAAGTTTTGTTTTTCTTTGGTTTTTTATCCTTTTGCGGTTTACTGTCTTCTTTATCCGGCTTGCTTTCTTCGTTGTCTGTCGGGTTTTCCTGAGGTTTTTCATCAGGCTGCGGGGTGATTTCGGTCTGAACACTGCTGCTTGTCCCGCCGCTGTTATCCTTGCCTTTTCCACCGAAAACAAACATCACCAGCACTATTGCAATCACCACAAGCACAGCAGCAACAGCCGCAACAAGCATCTGCTTTTTGCGTTTTTTTCGCTGCTGTTTTCTTTTTTCTGTCTGTGGTGAAACGTATTTCATTATTGTGCCTTCCGGAAATTAATATTTGGTAAGTGTAACACCCTGATAGTAGTGTTTGAGTATCTGTTCGTAGGACCAGCCTTCGTTTACTGCATAAAGCTGTGCGCCCCACTGGCTCATACCTGCACCATGGCCGTAGCCGTATGTGGTAAATGTGAATGTGCCGTCAGCATAGGAAACATCAAATGCCGCAGAACGCAGACTGCCGCTGGCCACACCTTTAAGGATATCTTCGCGCATCCAGCGGCCTGTGATATTGCTTGTCTTTTTGTTTACGCGGTTATAGTAGGTTGTTGCGCCGCATATTGACATATTGTTGTTGTAGCCGCCGCCTGTCTTGTCCAGCACCTTAATCCATTCGGACGGTTCGCCTGTAGGTTCAACGCCGATAACATCACGGATTATCTGTTCCATCTGGTCTTTTGACACTGTAACGGTGCCCTGATATCCGCTTGCCTGATAGTCGTACTTGCTTTCTACCGAAACAAGATGGCTGTAGTGACCGCCCCACACCTCTGCAGAGGAGTTGGTTCTGCCTGCTGAAGAAGCAAAATAAGGCGTGTAAGCTGCCTGACCGTTGATTGTCATAATAATGTCGGAAACATCTTTTACCGCCTCTGCTACCTGCGGATAGATTGTTTTGAAAGAAACCGCAGGGGCGCTGTTGCCGTGATTGTACTGATAAACCAGATATGTATGGCTTGCAATCGCCTGTGCCTTGAGGGCATCGGCATCCCAGCTGCCCGTCATCTCTCTTGAAACAATTTTTGCAAGAATTTCTTCTGCAGGACCTGTAACCACCTGACCGTCCGCTGTTACCGTGAGTGTTTTTCCTGCCGGCGGCGGTGTAGGCTGTTGTGTAACAACAGGGGTTGGTGCAGCTGTCGGTGCAGCTGTCGGTTTGGCTGTCGGCGTTGCCGTTGGTTTTGCAGTAGGTGCAGATGTCGGTTTTGCTGTTGGAGCTGCCGTTGGTTTTGTTGTTGGTTTTGTTGTTGGTTTTGTTGTTGGTTTTGCTGTTGGTTCCGGTTTTCTTGTTGGTTCTGTTTCCGGTCTGTCCGAAGGTGTCGGTGTTGGGCGGACAGAACTTTCCTCTTCGCTGTCAGAAGATTCGCTTTCTTCATCATCTGCAGAAGAACCGTCTCCGCTGCTTTCCTCTTCATCACTTTCGGAAGAAGTTTCATCTTCGTCCCGGGAATTTTCACTGCTGTCCTCCGGCTCAGTCACTGCCTGATGTTCATCATCAGTTTCAACGTTACTGTCCATACCGTTATCCTGAGACAGTGCAATATCCCCTTTTCGTGCAAAGTAGAGGGTTAAATCTTCATTTTCTCCGGTCTGTTTTAAAAT
Organism: Oscillospiraceae bacterium; assembly: GCA_017505635.1. GTDB lineage: Bacteria > Bacillota > Clostridia > Oscillospirales > Ruminococcaceae > RGIG3102. The sequence goes on along the minus strand of JAFVOU010000024.1, from coordinate 54,832 downwards.
AATAATATCATCAAATCCCGTTACATCCGCCTGGTTGAAATTCACCGCTGTTTTTCGCAGAGCTTCGTCCACAATGTCGTTTGCATCGGTCATTTTAAGCAGACCGTTGTACTCCTGCTGTGTATAGTTAACAACACCAAACATGGAGTAAATGTCATAGCTGCCATCGTTGCTGAACACAAGCATCTTTGTTGTGCCGTCAATGGCAGAAATGCTGTCTTTTTTATAAAGCATATTCTGGTCAAAGCCGCTGAGGGTAGTCATTCCTGCAATTGCTTCGTCCTTATACACAACGCTGCCCTGCTCTTTTCCGCTGTGGTGCTTTTTGCCAACAGCATATTCGGCAGGTATATTTTTTATGGTTATCCAGCTCTCTAACTTATGGTTTTGAGCCCAAGAGCCGGATACTAAATCAGAAGTTTCCTGCTCAAAACCCTGTGAAAAAAAATCCTGTGTCTGTCGCTGTGCGATAACCTCGCTTACAGACTGAGGTGTACTTATAAATGCATTTAAAAAAGATATCTGCGGCAAGGAGCCTGTTTTGTAATAAATCCAGCCCAGTGCAATTGCCACCGCAAGCAAAAGCATAACAAATAATGTTACAATTGCTTTTTTAATGCCTGATTTTTTCTTTTGCTGCTGTGGCTTTGAAAATTCCTCTGCATTATTTACAGGCAAGCCAAAAATAACCCGACGCAGCAAATCCAGTGCATACTGGCTTGCAAGGTTGATAACAACCTCGCGGCTGCCTGCAAAGTGGTGTTTTACCACATATGTTTTGTCTTTTGTTGCAACCGCCACATAAACAAGACCTACATCCTTGCCACCAGGGCCCGCATAGCCTGTTGTTGCAACACCGTAGTCGCTTTCGGCCTTAATGCGCACATTTTCCGCCATCTGTGCTGCAACCTGACTGCTTACCTCGGTATATTCCTCTATAGTATCCTGACTTACATCAAGAATTTCAACCTTCTGTTTGTTGGAATAGGTGCAAAGTCCAAGTTCAAACACATTGGAAGCCCCCGCCACCGAAGTTATACGGGAGGCAATTTTGCCGCCTGTGCAGCTTTCTGCCACTGCAACCGTCTGCATAGCCCTTTTAAGTGTATCCACAATAACGGTTTCCACATTATCTGTGTCAACACCGTATATGTATTCGCTTATCTCACTTTGAAGCTGTGCCTGAATGTCATCCAGCATACTGTCTGCCTGCTGATTGTCTTCTGCCCTTGCTGTTATACGGATTGTCACCTCTCCGTCACCCTTTGCGTAAAGTGCAGCGGTTGGGTTTTCGCTTTCGAGAATATGGCTGATTTTTGTTTCCAGCATACTTTCGCCTATGCACATTGTTTTTACATATCGCGAACGTATAACACCTTTTACAAGTTTTCGAAGAAGAGGCATAACCTGGTTATCCATCATAGGAATAAGCTCCCGTGGCGGTCCCGGCAAAAGAATTGCCAGTTTTTCGCCGTCGATAAAGATTATGCCAGGTGCTGTGCCGTTGTCGTTTGGCATATATTTGCCTTTTTCAGGCACATATGCCTGTTTTATATTATTTTCGGTCATCTGACGGCCCATACGTCCGAAATGGTCACGGATTTTATCCTCAACCTGCTGATTGTGTACAAGCCTGTCATTATATATTTCCGCAACAGTCTGTTTTGTCAGGTCGTCATCGGTAGGTCCCAGACCGCCTGAAAAAATAACTATATCACTGCGGCGCTTTGCAATTTCCACTGCCTGTGCAAGGCGTTCCCTGTTGTCGCCCACTACCTGCTGATTGTAAACTGCTATGCCGATTTCGGACAGTGCGCGGGAAAGATACTGGGCATTGGTATTTAAAATATCACCCAGCAGAAGTTCTGTGCCCACACATATAATTTCTGCACGCAAGGTTTTCACCCTTTCTTTAGCTTTTTACTTCTGAGGCTTTTAAAAGCCTTTTTTATCAGAATGTCTGTTAAACGTTTACAAATACAACTTCTGTTTCTGCCATTGCTTCGTCTTCAAGTCTGCGCAGAACATCCATATCCATATTTTTTTCTGCTTCGAGAATTTCTTCAAGGCTTGGTTTTGTTTTAGGATGGCTTGGTGTAAAGATTGTACAGCAATCTTCGAAAGGAAGAATTGATGTTTCGAAGGTATCAATCTTTCTTGCAATTTCTGTGATTTCGTTTTTGTCCATACCGATTACAGGACGAAGGATTGGCATTTCGACAGAACAGTCTGTTGCTTTGATTGCACGCAGTGTCTGTGAAGCAACCTGTGCAAGGCTTTCGCCTGTGATGATAGCTTCGGCACCGTTTGCTTCGGCAATTTTTTCTGTAATACGCATCATACTGCGGCGCATAAGCACTGTGAAAAGTTCCGGCACACCTTTGTCGCGGATGTATTCCTGCGGAACTGTGAAAGGAACAATGTGGAGATTTACATCGCCTGTGTATTCCTTGAATTTTTCGCAGAGTGTAATAACCTTCTGTCTTGCGCGTTCACTTGTATATGGCGGGGAAGCAAAGTGAACAGCCATAATTTTCATACCGCGTTTTGCCATCATATATGCTGCAACAGGGCTGTCGATACCGCCGGACAGCATAAGCGCACCTTTGCCGCTTGTGGAAACCGGCATACCGCCTGCAGCCTGTTCCTTGCCGCCGTGGATGTATGCACCGAAGTCACGGATTTCTACCATTACTGTAACTTCAGGGTTGTTTACATCAACTTTAAGGTGGTGGTATTTGCTGAGAATTCTGCCGCCAAGCTGACGGGAAATTTCGGGAGACTGCATTGGAAATGCTTTGTCTGCACGTTTTGCTGTAACCTTGAATGTCTTTGCATTTGCAAGTGTTTCGCCAAGGTATTCAACTGCTGTTTTTGCAATAACTTCAAAATCTTTTTCAACTACAACAGCTTTGCTGATTGTTGCAATACCAAAGATTTTTTTGATTTTGTCGTATGCTGTGTCCACATCGCTGTATTCGTCCTGTGGCTCAACATAGATTGTGCTCTGTGCTTTGTAAACCTTGAACTGGCCAAGGTTGCGGATGCGTCTGCGGATAGTTTTCATAAGCTGTGCTTCAAAAGTGCTTTTGTTGAGACCTTTGAGGCAAACTTCGCCAAGATAGCATATAATCAACTGTTTCATTATCTTTTCACCTTCTGTAATTTTTCCTGTGCGGATTTGAGTGCCGCAACAAATGTGTCTATATCTTCTTCTGTTGTGTGTATGCCGAAGCTTACGCGGATTGAACTGTCGATACGTTTTGCATCAACACCCATGGCTGTAAGGGTGTGGCTTGCCGCACCTTTTGAACAGGCTGAACCCGATGAGATGTAAATTTCGTCAGCTTCAAGAAAATGCAGCAAAGTTTCGCTGCGGTAGTTCATAAATGAGAAATTTACTGTATAAGGCACAGCATTGTCCGGACTGTTGATCATAACGTTGTCAAACTGTGCAAGACCGTTTAAAAGATGAGCCTTAAGCTGTGCAAACTTTGCAAGGTTGCGGCGCATATCCGGCTGCAGCAGCTGACAGGCCTTTGCAAAGCCAAGTATGTAGTGGATATTCTCTGTGCCTGCGCGCAGACCTTTTTCCTGTCCGCCGCCTGCCATAACGGTTTTGATGTTTGTGCCTTTTTTAAGGTACAGACCACCCACACCTTTTGGTGCATAAATTTTATGTCCGCTGAATGCCATTGAATCGCACTGTATTTTGCTTACATCAAATGGCAGTTTCATAAAGGACTGTGTGGCGTCGATGTGGATAACTGTGCGTTTGTTTTTTTCTTTGATTTTATCGCACAGTGTTTTTATATCCAGCACAGCACCTGTTTCGTTGTTGACGTGTATAAGTGTAACCAGTGCTGTTTTGCTGTCCACCGCATCTATAATATCCTGCGGATTTATATTGCCGTCATCCTTTGGGTTGACATTTACAACTGTAAAGCCGTATTCTGCAAGGTTTGCAAGTGGTTTGCGCACTGCAGGATGCTCGTAACCTGTGGTAACAATTTTGTTTGCCCAGTTTTTGCGGGCTGTGGCAAGGCCGTAGATTGCAATATTGTTGCTTTCGCTTGCGCAGGAAGTAAAGTAAACTTCGTCCTCTTTTGCGCCAAGGCAGTCGGCAACTGTTTTGCGTGCTGCGGCAATTTTATATTCGCTCTGCGCACCGATTTTGTAAAGTGAAGACGGATTTGCAAAGTCGTTTTTAAGGCTGTCTGCTATAACCTGTGCAACCTGTGGGTCAACAGGTGTTGTAGCTGCATTGTCAAGGTAAATCATTGTGTAACCTCTTGTGTAAATTAAAAATGAATACTTTTTCCTAATTTATTATTGTATCATATATTTTACAAATAGTAAATTATTTATTTATATATTATGCAGTGCTGTATGTACAGGTTAACCTGCCGCAATAACATGTCGGACTTTTATTTTTCACAGATTATCCATTGACTTTAAAGTGCCGCAGGGATAAAATTGTATGCGTACAAATACAGTCTTTTACTGTCTTCGGGTGTTTAAACCGCCTGCAAGACGTTTTTTTATTTTAGTTTAACGAGGTGTTTTATGAACAACAATCAGTCCCGTGCTCTTGCAGAAGAATCTGTGGGCAGACTGCTGCTTAAACTTTCTGCCCCTGCAATTGCAGCACAGATTGTAAACCTTTTATACAATATGGTAGACCGTATATTTATCGGTCACATTGCGGAAGTTGGCGACCTTGCTCTTACCGGCGTTGGGGTGTGTTTTCCGCTGATTATGATTATCTCCGCCTTTGCCGCACTTGTAGGTATGGGCTCTGCACCGAGGGCATCTATTTTTATGGGCAAGGGTGACCGCGACAGTGCCGAAAAAATTCTTGGCAACAGCTTTACCCTGCTTATAGCAGTATCCCTTGTGCTTACAGCAGTTTTCGGATTTTTTGCAGAACCTATTCTTCTCACCTTCGGTGCAAGTGCAAACACAATAGGATATGCACTTGATTATTTTAAAATATACAGCTTTGGCACTGTTTTTGTTCAGCTTACATTGGGGCTTAATGCATTTATCAGCGCACAGGGCTTTGCAAAAATCAGTATGCTTACAGTGCTTATCGGTGCTGTGCTCAACCTTGTTCTTGACCCTGTTTTTATTTTTGGGCTGAATATGGGTGTCAGAGGTGCCGCCCTTGCAACAATTATCAGCCAGGCTGTATCCATGCTTTGGATTTTAAAATTTCTCACCGGTGAAAAAACCGAACTTAAAATCCGCCGCAGAAACCTTGTGCCCGACCCGAAAGTGTTTTTGCCGTGTATGGCACTTGGCCTTGCGCCGTTTATTATGCAGGCAACCGAAAGCCTTATCTCGGTGTGTTTCAACTCCTCTTTGCTTAAATACGGCGGTGATATCGCCGTTGGCAGTATGACCATTCTGACAAGCGTAATGACCTTTTCCATTCTCCCTCTGCAGGGGCTGTGTCAGGGCAGCCAGCCTATAATCAGCTATAACTATGGTGCAAAAAATGCCTCCAGGGTAAAAAAAGCATTCCGCCTTACACTTGTCTGCTGCCTTGTGTACAGCTTTTTGATGTGGGCACTGGTTATGCTTACTCCGCACAGCTTTGTAAAGCTGTTCAACAGCAATCCGGAACTTGTTCAGTTTGCAGGCAAAGCTTTGAGAATTTATATGGCTGTAAACTGTGTGTTCGGTGCACAGATTGCCTGCCAGCAGACCTTCATAGCTCTTGGCAATGCAAAATGCAGTCTGTTCCTTGCCCTGCTGAGAAAGATAATTCTGCTTATCCCGCTTATCTATATTCTTCCTACATTTATCAACGACAAGACCACTGCTGTTTTCCTTGCCGAACCTGTTGCAGATATAATAGCTGTAAGCTGTACAGTTATTCTGTTTACAAGAGAGTTCCGCAAGGCAATGCTGAAATTGAATCAATAGTGTGGATTGTCAAATCTGATGCAAAATTTGAAATATACTTTTCCTTAAAGCAAAATACCACAGACCTTCGTCTGTGGTATTTTTATATTTGTATTAAATTATTTAACAAAATATGCAACTGCAACTGCGCCAGGCCCTGCATGTGTACCTACAACACTGCCAATCTGTGCTGTGTTGATTTTTTCTGCATCGCCGCCCCACATATTTGCATAATCTGCAATATATGTGTGCATAAGACTGTCATCTGCACCTGTGTAGCCGATGAGGAACGGTTTTTCAAAATCAACAGTTCCGCTTTTTTCAACTTCTGCATTCATAAGCTGGTTTGCCTGCTTGTTGCCGCGGCCTTTTGTAATGGACTGCACAACACCGTCGGCAATAGCGATAACAGGTTTAAAGTTCAGAAGTCCGCCTGCAAATGCAACTGCCGCAGAAACACGGCCGCCTTTTTTGAGATATTCCAGTGTGTCAACCACTGCGAAAACACGGATATTCTCTTTTTCTTTTTCAAGTATTTCAGCAATTTCAGCAGCTGTTTTGCCTTCGTCTGCAAGTTCAACAGCTCTTTCCACAAGTATGCCTGCACCTATTGTTACTGTATAGCTGTCCACAACAAAAACTTTGCCTTCAAAATCTGCCGCTGCAATATTTGCGCTCTGATATGTACCGGAAAGTCTGGAAGAAATTGTTATAAGCACAACCTCATCGCCTGCATTTACTGCTTCTTCAAATGCTTTTGCAAAAGCATCAGGTGTAGGCTGACTTGTTGTTGGCAGCACTTCGCTTTCCACAAGTTTTTTATAAAATGTATTGTGGTCCATCTCCACATTGTCTGCATAACTTTCGCTGCCAAAATTTATTGTGAGAGGCACAACAGGAAATCTGTTGTCCAGTTCTTTTTTTACATTTACTGTAGAGTCAATGATAATTCTTACGCCCATTATATATCTCCTTTTATAAAAAGTATTTATTTTTCAGGTATTCCGTCTTTGGAAATGATATGCAGTTTGTCTGCTATATAATCCAAATTTGAGTAGAATATTTTAAGTTCTTCTTTTGAAAGTTCGTTGTTTACAGCAGCAACCGCTGCAGCACCCTGTTTTGCAATATAGTCTGCAATTTCCATACCCTTTTGTGTAAGAGTAATCTTTGCGCGGTAAAGTGTTTCGTTGGCACTTTTACGCACAACCAGCCCTTTTTCTGTCATTTCGGTTATTACACGGGAAACTGCCGCTTTGTCCTTGTCGCACATTTCGCTCAGCTGTGCAGAAGTAACTCCTGCAGGATTGCGCCTCATAGCCATAAGGTACTGTGCAAAAGCACCCTTGTAACCGTGTTTGACCATTTCATCACGTTCAATTTTCTGAATCTGACGATTAATAACAGATACTATATAAGAAAACTGCTGATATCTGTCTGTCATTTAAAGTCTCCTTTTCTTTTCCGACATATTAAACACACATCGGACCAAGAAATATCTTACTACAATAACGTTGATAAGTCAACTTTTGTTGCAAAAATTTCTGCTATTGTTCACAAAAAACAGCGGCACAGCATTAAATTTGCCGTACCGCTTAACAGTTATATTATTTGTATTCTGTATGACAGCTGCACTCGTTATGAGCCTTGCCGCACACACCCGCGTGGGAACAGCCCACACATCTTGCACCGTTTTTCTTTGCTTTATATATGTAAGCCGAGGCAGCGCCAACAATAGCAGCCACAACTGCAATTACAATTATATCTGTCATACTGTCAGAACTCCTTTAGTTTTTAACTTTTTTTGATTCAGCTTTTTTATCGGCTTTTCTGATAAGCACAGCAACAACTGCAATAATTGCTGCAACCGCTGCAAGACCAGGAACAAAGCCTGCGCCAACAGTGCCTGTTGTGATAAGTGTGCCAATCTGATATACAAGGTAAGCCACTGTATAACCTGTTGCAAACTGAAGTGCAACACCGCCCCAGAACCATTTTCGGTCGTTGATTTCGCTGTTCATAGCACCGAGTGCTGCAAAACAAGGTGGTGTAAAGAGGTTGAACATAAGGAACGCAAGTGCTGCTGCCTTTGTAAGACCCATAACCATTGCTACTTCGTTTGCGCCGCCCATAAGTGCAAGTTCTTCTGTGTCGATAAAACTTGTGAGACCATAGCATACTGCAAGTGTGCCTACAACGTTTTCTTTGGCGATAAAGCCTGTTACAGCAGCTGCTGCAAGCTGCCATGCTGCGATGCCGCAGATGGGAACAAGAATAACACCGATTGGCGCTGCAATGGAAGCGAGAATGGATGTTGCTTCCATACCTTCTTCAACAAGGCTGAGGTTCCATGTGAAGGACTGCATAATCTGAACAACTGTGTTGCATACAAGAATGATTGTACCTGCTTTGATGATATAGTCCTTGCCGCGTTCAAGCATGGACATAAATGCACGTTTAAGGCTTGGAACTTTGTATTCAGGCAGTTCCATAATAAAGAATGACTTTTTGAATGTATGTCCTGCAATTTTGTTTACAAGCAAAGCACCGAAGAAGATGAGCATGATGCCTGCAAAGTACATTGTTGTGCCAACCCAGGATGCATCTGCAAAGAATGCACCGGAGAACAGCGCAATAACAGGAAGTTTAGCACCGCAAGGCATAAATGGTGTAAGCATTGCTGTTGCACGGCGTTCGCGTTCGTTGCGGATTGTGCGGCAAGCCATAACACCAGGAATTGCACAGCCTGTGCCGATAACCATAGGGATAATGGATTTACCGCTGAGACCTACACGTTTGAAGATAGGGTCCATAACAACGGAAACACGTGCCATATAACCGCAGTCTTCAAGCAATGCAATAAGGAAATACATTACCATAACAAGCGGAAGGAAGCCTACAACAGCACCCACACCACCGATAATGCCGTCAACAAGGAGGCTCTGTGCAAATGGGGAAGCGTTTTCTACCATACCTGCAACCATAGCCTGGAAGCTTTCAATCCAGCCAACAAGTGTATCTGCAAGGAAAGGACCGAATGTGGACTGTGAAATATCAAACACAAGGAACATCACAACAGCAAAGATTGGAATGCCAAGCCATTTGTTTGTAAGTATTTCGTCGATTTTGTCACCGAAGTTTTCGTCTTTTGTAAACACTTTTCTGCTTTCAACAGATTTTACAATATCATTTACAAATGTAAAACGTTTTCTGTCAGCAGCTTTAACAGCTTCTTTGTCTGTCATATCAACATCGCTCTGAATGTATGGTGCGTTCTGGCTTTTGCCTTTAAGTGAAACCGCAACCTTTACAACTTCTTTAAGACCTTCGTCGGATGAAGCTGTGGAAACAGTTTCAACTACAGGACAGCCAAGTTTTTCGCTGAGAAGCTTTGTATTGATTTCTGTTTCTTTTTTTGCTGTTACGTCACTTTTGTTAAGCGCAACAACCATCGGAACACCAAGTTCCAGCAACTGTGTTGTAAAGAACAGGCTTCTGCTGAGGTTTGTTGCGTCAACAATGTTAATGATTACATCAGGATTTTCATTTTTAACATAATCTCTTGTAACGCTTTCTTCGCTTGTGAACGGAGACATAGAGTACGCGCCCGGAAGGTCAACTGCAACCAGTTCTTCTTCACCATCGTAAAATGCTTTTTTTATCAGTGCTTCTTTCTTTTCCACTGTAACGCCTGCCCAGTTGCCAACACGTTCTGTGCGGCCTGTAAGGGCATTGTACATTGTTGTTTTGCCGCTGTTAGGGTTACCTGTTAAGGCAATTCTCATTTTTATACAACCTCCTGATGTTGTAATTTATGTATATTTTTTAAAAAACAAATTTTAAGTTAGCTTCAGGTAACGCAAGTTAGACCAAGCTAACTGTGTGGTAAAAAAAACAGTGACTTTCATCACTATTTAAATTTATCAGATTAATATAGCTGCTGCCAGATTATTGTCTATTGTGTATCTGCCGTCTTTGATAGAAACAACGCATGTGCCTCTGCGACGGGAAACTACAGTGATAGGTTCACCGCTGTAACAGCCAAGGGAAAAAAGAAATGCATCCAGTTCTTCATCTTCTGTATTGATATCTCTGATGATATATTCTTCACCAAGATTGGCATCGTTCAGACACATAACTCTCTCTCCTTTAAAATCAGATTCTATCGATTAGCCTTTGCTAACCATATATAAGTTACCACAAGCTAACTGATTTGTCAACCATTTTTTTACAATAAAAATCCATCTGTCATACATTCTTCAAATATAACAAATCTGTGTTGTTTTTTCTGCTGATATATGCGCATTTTATCCAACTTGATTTTAATTTTTCAATATGATATTCTATTAAATATATTATGATTTAAAGGAGAACTTTATGCATCTGCAGGAATCCGGCGAAATGTACCTCGAAACCATACATGTGCTTACCAAAAAGCTTGGTGTTGTGCGTTCGATAGATATATGTGAAGAAATGGGTTATTCCAAACCAAGTGTAAGCCGCGCTATGGGCATTCTTAAAGAGGGCGGCTATATTGTTGTGGAAAAAGGCGGCCATATTGTGCTTACCGATGCCGGCAGAGAGGTTGCCGAAAAAATATATAACCGTCACACCTTGCTTACAAAGTTTTTGACAAGCATAGGTGTTGATGCCAAAACTGCCGCCGAAGATGCATGCAGACTGGAACATCACATAAGTGATGTTACCTACGAAGCAATAAAAAAACATACAGGACTTTGATTATGGACAACAAAAAACAGCTTTTTAAAGACATTTCAATTGATATATTATATGTAATCGGCTCATTTCTGGCATGGTATACCAGCTTTTTTATCTATGGTCAGTTTACTGCAATGTGTCAGATGGGAATTTTCAATGACCTTGTGCGCAGAGTGCTTGTAACCGCTGTGTTCTTTGCATTTTTCGGTGTTTACTATTGGGTTACACGCCTTTATATGGTGCGCCGACCAAACAAGAATGCGGCTTTCTGGCTGGGTATGCTGCATGCCGGCATGGGACTTCTGACAGCTTTTGTGCTTATTTTCTTCTCCCTTGGCAGCGATGCAGGACTGTATCTGATACTGGGTTTTACGATGTACCCTATTGCCGTTATAGTGGTGCTTATACTTTATGTTATGATTAAAATTGCATTTGCAATTAATCAGGGTGACCGACTGAGAAAATAATATTTTTACACAAAAAGGCAGGAATTTACCTGTCTTTTGTTTTTTGTTGGTTTTGTACCGCAGTATTTTTGTGCAAACTGTTTAAAAGTTCATACAATTTAATTGCATATATACAAAATTTCAAAATACACATTTGCATTTTCGTTTTTCATTTGCACTATCGTCCTTTTTTTTATATAATAAAAATAAAAAAGGGGGTGTGTTTTGTGAATTTTGTGCCCACAGTTTTAAAACAGGATTTTACAATAGACCATATATATACCGTGCACTATTTTGAATTTTCAAAAAACTATGTTTATGAAGGTGAAAGTCACCCTTTCTGGGAGTTTGTATATGTAGACAAAGGTGAAGTTGATGCCGTGCGCGAAGGCGAACTTGTTCATCTTACCAAGGGACAGATACTGTTTCACAAACCAAACGAATTTCACACCCTTATGGCAGACGGCAAAAGTGCCCCCAACATTCTTATCGTATCCTTTAACTGCAGCAGCGAAGCAATGAGTTTTTTTGAAAACATGATTGCAAATATCGGTGACAAAGAGCGCAGACTTATGGCAACTATTATTGCAGAAAGCGAGATGGCATTTTCAACCCCGCTGGATGACCCTTGGACAATACGTCTGGAGCGCAACGAAAATGCTGATTTCGGCTGCGAACAGTTTATCAAGATAAGTCTGGAATGGCTGCTGCTTTCCATAATACGCAACAGCAATGCAAAGCAGTCCGCAGCACCTGTTTCGCTTATAAAAGAAAACAGCCAGAACGAAATCTTTGACAAGATTGTAAAGTATATGGAAGACAATCTGGACAAACAGCTTATGCTCAGCGAAATATGCCGCGACAACCTTGTAAGCCGCAGTTATCTGCAGAAGCTGTTCAGAGAAAAAACCGGCGGCGGTGCCATAGATTATTTTAACCGCCTGAAAATAAATGCCGCCAAACGTATGATAAGAGAAAGCAGCGGCAATTTTACCGACATATCCCTCAGTCTGGGATATAACTCCATACATTATTTTTCCCGCCAGTTCAAAAGCATGACGGGAATGACACTCAGCGAATATGCCAGCAGTGTAAAGATACTGACAGGTAAAAACAACAAGATATAATTTTGATAAATTTATAGTAACAGCTGGTTTTCTGTCAATATCCGACAAAAAAACAATTGACATTTACAGATAAGTGCTATATAATATTATAGCATTGTTTAGGACCTTTAGCTCAGTTGGTTAGAGCATCCGGCTCATAACCGGACGGTCCACAGTTCGAGTCTGTGAAGGTCCACCAAGAAAACCCCAGTCTTTATGACTGGGATTTTTTATTTTTATACTTTGTTTGCAAATAAGCCGCTGTTTTGGTATACTTAAACAAAGCGGTATTCTATAAAACCAAGAGGGGTATTTGTTATGAGTTATACAGTAAAAAGCGGTTTTGAAAATATGGACGTGCAGTGGTATACAAAAGCTTTACAGGCAACCTACTGGGCAGATGACCGCAGCGACGAAACCATTGAAAAATCCATGAGAAACAGTTGCTGTTATGGTGTTTTTGACGGTGACAGACAGATTGCAGGCTGCCGTATTATCACCGACTATGCAACCACATTTTACCTTTGCGACGTTATTGTGGAAGAACATCTGCGCAAAAGCGGTGTTGGCAGCCTTATGATGGAAGCTATTGTAAACGACCCTCAGTTTGCAGACCTGCGCGGTATTCTTGGCACAAAGGATGCTCACGGCTTTTATGAAAAATTTGGTTTTGAAAAAAACGACAAGCTGTTTATGCAGCGCTGGACAAAAGTATTCCGATAAAATTAATTGTTTTTAAACATAAAAGGAGAACAATCTGCCGATTGTTCTCCTTTTTATTTTATCATACGTCAAAACTATACAAACTGATGGTCTACCGTTACAACAGCACGGTAGCGGCCGTCGTCCATTGTTTTTATGCAGTCTTTAACTATTTCCTGCACCTGCAGGTCGGTCATTTTAATATCATATGACACAACAACGTCAAACACAAGATTTGTGTGGGTGTGGCCTTCCACCATTCTGAAATCGTGAATGGATATGTCGTTGCCAAGGCAGTTTGCAAGATGAGCAACTGTTTTTGCTTTTAAGTCGTTGATTTTTTCATCATTCTGGGCAATAGGGTCCATATGAATGCAGGTTTCACAGCCAAGAGTGTCTTTAATCTCCAGTTCAAGATTGTCAATCACATCGTGAGTGTAAAGAATATCCGCATCGGCACTTACTTCAGCATGGAGTGTAACCATAACCCTGCTTGGACCGTAGTCGTGAACAACAAGGTCGTGGATACCAAGCACTTCGGGATAAGACATTGCCAGTGTGTAAATTTCGTTTACAAATTCTTCGCTTGGCTTCTGACCCAGCAGTGGTGAAATTGTTTCTTTTGCTGCTTCCCAGCCAGCCTTGAAGATAAAGAAAGATACAAGCAGACCACACCAGCCGTCAATCATAACGCCCGAATAATGACCTACCACAGATGCAACAAGTACAACCCCTGTGGCAATGCTGTCGCTGAAACTGTCGGAAGCTGTTGCACGCATAGCAGCAGAATCGATTTTGTTGCCTATCTGGCGGTTGTAAAAACTCATATAAAGTTTTACTGCAACCGAAACTGCAAGGATAGCACAGGAAAGCAGGCTGAACTGCACTGCTTCCGGGTGTATGATTTTAGATACAGAAGATTTTGCAAGTTCAAAACCCATAAACAGAATGGCAACCGAAACCGCAAGCCCGGACAGATATTCCATTCTGCCGTGACCGAATGGGTGTTCTGCGTCCGGTTTCTGCCCTGCAAGTTTAAAACCGATAAGTGTAATTACAGATGAACCTGCATCGGACAGGTTGTTGAATGCATCGGCTGTGATTGCAACGGATTTGCTGATTGTGCCTGCAAAGAATTTGCCCGCAAACAAAAGCAGGTTGAGCGCAATACCAAGTGCACCGCAAAGCAGACCGTACTTCTGCCGTTGCTGCTTTGCATCGTCATTTTCTTTTATATAAAATTTTGCAAGTAATTTAACCAAAATATTTCTCCCTTTTACCGCATAATATGCGGTTTTATTCTTTTGAAATTACAGACCAAGGTCTTCGTTTACGATGATAACCTTGATGCGTTCTTTAACACGGCAGAAATTTGTGATTACAGTGGAACAGCAGATGCGGTTAGGATGACTGCAGTTGTGACATACGCCGTCAACTGTGCAAGGTGTGCCTGTGTTGAGACGTTTTGCATTGAGCGGTGCCGCAATTGTCATCATACGTTTTTTTGCTTCGGCTTCTGTGTTTACAATTTTGTTTTTGCCGGCAACAACAATAACCTGTTTAGGGCCAAAAACCATTGGTGCCACACGGCTGCAGGCACCGTCCTCGTTGTAAAGGCGACCGTCGGAAATTATAGCATTTGCAGAGCAGAGAAATGTGTCACAGCTGCAGCGTGCAGCCATAAGCTTTGCACGTTCCTGAGGGTCTGTAACTGTGTAGGCATCGATATAACCGCAGTTTTCTTTTATATAATCAAGTGCGCCAATCTGTTCTATGGTCATTGAACCGCCACGGTCCACCCTTTCGTCTTCTGTGATAAAACTTTTTAAAAGTTCCAGAGCTTCGGCAGAGGTTTCGGCATAATAGGCACCAAACTGTCTTGCCTTTAAAGCGTCAATTGTTTTTTGAATAAGAGCATCCATAGTACAATCCTCCATAAAATTCCATTATTCACATAGTATACACTATATATATGCAGTTGTCCAAGGCAAACTTCAGCAAAAACAAAAGGTACAGAACAAACAATTCTGTACCTTTATAATAACTGCTATTTTTCAAAAACTTTTATTTCTTCTGCAGGATTGATAAGCGCACCCCAGTAGCCTTCGTTTTCCAGACGTCCAAGGAGTTTGCCAAGTTTCTTTGGTCTTTCGTACATGCCAACATCAAATTCAGCACGCAGTTCTTTTGCTTTTGCAACACATTCAGCATAGTTGTTTTCTTCAAAGATAACTGCAAGTTTTCTTTTTGCTGTTGGCGGTGTAAATTTCTGCTCGCTTAAAATAGCAAAAATTCTTTCGAAACCGATGGAGAAACCAACTGCAGGAATGCTCTCACCAAGGAATTTGCCGATAAGATTGTCGTATCTGCCGCCGCCTGCAATTGCACCCTTGAACTCGTTGGAAACCACTTCAAAAACTGTACCTGTATAGTAGCCCTGACCGCGAACAAGAGAAAGGTCAAATACAACATCATATTTTCCGTCGGAAACAGAGTTTGCTGTTGTGATAATTTTTTCCACATCGGCAACTGCTGCACTTTCGGGCATCAGTTCTTTTACATAGCCAAGTGTGAAATCGCCCTGTTTTAAGAAATCAACAAATTTTGCAACTGCATCTGCGGAGAATTCTTTTTCGCCAAGTTCCTTTTTCACGCCTTCTGCACCGATTTTGTCCATCTTGTCAAAGGTGATGCAGACACTCATAAGGTCTTTTTCTTCAAAGCCCATAGAAAGCAAAAGGTCGTTGAGGATGCGGCGGTTGTTTACACGCACTGTAAAGTTTTTAAGTGTGATTGCAAGCAGCGCTTCGGTTACTGTGTTGATAAGTTCGATTTCGCTGTAGATAGAATCGGAACCGATGATATCAACGTCACACTGCATAAATTCGCGCAGACGGCCTTTCTGTGGGCGTTCAGCACGGTAAACACGGTCCATCTGAATAATTTTTGCAGGATATGGCAGTTTTGAACGGTTGTTTGCAAAATATCTTGTAAGCGGCAGAGTAAGGTCATAACGCAAACCCATATCTGCAAGATTGTTTTCTGTAAGTTCACCATCAAAAGCTTTCTGCAGCTTATCACCGCGTTTGAGAATTTTAAATATAAGGTTAAGGTTTTCGCCGCCTTCGGATTTATCGAGATTTTCGATATCTTCGATAATAGGTGTTGTAATGCGTGTGAAACCGTTTGATGTATACACTTTGAGAATTTCGCTCTGGAGATAGTCGCGGATTGCAACTTCCTGAGGAAGATAGTCAACTGTGCCTTTTACGTTGCTTATTTTCATTTGTCTTTGCCTTTCTTATGTCATTTCGCAGCTTTTTCAATTCTTTCAACCAGAAATCTGTATGCGAGCATAATTACAATAATTTCCATTGGCAGCAGCACTACATTGCTGAACACCCTTGTCGGCAGCAGTGCCAGATAGCCTTTGCCTGTAAAAAGGGTTGTCCAGTAGGTGTTGATGCCAAGATGATACACAAGATTGATGATAAGCGATGCCGCTGTAACCTTTGCCAGACTTTTTGCGCCTCCGTTCTGCAGGAAAAAGCCGTATGTTGCCCCCGAAAGAGCAGCAGTGAGTGTGTAGCCCGGGAAATATGCCCCGATTGGAAATAAAATTGCCCCGATAAAATCGCACAAAGCGCCTGCTATTCCGCCATAAAGCGGGCCGTACATCATACCTATCATTGAAAGCGGAATAAATGCAAAGCCGATTTTTGTAATTGGTGTGGATATTGACAAAAACCTTGAAAGCACAATTTCAACGGCAATCAGCAGGCCGATTCGGGTGACTTTGGTAACATCAAAACTGTTTTTACCAGCCATGTATAATTCCTCCTTTTTAAAGTATTGCGTATTTAATTATAATACCTTGAAACGCTGTAAAAGTCAATTATCGTTTGTTTTATGACAAAGCAAAAGTGTGTCGCCAGGAAGAATGCGACACACTTTTCAGGAATGTAACTTAATGTCATTAACGGACTATTTCTATATATAATAATACACTATACAGGCAAAACAGTCAACACAAATTTAATTGTGCGCAATCTTTTTTTCGTTTTTTTGAATTGTTGCTATTTAAAGATTAATATAGTAATATATTTAAAGAATCCAAAATATACTTACGAATGGAATTTATATATGAAAAACATAGTTCTGGGCATTCTTGCCCATGTTGACAGCGGCAAAACCACTTTGTCCGAAAGTATGCTTTTTGAATGCAAAAGCATACGGAAACTTGGTCGCGTTGACCATGGTGACACCGCACTTGATACAAACGAAATAGAAAAAAACCGCGGTATCACCGTGTTTTCCAAACAGGCAAAGCTTGTGTATAAAAACACCAATGTGTTTCTGCTTGATACTCCGGGGCACGTGGATTTTTCCAGCGAGATGGAACGCACCCTTGCTGTGCTTGACTATGCAATACTGGTTATCAGCGGCACAGACGGCATACAGAACCACACCGAAACTTTGTGGAACCTGCTGCAGAGATACGAAATACCAACATTTATATTTGTAAACAAAATGGACCTTAACGGCGCTGATAAAAACGATGTTTTAAGTCAGCTTAAAATAGGTCTGAGCGGTCAGTGTGTCAATTTTACCACTCTTGATGACGAAACCCTGGAAAACATCTCTGTTGCCGACGAAGAAGTTATGGAAAAATTTCTTATGGAAGGCGTTGTCAGTGATGAAGATATATCCTCTCTTATTGCACAGCGCAAGGTTTTTCCTTGTCTGTTTGGCAGCGCACTGAAAAACGAAGGTGTTACCGAACTGCTTGAACTTATCGAAAAGTATACACAGCAGCCGTCCTACCCTGCCGATTTTGGTGCAAAGGTGTATAAAATAGGCCATGACGACCAGGGCAACAGACTGACATATATGAAGATTACAGGCGGCAGCCTTAAACCCAAGGACAGCCTTAAGCTTGTAAAGGCAGACGGCGAAACTGTCACCGAAAAGGTAAATCAGATAAGGGTTTACACAGGAGAAAAATTTACTGCGGAACAGCTTGCCGAAAGCGGCACAGTATGTGCTGTAACCGGGCTTACTGCCACCTATTCCGGACAGGGCATTGGTGTGGAAACAAACCTTGCACACAGCCTTACGCAGCCAATATTTACCTACAAAGTCATCCTTGACGAAAAAACTGATGCCTTTACCGCCCTTGCAAAATTCCGCATTTTAGAGCAGGAAGACCCACAGCTTAATGTTACCTGGAAAGAACAGCTTAACGAAATTCATATCAGTCTTATGGGCGAAATTCAGCTTGAGGTTCTTAAAAGTGTGGTGAAAAACCGTTTTGGCATGGATATTGAATTCAGTCAGGGCAATGTGGTTTACAAAGAAACAATCAGAAACACAGTTGAAGGTGTCGGGCACTTTGAACCATTACGCCATTATGCCGAAGTTCATCTGCTGCTTGAGCCGCTGAAAAACGGACAAGGGCTTATTTTTGACACCCTTTGCAGTGAGGACAAGCTGGATAAAAACTGGCAGCGACTTGTTCTCACCCACCTTGCCGAAAAAACACATATCGGCGTGTTGACCGGCAGCCCGATTACCGATATGAAAATCACCCTTGTAAGCGGCAAGGCGCATATAAAACATACTGAGGGCGGCGATTTCCGCCAAAGCACCTACCGTGCAGTAAGACAGGGACTTATGCAGGCAGAAAGTGTTCTGCTTGAACCCTGGTACAATTTTACCATTACAGTGCCTATGGAAAATATCGGCCGTGTAATGGCTGATATGCAAAAGATGAGCGGCACCTTTGACCCGCCCGAAACTGTGGGTGAAAACGCAGTGCTTAAAGGCGAAGCACCGGTTGTGAAAATCAATGATTACAAGTCTGAAATTATCAATTTTACCCGCGGCAAAGGCAGGATAAACTGTCAGCTTAAAGGCTATTTGCCTTGCCACAACGCAGATGAAGTTATTGCCGCTGTGGGCTATAACCCTGAAAGCGACCTTGAAAACACTCCTGACAGCGTATTTTGTCCAAAAGCAAGTGCAACGGTTGTAAAATGGAACGAGGTTAAAGACTGGATGCACCTTGAAAGTTTTCTTAAACCTCAGAAAGAATCTGTCAGGCAACCCATAACACATCGTGAAGCAGTGGAATACCGCAGTATACTGGAGCAGGACAAGGAGCTTTTAAAGATTTTTGAACAGACCTACGGCAAGATAAAAATTGACAAGTATACCGCCTTTGACCCTGCAAAAAAATCGGAAAAATCCGAGAACAAAACCGTAAAATACACAAAAGATTTTCTGCTTGTGGACGGATATAATATCATATTTGCATGGGACGACCTTAAAGAGATTGCAAAAGAAGATATAAATGCCGCCCGTGAATGTCTTATCAACATTCTGTGCAACTATCAGGGCTTTAAGCGCTGTGAGGTTATTGTGGTTTTTGACGCATACAAGGTAAAAGGCAATGTGGGCAGCATAGAAAGATACCACAATATTACCATTGTTTACACCAAAGAAGCAGAAACTGCCGATATGTATATTGAAAAGGTAACCCACGAAATTGCAAAAAATTACCGTGTGCGTGTTGCCACAAGCGACGGTCTTGAACAGGTTATCATCCTTGGTCATGGCGCAATGCGAATGTCTGCAAGCGGCCTTAAAACCGAAGTTGAGGAAATTGAAAAGGCTATAAGAGAAATTATCGAATAAAATAAGCTGAAGCCAGGCTATGTTGTGTAGCCTGGCTTCTGTTATTGTATAAGAAAACACGTCGGATAAAGTATCCGGCGTGTTTTCTGGAGAAAGAAAAAGCTTTGCTCTTGCTTTTATTTTTCGATGTACAAAGCTTTTTTAATCATATACGGGTGCAGCTCCATAATGCCGCTGCCGCAACTGATTGCCTTGAAAATTTCTTCTTTAGCTTCGTTTTTCCACCAGGAGCCTGAAAGGCTTGTAACCTTTGTATCTGCCCAGCCCTGCGGAAACATTGGTGTGGAAGAACCCACCATTGCAATTTCGGTTGCATTAGGGCACATTGCAAGCAGACCGTCGATGCTGCCGTTGATTGTGCTGCTGCCTGTGATAATCATTTTGCTGCATTTTGGCAGAAGCGCAGGCTGTTCACACATTGGGTGAATGGAAACATTGCCGCCGAATGCAGAAACACTTTCGTCAAAAACAATAACTTCCTTTACTTTGCTCTGCAAGGCCTTTGCAACAGGACCGATAAGTCCAATCATACCCACTGTATCTTCGGCATCAAACTGAATGCCGAACATCTTTTCGGGGTTATTGTCATCAGGAATATCAATCTGCTGGCTTGCCGCACTGAGCACGGAAGATGCGATAGAACGGCCAATGTAGTCGTCCTTTTCCATAAGCCATGCCGCAACTTCTGCCGCAGGCTTGCCGATTGCATTCTTTGCGTATGCAAAAGCACTGCATCCCGGAGGCAGACCATGACGGAGAACGTAGGAAACGCCCACACTGCCGTCAGAAAGCTGACAGGAAATAAGGCTGATACCCACAACAAGGTCCTTTACTGTTTTGCCTTCAAGATAAGGCTGTGCCGCTGTGATGATGTTTTTTACAACTAAACTTTCGTTCATAATTAACCTACAATTTCTTCGATAAATACAACGTCGTTAAGTTTGCCTGTTGCGATAATCATATCAGGGAAGTTTGCATTGATTGCACCGCTGAGTGCACCGCGGAGGCCGCCTTCGTCGTAGTCTTCAGGTGTGATTGGAATGTAGAACACGTCTGTTGCAACAAGGTTGTATGTTTTTGTGTTGTCCCAGCCGTATTTCTGCAGATGTTCGTTAACATTGTATTCTTCTTCTGTAATAATGGAAGCAATAACTTCGCCGTTTGCCATTACAGCATATTCAAAGTTTTCGATTGCTGTGCCGTCTGCGCCCATAAGAACAGGGTTGTTGCCGCTCTGGAAATCATCGATAAGCACTGTCATAGCTTCAAAATCTGCTGCTGCAACTGTGCTGGATGCACCGTCTCTTGTGTAAACTGTAACATCACCTGTATTTGCTTCAGTAAGGTGCTTTGTTGCTGCTGTCATCGGATAACCGTTGTATTCTGCACCGTTGTAGTTTACTGTTTCTGCAACAGGTGCTTCAGCTTCTGTAAAAACACCTTCACGGCTGAAAACAAGTGTGTTCTGGATAAAGATAATGCGTTTGCCGTGCTGGATTTCGGAATAAGGTTTCATAATATCTTTATAAAGCGGTGCTGCTGTTTCTTCAGGATTTGGTGTGGAAACAGGCAGTGCTTTCTTTTCTTCTTCGCCGCTTTCAGCAGGTGCAGAAGAACCGCATGCAGCCATGGACATAGCAATCACAGCTGCAAGAATAACTGCAAGAAATTTTTTCATTCTATTTTCCTCTTTCTTTGTTTAAGTGATGTTCAAAAATTATATATCAGACAGGCTTTGTCTGTCAAAGCTGACCGCTGCCCGTTCTGTTTTGATATTGTTTTACAAATCTTCAAATGCAGGTTCGCAGAAGAAGGCCGCATCGTCAAGCTCGCTGCGGTGGATTTTAACCCTTACATCATATGTTTTTTCAAGATTTTCCGCAGTCATAACCTGCTGCGGAGTGCCCTGTGCAATAATGCCGCCCTTGCCCATAAGCACTGTTTTGTTGCTTACCTGCCATGCGTGTGCAGGGGAATGGCTGGTCATAATAATCGTCATACCCTTTGCAGACAGATTTTTAAGGGTTTTCATAACCAGAGCCTGATTTTTAAAGTCAAGGTGGCTGGTAGGTTCGTCAAACAAAATCGCCTTTGGTGTCTGACAGAGTGTGCGTGCAATAAGCACCAGCTGACGCTGACCGCCGCTTATACGGGAGTATGGTTTTTCGGCAAGGTGGGCAATGCCCATTTCTTCCATAATGCCGTAGGCCATATCGGTATCAGCCTGGCTTGGTGTCTGAAACGCTGACAGATAAGGGGTACGGCCCATGCGCACAACCTCAAGGGATGTATAAGGAAATGCAACGGAATGTTCCTGATAAACAATGCCGATTGTTTTTGCAAGCTCGGTGATGGAATAATCTCCTATCGGTTTGCCGTCGATATTTATTGCACCCTTTGCAAGCTGAAAGTTGCCTGCGATACAGTTGAACAGTGTGGTTTTGCCGCAGCCGTTTGCACCGAGAATACACACGCTGTCACCCTGCTCTACGCTAAGATTTACATTCTGCCATATATAGTCCTTGCCGTGATATGAAAAGGAGGCATCTTTGACTTCGATAAGTTTTGCCATCAGTTCCAGCCCCCTTTCGTTTTTCTTAAAAGGAATGCAAACACAGGTGCACCTATGATTGCGGTGAGAATGCCCAGCGGAATTTCAGTAGCGGTAAGCTGTCGGCACAGGTTGTCCACAATAAGAATATAGCTTGCTCCCACAAACATTGTTGCAGGGATAAGCTTTTTGTGGTCAGGGCCAACAAGCATACGGCAGAAGTGCGGTATAACCTGACCTACCCAGCCGATGATACCGCAGATGGAAACCGCTGTGGATGTAAGAACTGTGGAAAAGATGATGATGCCCACTTTGATGCGTTCTGTATGCACGCCCAGGCTGCGGGCTTCTCTGTCGCCCATGGAGAGAACATTTATTCTCCAGCTTAAAATCCACAAACCTATAAGACAGATGATAATAGGGATAATGGAGATAACAAGGTCGTTGAGACCAACCGAACCAAGGGAACCCATAAGCCAGAATGTGATTGCAGGCAGTTTTTCGTCACCTTCTGCTGTAAATTTAAGTA
Organism: Oscillospiraceae bacterium; assembly: GCA_017505635.1. Taxonomy (GTDB): domain Bacteria; phylum Bacillota; class Clostridia; order Oscillospirales; family Ruminococcaceae; genus RGIG3102. The sequence continues at coordinate 32,173 of JAFVOU010000024.1, read as the reverse complement.
TCTGCAACAAAGCCTGGAAAAACGCCGATACAACTGTACCCGAAAGCACAAGCATAAGCACAGGTGTGGATTTGTAGATATGTGCAAGGAAATATGTGATTGCAACGGCAACAATGCCAAAAACAAATGCCATTGCCTGCACACCTATGGACGGCAGGGACAAAACAAGCCCCATTGCCGCACCAAAGCTGGCACCTGCGGAAACGCCAAGGATAAACGGGCTTACCAGCGGGTTCTGGAACATCCCCTGAAATGCAGCACCCGATGAAGAAAGGCCTGCGCCTACCAAAGCCGCCATAACTGCACGTGGAAAACGCACCTGAATGATTACTTTAGCCGCACTGTCTTCCCAGGTTGGTGTAAAGTTTGCACCAAAGAAATAGTTGGCAAAAATCTGAACAACTTCTTTTGGAGAAACTGCATATCTGCCCATAAACAGCGATGCAAAAAAGATAACAAAAGGCAGAACCATAATTATTGCCCACTTAACGCGTGACTGCTTTGTCTCGCGGAAATGTGCCTGTTTCTGTAATTCAGCCATAGTTTAGCCCTCTACCCAGCCTTCGATAACCATTCTTGCCTGGTCATCTGTAAGTTCATATTCGTAGAATTCACTGTAGTAATATTTGATTTCTTCAATCATATCGATATCGCTGAAAAGTTCAGGCTGCATAAGTGTAGCCATCCACATTACCAGCAGAGTTGTTGTTGAGCCTTTGTCAAGGAAGAATACACCGGATGGAATGCGGTGCAGTTCTTCGTTCTGAACAGCTTTAAGTGTTGCCCATTTGCTGTTTTCGCGGTACATGCTTTTCATAACAAGCTCCGGGTTGTCGCCGTGGTTGTCAACAAGGATAATATCCGGGTCCCATGTATAAAGCTGTTCTGCTGTAACTTCAGGGAAGTTGGAGTTTTCTTCAGGGCCAAGCAGTGTGCCGCCTGCAAGATAAACTTCGTACCAGCGATTTTTAAGGGAGTAGGAAGCACGGATTTCTTCGCCCCATGTGTTGCCCCAGTAAACTGTTGGTCTTTCTTCTGCAGGGATATCCTTTGTGCGTTCGTAAACCATTTTAAGTTTTTCGTCGCAGTATTTTGCCCATGCTTCGTATTCGCTGTGTGCTTCTTCTGTGTCAATAGCATCGGAAAGAATGCGCAAAGGTGTTGTAAGTGTTACAACAAATTCGTCAATTGTCTGTGTCTGTGCCTGTTCCAATGTGTCCATAAGGCCTGTGTTTTTTGTTGCAACGATAGCTGCCATATCAACAGCGTCGAACTTTTTGAGTTCAATTTCGTTGTCGTAGTAAACCACAAGGTCGATATCCTGTGCAAGATAGTCTTCGATATTTACTGTGGAACTTGGGTTTGCCGCAATGCCTGCCATATCAATAAGGGCAGGGTTTGTAAGGTTTGCAAGTGGGTAGCTGTCTGTATGGCCGCTTTTTACCATTGCAATCTGGTCCTTGCTACCAAGCATAAACACCATTTCGTATGTAGGGCCTGCAATAGCTGCAATTTTGTCAATCTGATTTGGAACTTTAACCTCTCTGCCAAGAAGGTCTGTTATTGTGTGTGTTGTGCTTTCTGCACCTGCACCTGCTGTGGATGCGCCGCAGCCCACAAAGCTAAAGAGCATAAGTGCTGCAAGAAATGCTGCTATAATACGTTTTTTCATAAATTCTCCTTAAGCCAAATCAGCACAAAAGGCAGAAGCAAGGAGGGGGAATCCTTTTTTCTGCCGTTTGCGCCTGATATATTAAGAGTTTATTATTCTGTTACAAAGTTGATTTCTGTAATGGAGTATGTAACCCATTTCTGACCTGTGCCGTTGATAAATGCGGAAAGGCCCATTGGCATATCCTTGATAGCCTTGTTGTTTGTCATACCATCGTACATTACAAAGAAGTCAAGGTTTTCGTAGAATGCTTTTTCGTCTGGGTATGTTTTGTATTCTGTGTTTTTGCCAGGTGCGCCCATACCAGGTGTGCCGTAGATTTCGCATTCAACAACTGTGCCTTCGATTGTCATGCCGAGAGCAGCAAGTTTTGCAACCATTGTTTCGTAGTCGATGTCAAGGAATTCGCCTTCGTATGTTGCTTCGCCGCCTTTGTATTTAAAGGAGCCGTCAAACATAGCTGTTGTAACTTTTGCATCGCCAACAGGTGTTTTCTTCATAAAGTCGCTCATTGTGATAACGCCGATTTCTTCGCCGTTTACTTTAACAGGCACGGAGAAGTCTGCAGCTGTTGTTACCATATAGATGTTTTCGATACCCATGATTGGGTCCTGGCCAGGAACAACTGTGCCCCATGCTGCTGCGCCGTCAGCTGTGCCGATAACAACACTAACGTCTGCAGGGCTTGTGTAGTAACGAACAAAGCCGTCTGTTGCTTCTGCAAAGACGCCAACTACTGTGGAGATATCATATGCACAGAGGTTTGTAAGTGTTGTTGCTGTGTATTTTGTGCCGTCGATTTCAGCTTCTGCAAATTTTGCGCTGATGGAATCGTATGTTGTGTTGCCGTCTGTTACATCCTGACCGTCAACGAACATAAAGAGTTCTGTTGCTGGTGCTTCTACAGGTGTTGTTTCAGGTTCTGCTGGTGCTGCTGGTTCGCTGCTGCCGCATGCAACAAGGGACAAAGCCATTGCACCTGCAAGGATAAGTGCCATAAGTTTTTTCATTTTTCATTCCTCTTTCTTGTAAATAAAAATATGCTGCCTCTGAAAAGAGACAGCATACATATACAGCCATAACACACTTTGCCCTTAAGACAAAGCATTTCAACAATATTGGTACGTTCTCTTTTCAAACACGGAAGGCAAGGTCATTTCTTCTCTTACCCATTGGCTGCACAGCCATAGCTAACGCTTTAGGCCGTGTAACTCGAGCTACATATATTGATTATATATTACATTATTAAACTGCAGTTTGTCAACAAATTATCAGCATAAAAGGGCTTTTTAAGGCTGTTTTTTCGTCATATCCACAGTTATTGATACACAATATCGGTTATTTTGACCAAAATTGTACAGTTCAATCCCAATAATCTGCATTGTCATAATCATCAAGGTCAATAACAAATGCATCCCCGCAGGACAAAATTTCATCGATAAAAGGCACTGTACCTTTTTCGGTTTTGCGCACTACAGCAATGAGATTTCGGCTTTCCATTGCAGTTAACAAAGCCCGCTGAAACTGTTCTTCCCTGCTTTCCAGAAAACCGATTTCGTCCACGGAAAACCATTTGCTGTCGCTGTTCAAAACAGCTTTAAGTGCAGGTATACCCACAGCATAAAAACCATCGGAATAGGGTATCATATTTTTGCCGATTTCGGCTTTTTCGGGGCAATATATGCCCACTGCAGCTTCCGCTTTTGTTATATTATCCACCAGCATAACCCCTGTTTTGGGGATATACACAGATGTAAGCCCGGGTAACGCCCTGTTTCCGCAGCCAACAAAACCCTTTAGTCTGTTAAAAAGCGTAGATTTGCCCTTGCCCCGCCAGCCTGTGACAAGCAGATGTCTTTTGCCGCTCCGGATATATTGTTGCCAGAATATTTCTGCTGTAAGTTTCATAACACCATTCCTTTTGTGATTAATCTAATTTATTTTACCATTAAAACGGCAAACTTTACAACAAAAAAACAGATAACCAAAGTTATCTGTCCTTGGAGCGGGTGATGATTGTCGGAAACAAACACTGTTAATAAAGCAAGGACGCCGTATGGCATGTCCTGCCGTCATCTAAGGGGGTGACAGACAATTTGTAGAGCAATGCGGAGCAAATTGTCGTCAAGAGGGGGATAATCCCCCTATGAAAGAAAAGTCTCATGTAAAATAAAAAGTCCCAACCAATTAAGTTGAGACTTTTCTGGAGCGGGGTAATGGGAATCGCCGTCTGCTTCGCATACTGACTGGCCATCGCTGCCGCTCAGGCTCTTTTGCCTGAAAACAGTGTACTACACTGTTTTCTTTACGGCAAAACCCTCCCGGGTTCGATTCCTCACATATTACTGTTCTAAACAAAAAACAGATAACCGAAGTTATCTGTTCCTGGAGCGGGTGATGGGAATCGAACCCACACGACCAGCTTGGAAGGCTGGAGTTCTACCACTAAACTACACCCGCATATTTAATTCAGCTTAAATATTATATCACTTGTTTATTGATTTGTAAAGCATTTATTTTGTATTATTTTGCAAAAAACAACAGCAGCAGAAAATCTGCTGCTGTCTTTTATCTAATATCGGTATTCTATTAGAACAAACCGGAGATAACGCCTTTTTCATCAACGTCAATTTTTTCTGCTGCCGGAACTTTTGGCAGACCAGGCATTGTCATAATTTCACCTGTAAGTGCTACGATAAAGCCTGCACCTGCTGAAACTTTAAGGTTTCTTACTGTAACTTCAAAGTCTGTTGGTGCGCCAAGTTTTGTCTGGTCGTCTGTAAGGCTGTACTGAGTTTTTGCAACACAGATTGGGTAGTTGCCAAAGCCCTGTGCTTCAAGTTCTTTTGCCTGTTTTGCTGCCTGTGCTGTGAGAACAACACGTTTGCCGCCGTAGATTTTCTGAACAATCTGGTTGAGTTTGTCTTCGATGCTGCCTTCCAGTTCGTAGGAGAATGTAAAGTCATCGTTTGGAAGTTCAACAAGACGGAGAACTTCTTCTGCAAGAACTTTGCCGCCTTCGCCGCCTTTTGCCCAAACTTCGGACAGGGCAACGTTTACGCCAAGTTCTTTACATCTTGCTTCAACAAGGTCAAGTTCTGCTTTTGTATCTGTAGGGAATGCATTGATAGCAACAACACATGGAAGTTTGTAAACATTTTTGATGTTGCTTACATGTTTGAGAAGGTTTGGAAGACCTTTTTCAAGTGCTTCAAGATTTTCTGTGCCAAGGTCAGCTTTTGCAACGCCACCGTTGTATTTGAGTGCTTTTACTGTTGCAACGATAACAACTGCATTTGGCTTGAGACCTGCCATACGGCATTTGATATCGAGGAATTTTTCTGCACCGAGGTCAGCACCGAAACCTGCTTCTGTGATTGTGTAGTCAGCAAGTTTCATAGCCATTTTTGTTGCTGTTACAGAGTTACAGCCGTGTGCGATGTTTGCAAATGGGCCGCCGTGTACAATTGCAGGAACTTTTTCAAGTGTCTGTACAAGGTTTGGTTTGAGAGCATCTTTAAGAAGTGCTGCCATTGCGCCGTGTGCTTTAAGGTCGCCTGCTGTTACAGGTTTCTGTTCCGCAACTTTGCCGTATGTGTAACCGATAACGATGCGGGAAAGTCTTTCTTTAAGGTCTGTAATATCGCTTGCAAGGCAGAGAACAGCCATAATTTCGGATGCAACTGTAATGTCGTAACCGTCTTCACGAGGTGTGCCGTTTGCTTTGCCGTTAAGGCCGTCAACGATGCTTCTGAGCTGACGGTCGTTCATATCAACACAGCGTCTCCATGTGATTTTTCTTGGGTCGATATTGAGTTCATTGCCCTGATAGATATGGTTGTCAATCATAGCTGCAAGAAGGTTGTTTGCTGCACCGATTGCGTGGAAGTCACCTGTAAAGTGAAGGTTTATATCTTCCATTGGAACAACCTGAGCATAACCGCCGCCTGCTGCACCGCCTTTAACACCGAATACAGGGCCAAGGGATGGTTCGCGAAGTGCAACCATTACGTTTTTGCCAAGAGCCTGAAGACCGTCTGCAAGACCGATTGTAGTTGTTGTTTTGCCTTCGCCTGCCGGTGTTGGGTTGATAGCTGTTACAAGAATGAGCTTGCCGTCTTCTTTATCTGTTTCTCTGAGAAGATTGTAGTCAATTTTTGCTTTGTACTTGCCGTACTGTTCAAGGTATTTGTCGTCGATACCTGCTTTTGCAGCAATTTCTGTGATAGGCGCCATCTGGCATTCCTGTGCAATCTGAATGTCTGTTTTGAATTCCATGGTTTTTTCCTCCTGAATAAATAGAAAAAATCTTTTAAATTACTTTGCCGTATTCAGCCGTGCGGTCAAGATTAAAGCCTGTAATAAAACAAAAAACCACCTGGCACGCCAAATAAACAGCGCCCAGGCGGTCGACTTTTTTACCAATGTGCTCCACGTGGTTAGTCCACTTATCCGCCAGTCGCACATCTATTTATATTATACAGTATTTTTTGCTCTTTGCAAGTAACTGCAGCGGAAATTTTTTAAATAAATTATTAACTTTTTTTGGTGAATATAACCATATGTTTCAAATTGAAGTTGTTAATATTCAACCTTGATTTCACCGTTTTCGGCTGTAACGTGCACTTTTGAAAGCTGTACGTTGTCCACGATAACTTCGGCAATTTTGTCTTCAACTTCCTTGCGGATAACACGGCGGATATCGCGTGCACCAAATTTGCCGCCGTCTGCCTTATCGCAGATAACACCAAGGGCGTTTTCGTCCCATGTAAGTGTTATGCCCTTCTGTTCCATTGGTTTTACATATTCACCAATCATAAGTGCGGCAATATCCATAAGGTCTTTGCGTTCCAGAGGATTAAACGCCACAATTTCGTCGATACGGGCAAGGAATTCCGGTCTCAAGAAATCTCTTAAAGCACGCATTGTTTTTGCCTTGGTCATATCTGTGCGTGTTTTGTTGAAACCTGTTTCGTTCATTGTATCGGTGGAACCTGCGTTGGATGTCATTGCGATAACTGTGTTTTCAAAGTTGACTGTTCTGCCGTGGGCATCGTTGATTTTGCCCTCGTCAAGAATCTGCAGCAGGATATTCATAACATCAGGGTGTGCCTTTTCAATTTCGTCAAACAGCACCACGCTGTATGGTTTGCGGCGAACCTTTTCGGTAAGCTGACCTGCTTCGTCATAACCTACATAGCCCGGAGGTGAACCGATAAGACGGGACACCGCGTGTTTTTCCATAAATTCGGACATATCAAAGCGGATAAGCGGGTCAACAGTGTCAAACAGATTCTGTGCAAGCAGTTTTACAAGTTCGGTTTTACCAACACCTGTAGGGCCTACAAAGAGGAAGCTTGCAGGGCGGTTGCGTCCGCTGATGCCGGCACGGTTGCGTTTGATTGCTTTTGCAACAAGTTCCACTGCTTCGTCCTGACCGATAACAACACTTTTGAGTTTTGCTTCAAGACCCTGAATTTTATCGTATTCGGTTTCCTTGATTTTGATTGCACTGATACCTGTCCACAGTTCGATAACCTTTGCAATATCGTCAATTTCCACCTTTATATCCTTTACAGATTCATCCAGGCGGTTAACAGTTGCTTCGCACTGATAGTATTCCTGCTTGAGTTTTGCAAGTTTTTCATAGTCGATAGCATCGGTTGTGCTGTTTTCCATATCATCAAGTTCTTCTTTAAGTTCTGTCATACGGTCTTTTGCACAAAGCCATTCGCTGATTTCAGGGTGGCTCAGGCTACAGCATGCACAGGCTTCGTCAAGAAGGTCGATAGCCTTGTCAGGCAGAAAACGGTCGGTGATATATTTTTCGCTCATACGCACGGTCAGGTCCACGATATTCTGCGGAACAACAACGTGATGATATGCTTCGTAGTACTGTTTTATGCCTGTGATGATATCAATTGTATCGCTGATGGAAGGTTCTTCCACCTTAACAGGCTGGAAGCGGCGTTCAAGGGCAGAGTCTTTTTCGATAAATTTGCGGTATTCGGCAAAGGTTGTTGCACCGATTACCTGCACTTCGCCACGGGAAAGGGCAGGCTTAAGAATATTGCCTGCGTCCATTGAGCCCTGTGTGTCACCTGCGCCTGCAATTGTGTGGATTTCGTCTATAAAGAGAATGATATTGCCGTTTGCCTTAACCTCGTTGATAAGACCTTTTACACGGGATTCGAACTGACCGCGGAACTGTGTGCCTGCCACAAGGTTTGCCATACTTACAAGGTAAATTTCTTTATTTTTAAGGCGCTGCGGCACTTCACCGCGGCTGATGCGCAAAGCAATACCTTCGGCAATGGCAGTTTTACCAACACCTGCTTCGCCGATAAGACAAGGGTTGTTTTTCTGGCGGCGGGACAAAATCTGGATTGTGCGGTAAATTTCTTTATCGCGGCCGATGATATTGTCTATCTTGCCGTTTTTTGCCTTGTCTGTAATATTTTCGCAGTACTGGTCAAGGAATTTGCGTTTTGCCTTTTTGCCGTTGCGTGGGTCCAGTTTATCTTTAGGGTCCACTTCGTCTCGGTCTTTATTGTCGCCGCGGTTGTAAGGCATAGCCATACTGCCGCCTGCTTCAAAGTCTTCGCCGTATTCATCTTCATCGTCAGTATTGCCGCTGAGACCTTTAAGCATATTTGCAATATTGAACATATCGGCATTGCCGTCATTTGCTTCCATAAAGCTTTCCATCTGTTCTTCCATAGCTTTAAGGTCGCTGTCGGTGATGCCCATCTGTTTAAGCATATCGTCAACCGGCTTTATGCCAAGTTCTTTTGCACAGCTGAGACAATAGCCCTTGCTTTTTGTCTCGCCGTCTTCAGTAACCTGCATATAAATCATAGCAGGACGTTTTTTGCATCTTTCACATAACATAATGTATTTTGCTCCTTTGCATAAAACATCTATATGTTAACCCATAAAAGGGTTGATTATACTTGTCATAGAAAGTAATCTGCTTTGTATAAGCACTTCCATATTAATAAAAGACAGTGAATTTTGTGTGATAACCGCAATAAAACTTAAAATACAGGAAATTATTATCACATTGATTATCCCTGCAAACACACCCACGGCAAAACCTCCAAGACGATTTGCAAAGCCTATAACCGGTATGTGGTTGATTGCTTTCAGTGCCTTTGCCAGCAGCGATGCCAGCAGACTGAACACAGAACACATAGCTGCAAAAAGCACTATTGTGATAACCGTTGTAATTACCGGTCCCACAACTGTATCTGTAATGCTCTGTGCAAGCTCGATTGTCGGCTCCTTTACACCAAGCAGCAGGCTCTCTGCCTTTGTCACAAATTCCTGCATAAATTCAGCCGGCAGACCGCCTGTAAACTGTTCGATTACCGACTGCACATCAATCTTATCAGCTGATTCACTGATATATGCATATGTTTTATTTATAATTCTTTCCCTGAAAAAATTTCCGAATATCACTGGTGCCCATCTGTTTGCAAGTATCCACGCTGCAATAAGCCCCACGATATTGCCGATAAGGTCCACAACTGCAGCAAAAAAACCGTTTGCAAACGACCTTACCGCTGTGATAAAAATCACTGCCAGCAAAATAATGTCTATTATCTGCGGCACACTTAACTGTGCTGAATCCATAATTTACTCCCTTTTGTACCTTGCAGAAATCAGGATTTCTTTTCTGCTTTAGCCCTTTCCAGTTTTTCCATTCCGTTACTGTAAAGTGCAACACAGCCGTTGTAATCCACAATGTTTTTAATGTTGTTTTTCACCTCATGGTGTGTAATATATACACCCTCCGCAGTATACTGGGAAACCGTATCTCCGCCAAATGCATATATTCTCTGTGATGCTGCAACAACCGTTTTTACATTGTGCTGCACCTCCGTGCGGAAATTTTCGTTGAGTGAAAGGTCTGTTATGGCAATATCTGCATTTTCTGTGCTGCCATAGCTTCCCAGTGCCATAATTATCTGGGAATTTTTTATATCATAGCTTAGCAGCTGCCTGCCGTTATAGCTGTACTCAGCATATTCGCTGACACCGTTTTCTGCCGTGATATTTATGCACACTGCCCTGTCGGTAAAGAAAAGCACCAGGCTGTCTTCCCTTACAAATTCAGCCCCAAGCATAATGTTTTCGCCGTTGCTGCATATATATTTTTCCTCGCCTGTAACAGTGTCGATGATATAAACCTCGCTTACCGTCTTGCCGTCTTTTGCTGAAATACAGCTTACGGCAAGTGTATGTGCCTTTGGTGACAGAAATGCCTGAAGCGGAAAAGCCTTTGCACTTTTCCAGGTCATTCTCTCCTGCATCTTGCTGTCAAACACCGTTACTTCGCCGTTGTAGCTCTGACTTTTGCCGGTAACTGCAACCCAGTTGTTGCTGCCGAGTGAGGCATGTATGATATCGTTTTCCATCTCTTTGGAAAACAGAATATTTGCCGCATTGGCAATTTTAAGGGAAGTATCACCTGCATTGTATATTGCAACACGTTTTGTGGAGGCAGAGATAACCGGATTCTGCATTGAATGGTAATAGCTGTGAACAAGGTCTCCTGTAGGCGAATAAAAGCTGAGCTTTTCGCTGTCCAGCACACATAGGGCAGAACCCATTTTTTCACTCTGTCTGTATGTCTGGTTTTCAATATTGACCGGAAAACCCTCGCCGAACTGCAGATAAACACCTGCCGAACTTACAAAGTCGCCAAGGTAGGCAATACTTGTGGAAAACAGCCCTGTGATATAAACCATAAACACTGTCAGCGCAACAACAATAACCGTCAGGCGCTGCTGACGGCGTTTTGCTATCTTTTTATTTCGGCGCAGAAGTTCCTTGCGGGTAAGTCTGCGTGGTGGCTGCTGTTCTGACATTGTTTTTCCTTTTAATTGAATAATTTATTTTTTAGATTTCTGTGACAATGTGCACTGTTATATCAGTTTGCATCATCGTAAAATACATCGGTTAAAAACAAACCTTCGGGCGGCACGGTTACCCCCGCTTTGCTGCGGTGACGGGCTTCGATTATATCTGTCACCTGTTCAGGTTTTATTCTGCCTGTACCCGCCCAGATAAGTGTGCCCACCATAATGCGCACCATATTGTACAGATATCCGTCTGCACATACTTTAAAGATTATCATATCGCCCTGCTGTTCCACTGTTGCAGAGTACACTGTGCGGTGACAGTCGATAATCTTGGACCAGCGTGCCATAAAGGAGCGGAAATCGTGTGTGCCCACAAAATACTGTGCCGCTGCATTCATAGCTGCAGCGTCCAGTTTCTGCGGAAATTTATAGTAGTATTTGCTGGTGAACGGGTCATCTATATGATTGTTTTTGATGTAATATGTATATTCTTTGCCTTTGGCGGAATATCTGGCGTGAAAATCATCCTTTTCTTCACATGCTTCCAGCACACGGATATCCTTTGGCAGATTTGCATTGAGTCCCAGCGGAAACTTGCGCAAATCCAGCTGTTTTTCGGTTTTAAAACTGAAATAGAAGCTTTTTGCGTGCACACCGCTGTCCAGACGGGAACAGCCTTTGATTTCTGACGCATCGTTTACAACCTTTGTAAGTGCTGTCTGAAATTCGCCAAACACTGTTCTGAGCCCCGGCTGCACCTGACTGCCGCAGAAATCCGTGCCGTCAAAGGCTACCTTAACTTTAACTGTCAAGTTGGTTCTCCTTGTTTAGATAAGCGGTGTAAAGAAAAATCTGGTTGCAAAAATTACTGCAAAACACACTATGCACACAACACTGCACATAATGTCATTGGATGTGATTTTAAGCTGTTTAAGCCTTGTGCGGCCTTTGCCACCGTGGTAGCAGCGGCATTCCATTGCTGTTGCAAGTTCGTCTGCACGGCGGAAAGCGCTGATAAACAGCGGAATGAGAATAGGCACAAGTGCCTTTACCCTGTCGGTAAAACTGCCCGAGTCAAGCATTGCGCCGCGGGATTTCTGTGCGGAGATGATTTTGTCGGTTTCTTCCACAAGTGTAGGGATAAAACGCAGGGCAATTGTCATCATCATTGCCATTTCATGCACAGGAAATTTTACCACGTTAAGCGGTGCCATAAGACGTTCAAGACCGTCGGTAAGTTCAATCGGGCTTGTTGTGTATGTCAGCAGAGATGTGCCGCTGATAAGGCAGATAATTCTGATAACCATAACGATACAGAACATAATGCCTTCCATATAAATTTTTATTTTCCATATCTGCAGCAGCGGTGCACCGTCACCTGTGATAAAGAACAGGTTGAGCACAACTGTAAACAGAATGATAGGAAGAATAGGCTTAAGGCTCTTTTTAAGCAGTTTTACAGGTATTTTTGCAATGCCGTAAAGTGCAGGGATAGCTGCAATACACAAAGCAAGCCCAACTGCATTTGTACTTAAAAACAAAAATACAACATATGCAACTGTAACAATAAGTTTTATTCTTGGGTCAAGGCGGTGGATAGGGCTGTTGCCCGGAAAATGCTGACCTATTGTAATGTCTTTAAGCATTATGGCCACCTCCGTTCTTTTCTTTGTATTTAAGCAGTGTTTTTACTGCGTATGGAATGGTGTAAACGTCTGTGTCGATATCAAGGCCCATTTCCTTAAGCTTTAAGAACACCTTTGTAATGTCAGGAATGCCAAGACCCATTTTGGAAAGGTTTTCGGCATCCTGGAAAATTTCTTCGGTATTGGCATAGTTGTACACTGTGCCGTTTTCCATAACCAGAACCTTGTCGGCATAGTTTGCAATATCTTCCATAGAATGGGAAACAAGGATAACAGTGCCGCCTGTTGTCTGGTGATAGTTTTTAACCTGGGAGAGAATAAGTTCTCTGCCTTCCGGGTCAAGACCTGCACAAGGTTCGTCCAGCACAAGCACCCTTGGCTGCATTGCAATAATGCCTGCAATTGCAACACGGCGTTTCTGACCGCCGGAAAGGTCAAAAGGTGAGCCTTCCAATGCATATTCAGGTATGCCTACAAACTTTGCAGCCATTTTTACCCGTTTGTCCACTTCTTCATCACTCAGACCCATATTTTTAGGGCCGAATGCGATATCTTTATAAATTGTTTCTTCAAACAGCTGATATTCAGGATACTGGAACACAAGACCTACGTTGAAACGCACGTCACGGATGTTGTCGTATTCTGTCCAGATGTTTTTGCCGTCAAGGTAGATTGCACCCTGCTGCGGCTTTGTAAGCCCGTTGAGATGGCTGATAAGTGTGGATTTGCCACAGCCTGTGTGACCGATAACCCCCACAAATGTGCCTTCTTCTATTTCAAGATTAACATTGTCCAGTGCCTTTGTTGCCCCAGGCAGACCTTCGTTATAGGTATAGGACAAGTTTTCAATTTTAAGTATTGCCATATTATCCTATCCTTTCAAGAAATCGTAAAGCTGCTGTGCGCACTCGTCAATGGAGATTGCTTCGGTGGACAGATTGTAACCAAGCTTTGAAAGCTCGTATGCAATTTCGCTTGTCTGCGGTACATCGAGAGAAAGACTTTTAACAAGCTCAACCTGTGAGAAAATCTCTTTAGGTGTGCCCTCTTTTACCACTTTGCCCTTGCTCATAACCACAATGCGGTCGGCCTGGGCAGCTTCGTCCATATAGTGTGTGATAAGGATAACGGTGATGCCGTATTCCTTGTTAAGTGTTTTTATTGTTTTAAGCACCTTGCGGCGTCCTTCAGGGTCCAGCATTGCTGTAGGCTCGTCCAGAACTATACAGTCAGGGCGCATTGCAATGATGCCTGCAATTGCCACACGCTGTTTCTGACCGCCGGAAAGGTGGTGCGGTGCTTTGTCCTTAAATTTGTAAACACCTGTTTTTTCCATTGCTTCGTCAATACGGCGGCGGATTTCGGTTGGTTCCACGCCCATATTTTCCAAAGCAAATGCAACGTCTTCTTCAACAATGGTTGCAACAATCTGGTTGTCAGGGTTCTGGAACACCATACCAACCTTCTGTCTTATATCAAACAGTCTGTCATCATCGCTTGTAAGCATATCAAGCACAGATACCCTGCCTTCGTCCGGCACAAGTATAGCATTGAAATGCTTTGCAAGTGTGCTTTTTCCGCAGCCGTTGGAACCAAGCACAGCAATAAATTCGCCTTTTGTTGCTGTAAAGTTTACGCCCTGCAGAGCTTTTTCTTTTTCATCGCTGTAACCAAACCAGAGGTTTTCAGCTTTAATCATCTCTTGCATAATTCTCCTTTTTGCGAGTGACAGCTTTATCCTTAATAAAGTCTGCCCTCAGATATGCATATATAAAAATAAATAAATTTAAGCTTTTTTCCAGAATGCAGTGGAACCGCATGCAAGTGCAGAACCTGTTGCCTGCACTGTAAGACCTATTTCATCGGCTGTTACCACACCGCCGTATCTTGTTTTTACAAGTGCGTTGAGCATATATTCCATACTGCTTGGGGAAACACCTGTTGTGTAGCTGTTAACTGCAATAAACAGCGGGTCATCGCTGATAATCTGACTGCAAAGTTCCATAAGCTGATAGATGTTGTCTTCCAGCTTCCACACTTCGCCGTTAGGGCCACGGCCGTAACTTGGAGGGTCCATAATAATGCCGTCATACTTGTTGCCGCGGCGGATTTCACGCTGGACAAATTTGATGCAGTCGTCCACAATCCAGCGAATAGGATAATCGCTCATACCCGAAAGTGCGGCATTTTCTCTTGCCCACTGCACCATACCTTTGGAGGCATCAACGTGGCAAACCTTTGCACCTGCCTTTGCACAGGCAAGTGTTGCACCGCCTGTATAGCTGAAAAGGTTAAGTACACTTATAGGGCGGCCTGCCGCTGTGATAAGACGTTTGTATTCGTCCCAGTTGGTAGCCTGTTCAGGGAAAAGACCGGTGTGCTTGAAGCCGGTTGGGCTAACTTTGAATTTTAAATCTTCATAATCAATTGTCCACTGCTGTGCAAAGCTTTTTTTGTATTCCCACTGACCTCCGCCTGCTGAAGAACGGTGGTAAACAGCGTGTGCCTTGTTCCACAATGGGCTTTTCTGGGGCAGTTTCCATACAACCTGAGGGTCAGGTCTTACCAGAATGACATCCCCCCAGCTTTCAAGGCGAAAACCGTCAGTTGCATCGATAAGTTTGTAGTCCTGCCATTTGTTATCTGCTCTCATATCTTTTACAGGCGGTGGAAACACCGCCATGCCTTTCTCTTTTATGTGTATACTGCCTGTCAGGGCAGTGATGTTTTATATGTTATCATGCACCGATTGTTGCAAGTCTCTGTTTGATTTTATCAACAATTTCGTTTGCAACTGCGGTGATTTTTTCAAGGCTTTCGCCCTCAACCATAACGCGGATAAGAGGTTCTGTGCCGCTTAAGCGAACAAGCACACGGCCTGCACCCATAAGCTGCTGCTGTTTTGCTTCGATAAATCCTTCGATGTATTCATCTTTTTTGTAGAACGCCTTGCCTTCGGCTGTTGTTTTGATGTTGATAAGCACCTGCGGGTATTTGCTGTAACAGCTGTTGAAACCGCTTACCTTCTGATTTTCTTTTGCAAAGTTGTTAAGCAGTGCAATAGCTGTAAGCTGACCGTCACCTGTTGTTGCAAAGTCGGACAGGATAACGTGACCTGACTGTTCGCCGCCGATATTGTAACCTTTTGCACGCATTTCTTCCAGAACATATCTATCGCCAACTGCTGTTGTTGCTGTGTTAATGCCGCGTTTTTCCATATGCTTCATAAAGCCAAGGTTTGACATAACTGTAACAACCGCTGTATCCTGCGCCAGTTTGCCCTGTGCTTTCATTCTTGTCGCAAGGATAGCAATGATTTTGTCGCCGTCGATTTCGTCGCCGTTTTCGTCGATAGCAAGACATCTGTCAGCATCGCCGTCAAATGCGATACCGCAGTCAAAGCCGCCTTCTTTTACCTTTTCGGCAAGTTTGTCAAGATGTGTGGAGCCGCAGCCTGCATTGATATTTGTGCCGTCAGGGTCTGCACCGATAAATGTTGCCTGAACACCAAGTTCTTTAAAGAGTGTAGGTGCTGTAACACTGGAAGCGCCGTTTGCACAGTCGAAAACCACTTTAAGACCGCTGAAATCTGCTTCACAGGCTGTTTTGAGGTGGTCGATATAATCTCTTGCCGCTGTTGTGATTGTTGTAACACAGCCCATATCGCCGCCTGTTACATTGACAATTTTTTCCGGTGTGTCAAGGATAAGTGCTTCGATTTCGTTTTCAATTTCGTCAGCAAGTTTGTAACCTTCACCGTTGAAGATTTTGATGCCGTTGAATTCCATTGGGTTGTGGCTTGCAGAGATAACAACACCTGCATCACAGCCGTATTTTTTTACAAGATAAGCAATTGCAGGAGTTGGAACAACACCGCAAAGCTGAACATCAGCACCAACACTGCACAAACCTGCACAAAGTGCGCTTTCCAGCATATCACCGCTTATTCTTGTATCTTTACCGATTAAAACTGTAGCCTTTTTATTTGTGTGCTTTGTAAGCACCATTGCTGCTGCACGGCCGATGTTGATTGCAAGTTCAGGTGTGAGTTCGCTGCCTGCAACACCTCTTACGCCGTCTGTACCAAATAATCTTGCCATAAAAGTTTCTCCTTTGAATTAAGAAAAAATACTGTATGGGACATTGCTGTCCATATATGCTTTATAAATTCTATGTTGTAAAAAGAATTTGTTTCCTTATGTTTACAAATCGTCAAATGTCTGCTGACCGTCTGCCTGCAGAGGACTGCGCAGCCCCAGATGCTGGTATGCAAGGTTTGTAACTATACGTCCCCTTGGTGTGCGGGACAGAAAGCCTATCTGCATAAGATATGGTTCGCACACATCTTCAAGTGTAACCGCCTCTTCGCCGATTGCCGCCGCAAGGGTTTCCAGCCCTACAGGGCCGCCGGAATACATACGGATAATTGCATCCAGCACACTGCGGTCAAGGCTGTCAAGCCCAAGGTGGTCAATGTCCATTCTTTTAAGTGCATCCTGTGCTATTTCTTCCGTGATAACACCGTTGCCGCGCACCTGTGCAAAGTCGCGTGCACGTTTGAGCAGTCGGTTTGCAATACGCGGTGTGCCGCGGCTGCATTTTGCCAGCTGAAGTGCGCCGTCCGTTTCGCATTCGATACCAAGGATATCGGCAGAGCGTGTAATAATGCGTGCCAGCTCATCGTGGGTGTACATTTCAAGCTTGAGGATTACACCAAAACGGTCACGCAATGGTGCGGAAAGCTGCCCTGCCCTTGTGGTTGCACCAACAAGTGTAAACTTTGGCAGATTGATACGGATTGACTGTGCTGACGGACCTTTGCCGATGATAATATCAAGGGCATAGTCTTCCAGTGCAGGATACAAAACCTCTTCAATCTGACGGGAAAGACGGTGTATTTCGTCAATAAACAGCACATCGCCTTCTTCAAGGTTTGTAAGCAGTGCTGCAAGGTCACCCGGCTTTTCTATTGCAGGGCCTGATGTAATACGGATATTTACCCCCATTTCGTTGGCAATAATACCTGCAAGGGTGGTTTTGCCTAGCCCCGGAGGACCATAAAGCAGCAGGTGGTCAAGTGCTTCGCCGCGCATCTTTGCCGCTTCTAGATATATGCTTAAATTTTCCTTTATTTTTTCCTGACCTACATAGTCGCACAGGCGCTTAGGACGCAGATTGCTTTCGGTATCAAAATCTTCAGCGTGTTCAATGGGACTTATAAGTCTGTCGTGGTCTGTAAAGCCTATTTCGTTTGCCATTATACTTTACCTCCTGCTATAAGTCTTAATGCCTGCTTGATAAGTGTCTGCACATCGGCATCTGCATCAAGCTTTGAAACTGCAACCGCAGCCTGGGTCTGTGTATACCCAAGAGCCACCAGCGCACTGATTGCCTGCCCTGTGCTGCCTGTCACCGCTGCTGTGCGGGAAATATCGTCTATTGTAACACCGCCAAGGGTTGTTTCGGTAAATTTGCCTTTAAGTTCCAGCACTATGCGCTGTGCAAGCTTGGGGCCTACACCCTGTGCCGCTGTAAAAGCCTTGTGGTCTCCACCGGAAACAGCCATTGCAATTCTGTCCGGTGACAGAACGGAAAGAATTGCCAGACCAACCTTTGGACCAACGCCGCTTACCGTTGTTATTATTTTGAATGCACGCTGTTCTTCCTTTGTGGCAAAGCCGTAAAGGTCAAGTGCATCTTCTTTTACGTTAAGGCAGGTGTACAAAGTTGTTTCTTCGCCGATTGGTGCAATGGCACTCTGCGCTGTCTGTGGGACAGCAACAAGAAAGCCTACGCCGCCGCAGCTGATGACAACCTCATCAAGAGACTTTTCTATTACCTTGCCTGTAAGTGAATGTATCATAGTTTTTCCTTTTGAATTTTTTATATCGTTTATTTTGCCGCAAAAATCACACAGCAGTTTATATGTTCAGCCTGCAGGATTATTTGCCTTGTCTATAATGACAGTCCATTGTTTTTCTGCACACCAAGATTTCTCAGCTGTGAACGGCAGGAATGACAGTGACAGATTGCCACCGCAAGTGCGTCGGCAGTATCGTCAGGTTTCGGCACCTTTTCCAGTCTTAACAGAATCCTTGTCATCTCCATAACCTGTTTTTTCAGTGCCTTGCCGTAGCCTGCAACCGACTGCTTTATCTGCAGCGGCGTGTATTCGAAAACAGGAATACCGTTGTTTTTTGCACACAGCAGAATTACACCGCGTGCCATTGCAACCTGAATTACGGTTTTCTGGTTGGTGGTAAAAAACAGCTGTTCAATGGCTATTGCCTGGGGCTTTGCACGCTTTATAACTTCGTCCAGCCCTGCATAGACCTCCTGCAGTCTGTCCTCAAAAGGAGTATGTGCCTTTGTGGTTATTGCACCGAACTCCACGGGGTAAAATTTGTTGTTTATATATTCAACTGTCCCGTAGCCAACAATAGCATAGCCCGGGTCGATGCCCATAATTCGCATAGTACCCCCATTTTGATATAATTTAACAATTTATTTTACCACGAAAACGCTGATATGTAAATTGCATATTATATATAAATATATAAATTTACAAAAATTACACTTTAAATACACTTTTTCTGTCGATATGTACAAGCTGTACAACAGTTTTACCTTTTGCACAAATAAACTGCACAAAATTCTACATTTACAGCATTTTTCTCTTGCTAATACAAAACAATTATAGTATTATAAAATGTGGTAAATATGTGTTTAATACAATTTTTTATATCTAAAATTTAATGGAGGAACAGATGAAAGTTGAAAATTTAAGAAATATCGCTATCATTGCCCACGTTGACCACGGCAAAACAACTTTGGTTGACGGTATGCTTAAACAGAGCGGTACTTTCAGAGAAAATCAGGTTGTAAACGAACGAGTTATGGACTCCGGCGATATCGAAAGAGAACGCGGCATTACAATTCTGGCTAAAAACGCTTCCTATACATACAACGGTGTTAAAGTTAACATTGTTGACACACCTGGCCACGCTGACTTTGGCGGCGAGGTAGAACGTGTACTCAAAATGGTTGACGGTGTTCTTTTGCTGGTTGACGCAGCAGAAGGCCCAATGCCACAGACACGCTTTGTTCTTGAAAAAGCTCTTAAACAGAACCTTTCCATCGTTATTGTTGTTAATAAAATTGACCGTCCTGACGCAAGAATCAAAGAAATCATTGACGAAATTCTTCTTTTGCTTATGGACCTTGGTGCAACAGACGAACAGCTTGACAGCCCAATGCTGTTCTGCAGTGGCCGTGAAGGTATTGCAAACTATTCCCCTGATGTAAAAGGTACAGACTTCAAGCCTATCTTCGACACAGTTCTGGAATATGTAAATGCTCCTGAAGTTGAACCTGAAGCTCCATTCAGCATGCTTGTTTCCAACATCGACTACAACAGCTTTGTTGGCCGTACAGCTATCGGCAGAATTGAAAAAGGTACAGTTAAAGTTGGCCAGAGCGTAACAGTTTGCGACTGGCATGACGAAACACTCAAGAAAAACGGCAGAATCACTGCTCTTTACACATTTGAAGGCACAGGCAGACAGGCTGTTGAAACAGCTTCCGCAGGTGATATCGTTATCGTTTCCGGTCTTGAAGATGTTACAATCGGCAACACAATCTGCGACAACACATGTGTGGAACCACTTCCGTTTGTAGCTATTGATGACCCTACTGTTGAAATGACATTTGCAGTTAATGACAGCCCATTTGCAGGTAAAGAAGGCAAATTTGTTACAAGCCGTCAGATAAGAGAAAGACTGCACAAAGAACTTCTCAAAGACGTTGCTCTTAAAGTTGAAGACTCCACAAGCAGCGAAAGCTTCAAGGTTATGGGCCGTGGCGAAATGCACCTTTCCATCCTTATCGAAAATATGAGAAGAGAAGGTTACGAATTCCAGGTATCCCCACCACGCGTACTTCTCAAGGAAGAAGACGGTGTTCTGCTTGAACCATACGAACACGTTGTTATCGACGTTCCAACAGAATTCCAGGGCAGCGTAATTGAAAAACTTTCCAGCAGAAAAGCTGAACTTGTACAGATGGCACCTCAGGGCGAAACAAGAATGCGTGTTGAATTTAAAATTCCGTCCCGCGGTCTGTTTGGTTACAGAAGTGAATTCCTTACAGACACAAAAGGCGAAGGTATCCTCAACACAATCTTTGACGGTTATCACCCACACAAAGGCGAACTGCCAACAAGAAACACAGGTTCCCTCGTTTGCTTTGAAACAGGCGAATCCATCACATACGGCCTTTACAACGCACAGGAACGCGGTCAGCTGTTTATCGGTGCCGGCGAACCTGTTTATGCAGGTATGGTTGTTGGTGTAAGCCCTAAAAACGAAGACCTTGTTGTTAACGTATGTAAGAGAAAACAGCTTACAAACATGCGTGCAAGCGGTTCTGACGATGCTTTGAGACTTGTTCCACCTAAGAGAATGAGCCTTGAAGAATGTCTTGAATTCCTTGCACAGGATGAACTTGTTGAAGTTACACCAAAATCCCTGCGTATCAGAAAAGCAATTCTTGACCACTCTGAACGTGCAAGACTTATCAGCAAAGCTAAAAAAGGCAACTAATATGTAAAATTAAAAGCCGCTCGGTTGAGCGGCTTTTTTATTTGTTATCTCTTGATTTTTTTAATAAATGCTATGGCACAGTTAAAATAAAAAAGTATAACCGGCCAGCATATTGTTATTGACGGTATACGTCTGTTTACAATATCAAAAGGGTCAACGGGAGTGTTTATGTACACTATATAATCCCATACGTTCCACACGGTGAAAAACAACAGGGCAAAATATGCGCCCCATGCTTTGCCTTTGCACATAAATATCCCCGCCAAAATCATAACAGAAAGATTAATCAGTATATTTGTATAGCTTGTAATGCTTAAAACGCTGCTGAAATAGCTGACAACTATTATCAGAATTAATACTATAGCAGGTAAAAAATAATATATGTTTTTAAGTTTTTTCATTTTTGTCACCTTCTGCTGCCATATTTTTTCTTTTTACCGAATAAGCACAGCAAAGATATAAAATTATCAGTGGTATACCAATTCTGTATTCCGGTGTTTCACCAGGCCAACCCTGCTGATAGTTCTGTATATAATCCACCGCAGACCACACGGCAAGAGGAATTATTGTAACAAATGCTCCCCACACTTTGCCTTTCTGCATAATAATACCCGATATAGTAAACATGGCCAGTACTGCCATTGTTTTTGGTGCTGTCCACAGTGCAGATATACCCTCTGTTCCAAACACAAGCAAACCATATATAATTGGAACTATAAAAAATAAAATATTAAACTTTTTCACCCGCAGCACCTCCTTTATTTAAACTTAACACAAAAACTGCTTTATAACAACAAAAGTGATGGAACTTTTACAATTCCATCACAAACAAATGTCATTCTGAGGAACTTATGTTCCGAAGAATCTCACCGTTTAATCAGACAAAGAGATTCTTCACTTTCGTTCAGAATGACATAATTATTTTGTTATTTCTGTTCCATTGGCAGCTTCACAGTAAACTGCGAACCTTTGCCAAGTTCACTTTCAAGTTCTATTGTGCCGCCCATGCCTGTAACGATATGTTTAACGATACTTAATCCAAGACCTGTACTGCTTATGTTTTTGTTGCGGGATTTGTCCACCACATAAAAACGCTGAAAAATTTTATCCTTATGGTGCGGTGCAAGTCCTATGCCCGTATCCTTAACCTTAAACACAACGTTGTTATCTTCTGTTTTAAGCATAACATCAATGCTGCCGCAAGGTTTGTTATATTTTATCGCATTGGATATAAGATTGCGGCAAATATCACCTATATGCTTGTGGTTTGCCATAATTGCAACATCTTCCATATCTGCAGAAAGCTGTATCTGCTTTTTCTCCAGCACAGGCTGAAGGTCAGCAATAATATCATTTACAACCGTTTTCATATTTACCTGTGTTTTTTCGGCATCCGCACCTTCATCAAGTGATGAAAGCTGCATAATATCCTCGATAAGTGTCAGCAGCTGCTGTGCATTTTTTTCGATAATTCCTGCAAAGCCTGCCACATCTTCCGGCTTTGCAATACCACTTGATATAAGCTGACTGTATCCCAGAATACTTGTAAGCGGTGTTTTAAGTTCGTGGGTAACATTGGCAGTAAACTGCCGGCGCATTTTCTGGCTTTCCACCTGCTGTGTTATGTCAAGGAAGATGATAATAGAACCCGTTATCTCGCCGTTCTGCACATTAGGGCTTATGGTGTACTGATATGTAACCTTGCCCATTTCCAGAAGACCGTGAGCTTTCTGTCCGCTTATAACCCGTTCCAGTGCACAGTTAAGGTCATCGTTTTCAATAATCTCAAACAGACGGTCGCCCTCTTTTACCCCAAAGATACGGTTTGCCTGCCTGTTAAGCTGCACCACCATTTTTTTGCGGTCACAAACTATAATGCTTTCTTCCATATTTGAGAAAATACTCTGCAGTTTGTCCTTTTCTGCACGGGTTTTCTGTGCCTGATGGGTAAGTGCCTGATTCTGCGCCTCGATTTTGTTTATAAACGGCGACAGTTCTTCATATACTGTGCTGTCGGTCTCGTCAAAGTTAAAATTTTCTATTGTATTTACAATGCGCTGTGTTGTGCGGGCTGATACAACAAAAATCATATAGAGAATTGCCATTATAACCAGCACTATAACCGGCAGATTTGTCAGGATAGCTTCTGTCATAAATGTGCTGGACTTTATACCTACACGGACAATCCCCACCCCTTCTAACTCCAGTGCATAGTAATAGTTGGTGGTTCCGTCAGTGTTGGAATAGCGTTTACCGTCACCTTTGCCTTTCTCCAAAGCATCAGCGACCTCCTGGCGTTCAAGGTGGTTTTCCAGTGTGTGTTCATCGTGAATACTGTCAAAGATAACCTTGCCGTCAAAACCGATAAGCGTTACACGGTTTTTAAAGCTTGTCTGTATTTCTTCAATAGCTGATACAGGATTTTCGCTGTTATTTTCGCAGATTTCCCGCAATACATATGCCTGATTTTCCGCCTGAACACTCATTGCCGACTCCATAAATGAGCTGTATGTCATAAGACACACAACCACCGTCAACACTACCGCCGCAAAACAGGATATAATATTATTTTTTATTATTTTATATTTCATCGTTTTTCTCCGTCCGGCTCGATTTTATAGCCAACACCTCTGATTGTAACAATGATATCCCCTGCTTTACCCAGTTTCTGACGCAGGGTTTTTATGTGCATATCCACAGTGCGGCTTTCGCCCACATAGCTGTCTCCCCATACGATGTCCATTATGTTTTCACGGCTGAACACCTTTCTCGGGCTGGACATAAACAGTTTAAGCATACTGTACTCTTTAAGTGTAAGGTCGGTTTTTTCACCGTCAACTGTAACAACATGGCGTTCGGTATCCATTTCTATGGACCCTGATACAAGCACTGTGCTGTTTTTGGTGTGTTTTTCGCAGCGGCGAAGAACAGCTTTTACACGGCTTGTCATCTCAAGAATGCCAAAAGGCTTGGTGATATAATCCTCTGCACCTGCATCAAGCGCCTTTACAATGTCAATTTCACTGCTTTTTGCAGTGAGCATTATAACCGGAATATCACTGTAACGCACATCTTCCTTAAGCTTTTTGAGAATTGTCAGCCCGTCGGTATCAGGCAGCATAATATCCAGCATAACAAGGTCCGGAGTTTCAGTTTTGAGTCCGTCACAGAACTCGGCATAACACCCAAAGCCCTGTGCTGCAAATCCCTGACTTGTAAGGGCATAAATTATAAGGTTATTTATATTCAGATCGTCTTCAATGCACCAGATTTTCAAAACGGTTACCTCGCATAATTCATTTTATCAAATTATTTTCCATATAAGTATACAACAAATTGCTCGTTTTGTGTAGTATCGATATGATTTATTCAAACAAAAAACACCTTTACCTGCCTCATCAGCAGATAAAAGTGTTTCAGCTTGTAAATTTGATTATTCAAAATTGCGCAGCAGTGCTTCGGTTTTTTCCACAGCATCATTTATACCCTCAGGACATACACCTGTATCGATGATAAAGCCTTTCTGACGCTTTTTCAGCTGTGTGTGTACCATTTCAAAATATCCTTTTGCACTGTCATCAGTACAGTAACGGCTTTTGCCAATAAAGCAGTCGAAATCGGTATAATCTGTTTTTTCCCCTGTATAAACCGCACTGATTGCACTGTAGAATTTTTTGTTTTCGCCCACTGTGGTTTCGCTTTCTATGCCAAACCCGTGGTCATAAAGATACTGGCGGATTTTGTTGCCGCTTTGTGCAGGCAGCAGAACAAGACGCACACGGTTTTCTTTGATAAACGGTGCGTTTTCGATAATCTGTGCCATTGTGTCACCGCCAAGGCCGCATATAACCACATGGGTGATATCATCGGTATCGGTGATATTCTGCAGACCGTCTGTAAGGTAAAACTGCGCCTTGTCGCTGATATTGTTTTCGGCAAAAAGGTCAATCGCTTTCTGCAGCGGCATCTTGTTGATATCGGTGGCAATAACCCTTTCTGCTTTGCCGGACTGTATAAGATAAAGGCTTAATTTGCCATGGTCACAGCCCACGTCGCATACGGTTTTGCCATTACAAACAAGACCGGCAGCCGTAAGCAAACGGCTGCCAATACTTTTTTCTTTCATATCAGTTGCCAAAGTGTGCGTTGAGTTTAGCAACAAGTTCGTCAGCATTTGTGCCGTGTGCCCAGCAAGCCTGTTCGATGTTTTCGCCGCGTGCAGATGGGCAGCCAAGGCAGTGCATACCGATTTCCATAAAGTATTTGCCTGTTGTTGGGTCAGCGTCAAGAATTGCGCCGATGTTTGTCTGTTTTGTTACAACCATTGGTGTAGTCTCCTTTGTATCGTTATAGTTATTATTATCTTCATTCTGTATGGCTTTTTTGCCAAACAGTTCTCTGAACAAATCTAACATATTAAGTTTAACATCCTTTATTCGTGTTTGCAACCGGAAAATATTACTGTTGTTTTCATGCGGTCAGGCTGGTCGCCAAAGAAAATGCGCTTGTATTCGGCAAATGGTTCGTGGTCCATATTGAAGCTGAAATATTCTGCGCCTCTTGCCTCGCCGTAGGCTATGCTTGCACGGATAATACCGTCAAGATACTGAGGACCCGGTGTTCTGCTGTCCAGCATCACTGTTGTATTGTCCTCGATTTTGAAAAGTGTGTAACCGAACAGGTCGCCGCCGTCACTGAGGACATAACCGTAAAGGTCTCCCTCAAATCTGCCGTTGTTAAGCAGTTCAATCACATCATATTCGTCAATTGGTTTCATTGTAAACATGCCCATGGTATCAGTCCTCTTTTTCTGCCTGTCTCTGTACTCTTTTTGCCTTTGTTGCCGCTGCTTTAAGTGCGTTTACCTCGCTTGGCTTAAGTTCACGCATTTTGCCCGGTGCAAGCATACCAAGCTTTACAGGACCGATTGCATTGCGGCGAAGTCTTGCAACTTCAAGACCTACTGCTGCACACATACGGCGAACCTGACGGTTTTTGCCCTCTTTTATGGAAATTTCCATAACGGAACGGTTTTCTTCCTGTGTTACAACACGCACAACAGCCGGCAATGTTTTGCTGCCGTCATCAAGATAAACACCGTTTGCAAGTGCGATAAGCTGTTCTTCTGTAACGTTTGGTCTTACAGTTACGCGGTAAAGCTTGGACACCTGATGTGACGGATGTGTAAGCTGATTTGCAAAGTTGCCGTCGTTTGTAAACAGCAGTAGACCTTCACTGTCCTTGTCAAGACGACCTACAGGATAAACACGTACAGGTGCATCCTTTACAAGGTCAAGCACTGTTTTTCTGCCGCGGTCATCGCTGGAAGTTGTAATGTAACCGCGTGGCTTGTTGAGCATATAGTAGTAAAATTCTTTCTTCTTGTCAAAGAAAACTCTCTGTCCGTCAACAGAAAGAATATCTGCCCTGATATCCATTTTATCCCCAAGCTGAACAGGGCGGCCGTTAAGTTTTACGCGGCCTTCAAGGATAATCTGTTCTGCTGCACGGCGTGAACAGAGCCCCTGGTCTGCCATAGCTTTCTGAATTCTTGTATCTCTCATTATTTTCTCCGTTTTAAAGTATATGTGTTATTTTGTCTCGTCGATGATTATGATATCGTCGGCAATATCCGCCACATCTTCAACAGTCTGTGCTGTTTCTGTTGATGTTTTTACCGTTGTGTCCTTTTTGCCTGTTTTGTTTGCAATAAAGCCTTCAACACGGTCGATAACCTCCGGCATCATATTGATAAGACGGTCAAATGTTGCACCGCCTTCGGCAAGCTGCATAAGTTTTACACTGCCGTCTTTTATAACAAGAAAGCCCACCGGTGTTACACTGCCTCCTGCGGAAGCTGCACCGCCAAAAAGGTCCTTCTGTGTTTTGGAAGCAAAATCTGTGCCGCCGGAAACAAAACCAAAGGAAACTTTGGAAATCGGCAGTATTGTTGTGCCGTCCTGTGTGTAGATAGGGCTGCCTATAACTGTGTTGGAGTCCACAAGATCTCTCATCTTTTCAAGAGCAGAAGCCATAAGCTCCTGTACCGGTTTTTCTGCCATAATTTATATCTCCTTTTCAGGTTCTGATTCTTTTTTATTTTTTGTCAAACGGCGGTAGGTTTTAAACAGATACCAGCCTGTTACCAATATTATAACTGGACTTGCCTGTACTTTACAATAAAAATATGTGCTGTCCTTATAAAGATTGGCAAAATCCGCAACAAACACAGGTTTTTTGTAAAAGATTTTGACATATTTCTGCAAAAATATGTTAAGCGAATAAAAAGCAGAGGTAATAATGCCGTACTGTTTCTGTGTTTCGTGGGCATCTTTTGCACTTATAGGCACTGTAAAGGATACATCTTTTATATAAATTCCTTTAAGCAGAATTGCCATTACACCTTTTACGGTGGCCACGGCTTCCTTTACAAGCTCAAAGCCTTTTGGCATATCTGCCATAAACTTTTCAAAACCTGACTGTTCCTCTTTTTTTGCTGTATCACCTGACGGCTGTTTTTTTCCGCCAGTTTTTTTATTTGCGGTTTTCTTCTGCTTTTTGTCTTTTTTCTTTGGTTTGTCTCTGTTTGTCAGAAACTTTGGCAGAGGATAAACTTTTATTTTAAATAAAAATACTCTTACCTTAACCACAAGGCTTGTTCTGTCTGTATATTCCACAAACACGCTGCGGGGCACAATTATCACCCACAGCAGCAGAACAAGCAATCCAAGCAGAATCCAGCCGATAACAGCCAGCAGTTTAAGCATTTCCGCTTTCCTCTAAATCAAGCTGATAAGCTTCGCCCACAGGAGAGCTGCTTTTTATTTTAGGCAGCTGCTGCAGACCTTCGATAGAAAAGCTGCGCAGGAATACCGGTGTTGTACGGTAACTGATAGGCTTGCCCGGAATATCCAGACGGCCTGCTTCTTCGATAAGGCCACGCTGCAGAAGTGTCTGCACACTGCTTGAGGAATCCACACCGCGCACCTGTTCGATAAAGCTGCGGGAAACCGGCTGGTTGTAAGCAATGATAGCCAGTGTTTCCATTGCCGCATTGGACAAAGGTGCATTGCGTTTCTGGCTGAGTGCCTTGTAAACAGCATCTGCATAAGCTGTATCGGTTGTAAAGAAAACCTGTTCGGTGTTTTTTACAAAGCGGATACCGCTTTCTTTTGTATTGTATTTTTCGGACAGACTTTCCAGCACAAACTGCAGCTGTTTAAGGTCCAGGTCCAAAACTTCTTTTAACTTCTGTGTGCTTATACCGTCACCGCTGGCAAAAATTATTGCTTCGGCAGCGCACACGTTCTGTTCCATTGTCATATGTTAATTACCTCTGTGTTTTTTAGAAAGCACCATATTTTCATCCTGGTCAATTTCAATACGGTGGGCGCGGATAAGTTCCAGAATTGCCATAAAAGTGGCTATAGCATCGCTTTTGCCTTTGGTTTTGTCAAAAGCGGACTGCAGACTCTGCACTCTGTTTTTCATAAGGTTTTTAAGTACACTGAAGATTTTAACGTGCACCGAAACCATAGGAGCCGATACAATAGGCTCGAACTTTTCCACCTTTGGCGGTGCACGGCGGATTGATTTGTCATCCAGCACCTCATAGGCTTTTACAAGGTCGCTTACAGGGTGGATTATATCATATGTCCAATCCTCTTCAATTTCTGCAGGCTGACGGATAAAAAGCATATCCCCCACATACATACGGCGCAGATTTTCTGCCGCAAGCTTTGCCTGGCTGTATTCGATAAGCTGCCCCTGAAGTTCCGCCTTGAGCTTTTCACCCTCGTCGTCCTTTGGCAGCAGATATACACTTTTAAGGTATACAAGCCTTGCTGCCATATCGATAAAATCGCTGGCAACCTCTAAATCCTGCGCCTGTGCTGCATTGATGATTTCCAGATACTGATTGATAATTGTGATAATCTCGATATCCAGAATATTCATCTTATGCTTTGCAACCAGTGCAAGCAGCAGGTCAAGAGGGCCCTCGAACTGTTCTGTTTTAAAATTCAACTGCATAAAATATCCTTTAAATCAATGTTTATATGCTCATGTGCATCAATGCTCTGCCAAAAACATCTATAAATCCTGTAAGCTTGTCCAATGCACCGAAAATAAGGTTGGAAAGCAAAGCAAGAGGCATATCCAGTACGCCTGTAAAAAGAATGATAAGCAGACCGATAACGATGTACTGTTCGTATTCCATAACCTTGAAATAGAATTTATCCGGCAGGAAATAGTTGAAGATTCGGCTGCCGTCAAACGGCGGAACAGGAATAAGGTTGAATATTGCAAGGGAAATGTTGATGGAACACATAACATTGAATATTGTAAACAGTGTGCTGAGTGCTGTGTTTACACCAACTGCATAACTTGCATACATAATTATTTTTGCAACTGCAAGACTTGCTGCTGCAACAATAAGGTTGGAAACAGGGCCTGCTGCTGCAGAAATTGCCATGCCTTTTTTAGGGTCACGGAAATTGCGTGGGTTAACCGGCACAGGTTTTGCCCAGCCGATGCCTGCAACAAGCATTGCTATAGAACCCACAAGGTCAAAATGTGCCATAGGGTTTAATGTAAGACGTCCCATATATCTGCCTGTAGGATCACCCATTTTATCTGCAACGTATGCATGTGCCGCTTCGTGCACAGGAATTGCTGTAAGCAGAACAATTGCACGCACTACTATATCAAAAAAGTTCATATAAATCTCCTTTATAAAAGCTAACGCTTAATAATTAATTATATTGTTTTTTATAGGTTTTTTCAAGAGTATAATGTATATATAGATATATAATATTATATTATTGTGTAAAATTTTTTAAATAATTGAAAAAAAGTACTTGATATTATCTTTTGTTTGTGATAAACTATTTGAGCAATATGAGAAAAATGCAATTTAGGTATTGCATTTAGATAAAATATATGCTAAAATATTATAGTTGATTAAATTTTAGGAGGTGCAACAGAATGGCAAAATGTGATTGTTGTGGTAAAGGTGTTACTTTTGGTATAAAAGTATCTCACTCTCATAGACGTTCCAACAGAGCTTGGAAACCAAATGTAAAAAGAGTAAAAGCTATCGTGGACGGTTCTCCACGTTATATTCACGCTTGCACCAGATGTCTTCGCTCTGGTAAGGTAACAAGAGCTATCTAATTACATTGAAAAATTACAGCTGAGCGAAATGCTCAGCTTATTTTTTTACTTATGGTTCATTAACTGCCATAATTAAAAAATTACAGCAGAACGTGCTGTCCGTTATATGCTGCATGGCAACACATCCAAAGGAG
The DNA here is from genome assembly GCA_017505635.1 of Oscillospiraceae bacterium. Lineage (GTDB taxonomy): Bacteria > Bacillota > Clostridia > Oscillospirales > Ruminococcaceae > RGIG3102. The sequence goes on along the minus strand of JAFVOU010000024.1, from coordinate 2,080 downwards.
GCGGTATATTGCAAAGACAAATAAATATAAAACATTATGCCCTGCTTTTTCTTGGTGCTTTTATACTTTCTTTCGGGCTGTTCAACGTTCACAGCCAGAGCGGCACAACCGAAGGCGGCGTCCTTGGCATGACCTTGCTGCTTAACCACTGGTTTGATATCAGCCCAAGCATAAGCGGCATTGTACTGGATTTCACCTGCTATTTTATCGGCTGGCGGGTGCTTGGCAACAGTTTTCTTAAAAACGCCATGTTTGCAAGCTGCTGTTTTTCTTTCAGCTATCGCGTTTGGGAAAGTGTTGGCTATATTTTACCGTCCTTTGCAGACAAACCGCTTGCTGCCGCAATTCTGGGCGCATTGTTTGTGGGTATCGGTGTTGGCATTGTAGTTAAGGAAGGCGGTGCCAGCGGCGGCGATGATGCCCTTGCCCTCGTTATATCTAAACTTGCAAAATGCCGCATATCCAAAGCATATCTTGCAACTGATTTAACGGTGCTTTGCCTTTCACTCACCTATATACCTTTTGGCAGGATAGTTTATTCCCTTGTCACAGTAACCCTGTCTTCCTTTATTATTGAAAAAATACAGAATATATAACAAAAAGTCGGTTCGTAATGAACCGACTTTTTATATGCAAATTTTTAATTAAAATTCGATTTTCTTAGCGATGTAAGCTTTGAGGTCTTCGATTTTAACACGTTCCTGTTCCATTGTGTCACGGTCACGAACTGTTACACAGCCGTCTTCAACAGATTCGAAGTCGTATGTGATACAGAGTGGTGTACCGATTTCGTCCTGACGGCGGTAACGTTTGCCGATAGAACCTGCTTCGTCGTAGTCAACCATAAAGTCTTTCTGAAGCTGCTGGTAAACTGCTGTTGCCTGTTCGCTGAGCTTTTTGGAAAGTGGAAGAACACAAGCTTTGTATGGAGCAAGTGCTGGGTGGAGACGGAGAACAACACGTGTATCGTTCTTTTCTGCGTCTACAACTTCTTCGTCGTATGCTTCGCAGAGGAAAGCAAGAGCAACACGGTCTGCACCAAGGGATGGTTCAACAACGTGTGGGATGTAGTGTTCGTTTGTTTCAGGGTCAAAGTATTCGATTGGTTTGCCGCAGTGTTCAGAGTGCTGTGTAAGGTCAAATGCACCACGGTCAGCAATACCCCAGAGTTCGCCCCAGCCAAATGGGAACATAAATTCGATGTCTGTTGTAGCTGTGGAGTAGTGGGAAAGTTCTTCCTGAGAATGGTCACGGAGTTTGAGGTTTTCTTCTTTCATACCAAGGGAAAGCAGCCAGTTGTAGCAGTAGTTTCTCCAGTACTGGAACCATTCCATATTTGTGCCTGGTTTGATGAAGAATTCGAGTTCCATCTGTTCAAATTCTCTTGTACGGAATGTAAAGTTACCCGGTGTGATTTCGTTACGGAAGCTTTTACCAATCTGTGCAACACCAAATGGAAGTTTTCTTCTTGTTGTTCTCTGGATATTTGCAAAGTTTACAAATATACCCTGTGCTGTTTCAGGACGAAGGTAAATTTCGTTTTTAGCATCTTCTGTAACACCCTGGAATGTTTTGAACATAAGGTTGAATTTGCGGATATCTGTAAAGTTTGTGCTGCCGCAGTCTGGGCATGTGATGCCTTTTTCGTCGATGAATGCTCTCATCTGTTCGTTGGACCAGCCTGCACATTCGTAACCTGCATCTTCGATAAGTTTGTCTGCACGGTGACGTGTTTTACAGTCTTTGCAGTCCATAAGCGGGTCAGAGAAGCCGCCAACGTGACCGGAAGCAACCCATGTCTGTGGGTTCATAAGAATAGCTGCGTCAAGACCTACGTTGTATGGGCTTTCCTGGATGAATTTTTTTCTCCATGCAGCTTTTACGTTGTTTTTAAATTCAACGCCAAGTGGGCCGTAGTCCCATGTGTTTGCAAGACCGCCGTAAATTTCGCTGCCTGCATAAACATAGCCTCTGGCTTTGCACAAAGCGATGATTTTTTCCATTGTTTTATCCTGGTTTAACATAATGTCCTCCAAATGTTAAATGTATATTTATATTTTATTAAATTAAAAATACTTAT
>JAFVOU010000023.1 GCA_017505635.1 Oscillospiraceae bacterium | reverse complement strand
TCCTGAGCAACCGCACCAATAAGCTTAGGACCTGTTGTCTTCTTCATCCATTCGATCTGCTTTGTACCTGCGTCGTATCCTGCAAACTTGATTGCATCATACTTTTCGCCTGCGGCACCGATAGCATCATAAACCTGCTTTACAACGCCTTCGTTTGTCATAAAGATAGCTGCTGCACCCTTTTCGGTAAGTGCTTCAAGAGCTGCCTTATAAGCATTGTCAGCATCGCCGGGCTTTACTTCCTTTTCGATTGTGTACTTGCCCTTTGTTGCTTCGTCAGCATCTGCAAGTTCTACAAACTTATCAATAAAGCCTGCTGCTCTATCAATACCTGTCTGTGTCTCATCGTGCTGAATAACACCGATAATATACTTTTCGGAAGCAGCAATATCATCCTTAAGTGCTGCAAAGAAGTTTTCAGCAACTGTACCTGCTGCAAGATAGTTACTTGTTGCAACATGTGCTACAAGAGGATTATTGCCCGCATTATCCAATGCTGCAACGTCGTTTGCCCAGATACCGCTATCAAACTGTACAACGGGAATTTCCATCTGCTTTGCCTGTGTCAGGAGATCAACGAAGCCTTCGCCGATTGTAGCAAGAACGATAGCAGATGCATTATTGGAAAGAGCTGTCTGAACCATTTCCATCTGTGAGGGAAGGTCTTTTGCGGATTCACTTGCAGGGCCTCTGAAAGTGATCTTATAGCCATACTTTTCACCTGCAGCCTCAGCGCCTGCCTTTACAGACTGCCAGAATGCGTGTGATTCACCTTTTGCAACTACTGCAATTGTCTTTTCGCCTTCAACTTCAGCGGGGCCTGCGCAGCCCACGAGAGCAGCTACAAGCATTGTTGCTGCCAAAACTAATGATAATAACTTTTTCATAATTTGCCTCCTCATATACTGTTGTTTTTTTAGGGGGTTTGACTTGTTATTTTGCGCGCGTTTTATTATGTTTTCTTAATTTAGTCCTGAGCCTTTGGTTGTGCCTTTTCTTTTTTTTGTTTTTCAACCTTAACCTTATTTGCATTCTTATTTTTGATAACATCCATAAGAACTGCAACTACTACGATAATACCTGTAAGAACATATGTAACATAAGTTGAGTTAACATTAAGATTAAATCTTGCAAGTACAAAGTTAAGTCCGCTTCTGATAACAACAAGCATAATCGCACCGATTACAGAGCCTGCAATTGAAGCAGTACCGCCGGCAGCTGATGTACCGCCGATATATACGCCTGCAATAGCATCGAGCTCCATACCGTTACCTGTTGCAGATGCTACTGTTGTAAAGGATGCTGCCCAGAAGATTGCTGCAACACCTGTTGCAATACCTGCTATTGTATATGCTATAATCTTATACTTATCTGTGTTTATACCTGAAAGTCTTGTTGCTTCCTCGTTACTACCGATGGCGAGTATATATCTTCCGATTTTTGATTTATACATAAAGTACATACAAACCAGTGCAAAAAGCAATACCCAGAAAAGACCTACCGGCACACCATTATAATTTGAAAACACCTTGTTGAACCAGGTTCCGCCGGGGAAGAAAATATTCGGTATTGAAACTATAATCGCACTCAGACCGCGTCCGAACATCATAGTACCGAGAGTAGCAATAAATGCAGGGATTTTAAGCTTTGCTACCAACAATCCGTTAACAAAACCAACAGCTGCGCCGATTGCGATCATCACGGGAATTGTAAGCCACAAAGGCATACCGTTCATATAAAGTTTTCCGGCAATTACTGCTGCCGCAATACAGGTAGTACCGATTGAAAGGTCAATACCGCCCGTTGCAATTACAAATGTAACGCCAAGGCCCATAATAGCATACGGTGCAAGTGACTGTGCCATACTTACTATATTATATTTTCCTAAAAAGTTAGGATTCAATGCCCAGAATAT
>JAFVOU010000022.1 GCA_017505635.1 Oscillospiraceae bacterium | reverse complement strand
TTTGGATGCAGAAGCATTTGCCTCGGGAATACTCAACCTTTCGGAAGAAAACAAAGCTTTGCTCAGAAAGCAGATGGAAGAATTTCTTAATGCAATTTAAGGTTAAGCGGTTTTTCATTATGCCTTATGCCCGCCAATCTGTCCGTTGCGGTCAATCATTGTGGCGCCATCTTTAAAATTTATACCTTTAAGTACGGCGTTTTTGCCGTACTTTTTCTTATACAACAAAAACGCCCTGAAATTTTGATTTTCAGGGCGTTTTGATGCTATTTGGGGGTATAAAAACAAAAAACTCAGTCGTTTGACTGAGTTTTTTATGGTGCGCTGGAAGGGACTCGCCGTCTGCTGCGGCTTCGCCTTGCATACTGACTGGCCTTGCTTGGAGCGCAAGGCTCTTTTGCCTAAAAACAGTGTACCACACTGTTTTTTACGGCAAAACCCTCACGGGTTCGAGTCCCTTTACCACAAAAAACAAAAATCCGATACCTGAAAGGTATCGGATTTGTTTGGTGCGCTGGAAGGGACTCGAACCCCTGACCCCTTGATTCGTAGTCAAGTACTCTATCCAGCTGAGCTACCAGCGCATATTGCCTAATTATATTAGCACCAAAGGGGGCTTTTGTCAAGCACTTTTTTAAAAAAAATGAAAATTTTTTTATTAAATTGATTTTATGATTTGATTTTGCAAAATAAAAGTGTTTTGGGCTGCCGGCACAATATCTGTAAAATATATTTCTTTAAAAGTATAAAATCGCCTGTGCTGGCAGATAATATAAAAAAAGATTCAAGGAGCATTTTTATATGAGAGCAACAGGCGTTGTAAGACGTATTGATGACCTTGGCAGAATTGTTATTCCCAAGGAAATAAGAAGAACCATGCGCATGCGTGAGGGCGACCCGCTGGAAATTTTTACGGGGCAGGGCGGCGAGATTATCTTTAAAAAATATTCCATGATGGCGGAACTTTCCCAGTTCAGCCAGAGCTATGCCGACAGCCTTTACCGTGTAAGCGGTCTGCACTGTGTTATTTTTGACAGTGACAGGGTTATCGCCTGTACGGGTGCAGGCAGAAAGGATATAATCGGGCTTTCGGCAAGCCGCGAAATTGAAGATATGCTGCATCAGAGGGCAAGCTATTTTCGCCAGTATGCAAGTGAAAAGCCTGTTCTGCCATATATGCACAGTGAATTGAAAGTGATGGGGGCAACTCCTGTTATTGCGGCAGGGGACGGTGTGGGCGTTGTGGCACTGGTGAGCGACGGTGACGAAATTCTTAACGACACACAGAAAAAACTGCTGGTGCTTACAAGCACTCTGCTGGCAAATCATCTGGAGATTTAGCCTATGAGAACTAACAAAAAACAGTATGACAGAATGGTAAAAGGTGCATCACCAAAATCAAAGGTGGCAAAAAACTGTGTATGGGCATTTGTGGTGGGCGGCAGTTTTTGTGTGCTTGGGCAGATACTGACCGAAGTTTATGCAGAATATATGCATTTTTCCCTTGGGGACGCACGGCAGCTGGCAAGCATAACCTTGGTGGGGCTGTCGGCACTGCTGACAGCGGCGGGATGGTACAACCGCCTTGCACGGCGTGCGGGGGCAGGCACCCTTGTGCCTATAACAGGCTTTGCCAATGCGGTGGTAAGCCCTGCAATAGAGTTCAGCACCGAGGGGTTTGTAACAGGGGTGGCAAGCAGAATGTTTGTTATTGCAGGGCCTGTTATTGTATACGGAACACTGGCAAGTGTTGCGTACGGTGTGATACTGTATGTGAGAGCGAGGTTTGGCATTTAGTGTATATAAAATATAAAAAGCCTGTGGCCATAAACTGCTGGGCATCGGTGGCGGGAAAAAAAGAGGGTGAAGGTCCTCTTGCTGATAAATTTGACGAAACGGTGGCAGATGACTATTTTGGCAAAGATACCTGGGAAAAGGCCGAAACTGAACTGCAAAGCAGATGCATAGGCCACCTGCTGCACAAAAAGGTTATCGATGCACAGGACATTGATGTGGTGCTGGGGGGAGACCTGACAAATCAGATAACCAGCACCTCCTTTGCCATGCGCAATTTTGCAAGACCTTTTGTAGGTCTTTACAACGCCTGCAGTACAATGGCGGAAGCGCTGCTGATGGGGGCATGTCTTGTGGACGGAGGCTTTGCGGACAATGCACTCTGCCTTGCAAGCAGCCATTTCTGTACGGCGGAAAGGCAGTTCCGCACACCTCTTGATTATGGGGGAAAACGCACGCCCACAGCACAGTGGACGGTGACGGGCTGCGGCAGTGTTCTGCTGGAAAGTGCGGGGCAGAATGCCTTTATCACCTCGGCACAGATTGGCAGGGTGGTGGACCTTGGCGTGACCGATGCCAACAATATGGGGGCGGCAATGGCACCTGCGGCGGCGGACACGATAAAGCGGTTTTTGCAGGAGAGCGGCACAAAGGCGCAGGAATATGATGTTATATATACAGGCGACCTTGGAAAGGTGGGCAGCATACTGCTGTGGCAGCTGCTGGAAAAGGAAAAGATAGTTCTGTCAAACCATACCGACTGCGGAAATGTTATATTCGGCGAAAAACAGAATGTGCAGAGCGGCGCATCGGGCTGCGGCTGCGGGGCAACGGTGCTTGCGGCGGATATACTGCCAAAAATTATGGCGGGGGAACTGAACAATATTCTTTTTGTTGCAACGGGAGCACTGCTCAGCCCTTCCACCACAATGCAGGGGGAAAGCATACCCTGCATAGCGCATCTTGTTAATATAAAATCGAAAAAAGAGGTGCAGAAAAAATGAATTATGTATGGGCCTTTGTTGTGGGTGGGCTTATCTGTGTGGCGGGTCAGCTGCTGATTGACCTGACAAAGCTGACACCTGCAAGGATACTGGTGATATTTGTGGTAAGCGGTGTGGTGCTTTCTGCCATTGGCGTATGGGAAAAGCTGGTGGATTTTGCCGGTGCAGGGGCAACTGTGCCAATCCTCGGCTTTGGGCATATACTGGCACAGGGTGTTGAAAAGGCAGTTGCACAAAGCGGTTTTGTAGGCATATTCACCGGCGGTATGACCGCATGCAGCGGCGGTGTGACGGCAAGTCTGATGTTTGCGCTGATTGCAAGTGCACTGACAAAAAGCAAAAGTCAGTCGTAAAATAAACGGAGAGGAAAAGGGGAGAACACTGTTCGCCCCTTTTTGTTTATTGTTGTGAATCGCTTATGGCATCAAAGCTGTATTCCGCCTCACTTCTCTGCAAAAGTGCAAGAATGCGGTCAAGCTGAGCGGCTTCGGCCTTGCCGATATTTGTGTAAAGGAAGGAAAGATTTTTGTGCAGGGAAGGCAGTGTGGCGGTTTGTATCTCTGTCATATGGTTTTTTATCGTCTGTGCAGTATATCCGGCAAAAGCCTTGCAGTCTGCGGGGGAAACGCTGCCGGTGGTTTCTTTGCTTAAAAAAGAAATGTCAATCAGTGGCAGGCTGTCGCTGTCAAGGACAAGGTGAAAATCGATTGTGGCATCAAGCTGAACGGATAAATCCTGCACGCACTGCATAATGCCTGCGTATTCAAAACTTTGCAGCAGTGTGCGGCTGCAGAGCGGCAGATAAAAGTGGGGCGGAACGGCGGTTACGGTTACTGCACTGTCCACAGCGTTGAGTTTTACAAGCAGAAATATGCTGTCGGTTTCGTTCTGCAGAAAAACAAGGGTGGTTTTGTTGTCGGCAGCGGTGGCTCTTGTTATCGGCACGCCGCCCTGCTGTGTGCCTGCGGTATGGGGCAAAGGGGCGGCGATATGGTACAGTGCGGCAAAAGAAACCAGCACAATGCATACAGATGACAAAAAGGTGATTAAAAAGGTTTTAAAGGTTTGCATAGCTGTCTCCGTTACATAGTTTGTAACAGTATGGACCCAAAAAGGAAAGGTAAAACACAGTCGGCATAAAACGGCAATTTTCTGTTGAAAAATAATGGATAAAGAGGTAGAATGTTTATGTGGATATGCTGGCGTGGCTCAATGGCAGAGCAGCGGTATCGTAAACCGCCGGTTGTCGGTTCAAATCCGATCGCTAGCTCCAGAAAGGCTTCTGTTTTTTGGCAGAGGCCTTTTTATTTTTGGGCAGGGGAGACAACGGAATAATGGTTGCATAAAACATATTAAAAAATACGGCAAGGTGGCTTTAAAACAAAAAAATGCCTTTATTTTGTCAATGTTTTTTATGGAAAAACATAAATTTCGTCAATATGTGGAAAGTATGCACAAAATCGTTAAATTTGTTTAGAATTTATTACAATTGCAAAGGAGTACAAAAATATAGTAATATATAATTGTAAACTGGGCTAGAATGGTTTTAGCTTATAAAAAGTGAATAAAAATCAATATAATTTGGGGAATATGGCCCCGGCGTCTCTACCGCGTTTCCGTAAAAAACGCGACTATTGGTTTGTACATATCAAGGCAGATTTTTTCGCAAAGAGAGATAATCAGCCAGCTTTGATTTTGTATCAATACGCAGGGACGCACAAGGTGTCTCTGCGTTTTTTTATATTTGATTTTAATTAAACACTTATACATCCCACTATTTTTATTTTTTTGAAAGAGGTAATGACTATGAAAAAAGTAGCAATTGTTATGGGCAGCGATTCCGACCTTGGCGTAATGGAAAAAGCAGCTAAAAAGCTGGAAAGCTTTGGTGTGGAATACGAAATGAGAATTATGTCAGCTCACAGAACACCTGCAGCAGCAAGTGAATTTTCCGCTAATGCAAAGGACAACGGCTTTGGCGTTATCATTGCAGCAGCAGGCAAGGCAGCACATCTTGGCGGCGTGCTTGCAGCACACACAACACTGCCTGTTATCGGTGTGCCTATCAAATCCTCCACACTTGACGGTCTTGATGCACTTCTTTCCACAGTTCAGATGCCAAGCGGCATTCCTGTTGCTACAGTGGCAATCGACGGTGCAGAAAACGCAGCTATCCTTGCTGTACAGATGCTTGCACTTTCCGACGAAGGCCTTGCAGCAAAAGTGGCACAGATGAAAATCGATATGGAAAACGCAGTTCTTGAAAAGGACAGAAAACTTAACAACAAATAATTTTAATATTTAATATACTTGTATTTTTACAGGAGATGATTTTATGTCGATGTGCAGTTGTAAAATTGACAAAGAAGTTAACGAAGAGTGCGGTATCTTCGCTATAACAAAAACCGATGATTCGGACATTGATGTTGTGGGCGAAAACTATTATGCACTTTATGCGCTTCAGCACCGCGGTCAGGAAAGCTGCGGTATCACAGTAAACGATGACGGTGTGTTTACCACAATAAAGGGTGTGGGCCTTGTGCCTGATGTTCTCACACCTGAAAAGATGGCAAAGATGCCAAAGGGCAAAATGGCTATCGGTCATGTAAGATATGCACCTAAAAGCCAGATTGATGCAGTTAATGCACAGCCTATGGTGGTGCGCCATGCAAAAGGTACACTTGCACTGGCTGCAAACTGTGCCCTTGTAAACGCCCTTGAACTGCGTCAGGAAATGCAGCAGCAGGGCACATTCTTCCAGACTACAAACGATGCGGAAACAATGGCATACCTTATTGCAAGAAAACGTCTTGAAACACACAGCATTGAAGAAGCACTTGCACTTGCACTTGAAAGATTTGAAGGTGCATACAGCCTTGTTATCATGTCACCTACAAAGGTTATTGCTGCCCGTGACCCTCAGGGCTTTAAACCGCTGTGCATAGGCAAGCTTAAAGGCGGCTATATATTTGCAAGTGAAACCTGTGCACTCAACGCTGTAGGCGCAGAGTTTATCCGCGATGTAAAAGCCGGCGAAATTGTTGAAATTGTAAACAACGAGCTTATCGTTTACCGCGAAGGCGTTCAGCCAAAAGGTCTGTGCGTGTTTGAATATGTTTACACAGCACGTCCTGACAGCGTTATCGAGGGCTGCAGTGTTCACCGTGCAAGAAGACGCGCAGGCGAACTGCTGGCAAAGGCACATCCGGTTGAAGCAGACGTTGTTATCGGCGCACCTGACTCCGGCCTTGATGCTGCACAGGGTTATGCACTGGAAAGCGGCATTCCTTATGGCGTAGGTCTGCTTAAAAACCGTTACATCGGCCGTACATTTATCCAGCCTGTACAGAGCCAGCGCGAAAACAGTGTTAAAATCAAACTTAACCCTATTACCGAAACAATTCTCGGCAAACGAGTTGTTCTGGTTGACGACAGCGTTGTGCGCGGTACAACAAGTGAACGCGTGGTAAGACTGCTTAAAGAAGCAGGCGCTGCAGAGGTTCATCTTCGCATCACATCTCCGCCTTTCAAATATCTGTGCTACTTTGGTACAGATATCGGCAAGCCGGAAGACCTTATGGCAAACAGAATGCCGATTGAGGATATGGCAGCGGCGATGGGTGCAGACAGCATCGGTTTCCTCAGCCTTGAAGACACAAAGAAAATGGCAAGCGGTATCTGTCAGGATTACTGCGTTGGCTGCTTCAGCGGCGAATATCCGATAGATGTTTCCAAAGCACATATGGTTGACAAGTTCGACGAAAAAATCAAAGAAATCAAATAAACCATTTACATAAACATTCAGCGAGGTAAAAATTATGTCTAACTTTACAGAAAGCTATGCAGCTGCAGGCGTTGACGTAACAGCGGGTTACAGAGCGGTTGAGCTTATGAAAGAAAGCGTGCAGAAGACACTTACAAGTGCTGTGCTCAACGGTCTTGGCGGTTTTGGCGGTATGTACGAACTTCCTGCAGGTTACGAAAAACCTGTTCTCGTAAGCGGCACAGACGGCTGCGGCACAAAGGTTAAACTTGCTTTTCTTATGGACAAGCACGACACAATCGGCATCGATGCAGTTGCAATGTGCGTAAACGACATTGTTTGCTGCGGTACAAAACCTTTGTTCTTCCTTGACTATATTGCAATCGGCAAAAACTATCCTGAAAAGGTTGCAACAATCGTAAGCGGTGTTGCAAAAGGCTGCTATGACAGCGGCTGCAGCCTTATCGGCGGTGAAACAGCAGAACATCCGGGTCTTATGCCTGTTGACGAATACGACATCGGCGGTTTTGCAGTTGGCATTGTTGAAAAGGACAAAATTCTCAACAACGAAAATGTAAAAACAGGCGACGTGCTTGTTGCTATTCCATCCAGCGGCGTACACTCCAACGGCTTCTCCCTTGTAAGAAAGGTGTTTGACGTTGAACACGCAGACCTTGGTCTTTATATCGAAAGCCTTGGCGGCACACTTGGCGAAACTTTGCTTACACCTACAAAACTTTATGTTAAACCTGCACTTGCAGTGCTGGAAGAAGTTAATGTAAAGAGCATTGCACACATCACAGGCGGCGGTTTCTTTGAAAACATTCCGCGTGCACTGCCAAAAGGCAAAACAGCAAAAATCAAATATGACGATGTAAGAGTGCTGCCAATCTTTGACCTTATCAAAGAAACAGGCAATATCCCTACAGACCATATGTTCTCCACATTCAATATGGGCGTTGGTATGGTTATGATTGTTTCTCCTGAAGAAGCAGACAGAACAATTGAAATTCTTAAGGCACAGGGTGAAGACGCATATGTTCTCGGCAGCGTAGTGGACGGCGAGGAAGGTGTTATCTTATGTTAAGAGTTGCAGCTTTTGTTTCCGGCGGCGGCACAAACCTGCAGGCGATAATCGATGCACAGAACAGCGGCATCATCACCGACGCAAAGGTGGAACTGGTTATCAGTAACGTTGCAGGTGCATATGCCCTTGAAAGAGCGGCAAATGCAGGCATTAAAACAGCACTTATCCGCAAAAAGGATTTTGAAAACGCTGCACAGTGGGAAGATGCTCTTGTTAAAGAACTTAAAAAGAACTCTATCGACCTTATTGTTCTTGCAGGCTTTCTGTCCATTCTCAGCGAAGATTTTATAAAACAGTATCCCAACAGAATTATCAATGTTCACCCGTCACTTATCCCAAGCTTCTGCGGCGACGGCATGTACGGCCTTAAAGTGCACGAAGCAGCCCTTGCAAAGGGTGTAAAGGTTACAGGTGCAACAGTGCACTATGTAAATGAAATTGTGGACGGCGGCGAAATTATTGCACAGAAAGCAGTTGAAGTGCTGCGCGGTGACACACCTGAAGTGCTGCAGAAACGCGTTATGGAAAAGGCAGAATGGATTATCCTGCCAAGAGCTATACAGACAATTGCAGAGGATGCGGCACTGAGTGCAGCTATCAGCGGAACAACCTGTATGCGCAGAAATCCGGAGGCTACAGACGCACTTCATTGATTAAGACCAAACATTAAACCCGTTTTATATACAGAAAAGGATTTGATTATTATGAAATTAGCAGAATATCTTGCAGGCAAAGAATACCCTGGCAGAGGCATTGTGGTTGGTAAAACAGCTACAGACATCGTTATGGCTTACTTTATCATGGGCCGCAGCGTAAACAGCCAGAACAGAATTTTTGAAGAAACAGAAGACGGCATCCGCACAAAAGCTTTTGACGAAAGCAAAATGGTGGACCCAAGCCTTATCATCTATCACCCGGTAAGAAAAGTGGGCGATGTTACAGTTGTTACAAACGGCGACCAGACAGACACAATCCGTGACTTTATGGTTAAAGGCGACAGCTTTGAAAATGCTCTGCGCACAAGAGAATTTGAACCTGACGGTCCAAACTGGACACCTCGTATCTCTGCAGCAGTAAATGCAGACGGTTCCTTTAAAATGTCCATTCTTAAATCCGACAAGGGCAACGAAGCACAGTGCCTGCGCTATTTCTACGAATATGCTGCACCAATCGAAGGCGAAGCACGCATTATCCACACATACAACGACAACGGCAACCCGATTCCATCCTTTGAGGGCGAACCAAAAACAGTTGTGGGCATCGAAGGCGATATCGACACAGTTACAGATATGATATGGAACAGCCTTAACGAAGGCAACAAGGTAAGCCTTTTTGTACGTTTTGTAAACAGAACAACAGGCGAAACATCCACAAGAATTGTAAACAAAAACGTTTAATGCATCTGCTATAAGGAGAAAACGAAATGACAGAACTCGAACTTAAATACGGCTGTAACCCTAACCAGAAACCTTCCCGCATCTTTATGAAAGAAGGCGAACTTCCAATCGAAGTTCTCAACGGCCGTCCAGGTTACATCAACTTTATGGACGCTCTCAACGGCTGGCAGCTTGTAAAGGAACTTAAAGCTGCAACAGGTCTGCCTGCTGCAACAAGCTTCAAGCACGTTAGCCCTGCAGGTGCTGCTGTTGCACAGCCACTTACAGATACACTCAAGAAAATCTACTTTGTTGAAGGTATGGAACTTACACCGCTTGCTTCCGCTTATGCAAGAGCACGCGGCGCAGACAGAATGTCCTCCTTCGGCGACTTTATCGCACTCAGCGATGTTTGTGATGCTGCAACAGCAAAAATCATTGCAAAAGAAGTTTCTGACGGCGTTATCGCACCTGGCTATACAGATGAAGCACTTGAAATTCTCAAAGGCAAACGCAAAGGCGGCTACAACGTTATCAAAATTGACGAAAATTATGTTCCTGCACCTGTGGAAACAAAAGATATCTTTGGCATCACATTTGAACAGGGCAGAAACGAACTTAAAATTGACAAGGAATACTTCAGCAATATCGTAACAGAAAACAAAGAACTTACAGACGCTGCAAAACGTGACCTTGCAATTGCTATGATTACACTTAAATATACACAGTCCAACTCTGTTTGCTATGTAAAAGACGGTCAGGCAATCGGTATCGGCGCAGGCCAGCAGTCCCGCGTACACTGCACACGCCTTGCAGGCCAGAAAGCAGACAACTGGTGGATGCGCCAGCACGAAAAAGTTCTCGGTCTTCAGTTTGTTGAAGGCATCAGCCGTGCGAACCGCGACAACGCAATTGATGTTTATATCGGTGACGAATGTGATGACGTTCTTCGTGACGGCACATGGGAAACAATTTTTGCAGTAAAACCGGAAAGACTTACAGCAGAAGAAAAACGTGCATGGCTTGACCAGATGAGCGGTGTTGCTCTTGGCTCTGACGCATTCTTCCCATTTGGCGACAACATTGAAAGAGCTAAAAAATCCGGTGTACAGTATATTGCTGAACCGGGCGGTTCTATCCGTGATGACCAGGTTATCGAAACCTGCAACAAATACAATATGGTAATGAGCTTTACAGGCATCAGATTGTTCCACCACTAAGAAGCAATAAAAATGTCACCCTGAACGTCAGCGAACGGGTCTTTCGGTACAGATTGTTTAATGTAACAAACATAGAGATTCTTCACTGCGTTCAGAATGACATTAGGGTCAGATAAAAGGGAGGGTATTTAAAACCTTTCCATACAAAAATAATCATTCAGTCAGATTTGCTGACAGCTCCCTTTGCACAAGGGAGCCGTAATGGTATCCCACAAGGAGAAAATAATTATGAAAATTTTAGTTGTTGGCGGTGGCGGCAGAGAGCACGCTACAGTTAAAAGCCTTGCAAAAGAAGGCAGACAGCTTTTCTGCGCACCTGGCAACGCAGGCATTGCAAACCTTGCAACCTGTGTTGACATCAAAACAAACGACGTTGAAGGCATTGTAAAATTTGCTGTTGAAAACGAAATTGACCTTGCAGTTGTAAGCCAGGACGAACCGCTGGTTCTTGGTATGGTTGATGCACTGCAGGCAGCAGGCATCCGTGCATTTGGTCCAAACAAAGCAGCTGCTATTATCGAAGGCAGCAAGGCTTTCTCCAAAGACCTTATGAAAAAATACAACATCCCAACTGCTGCATACGAAAAATTTACAGAGGTTGAACCAGCTATCGCATACCTCCAGGCACAGAACAGCTATCCTGCAGTTATCAAGGCAAGCGGTCTTGCACTTGGCAAGGGCGTTATCATTGCAGAAAACTTTGAAGATGCAAAAGAAGCTGTTATTGAAATGCTTGAAGGCGGCAAATTCGGCGAAAGCGGCAGCGAAATTGTTATCGAAGAATTCCTTACAGGTACAGAAGTTTCCGTTCTTGCATTTACAGACGGCAAATGCGTTAAACCTATGATTTCTTCCAAGGACCACAAACGTGCATTTGACGATGACAAAGGCCTTAACACAGGCGGTATGGGTGTTATTGCACCAAACCCTGTTTATACAAAAGAAGTTGAAGCAGAAGCATTTGAAAAAATCTTTATTCCTACAATGAATGCTATGAACGCTGAAGGCAGAACATTCAAAGGTGTTCTCTACTTTGGTCTTATCGTTACAGAACAGGGGCCTAAAGTTATCGAATACAACTGCCGTCTGGGTGACCCTGAAGCACAGGTTTGTCTGTCTCTTCTCGAAACAGACCTGCTTGAAATTATGAATGCTGTTATCGACGGCACACTGGAAAATGTTGAATTCTCCAACAAAGAAGGCGGTGCAATCGTTGTTATGATGTGCAGCGGCGGCTATCCTGAAGCTTATGCAAAAGGCAAGGAAATCACAGGCCTTAAAGAAGACGGTCAGAACGACAGCTTCCACTACATCTTCCACAGCGGCACAGCATTTAAAGACGGCAAATATGTTTCCAACGGCGGCCGTGTTCTTGGTTTTGTATGCCTTGGTGATGATGTAAAGGATGCACAGGACAAGGTTTATGCAGCTATCGACCAGGTTGCATTTGAAAACAGCTTCTACAGACACGATATAGGAGGAAAAAGATAATGGTATATCGCGTTTACGTTTCCAAAAAAGAAGGTTACAACAACGAAGATAAAGGCGTGCTTGCCGACCTTCGAAACAACCTTGGTATCACAAGTGTTAAAAAAGTTAAAATCTTCAACAGATATGATGTTGAAAACATCGAAAAAGATGTTTTTGACAGCGCAGTAAAAAGCATCTTCTCCGAAATGCAGGTAGACGATACTTTTGACAGCATCAAAATCACAGACAGAACATTTGCAGTTGAACTTCTGCCAGGTCAGTTTGACCAGCGTGCAGACAGTGCCCAGCAGTGTGTACAGTTTGTAACAGCAGGTATCCGTCCTACAGTTAAATACGCAAGAGTATATAAACTTACAGGCGATATCTCTGCAGAAGAATTTGAAAGAATCAAAAAATACCTCATCAACCCTGTGGAAAGCCGCGAAGCTTCCATGGAAAAACCAAAAACACTGGTTGAAGTATATCCTGTTCCTGAAAAAACACCTGTTTTTGAAGGATTTATCGATATGACAGAAGCTGATTTTGAAGGTTTTGTTAAAGAAAACGGTCTTGCAATGGACGCAGATGACCTTGCTTTCTGCCACGATTACTTTAAAAACACAGAAAAGAGAAACCCAACTCTTACTGAAATCAAGATGATTGATACATACTGGTCTGACCACTGCCGTCATACAACATTTATGACACAGCTTAATGATATCGTTATCGAAGATGAAAACATCAAGGCAAGCTGGGACAAATACCTTGATATCAAAAATCAGCTTTATCCTGCAGGCAACCGTCCTGTAACATTGATGGACCTTGCAACAATCGGTGCAAAATACCTCAAGCGCACAGGCAAACTCAAGAGCCTTGACGAAAGTGAAGAAATCAACGCATGCAGCGTAAAAATTGACGTTACAATCGACGGCAAAAAAGAAAAATGGCTGCTGATGTTCAAAAACGAAACACACAACCACCCAACAGAAATCGAACCGTTCGGCGGTGCAGCAACCTGTCTTGGCGGCGCAATCCGTGACCCGCTGTCCGGCAGAAGCTATGTTTACCAGGCAATGAGATTTACAGGTGCAGCTGACCCGACAGTGCCTGTAAGCGAAACAATCGAAGGTAAACTGCCACAGATTAAAATTTGTCAGACAGCAGCAAGCGGCTATGCTTCCTACGGCAACCAGATTGGTCTTGCAGCAGGTCACATTGAAGAATGCTATCACCCTGGCTTTATGGCAAAACGTATGGAAGTTGGCGCTGTAGTTGGTGCTGCTCCTGCTAAAAACGTTGTGCGCAAAACACCTGAAAACACAGACGTTATCATCCTTCTTGGCGGTGCAACAGGCCGTGACGGCTGCGGCGGTGCAACAGGTTCTTCCAAAGCACACGATGTATCTTCCCTTACAGAATGCGGTGCTGAAGTTCAGAAAGGCAACGCACCTGAAGAAAGAAAAATTCAGAGACTGTTCCGCGATGGCAGCGTAACAAGAATGATTAAACGCTGCAACGACTTTGGCGCAGGCGGTGTTTCTGTTGCTATCGGCGAACTTGCTGACAGCCTGCTTATCAACCTTGATATGGTGCCTAAAAAATACGAAGGCCTTACAGCTACAGAACTTGCAATCAGCGAAAGCCAGGAACGTATGGCTTGTGTTGTTGCAGCTAAAGATGCTAAAAAATTCATCAAAGCAGCAAGCAAAGAAAACCTTTCCGCTGTTATCGTTGCAGAAGTTACAGATACAAACCGTCTGCAGATGCTCAGCGAAGGCGAAATGATAGTTGACCTTGACCGCAACTTCCTCAACAGCGCAGGTGCAACAAAATATGCACAGGCAACTGTTACAAAGCAGGGTCTCGCTGAAGAACCAATCACAGAAGATGTTTATACAAAATGGGAAAAAATGGTTTCTGACCTTAACGTTTGTTCCCAGCGCGGTCTTGTAGAACGCTTTGACGCAACAGTTGGCGGCGGCACAGTGCTTATGCCATTTGGCGGTGCAAGACAGCTTACACCTGCACAGGGCATGGCAGCTCTTATCAACAGCCCTAAAGGTGAAGTTAACACAGCTTCCATCCTTACACACGGCTTTGACCCATACCTTGCAGTACAGAGCCCATACTACTCTGCTTACTACGCAGTTATCCACTCTGCAGCTAAACTTGTTGCAGCAGGCGGCGATATCGGCAAAGCATGGATGAGCTTCCAGGAATACTTTGAAAGACTCCGCAAGGAACCAACACGCTGGGGCAAACCGCTTGCAGCACTTCTTGGTGGCCTTGAAGCACAGCTTGCTCTTGGCATCGGCGCAATCGGCGGTAAAGACAGTATGTCCGGTTCCTTCGAAAACATCGATGTTCCGCCATCACTTATCAGCTTTGCATGCGGTGTTGCAGAAGCAGACAACATTATCTCTCCTGAATTCAAGGGTATCGGCAACAGCGTATACCTTGTTGAACCTAAAAAGGCAGAAAACGGTCTTTATGACGAAGAAAGCCTTGTAAAAACATACAAAGCACTGCAGAAAGCTATCAGAGAAAAACGCGTTATCTCCGCATGGGCAATCGGCTTTGGCGGTGTTGCAGAAGCTGTTACAAAGATGGCATTCGGTAATGCAATCGGCGTTAAACTTGACAACAAGCTTACAGCAGAAGACCTGTTCAGCAAAAAATACGGTGCATTTGTTGTTGAAACAGACGGCCTTTTGAGATTTGGCAAGAAGATTGGTACAACAATCGACAAATACACAGTTATCTACAACCGCAAACACATCAAACTTGCTAAGCTTGAAGAAAAGTGGGAAGCAAAACTTGAAGGTGTTTACCCAAGCAACACACCTCTGCAGCCTGTAAAAGCAGTGGAAAACATCTGCTACGACTTTAAAGGCACACGTCCAAGCCCACTTATCAAAACAGCAACACCAAAAGTTATCATCCCTGTATTCCCAGGCACAAACTGTGAATATGACGTTGCAAGAGCATTTGACCGTGCAGGTGCAGACACAGAAATCTTTGTTGTAAGAAACCGCAAACCTGAAGAAGTTATGCAGTCTGCAAAAGACCTTGCAAAACTTATCAAAACTGCAAACATTCTTGCAATTCCTGGCGGCTTCTCCGGCGGTGACGAACCGGACGGTTCTGCTAAATTTATCATCTCCCTTATGAGAAACCCACTGGTTGCAGAACAGATTCACGAACTTCTGGACAACCGTGACGGTCTTATGACAGGTATCTGCAACGGCTTCCAGGCTTTGGTTAAACTTGGTCTTGTTCCTTACGGCGAAATTGTTGCTCCAAGTGCTGATATCCCAACACTTACATTCAACTCTATCGCACGTCACCAGTCCCGTCTTACACATACACGCGTTGCATCCAACAAGTCTCCATGGCTTATGTACCACGAAGTAGGCGACATTGCAACAGCTGCAACAAGCCACGGCGAAGGCAGATTTATTGCTCCGCAGGAAGTTATCGACCAGCTTATCGCCAACGGTCAGGTTGCTACACAGTATGTTGACCTCAGCGGCAATGCAACAAGCGATATTATGTTTAACCCTAACAACTCCATGATGGCTATCGAAGGCATTACAAGCCCTGACGGCCGTGTGTTCGGTAAAATGCTCCACGACGAAAGATGGTGCGACCGCAACTACAAGAACGTGCCAAACAGCCGTGGTCTGGAAATGTTCAGAGGCGCAGTTGATTACTTTAAGAAATAACAGGCAGTGACTGTTGTACAGCTGCACATCAGAATTGATAAATCCCCGTACATTTATTGTGTACGGGGATTTTGTTGTGCTGAAAAAGAAAAGCCACCGTCAAATGCCGGGTGCCCATAATACAGGAAACAACAAATTTTCTATGATTACGGCATCTGGCAGTCGAGGTTAGCAAAACAGAATGAGCGATACTTGGTTTGAATGACCAGGTATCGCTCATTTTCGTATACAACAAACTTCCCTTTTCCTGTTCCATCCAGTACAATCTAAGTGAAAACAGAGGATTGATTGGAGGTACTATTATGGCTCAGAACTTAACTTACACCCAATATGGTGATTACTATATCCCTGACATTAGATTGGAACATACGGGAACACAGACGCTTGGCAAATACGGCAGGATGCGCAGAGCATTCCTGGAACAGAACAAACCGATGCTTTTCAACGACATGGTTTTAACAGAAACATTGTTCCCGCATCTGTGGGAAGTACAGCAGACCTGTGAGAATCGAATGGAGTTGCTGATGGAGAAATTGCTGGCGAAGAATCCAGCTCCAGACAAGGCAACACAGCAACTTGCATGGGTGTCGCACATGAATAGCTTGAAAGCGCAGGCAGAAGAACTCGTCCTCCGGGAACTGGTTTATGAGGAGGACATCGTATGAAAATCCTTGAAGAATTTTGGTATGGCAATATCGAGCCTACCGACTACGATACTTCTTCCTGTAAAGAGTATAAGAAATTACAGGAAATGATTTGCCGGAATGAAGAAAAACTCCGAGCAGCTATGACGGACGAGCAGAAAGCATTGTTCGAGAAATACACTGATTGTGTCCGAGAACATCAAACCTTTACGGAGTGCCTGATATTCCAAAATAGCTTCAAACTGGGAGCCAGGATGATGTTAGAAGTCATGGATGAATAAAAACGATAAACTATTTGATGCCACCCGTGGGAGAAATCCTTCGGGTGGCATTTTGTTGTGGAAAGACAATTACTGAATTGTCTTTTGGAAAGTTCTTGAATTGTGCTTTTGACAATTCAAGAGTTGTCAAAAGCACAATGTAATAATACTGATATAAATAATACTGACTATAGTGATACTGATCCTTTCCTATCCTATCCGGAATGGAATCGAAGCGAAATGACCATTAACATCGAAAATCCTAAAAAGAAGTCGAGTATCGCATATAGTTGCGAAAGTATCTTGAAAATTGCGACAAACTTTGCTATTATTATACACAGTAAGCGTGAAAGAAGAAACAGGAGGTAGAAGCATGGCTATTTCATATAACCGAATGTGGAAACTGCTTGTCGATAAGAAAATGAGTAAAGCAGATTTACGAAAAGCGGCAGATATTGCTCCAAATACAATGACGAAACTTCGCAGAGACGAACCAGTCAATCTTGCGATCCTTGGTAGGATTTGCGATGTGTTGAACTGTGATTATGGCGATCTGATGCAATATGTGCCGGAGGAGAATACAAATGACTAATAAACAGTTGAAAAACTTAAAAGATACATTGTGGACGACTGCCGATCAGCTGCGTGCTAATTCCGGATTGAAGTCTACTGAATATGCCGAGCCTATTCTCGGCCTGATTTTCCTGCGATTTGCAGATGTAAAATACAGCAAGTTCGAAGCTGAGATTAAGGCAGAGTTTGCTTCTATCAAGGGCACTCGTATGGAACGCCCTATCCACGAAATTGCTATCGAAAAATGCGGTTTTTATCTACCTGAAGAAGCCCGATATGATTGGCTGCTGAATCTGCCTGAAAGCGAAGATCTTGCTAAAAAGGTTAAGGAAGCTATGGAAGCGGTTGAAAAATACACCGCCGAATTGGAAGATACACTTCCGAAAGATATTTATTATAGCGTTAACAGCGAAGATGATCCGCTCGTATTGGCAAAGCTCTTGAAGAACTTCAAGGACATTCCTGCTGATGTGGAACTGGACATCTTTGGTGAGATTTACGAATACTTCCTGGGCGAATTTGCACTGGCTGAAGGTCAGGGTGGCGGTGAATTCTTCACCCCTGCATCCGTTGTCCGTTACATGGTTGAAGTTCTTGCGCCTACTGAAGGCAAGATTCTTGACCCTGCCTGTGGCAGTGGTGGTATGTTCGTTCAGACCGCTCATTATATCGAAAAGCACAAAGCTCAGGGCAAGCAGATGAACCTGCGTGCATATGGCGTAGAAAAGACCGGTGCAACTGTTCGACTGGCAAAGATGAACCTTGTCCTGAACAATGTCCGTGGCACCATTACCCACGCAAACTCCTATTACCGTGACCCATACGACAGCTTCGGTAATTTCGACTATGTTATGGCAAATCCTCCGTTTAATGTAGATGGCGTAGAACTGGATCAGGTAAAAGATCAGCCCCGTTTTAACACATACGGTGTACCTCAGAACAAAACCAAGAACAAAAAGAAAGATGCAAAAGAAACTGTGCCGAACGGCAACTACCTTTGGATTAACCAGTTTGCAACTGCGCTGAATGATGGTGGTCGTGCTGCTCTGGTTATGGCAAACTCCGCATCCGACGCAGGCAACAGCGAAAAGGATATTCGTGTAAAGCTGATTGAAAGCGGAATTATCAGCCAGATGGTAACACTGCCGTCCAATATGTTTACCTCTGTTACGCTGCCTGCCACCTTGTGGTTCTTTGATAAGGCGAAGATAAAGAAGGATGAAATCCTGTTTATTGATGCCAGAAATATCTTTACTCAGATTGACCGTGCGCACCGAAAGTTCTCTGACGAACAGATTCGCAATCTTGGTATCATCACCAGACTTTACGAAGGAAAAACAGAGGACTTCGAAACTCTGTTGGCGGATTACCGTGCAAAACTGGCAGAAGCACCGGAAGTATCTGATGACGAAGATATAATGCCTAAGAGCTACTGGCAGTCCAACATTGATTGGCTGACAGAGCGTTTCCCTGAAGGGAAATACAGAGATGTTGTCGGTCTGTGCAAGGTAGCAACAATTGGCAAGGTTTATGATGACAAGGGAAAGTTTGTTGGCTATGAGGATGACAGTATCGGTGATCAGGACTTCTCCCTGAATCCTGGTCGTTATGTCGGTGTTGTGATCGAGGATGACGGTTTAACACAGGATGAGTTCAAGCAACGAATGATGGCATATTATACGGCACTGTCCAAGCTGAACGAAGAAGCACACAGTTTGGAAAATAAGATTGCAGAGAATTTAAAGGGATTATTTGAATGACAGCAGAAGAACTATTTGAATCGGTCGGATTTGATAAAGAATATTATGTGCAGATGTCTGAATTCTATAGGGACAACTTCGAATCAGAACGGGATATGATTTCGTTCTTCGTAAAGGTGTTCCAAAATGACGACAAAGATAAAACGCCTCGTCGAATGATGAATCAGATCCAACACCTCGTTTCTATTGCGAACGATATTGATCAGATTCGTCCCGGACGAGATCCGCTTAGGATTTTCTTTATCAAAACTTGCTTAGAAGCACTGTGTGCGTTATCCGGTATGAAGAAGCCGGTTTTTTATGAAGGTTTTCCATCATACATGAGTGATGAGGGAAAAGCATATATACTTGAAAACTTTTCGTTGACAGGTTTTGAAGATGTATATATGAATCATCAATATGAAGCGAGCCATGAATTGACCATTGATGATTTCTTTGAGATTATTAAAGCTGTGCGAGATATTGTGGCCCATGAGGGGAACTATTGGAAAATGCAATTTTTTGCACATGACAACGATTCAACCTGGATTGCTTCATTAGAAACAGATAGACAGATTCTCAAGTCGTATAAATATCAGAATCAAATGAAAATGACTCGCACCTATATCTTTAATACAACAATGCAGTATGAGCGATTCAAATATTATTTTGTTGAGTCATGTATTAATTTTTTGTTGGAATATATAGAACGGAAGGAGGCGGAAAAAGTTGAGTAAATGGGAAGAAAAAAGATTAGAAGATATTATTGATGTAAATCCGCCTGTGAAGCTGAAAAAGGGAGAATCTTACCCTTTTATTGATATTGATAAAGTATCACCCACCCGCCGTTCGGTGACGAACGAAGAAGTAAAAGTTTATGACGGACAAAGTAGCAGTAAATTTTGTGATGGTGATACTGTTTTTTCCCGCATTACACCTTGCTTGGAGAATAGAAAGATCGCCAAAGTAGCCATTGATGGTGATGCTGCGTTTGGCTCAACTGAGTTCTATGTCTTTAGAGCAAAAAAGAAAAAGGCTGATGCACGATTCACCTATTATCTTACTTCCAGTGATGCAGTTGTGTTGCCAGCAATCAACAGCATGACCGGTGCAAGCGGCAGACAGCGTGCGGATAAAAGGTTTATACAGCGCTTAAAGCTCAACTTGCCAGATCTTCCTACGCAGGAACGCATAGCAGATATTCTCTCTGCCTACGACGATCTGATTGAAGCAAACAACCGTAGAATTGAATTGTTGGAGCAGACAGCACAGGAGCTGTATAAGGAATGGTTTGTCCGTTTTCGCTTTCCGGGGTATGAAAACACTAAGTTCGAGAATGGTCTCCCAAAGGGATGGAATGTAGTTAAATTGGGCGATTATGTGGACATCAAGGGTGGAAAAAGATTACCCGAAGGAAAGACTCTTTGTGGCAGGATAACAGAGCACCCTTATATTAGAATACGAGATATTACAGCATCGAAATTTATTTCTCTAACCAATAGTTTTGAGTACATAGATGACGAAACATTTGACATTATTCAGCGTTTCACAGTTAACACAAACGATGTTTTGGTTTCCATTGTCGGAACAATCGGAGCCATAGCTTGCGTTGGAAAAAGTCTTGATGGGGCAAATCTGACAGAAAACTGTGTGAAGCTCGTTAATGTAAGACATTTTACAAATTCTTTTTTGTATCATTTCTTGAACTCTGATGCGGGAAAAGGCGCAATTCAAGCAGGAATTGTTGGAGCAACTCAACCTAAGTTGCCGCTTTATAACATCAAAAGAATTAAACTCTTAAAACCCGATGCATACCTTATCGTTGCGTTTACAGAAGTGATTGAACCGATTGACCGGGAAATTATGACCCTGATGGATAAAAACAGAAACCTTGCTACACAGCGTGATATGTTGTTACCTCGCCTGATGAGCGGTAAACTGGAGGTTAATTAACAATTCTGGAGGTGAAGCTATGTTATTTGAAGAAAAAGAAGCAAATTTGTTGGATGATCTTCGCCTTGTTTTTCCGCAAGAAATATTTCTTGTAAATGATGATAAGGAAACTGTAGAGGTGTTTAATTCTATATATGATGAATCTGAGTGGAAAGAGTGGACAGATGCATCATCCAAGGATGCTCCACCACCAGATTTTTATAACGATACACAGCACTTGATGTTAGAAGTAATGCGTGTGGATGATCACGGGTTCAAGAAAAAAGGCAAGGTGCGAAATCCCAATTATGAACGACAACATAAATTGGAAAAAGAATTGCGTGACCTTGGAGTTATGGATGCATATCCAAACCTCCAACACATTGTAATTAACGCCGTAACAGATTTACCGACCTTGGAAGATCATAATTATCGTTACTACAGAGATAATTTTATGAGAACTGTTGAGCATCATAAGCAAAGAATTTCATTGTATCGAAAAAACCATCCTGGAAGTAAGTTGATATTTTTCGTTTACGATGAATCATCAGCATACTTTGAAGCTGAGCGTGAGACCAATGTATTTTCCAATGAAGGCGAAGCAGGAACACCTCATGCTTGGTTTTTTGACAAAGCTTTTCTTGATGTATTTATTGGTTCTGACATCGATTATTTTGTCTGGTTTACGCCGTACAAACATTTTCAACACATTGAACCTCCTGTGTCTTTACCAAGAGTTTGTGTTTATCGTTGCAATTCTATGACATACGAGTCAATAGAGTACAAACCCTCGCACATGGTGAGTTCAGAGGCGTAAGAGGTAAAGAAAATGAGTGAAAAAACTTTTGAAATTGGAATACCTGTAGATAAAGATGGTTTTTTGGAGATGGAATGCGATTTTTGCAAGAATCGTTTTATGCTTCATGCAGATACATTTCAAGATGAAAGCTATTTGCACTTCTTTTGTCCAGTATGTGGGCTCCCTAATGGAACCGATACATTTTATTGCACGGAAGTTCTGGAAAAGATGGAACAGGTTGCATTGAATTATATGTATTCAGAATTAGAGAGAACTTTGGGGAAATCCATTAAGAAGTTCAATAAGAATGGCTTCGTGAAAATGTCGATGGATATTCCTAAAAAGGAGCCGGAGAAAGAATTATATCAACCCGTTAATGAGTATGAAACTGTTGAACTGAAATGCTGTGATTCTTCTGTAAAAGTACAGTATTTTGATAAGGAAATTGGCATTTATTGTCCATTGTGTGGAGGGGCTAAGCTGTGACAAAGAAAGAGCTAAGAAAAATTTCATTGCAGTATAGAACGCTATCTTCTCAGATGTTGAAGATAGATTCCCAGGAGGAAATCAATTGTGTCAAGATTTTCTTCGATTACATTACTAATACTTCGTTCATTATGGAGTATATTTCTGAATGCCATAAAGAGAATTATGACTTTGCAGAAATATATAAAAACAAATCCTGGAACGATATGCTGACATTGCCCGACTCTCAGGAAGCGATTATCGACTACGGATACCAGTTGTTGCAATATATCTTGGATGGTCCGAAGCAATTACACGCCTTGGCTTACGGTTATTCCAGTAGCAAAAAATTCAAAGATATGATTGCTGCTTTTATGCGTAAAACCGTTGAGCCGTTTGTAACAGCGGTCAAGAGTTATCTGGAACTCTCTTTGCTTGACTGCCCAGAAAATGAATCTGAAGTGACTACTGAATTACAGGAGAAAACACTATTTTTGTCCTATTGTCAGAAAGATTCTGATATTGCGAACATGATAGAGGGTGGACTTGCACCACACATCAATGGAAAGGCAAGAATCTCACGAGATATTCGTGATGTTGAGTATCATGAAAGCTTCAAAAAATTCATGCAGACTATTGAGACGCATGATTTTGTAATAATGATCATCAGTGATCACTATTTGAAATCCAGAAACTGTATGTTTGAAGTGCTGGAAGTAATCAAGGATTCCCAATTCCAAAAGAAGCTTGCTTTTATTGTCCTCTCTGATGGTGATATTCAATACTATCAAGATCAATCTTTGCCTTCCATTGGGGCAAAAGTATATTCTCTTGAAGGACAGACTACATACAGCTTATATTGGGCAAAGGTAGAAAAAGAATTACAAGAGCAGATTGAAGCTTTAGGTGATCCTACTCGTGCAATTCATCAAATCAAGGAAAAACGAATTGTTCAGAAAATCCTATTAGATCTTCCTGAATTTATGGAGTTTATAAAGGATGCCAAGGGACTTCCTCTTACCGAACATATCAAAACTGAATTTAAGGATATTTTGAATTTTATGGGACTATAACTGGCCCTTTAAGTACAAGGAGGTGACTTTATGCCGAAAATCATAACAGAAGATATGATAGAGCAGGCTGCCATCAAGGCTTTGCATGAGCGGCATGATTATATTGTTCTGAACTGTATGACAGAAGAACCGGATACACTTCCTGACGGAACCGGACGTAAAGATAAGAAACAGGTTGTTCTGCCCGATGTGATGTTTGAGAGCTTATGCAGGATCAATCCGGATATTCCGGAACAGACTGTTCGCACTGTGGTGGACGAGCTGTGTCGTACTCCAGTTTCCGGTGATCTAATGCTGACCAATTACCATAACTATCAGAAGATCCGTAACGGTATAACTGTAGAATACAACATGAACGGCAAGAAGACCTCCAACATCCTCCGTCTGTTGTCCTATAATGATGCTTTGAGCAACACATTTACGGTTGCTTCTCAGATGTGGATCAAGGGTGAAACCCATTGGCGCAGACCGGATCTGATTATCTTCATCAATGGATTCCCTATGGTTTTCATTGAACTGAAAAACAGCAATATTCCGGTGAAGAACGCCTATGACATCAACCTGAAGAACTATCTGAAGGACATTCCGTATCTGTTCAACTACAACCAGATTTGTGTTCTGTCTAATGGTATGGAAACTCGTCTGGGTAGCTTTGCCGCTGGGTATGAGTTCTTCTTTGAATGGCTGAAGGTGGAGAACGAAAAAGAAAACCCGGACAGAAAAGCCATCCGAGAGAACTGCACCAGTTTGGAGTATTTTATTGCCGGTCTTTGCGAACCGAACAATCTGCTGGATTACATAGAGAACTTCATTCTTTACGACCGCCGCAGAACAAAAATCATTGCAAAGAATCACCAATTCTTTGGTGTAAATAACGCTTACAATGCTTTCCTGCGTCGTGAGGAATTGAAAGGCAAGTTGGGTGTATTCTGGCATACACAGGGTAGTGGCAAGAGTTATTCTATGGTTATGCTCACCCGTAAGATCAAGCATAAATGTACGGGCAACTTTACATTTCTTATCGTTACAGACCGTGAAGATCTGGATACACAGATTTATAAGAATTTCTTGCGTACCGAATTTATTACCGATAAGGACAAGGTACAGCCTGCAAACAGTAAGCAGTTGCGTGAAGAACTGAAAACCAATAAATCCATTCTGTTTACGCTGATTCATAAGTTCAGATATGACAAGGGAAAGAAATATCCTGTCCTGTCTGAGCGTGATGACATCATCGTTATCGTTGATGAGGCGCACCGCACACAGTATAAGGATTTAGCTGAGAATATGCGCACCGGCCTGCCTAATGCACAGTTCCTGGCATTTACAGGTACACCTCTGCTCGGCGCAAAGCGACTGACTAATGCGTGGTTCGGTGATTATGTCAGCGAATACAATTTTGCAGAATCAATCAAAGACAATGCTACCGTACCACTCTACTATGTGAAGCGTGTACCGGAGGTAGAGTTGCAGAACGATTTCCTTGATTCTGATTTTGCAGAAATTCTGGAAGAAGAAAACCTGACTGATGCAGAGCAGCGCCGATTGGAAAATCACTACGCAAAGGAACTGGAAGTCATCAAGCGTGATGACCGTCTGGATGCCATTGCTCAGCACATCGTTTACCATTTCCCTCGCCGTGGTTTCCGAGGAAAGGGCATGGTTGTTTCCGTAGACAAGTTTACTGCCGTGAAGATGTACGATAAAGTAAGCTACTACTGGAAAGAAGAAATTAAAAAGTTAAATGCGCAGATAACCAAAGCCAAGGGTGAGGCTGAAAAACTTCGCCTAAAAGATATGGTAGATTATATGCGCAAAGTGGAAATGGCTGTTGTCATCAGTGAAGATGCCGATGAAGAAGCTAAATTTGCAGCAGAAGGATTGTCCATAAAACCGCATCGTGACCGCATGAACAAGGTTGATGAAAACGGTTTTGACATTGAAGATAACTTCAAAGACCCAAATAATCCGTTGCAATTGGTTTTTGTCTGCGCTATGTGGCTAACAGGTTTTGATGCACCGTCCGTTTCTACCCTGTATTTGGACAAACCGATGAAGGGTCATACCCTGATGCAGACTATTGCCCGTGCAAACCGTGTCTATAACGGTAAGGAATGTGGTCTGATCATCGACTATCTGGATGTGTTCAAATATCTGAAACGTGCCCTGGCAGATTATGCGTCTGATGATGGCGGTTTAATGCCGGTGAAAGACGTAGAAAAGCTTTTGGGGCAGTTGCATGAAGCAATCGACCTGACCAAAACATTCTGTATGAGCCATGACGTAGATTTAAGTAAGGTTGTTGAAGACGGCGATACATTCAAGAATTTGTCGCTGTTTGAGGATTATGCAAATACCATCGTAGGTAATGACGATGTGAAGAATGAGTTTGCTGTAATGGCAAATACCGTTGATGGTCTGTACGAATCCCTACGACCGGATATTTTCAAGATGGATTTTGAGCCTGCATACAAAGATGCTATCCTCTATTTGAAGGGAATCATTGATGGCAAAATCCGTCCGGAAAAGATCGAAGCAGCACAAGCCAGAATCAATGAGCTGTTAGATCAGAGCGTTATTACTGCCGCTGATGCGAGAAAATATACCATTACAGAAGCGGGAAAAGAACTGGATCTGTCCAAGTTGGATATTGATGAACTTAGATCTCAATTCAAAAAGCTGAAGAACAAGAATCTTGAAATTGTAAATCTTCGTAAGCATATCGAAGAAAAGCTTCAGAAAATGCTGCGACGCAACACAACCCGTACAAAGTTTGCAGAGCGTTTCAGAAATATCATTGATGAGTACAATGCCGGTGGCTCTCAAAATGATGATTTCTATGAAAAACTTCTGAAGCTGATGGAAGAACTTCGTGCAGAGGAAGAACGACATATCAAGGAAGAGCTATCAGAAGCTGAGTTGGAATTGTTTGACCTTCTGAGAAAAGAACATCTTACTTCGGATGAGGAAAAGCGTGTAAAACTGGCAGCTAAAGAACTGTACAACACGCTTACCGAAAAACGTAATGAGTTGTTTATTGTTGGATGGCAAAATGATCCGCAGCCGAAGGAACGAGTGAAGGGCGAGATTGTCTATATCCTAAATAAGTTTTTGCCAGAGAGTTACGACAGAGAAATATTCTTGAGAAAGAGTACGCTGGTGTTTGATCATATCGTTGATCAGGCGATGACCGGTTATAACTGGGTGGCGTAATATAGTAATTATACGAAAGGACTTCGTCTCAATTTGGGACGAAGTCCTTTTTTGAAGCGATTACGATAATCGTGTAGCCAGTATCAACGATACTGTTCAAAGGGTTATAGGGATGCTTCCCTTGCAAGCATTTTTGCAGAATGTCCCGGAGGGGATTTTCAAAAATCGGAAAGTGGTACCACTTTCCACTGCTTGCCAATCTGTATTTCGACATACCACTTCGGACCAAGTTGGTCTGAAGTTACACCACAACTTCCCGACGAATTGTCGGAAAGTGAAATCCCAGACAACTCGTCGGAAATAAAAATAACTTCTCGCCAATTTGGCAAGAGGTGTAGCAACTGATATTTCACTTATTCCAAAATCGGGAATAAGACTGATCGAAGGATTTTTCAAAATCAGTTATATCCAAGTCGAGTACAAGTTCAAAAAAGCAAAAAGAAACTTTCTACTTGTGGACAAATCGGCCACAAGTTAGACAACGAATTTAATCTAAACCAGAAATGGCTTAGGGCGATATTTTGACCTTTCACAAATTGGCAAGCAGTGTAAACCTGTACAGGTTCACAAATTCGCAAGCAGTGTAAACAGGGCCCTGTTTACTACTTTTGCTCATTCGCTTGTTGGGGCAACATCCCCAATCCCCTTCGAACATCATCTTGCGATGATGGCTGCTCGTTCATTCTGAACGTTTTCGAAATTTCAATTTTGAATAACTTGATCACAGACCGAAGTCATATTTTTGAAAACCACTTCGACGCAAGTTGCGTCGAAGTTGAGTATTCACACAGCTCGACATACTTGTAATTTCTTCATGCGTAAATTATAATAATCACAGAAAATTGAATAAGCGGTTCAAAAAGAGATTTATAGTTTTGCGGGATTACCCGATTTGAAGTCCGACATATTTGTGAAAGGACGAGTCCTTCTTCACGTTGGCTGTTACATAGAATCATCAGAAAAGTGCAGGCGCTCTTGTGCTTATTTCTTGATGCTCTGTGTGACAGCTTTTTTGTTTTTCTTCCAACCAATTGGGGTGGAAGTTGCAGACAATACACGAAGGAGGAAATGAATGACCAACGAATTTGATTTTGATGTAAAGCACGAAGATTACGAGGAATGGCTCAGCCAGATTGAACAGACTTCGGATGATGATTGCCCGATACTTTCTGAACCAGACCCCTACGCTAAATGTGTGCGTTCTCCAGAAATACAGAATGGTGCAGCTGCACAAATGGACGCCGATGGAAATGTCCATGCAGAAAATATCTCCGCATACTGGATACCACAGATCACGCTTCAAAGAGAAATTGGCGGGACAGTCTATACCGTTACTGGATACTACGAAGGAAAAACGGATTTCCTTCGCAAACTGGAACGCATGACTGTTGACAGAATGCGCAGAGCTATGGAGGGCGACATCAATGACAAATAATAAATCCTTTGATACAATATCCTTGACTAACCAAGAACTGTCAGTTGCCCCTATGAAGGAGGAAACAGAAATGTTAAGGGCAACAGACAAAATTACCGCTCTATATTGCAGACTTTCTCAGGAAGATACACTGGCTGGCGATAGCAATTCCATTGTGAATCAAAAAAATATCCTGCTTCAATATGCTAAGGATAATCGCTTTCCGAATCCAACTTTTTTCGTAGACGATGGCTACAGTGGCACTACCTTTGACCGCCCTGGTTTTCAGAAAATGCTGGATGAAATCGAATCAGGCAATGTGGCAGTCTGCATCACAAAAGATCTTTCCAGACTTGGCCGAAACTCTGCTATGACTGGCCTGTACACCAACATCACATTCCCAAAGCATGGCGTTCGCTATATTGCCATCAATGACAATTTTGACACCAGCGATCAGAACGGAATGGGGATTGATATGGCAGGTATCAAGAACTGGATCAATGAGTTTTATGCCCGTGATACCAGTCGTAAAATCAGAGCAGTCAATAAATCCAAAGGTTCCCGTGGCATTCCACTGACCACCAATGTTCCTTACGGATATATGAAAAATCCGGATGATCCTGCCCATTGGCTCGTTGATGAAGAAGCAGCTATCGTTGTAAAGTATATCTTCAAGATGGCGATGGAAGGACGTGGGCCGAGCCAGATTGCGACACAGCTGACGAAGGACAAGGTACTTACCCCAACAGCCTATAAGCAGAAACAGGGCTTAAATACCCCGCAGGCGGCACCGGAGAATCCAACCAAATGGCATCAGACAACTGTGAGAAACATTCTGGAACGCAGAGAATACACAGGCTGTATCGTCAATTTCAAGACCTTTAGAAATTCTATCTGGGATAAGAAAAAGCGTGACAATCCGGTAGAAAATCATTCCGTTTTCTATGATACTCACGAAGCAATCATTCCAGAGGATATATTCGAAAAGGTTCAGGTGCTACGACAGAATCGACAACGCAGATCCAAGACAGGCAAAACCAGTCTGTTCTCTGGTCTGGTCTATTGTGCCGACTGCGGAGAGAAGCTGTATTACTGTACAGCCAGTAATTTTGAAAAGAGACAGGATTTCTTTGAATGTTCAACCCGTCGCAAAAACGATGAGAAATGCAAATCTCATTATATTCGAGCAGTTGTTTTGGAAGATATGGTGTGGATGCACATGGAAACAGTCATCAGCTATATCCTCCGCTATGAAGCTCACTTCCGTGCAGTTGTTCAGGAACACTTGAAAACGGAAAGTGATGAGAAGATTCAGGCGTGGAAAAAACACTTGACACAGGCAGAAAAGCGTATTGCCGAGTTGGACAGACTGTTCGTGAAGATTTATGAGGACAATGCCAAAGGAAAGCTGTCAGACGAGCGTTTTTCAATGATGAGCAGCAATTATGAAGCGGAACAGAAAAGGCTCAGATTGGACGCTGTAGAGCTTCAGAAGAATATCGAAACACAGGAGCGTCAGAATGAGCGATTAGAGAAATTTATTCAGAAAGCAAAACACTATCAGGATCTGGATTCGCTGACTCCTGATGCACTGCGAGATATGGTTAGTGCCATCTATGTAGGTGCGCCAGACAAGTCTTCTGGCAAGCGCCAGCAAAAAATTGAAATCTACTACGATGGTGCAGGATTCATTCCGCTGAACTTATTGATGCAAAGAGAAACGGCGTGACCGAAGTCACGCCGTACTCTCCCCGAAAATCGGGACTTTTAATTTTTGCTGTTTTACGGACACCCGCCTAAGCGGGAGCTTTTTGTGTGAAGGGCAATAAAAAACCACCAACTGTATGGTTGGTGGTTTTTGTTGTAATGCTGTTATGCAATAGCGAAGTATTTCAGAAGCACATAGCCTTTTACACCGTCATCAGTCTGTACATAGCCCCAGTTTTCAAAGTAGTTTGTATAGAGCAAAGTTACTGTGCTGTCGCGTGGAATGTCACCGATTCTTTCGGAATCTGTGCTTGCTTCGGCAAAGAGACCGAGTGTGCGGCCTTCTGTGTTTACAAGAGTCTGGTTTGCAGGTTTTACTGCTTCAGGGAAATAACGTTTGATAGCAACGATGTTGTCGATACGTTCCTGTGTGAGAGGGGCAATATAAACACCGTCTGTGGTATCTGTGGAGTGAATGTACTCGTTGTTGCCCAGATAAAGCACACAGTGGGTTACAGGTCTTGAGTCTGTCGGGTCAAGCTTGAAGAATATAACATCGCCCGGCTGCAGGTCTTCTTTGTCTACATCAATAACGTCAAACTGATGTTTGAAGCCTTTATTGTAGAGTGTTTTGTGGTTGTAAAGGTCAACGATGTTGGAGGAGATGAAGTAGGACGGATTGTACTGCTGCATAACATTTGCGATAATGTATCTTACAAAGCCGGAACAGTCAAAACCGTATTTGCCTGTTGCAGGGTCGATAACACCATTGGACTGACCATGAGCATAGTATGTTGGCTGGTCTTTCCAAGGTACTGCAGAGGCAAGGATTTTGTTCTGAATTTCGGTGTAGTCAGAACGTGTGTAGTCAAAGTTGCTCTGCGTGTCAGTAAATTTTGTATCGCCTGCTGCAATCCATGTGTAATAGATTTTTTCATTGTATCTGATCTGTGTCCACACACCGTCTGCAGATTCGGAGATGTTTGGTCCTACATACACTTCGTACATATATGGAATTGTTATTGTGTTGTAGTCGGTTACAGGTTCTTCGTAAGCTTTTATCAGCAGCTGTGTAACATACATTGCACGGAAAGCTTTGGGTCTGCCGCCGGCAATAAAGGTTACAGTGTTGGAAAATTCAGAGTTTAAGTCTGTATTTTCTGAAACGGCTACTACTCTGTAATAATATGTTGCGCCATTGCACAAATTACTGTTTGTGAATGATGCGCCCTGTGCTGTGAATATTTTGCGGTAAAGACCGTTTTCGTTTACTGCACGGTAGATTTCGTAACCTGCTGCACCGTCAATGGCATTCCAAGTGATATATGGGTTTCCGTCGCTGTTTGCCTGGATGGAGATTACAGGTGCGGAAAGTTTGCCTGAACGTACTTTTACATCAGAGAAAACGCTGTTTGCATCTGTGTTTGTATGTACGGCTCTGATTTTGTAGTAATAGGTCTGTCCGTCAACGGCATTGTTGTTGGTTGTGCATGTGCCTGTAACTGTATTGATAAGGCTGAAGGAACCGTCTTTGCCTGTTTTGGAACGGTAAATCTGATATTTAACTGCACCTTCAACAGCATTCCATTTTATAACAGGTTTGCCTGATGCATCGTTTGTTACGGAGATGATTTCAGGTTTTGCAAGTTTGCACAGACAGGTTGCAGAAGAGGAGAATGCGCTGTTTGCATTTGCATTTGTGTGTACAGCTTTAACTTTGTAGTAATAATTTGTGCCTGCCACAGCATTTTTGTTGATAAGACTTTTTGCTGTTGTTGTGGAGATAAGTGCAAAGCTGCCGTCCTTGCCTGTTTTGGAACGGTAAACCTGATATTTTGCAGCACCGTCAACAGCGTCCCATTTTATAACAGGTTTTCCTGTTGCATCATCGTTTGAAACAGTCAGGTTTGCAGGACGTGCAAGATCACATACACAGCTTACCTTTGCGGAAAATGCGCTGTTTGCATTTGTGTTTGTGTGCACAGCTTTAACTTTGTAGTAGTAATTTGTACCGGCAACAGCATTTTTGTTGATGGTATTTGTACCTGTGATTGTGTTAATAAGGCTGAAGGAGCCGTCCTTGCCTGTTTTGGAACGGTAAATCTGATATTTTACCGCACCTTCCACCTTGTTCCAGGTAAGTTTTGGCTTGCCTGTTGCGGCGTCATTTGTAATGGTAAGATTTTCCGGGCTTGGAAGGTCGCATACAATACTTACAGGCTGTGAAAAGACACTGCTGTTTGCATTTACAGCTTTAACTTTGTAGAAGTATTTTGTGCCGGCTACAGCATTGTTGTTGGTTGTGCTTGTGCCTGTAACTGTGTTGATAAGTGCAAAGCTGCCGACTTTGCCTGTTTTGGAGCGCCATATCTGATATTTTGTTGCGCCTTCAACAGCTTCCCATTTAAGTGTAGGTTTGCCTGTTTTTTCTGCGCAGGAAATAGTTACCACAGGAGCGGTCAGCTTGGCTGCGCTGGCGGTGACTGCACACAGGCAGAAGATAAATGTTACAGCAATTAAAACTGATAGATATTTTTTTATTTTCATAAATACACCTCTCTCGTTTTAACTATAAAGCATAAATTGTGATATGTCAAATAAAAGCGCGAGTTGAAAAAGTACAGAAAAAAATAGCACCCATGTGCTGCTTTGCAGTACACGGGTGCTGTTTGTTTATTCAGGATATCTGTTGTTACAGAGATTGATTGCGTTGTGGCAATAAGGATTTCCGCTTTATTGCACGGCTTCGAAATACCTCATAAGCACATAGCCGTTCTGGCCGTCGGCTGTCTGTACATATCCCCAGTTTTCTGTAATGGTTGTAAAAAGAAGTGTTACCTCGCCGCTTTTTGCAACCTTGCCAATCTGCAGGGACTCTGTATCAGGCTCGCTGAAAATAGCAACCTTGCGTTTTTCGGTGTTTCGTATAGGCTGGTTTGCAGGTTCAACCTTATCAGGATAATAACGTTTTACACCTACAATTTTTTCTCTGCGTATTTCGTTCAGAGGTGCAATAAAAACACCGTCAGTTGCAT
Source organism: Oscillospiraceae bacterium (assembly GCA_017505635.1). GTDB lineage: Bacteria > Bacillota > Clostridia > Oscillospirales > Ruminococcaceae > RGIG3102. The sequence goes on along the minus strand of JAFVOU010000022.1, from coordinate 84,071 downwards.
CTGTACAGTGGATATATTCATCGTTGCCCATATAAATTCCGCAGTGGGTAACGATTTTAGGGTCGTTTTCGTTAAGTTTGAAGAACACAACATCACCCGGACGGATTTCTTCCAGAGGAACATCAATGGCGTCAAACTGATTGTTGAAACCTTTGTTGTAAAGAGGACCATAGCAGTAGAGGTCGGTGATGTTTGTGGTGAGGAAGAAACAAGGGACGTATCTGCTCATAACAGTATCAATAACATACTTTGCAAATCCGGAACAGTCAAAGGCGTATTTGCCTGTTGCAAGGTCTATGTCACCGGGGAGGGCGTTGAGGATGTAACAGGTAGGCTTATCCAGCCAGCTCATTGCAAGTTCGAGAATTTCGTTCTGGATTGCAGTGTGTTCCGGTTTTATATAGTCAAAACTGCTTTGAGTATCGGTGAAGGATGAAGCACATTCTTCGGCCACGATGTAGAGAGTTTTGTCCTGATGTTTAATCTGAATCCAGCTGCCTTTTGGAGATTGGGATATTGTCGGGCCAAGCTGAACTTCGTACATATATGGAATTACTACAGGTTCGTAACCTTTTACGGGTTCTGCATATGCGGTAATCATAAGGGATGAAACATATGCGGTTGTAAACTCTGCAGGTGTTCCGCCTTTGATAAAGCTGACAGTGTTTGAAAAGTCAGAGCTGTCGGTTTCGGACTTTGCAAGGGCTTTTATTCTGTAGAAATATTCTGCGCCGTCAAAAATGTCGGTGCTTACATAGGAGTTGCCTTTTGCTGTGGACAGTTTGCGGTAGATGCCGTTTTCGTTTACCGCACGGTAAATTTCGTAACCTGTTGCATTATACTGTCTTTCCCATCTGATAACAGGGTTGCCGTCCTGATTGGTTTCGATTGTGATTACAGGAGAGGAAAGTTTGCTTGACAGCATATGGCTGTCGGAAAGTTTGCTGTTTGCATCTTTGTCGCTGTGAATTGCCTTGACTTTGTAGTAATAGATTTTATCTGTAGAAGCATTTTCGTCGGCAAAAGCTGCGGATGCAGTTTCGGAAAGAAGCTTGAAGCTGCCGTCTTCACCTGTTGTGCTGCGGTAAATTTCGTATACTGAAGCGCCTTCAACCGCAGTCCACTCCATAACAGCAACACCGGAAGCATTGCGGTAAAGATTTGAGATTACAGGTTTTGCAAGTATGCATACCTGTTTTTCAGCAGCAGAAAATGCGCTTTCTGCTTCGGCATTGGAGTGCACAGCCGTTACTTTGTAATGGTATGTGCTGCCGGCAAGGGCAGTGCTGTCGGTAAATGAAGTTTTTTCTGTGCCGGAAAGGAAGGTGAAACTGCCTTCTTCGCCTGTCTCACTGCGGTAAACCGCATATTCAGATGCATCTTCGACAGGGGACCATTTAAGCTGGATTTTGCCCGTTTTGCCAATGTTGGAAAGGGTAAGACCGGTTGGAGATGGAAGGACACATATATGACTGCGGGCAGAGGATAACACACTGTCTGCCACGGAGTTTGCGTGGATTGCTTTTACTTTGTAGTAATATACTGCGCCTGCGGCAGTATCTTTATCGGTGAAACTTGCTGAGGCTGTATCTGCAATAAGCTGAAAACTGCCTTCTTCGCCTGTTTCACTGCGGTATACCTCGTATTCTGAAGCACCTTCAACAGCATTCCAGTTGATTATGATTTTGCCTGTGATGGCATCGTTGGAAAAATCTGTAAGTTCCGGTGCGGCAAGGGTGCATACAATGTTTACAGGGTGAGAAAAAGCACCTTTGATGCCTGATACGGATTTTACCTTGTAAAAATATTTTTCTCCGGCAACAGCAGTTGTGTCGGCAAATGATGTTGTTTCTGTAGTGTGTATTTTTTTAAAGGAAACTGCTTTGCCTGTTGCAGACCGCCATATTTCGTATTTGCCGGCACCTTCCACAGCACTCCAGGATATTTCCGGTTTGCCGCTTGATTCGATGCAGGTGATGTGCGGATTTGGTGTTGTAAGGCCATTTGTGTATACAAAAAATGCACCGATACAAAGTGCAGATATGATTGGTAATAAAATAAATAAAAGCTTTTTCTTTTTCATGCGGTCACCCCCCTTAACATATGGATTATATGGCAAAATAATATCTATGTCAAATGAAAAATATGTGTAAAGGCGGGAAGGGCGAAAATTTGCACGGTTATTGCTACAGTCTCAAAAAAATGCCTATACAGCAAAACGTGTATGGCGGCGGAGGCGACACCTGTTGTTGATTTTTGGTATGGGATATAGTATAATTATATGGATAATAAAATAGCCGTAGTGTGTCATCGTGCCGATGCTTGGGCATGATTGTGACACTCTTATATAAAAGGTGAATGTATGAACACTTTAAACGAAAAACAAATGAATAACGGCGAACCTGTCCGTATTCTGCACTGTGTTGCAGGCATAGGACGCGGAGGTTATGAGACTTATATTATGAACCTCTACCGCAACATCGACCGCACAAAGGTTCAGTTTGACTTTCTGTACAGCTTTGGCGGCGTGTATAAGCCGGAGATAGAAGCTCTTGGCGGCAGGCTGTACAAAATTCCGTTTATTACCGAAAAAGGGCCTTTTGCATATACAAAATATGTAAGGGAATTCTTTGCATCCCATCCGGAATACAAAATTGTTCATTCCCATATGGACAAGTTTTCGGGACATATCATGCGTGAGGCAAAACGTGCAGGTATTCCTGTGCGCATCAGCCACAGCCATTCGGTTGCATCCAGCGGTATGCTGGCATACAAGGTGGTTAAGGGTTATTATGGCTTTATGATTAACCCTAACTGTACCGACCGCTTTGCCTGCAGCAAGGAGGCTGGTGACTGGCTGTTTGGCAGGGACCGCGATGATGTAAATGTGGTTAAGAACGGTATTGACCTTAAAAAATTCAGCTGCGAGGACAAACGCGACCGCAGCAAGCTTACCATAGCCTGCGTTGGCAGACTGGCTGCAGAAAAAAATCATACATTCCTTATAGATATATTCAGCGAAGTTTATAAGAAAAACAAAAATGCACAGCTTGTTATTGCCGGCACAGGCGACACCGAAGCTATGCTTAAAGATAAGGTTGCAGCACTTGGTCTGAACGGGGCTGTGGAGTTTATGGGCGACTGCAACGATGTAAATGCACTGCTGCAGAGAACAGACATTATGTGTCTGCCAAGTCTGTTTGAAGGCCTTGGCATTGTGTTTGTGGAAGCACAGGCCTGCGGTGTAAAATGCATTGCAAGTGACCGTGTGCCTATGGAAGCAAAAGTGAGTGATGACATTGTGTTTATCCCTCTTGAAAAAGGTGCGCAGTACTGGGCAGATGTTATACTTAACACAGATGTAAGCGAAAAGAAAAACAACCACGACCGCATAAGAGAATGCGGCTATGACATCGGCGAAGTTGCCGACAAGGTGCAGAAATTCTATCTTGAAAAATTTTCCCGGCTTTAAGGTGATGTTATGATTACTGTTTTTACACCTACCTACAACCGTGCATATACCCTTGGGGATTTGTACAACAGCCTGCTTAATCAGACCTGTTTTGATTTTGAGTGGCTTATTGTGGATGACGGCAGCACCGACAACACCGAAGAACTGGTGAGGGACTGGCTTGATAACGGCAAGTTTGCGGTGAGATACCATAAAAAGGCAAACGGCGGCAAGCCAAGTGCAATAAACTGCGGCCTGCAGCTTGCACAGGGTGAATATTTCTGGATTATCGACAGCGATGATACAGCGACACCAAAAGGTGTGGAAACCTGCCTTAAATGGATAAAAAATCTGCCTGAAGGCGAAAAGTTTGCAGGTGTGGGCGGTCTGCGCGGCGATAAAAGCGGCGGTATAATCGGTACAACCTTTGAGGGTGAATATGTGGACGCCACAACATTGGAAAGGGCAAGTCACAACATTGGTGGGGATAAATCCGAAATGTTTTTTACCGAAGTGATAAGACAGTTTCCGTTTCCTGAATTTGCGGGGGAAAAGTTTGTGCCGGAAGCACTTATCTGGAACCGCATTGCAAAGGCGGGATACAAAATAAGATGGTTCAATGAAATTGTGCACATAACCGAATACCTTGAAGACGGTATGACAAAAAATGTGGACAAAAATCTTATAACCAACTGGCAGGGATATTCGCTGTATGTAAAGGAACTTATGGCAGGCCCTGCAGCAATAAAGGACAAGGTTTTAATCGGCGGTGCCTACTGCCTGAGAGGAATTAAAAAATTATGCAGAAAGTATTGAATCCAAAACTCAGCGTAATTGTAACCGTTTATAATACCGAAAAATATATCACCGACTGCCTGCAGTCGGTGATTAGTCAATCACGGCAAAATTTTGAAATTATTATTGTGGACGGCGGTTATCCCGACAAAAGTATGGAGATATGCCGTCAGTTTGCAGAAAAATATGACAATATCACCATTGTTAAAAGTGAGGGCAAAGGCCCGGGAGACAGCCGCAACTGCGGTATGGCAGTGGCAAAGGGCGAATATGTGACCTTTGTGGACGGGGATGATGTTATCGACACCGATATGTACTGTCAGCTGATGAAGGAGATTGAAGAAAACAATCTCGATGCAGTGTACTGTACCTGCTACCGCTTTTTTGATGATGATTTGTCCAACCGCAGTATGCGCAATATAAGCGAAAGTGACTGTACAACCAACGGAGAGATTGCACAGCAGATGATTCTGCCGCTGATTGCAAGCACAAAAGCGGGGGTTGAAATTGCAGGCAGTATGTGTATGGCGGTTTACCGCAGAAGCATTATTGAAAAAAATAATCTTGCGGTTAAACCTATGGAAGAAGTTTTCAGTGAGGATAACTTTTTCAATATAGAGTTTTTGTCCTATGCAGAAAGGGCAAAGGCTGTCAACAGTCCCCTTTATTTTTACCGCAGGCATATGGGTTCGGTTTCCAACAGAGTGCACGATTATACTGTACCTGCCCTTAAACGCTTTGCAGAGTACACAAAGCAGATTGGAAAAAGACTGGGCCTTGATGCACGGGAAGTGGAAAAACGCAACCGCATAAGGTTTATCGTTACCTTTTCTGCGGTGGTTAAAAAGAAAATTGATGCTTTGCCGCTGGGCGAAGTTAAAAGATATCTTAAAGAGACAATCGATGGCAACAGGGTTGATTTGTCTTTCAGCAGGGACGATTTAAGCTGTGTGGAATTTCAGGTTAAACTGTTCTGGATTTTAATGAGATATAAACTGTACACACCGCTTTATCTGCTGGTTAAGGTGTATTCCCGCTTTGTGGCAAGATAGGGTTGTGCTTCAGGGGTGTATGCAAAATGTAATATTGTGACTTGTTTATACAAAATGTAGTTTTGGAAGGTGGTGCATACCGTGAAGATACTGTTTTCGGCAGGGGAACTTGACAAAGAACTTAACGCCAATACAAAAATAGTGCTGCAGCTTGCAGAATATATGGCAGGACAGGGGCACGAAGTTGCGATGTACGGCATCTGCTATTACAAGCCTTGTGATGAATTTTACAATGGTGTGCTGCTTAAAAAATTCAGTGCGCCAAAGGCAATAGTAACGGCAAGTGAAGCTTTTGAGGAGTTTATCAGCAAAGGGGACAGAAATTCCCTGCGGGGAGAATTTATAAAAAAACATCCGCTTAAAGCTGTATGGCTGGCGGCAAGATACAATGCCGCATATATCGAAAAGGTGGAACAGCCGTCCTGTTTGAAACAGCTGAAAGGCTTTGCGGCAGAATTTGCGCCTGATGTTATGGTGCTGCCGTACAAACCGATAAACAGCTTTGAAAAGGTTGTAAACGGCGGTATTGATGTGCCGATGGTGGCATATCAGATGGACCCGTGGGGGTTGCACCGCATTGACAACCCAAACGGTGACGTTGCTGTTATTGAAAAGGAATGTGCCGCTTTTGACAAGGTGGAACATATTTTTACCACACCTGTGCTTAAAAGACAGTATGCTGAAGATGAACTGTATAAAAAATATACAGATAAAATGACGGCGGTGGATTTTCCGAATGTTAAGGCAAAGGCGGAAACAGACGGCAGAAAAACGGTAAAATCCGCAATTGATTTTGACGGGGAATATATCAATATTCTTTTTGGAGGCGTGGTGGCAGACAGCTTTCGCAGCCCTGAATATGCCCTTAAAGCTTTAAGCAGTCTGTTTGATAAAGGCGAAAAGGTGCGCATATATTTTATGGGCACAAACAACAGCGCGGTGCTGGATGAGTATATAGAAAAATATCCGCAGAATGTTTTCTTTAAGGAAAAGGTGAGTGCGGATGTTGCCCTTGCCACAATGGAAAAGGCGGATGTGCTGTTTAACATAAGCAATAAAATCGACAATCAGGTGCCAAGCAAAATCTTTGACTATTTTGCAATGGGCAAACCGATTTTAAATCTTCAGAGAATTGAAAACTGCCCTGCGGCAGAGTATTTTGCAAAATATCCGCTGGTGCATAATCTGCAGGAATGGAAAAGTGCAGAGGTTGCAGAATTGAAAAATTTTCTGGAAAATGCAAAAGGCAGAAATGTTGATTTTGCCACAGTAAAGGAACTGTACAGAACAGCAACGGTGGAATATGTTGCCGAAAGTATGCTGGACTGTTTTGAAAAGATAATTGAATAATATACACAAAAAGAAAATCTCACGGAGAACCGTGAGATTTTTTGTTTGCATTAATTAAGGCTGTTTTTTCCGTCCATTTCGTCTTTGCTCTGCTTTGCGTTGATTGCAATTGCCTGAACAAGTTCTTTCTGCTTGATGGTCAGCTTGCTGATTTTGAGGGACATAAGAAACTGATTTACAATAAGAACAAAGATGATAACAAGGTAAACAAGGTTGATAGGTGACTGGAAGCCCAGAACTGCTGCAAGTCTGTAAGGGATGCGGGGGAATGCGGCAAGGATGATTATAATGAGGGAGAAGAAAATCCAGAAGAATGTGTCTTCAATGCGCACGGCAGATTTGCGGATAAGGCGCATTACAAACAGAAATGTAAAGACACTGCCTATAAGCAAAAGACCGATAAGTGTACTGCTCATATCTATTTAATCTCCTTTCTCTTTCTGAACCACTGGATAAGCACAATGGATATGCCCATTTTGAACATATATTTTGCGGCATTTTTAAGGTTAAGGTAGCTTTCGCCTGCAATGCGTTCTGCCATTTCTACCTGTACTTCGCGGATTGTTGCGCCGTTTTTAAGCAAAAAGCTGATTGTGTCAGGTTCCGGGGCAAAGTTTGCATCAAGGGCAAATTCCTTTATCATTCTGCGGTTGAACAGGCGCATGCCGCTTGTAGGGTCGCAGATTTTTTTGCCTGTTGTAAAGCGCATTGCCCAGCTGATAAGATAGCTGCCTACCATGCGCAGTGTTTTTGGTTTTTTTACTGTTACAAAACGGCTGCCGATAACGATGTCGCAGTTGGTTTTTTCCATGCATTCAATCATCGGTGCAATATATTCCGGCAGATGCTGACCGTCTGCGTCAAACTGGAGCACGGCATCGTAGCCGCGGCTTCTTGCATAGCGAAGCCCCGCCTGAAAGCCGCCTGCAAGACCAAGGTTTACAGGCAGGTCGATAAGTTCGTAGCCTCTTATGCGGCAGATGTCACCTGTAATGTCGGTGCTGCCGTCGTTGACCACAACGTAGTCGTACTGCGGGAAATTTTCGATAAGGTTGTCCACAACACGTTCGATATTGTCTTTTTCGTTGTATGCAGGAATAACTATAAGTGTTTTCATACTATCCTCTGTCGTTTATAATTTTAACTGCTTCTGCCTCCAGTTTTGCGGCTGTTTTTTCCCATGTGAAGCTTTCCATAAGTTTTGCATGGGCATTTTTTATTGCAGTGTTTCGGTAGGTTTTGTCGTCAATTGCCTTTTCGAGGGCTTTTACAAGGTTTTCCACTGTGTTGTCGGTGATGAGAATGCCGTACTCATCGGAAGAAATAATTTCTCCCGTGCCACCCTTGTCTGCGGCGATAACCATTGTGTTGCAGGCGGCAGCCTCCAGCACGGTGGTAGGAAAACCTTCGGGGTAATCGGTTGGCAGACAGAATATATCTGCTGCTTTGTAAAGGGCGATAACATCGTCAAATTTAAGGGCCCCTACAACCGAGATGTTTTTGGTTTCCATGGCTTTGACCTGACTGTAAAGGGCGCCGTCCCCTGCGATAACAAGTTTTGCCTTGTTGGTTGTGGAAATTTTGTTAAAGGCTTCAATCAGCTTTAAAACACCTTTTTCGGCAATAAGACGTGCGGCAAAAACCACAAGAATTTCGTCTTCGCTGCAGCCGTAATCGCTTTTTGCGGCAGCAGGCAAAGTGCTGATTGCGTCAAGGTTTGGGCAGTTGTACATAACACCTGCATCATTTATGCCAAAGTGTTTAAGCCAGTGGGCACATCTGCCCGAAACACCAAAGAATTTATCGGTGCGTTTTTTTATATAATCTGCTGCAAAATGTTCGTAGATGTCACCGCATTTTCCCACAATGCCGCCGCCCATAAGGTGGCTGGTGCTGTGGTCGATAACCAGAGACGGAACATTATATTTTCTGCAAAGCTGTGCGGCAAACAGGCTGTTGATGTAAAAGCGTGTCTGTATAACACAGAAATCGTATTTTTCGGCAGCAAAGTGCTTTTCGAAAGCAGTTTTCTGTGCACTTGGTTTTATTACGGGAAATCTGCCGCCCATAAGCATAAGGCAGGGCAGACGGAAAATTTTTATGCCGTCAGTGTCTGTTTCGCAGTGGGGCTGACCGTCAAGTGCCGAGGTTACCACTGTAACAGAGTGACCTTTTGCAATAAGTTTTTTTGCAAGGGAATTTGTGTAGCGCTCAACACCGCCTACTGTTGGCAGATATTGTGCGGAGAATATGATGAATTTCAAACCGAAACCTCCCTGCAAAAATACTGTAAGTGACAAACATATCTTATCAACTTACAGTATAACATAACGGTAGGACTGATGTCTATTATTAAATTAAACTTATGTTTCAGGGTTCTGCTTAATAGGATAAAACAAAATGTCATTCTGAGCATAGCGAAGAATCTCTTTGTCTGATAAAACCGAGAGATTATTCGGAATTAAAATTCCTCAGAATGACATATTTTGTTATCTTAATGACATTGCGTACAGCCCGCCCGTATATAAATGATGGATATCAACAATGCAGAAATTTACAGTTCCCTGTCACCTAAAGTGCCGAAATAGGCAAGGATATACTTGTCCAGCGCGCGGTTTGCCCGGCGGTAAAGGGCGCTGCGGTCGGTGTGGCTGTCTATTGCAAGGCGGGTGACTGCCGTGCGCTGACGGTTTATGTAGTAGCTGAAAAGTATTTCGCGCTGTGGGGTGCGCAGGGCGTTAAGGGCAAGGTCTATGTTTTCCAGCCTTGATTTGTTGCGTGCAAGCTGTTTTTCCAGGGCTTCAATTCTGGAAATGTGTTTTAACATCACGTTGTCAGAGGAATGAGAGGACATAACCGAATGACTGAAGGAAGGGCTGGAATAAAAACCGGAGTTTTTTAAAAGGCTTATTTCCTTTGTCAGGGTGTCCAGGCTGGATTTTAGAAAATAATAATCGGTCAGGTCTTTTATTGCCTGCTTTTTAAGTTCTTGGTAAATCATCTGTGGTCTCCTTTCCTTTGAGGCTCTGCGAGAAAAGTTGCATTTCTGTAACATATAATACTATTTTATCTACCCCAAAGTCAACCGAAAAACAACCAAAGGTTGTAAAATATTTGGTTTTAAATTTGTTGAAGTCGCATATAAGCGATTTTTGTCAAGGGTGAGGAATGTCGAAGGGGGGAGAATGGTGTCGGATTATGACACGGATATTAAAAAAAACAGGTTGCGTTTTGGCAACGTGAAGTTTGACAAGTTGATTAAACCTTTATTTTATAGTATGATAAAAAACACGGAAAAGGAGTTTTTTGTATGGATAGCTTTATAAAAACCAGGCGCAAAGAACTGGGGATAACCCTTGAAGATATAGGTAAATATGTGGGCGTTTCCAAGGCTACTGTGCAGCGCTGGGAAACGGGCAGTATAAGCAATATGCGCCGTGACCGAATAAAAAAACTGAGCGAAATACTTAAAGTGAGCCCGGAAATGCTTCTGGCTGAGGAAGCTGCCACGGCAGAGGAGTATGCAGAATCTGCTACTGTCAAAATTCCTGTTATCGGGACGGTGGCGGCAGGACTGCCTGTTGCTGCACAGGAGGATATAACCGGATGGGAAGAAGTGCCCCGTGAATGGGTGAAGAACGATACACTGTTTGCCCTTAAGCTTAAAGGCGACAGCATGGAGCCGCGTATGGCTGCGGGGGATATTGTGATTGTAAAGCAGCAGAGCGATGTGGATAGCGGCGAGATAGCCATTGTTATGGTGGACGGAGAGGCAACCTGCAAAAAGGTGGTCAAGCATTCGGACGGGCTGGTGCTTATATCCAACAATTCAAAATACGAACCGATGTTTTTTACCCGCAGGGATGCAGAAGAAAAAAACATTGTAATTCTTGGCAGGGTAATAGAACTGAGGGTAAAGTTTTAGTGGTTTAAAATGCTGTGCATACAGAGGGATAAAGTATTTATATTAAAGATATTCATTATGCAGTGAACACATTCTTATATGGGAATGTGTTCTTTTTTTGTGGGTGAAAATAAAATGTAAACATAAACGGCAACATTGTATGCATCAAAAGATGCAGCAAAAGATGCGTCATCAGGGCCTTAAAACCGTGATATGATAGTATCGTCGAAGGTTGGGGAAAGGAGGTAATGCCAATGGAAAACAAAACGGACACCGATATCAGAAACAATCTTGGCAAGGCACTTAAAACAAGTGTTGCGGACACTGTGAGGGATGAGATATGCGGTGTGCTGAATGTGAACACACGGCGTATGACAGCCGGGCAGGCCATTGTGTACGCTCAGGTGGCAAAAGCCATAAAAGGCGACAAGAATGCCTTTGAAACAATTCTCAGCACGGTGGGCAGCCAGGATGCAGAGGAAAAGCCTTTCAGTGTGGAGATAAAGGTGGTTGATTAAAAATTAATATGTGTACAGGTCGGTAAAAGCGGGAAAGATTGCATCTGAGAGGTTTGCTTTGACCGGCTTTTTATATACATATTTTTAAGGGGGGATAAGGATAAAATTTGAAATAACAAAAAAACAGAGGGAATTTATCGACAGCACGGCAGATGAGGTTTTGTTTGGCGGTGCGGCAGGGGGCGGAAAAAGCTATGCCCAGTTGATAGATTCCTTTTTATATGCAATGAAATATCCCAAATCCAAACAGCTTATTCTGCGCCGCACTTTGCCCGAACTTGAAAAAAGTCTTATCCGTGTGTCTCTGGGGCTGTTTGATATGTCGGTGTACAGGTACAATTCGGCAAAACACACGGGCAGTTTTGCAAACGGCAGCATAATAGATTTTGGTTACTGTGACAGGGAGAATGATGTGTTCAGATATCAGTCGGCAGAATATGATGTTATCCGTTTTGATGAACTGACGCATTTTACCGAGGATATGTACATCTATCTTATGAGCCGTATACGCGGTGTGAACAGCTATCCAAAGCAGATAAAAAGCAGCACAAACCCGGGCGGTGTGGGGCACAGCTGGGTAAAGGCAAGGTTTATCGACCGGTGCTGCAACGGCATTTACAGCGACGAAAACGGAACACGGCAGTTTATACCCGCAAGGGTCAGTGACAACAGTTTTCTTATGAAGAATGACAGACATTATATAAACCGGCTTAACCGCCTTGGCGAAAAGGACCGCCGTGCTCTGCTTTACGGTGACTGGGATATTTTTGAAGGACAGTATTTCAGCGAGTTCCGCAGAAGCATACACGTTGTAAAGCCCTTTGCTATACCAAAACACTGGAAAAGGTATTTTACCATGGACTACGGTCTTGATATGCTGGCGGGATATTTTATTGCGGTGGACACACGGGGCAGGGCTTATGTGTACAGGGAGATATACAAACCCAATCTGATAATTTCGGCAGCGGCAAAGGAGATACTTGCTGCAGAGGAAAAGGATATAAGTGTTTATTATGCACCGCCTGATATGTATAACCGGCGGCAGGATACCGGCAAAAGCGTTGCCGAAATATTTGCAGAAAACGGTATTCTGCTTGCCAGAGCTGAAAACAACAGGGTGCAGGGCTGGTACAACCTGAAGGAATGGCTGATGCCTTTTAAGGACGAAGGGGGAAACATTACAGCCAATCTTGTTATCTTTGAAACCTGCCCTAATCTGATACGGACACTGCCCGGGCTGACCTTTGACAAGACAAACCCCAATGATGTGGCGGACACACCCCACGAGCTGACCCATGCACCTGATGCACTGCGGTATTTTGTGGCGGGACGCCCTACACCTGCTGTGCGTCCGGTGGAGGACGATGAAGAAAACAGCTATGACAGACAGATTGAAAAATTTATTGAATTCTGAAAGGAGAACAGAAGATGGCAACACAGAAATATATGTATCTAAACAACGGCAAGAAAGTGCCTGTGTATGGCAATACCAATACGCACAGCATGCCGTACAGAACATATGTTACGGAAACAGTGCCGGACAATACCGGTATGAGCACTAAAAAAACGTCTGCCGGAAGACAGACTGTAACGGCATCGGAAGATGACGGTGCGGCAAAACTGGCAGAAGAAATGAGGAAAAAACGCGAAGCCGAGCAGGCAAAGGCTGCGGAGGAGGCCAGATGCCGTCAGGAAAGGATAAATGCCATAAATGCAAACAGAGACAGGGAGAGAAAACTGATTGGTGAAAACTTTGAGGCGCAGAAGAAGGCGGCGGGACTGACCAACAGAGATAACCTGCGACAGCTTTATATTGCGTATATGCAGGGACTGCAGGGAGTGCCGCAGAAAACTGCAATGTGGGGTGCGGGCGGTGAGATTGAAAGCCTGAAAAACCGCAGCAGACTTAATTATGAAAGCGGCCGCGCGCAGGAAAACAGAAACTATGCAGGTATTCTTGGTGATATTCAGCAGAAATATAACGACGACCTGAATGAACTGGAACGTAAATATCTGCAGCAGCTGCTTAATGTATAGGAGGACGAAGATGGATATTATTGTAGCTTTTATGGCAGGTGCAGCGGCAGGGGCGGTGGCATATCACCGGTTTTGTGACGGAAAGTATCGCAGTGCGGAACTTGCCTGTAATGAAAAGGATAAGGACAGACAGCTGTATGCACAGCTTGAAAGGCTGATGGCATACGGCGGAAAGGAGTGCTAGACCTATGACGGAAAACAAGCTTACCTGCCGCAGCATATGGCAGGAATATCAGAAAGACCTGACGTATAAAAACAGTCTGGACCTGTTCAGCAAATCAAAGCAGCATCACAAATTTTTTCTTGGCAGACAGTGGGAGGGACTGAATGCTCCCGACCTTGAAAAGCCTGTGCTGAATTTTGTTAAAAGGGTGGTCAACTATCTTATCAGCATGCTTATGGTGCAGGATGTGGCTATCAATCTTAAATGCAGGGACAGCGAGTTTGTGCTTGCAGATGCACTGGAAAAGGAGATGGAAAAAATCAATGAGGCTTCCCGTTTTAAAACAAAGCTGAGAAATGTTATTAAGAATGCTGCCATTGACGGAGACGGTGCAATGTATATGAGGTATAACCCCGAAACCGACACGGTGGAAAGTGAGATTGTGGCAGGAACCAATATTGTGTTTGGCGACCGTTCCACTGCTGAGGTGGAAAAGCAGCCGTACATAATTATTGTAAAGAAGATGAACAGGGAGGTTTTCAGACAGCAGTATCCGCACTGCAGTGAGGAAAACAGCTTTTCCTTTGGTTTTGAAGATGAGGATACGGTTACTGTGCTTATACGACTTTACAAGAAGGACGGCAGGGTGCATTTTATGCAGACAACCGAAAACCAGGTGGTGACGGAGGAAACTGACACAGGGCAGACTTTGTATCCTGTTGTGTTTATGAACTGGGAGGCAGTGAGGGGCAGCTATCACGGTATGGGTGCTCCTTTGCGCTGACAATTGACAAGGGTAACAGCCAGGATAAAAACGATACAGAGGATTTTGCAAGAAAGATGCTTACACTTCAGCTTGCAGAACGCGCTATCCCTGAATTTGACCGTTATGCCCTTGGTGTTCTCAGCCGCAAGGCGGGCAGAATTGTGGGCAACTCAACAGCACTTTCAAAATCCAATATTGTGGACAGAATCTGTGACGGCACGGTTTATCTTGACGATGCGGAAATTGCACAGAACAACCGCACACTTTTTGTGAATGCGGCAGCATATAAACTGCTTAAACTTTCCGATGAATTTGTAAGCATCGACAAGGTGGCTCTTGAAGCGGTTACAAAAGGTGTTGTGGGCAAGTTTGACAATATGAAGGTGGTTAAAGTGCCAAAAGGCCGCTGGCCTGAAAATGTAAACTTTATCATTGTTCAGAAGGCTGCGGCAACTGCACCGACAACAATTGAAGATGCAAAAATCCACAAGGACCCTCCGGGTGTGTCCGGCAATCTGCTTGAAGGCCGAAACTACTATGACTGCTTTGTTATTGCTTCCCGTGCAAACGGTGTTTATGTAGAGGTGGACACTTCCAAGGCAGAAATCTGTGCAGTGCCTGAAATTTCTGCAACGGGTGCACTTACAAGCGCAACACAGGCAGCGCAGTTTAAATATACACTTGACGGCACAGACCCAAGATACTCAAAAACAGCAGTTGCAGGCCAGCCGGAAGATGTTCCGGAAGGTACAACTGTAAAGGCATATGCTTTTAAAAACGGTATGTTTGACTCTGCGGTTGCAGAAAAAACAATCTGATTTTTGACCTGAATAATACAGTACAGCCCCTGCGCCATACAGGCACAGGGGCTGTGCACAAAAAGGAGGAATTGCTTTGAATGTAAAGGAAATTTATGAAAACGCCCTTGCTTTGAGTATATCCCGTACAGATGAAGAAGAAAATCTGGATTTTTATGCGGTAAAGCTGTTCAATATACTGCTTGATGAAATAAGGATTTACAATGACCAGATGCGACTGAAAAAAGGCAAAAAACCGCTTGAAAAGCCACTGAAGGTGGAAAGTCTGGAGGGCCAGATTGACTGTGAGGAGGAACTTTATGCGGCTCTGAGTTATGGATTTGCGGCAAAACTGCTGGCGGCTCAGGAGGACTACAACCTTGCCACTTTGTACAACAACCAGTATATAACACTGCTTACCGTTACTTCACCTGCTGTGGAAATGGAGGTGGAATAGGTTATGCAGAACAGGACAGTCACAGTGACATATGAAAATCTGAAAGGCGTTGATTTTTCCAGAGACGCTGCACTGGTTGACCGCAGCCGTTCGCCATACTGTGAGAATATGATGCCTGATGAGAGCAAAAGCCCTGTGAAAAGACCCGGCTGGCAGACAAAATACAGTCTGACCGGGGTGGTGCACAATATATGGCTGTGCACAGTTAAAGGCGAAAAATATATGCTGTGTCACTGCGGGGATAAAATTTATTCGCTTGGAGATACAGCGGTGGTGCTTAAAACAGGTGTAACAGACGGCAAAGGCTGTGGATTTTATGCTGTAAATGGCAATGACGGCGGTTTTTATATACTTACCTCGGGTGAATATCTTGTGTTTGACAGGCTGCCGGAGCTTATTGCAGGCAGGCTGAACAGCTTTATCGATGCGGTTGCCGGAAAATTTGCGGGGTACTACACAAAAGAAGAGGTTCTGGAGGTTGTTTCGGACAGTCTGATAAATGCAGGTGCGGGGGATATGACCAAAGGGGTGTACGACGCAAATAACAGCGGCGTTGTTGACAATGCGGAGAGACTGGGCGGTGAACTGCCAGGCTATTATGCAGTGAAGGCGGAAGCGAAGATGAAAACACTTTCGGCAATGACAGATTTAGGGTTGGACGCCACAGCCAACTTTGCAGAAACGGTGGCTGCGGTGCCCGGATATACAAGGGTTTTTCTTCAGCCTAACTCGCTGACCGATGTAAGCTGGAAACTGCCTATATCACAGGGCTATATCGAAATAACACGCAGATACGGAACAAGACAGGTTTCGGCAATAGCTGTAAGTTCGCTTGGCGAAATGCATATTGCAACAATCGACACAAGCGGTGTACCGACAGGTGTGTGGAATAAAGTTACCTTGCAGGCTGACCTTGCGGCATATATGCCTGTCGCTGGGGGTGAATTTACCGGAACAGCAAAAGCAACTTCAAATCTGGTGCCCGGACCGTATATCAGAAACAACAGAGTAACATCAAGTGAAGGTACAGGGGCACAATACAATGTGTCCACAAACAATATAGTTTTCAGGCGTAAGGTGTAAAGGGTGTTGTTATGGCAATTTATGATTACGATGGAACAACCAACAGAGAAATCGGAAAAGTTTATGACTATGACGGTGCAAAAAATACGCAGATAGGCGAAGTATATGATTACAACGGTTCGGTGAATGCTCTGATATACGAAGACGGTCTGGATGTGTATCCCAATACTGCCTACAAATGGGGAGTGTATGATACTTCCACAGGCAACAAGGTAAATGACATTACATTTTCGGGCAACGTGCTGGAGTGGTCGGTTACAAATGACCTTAAAGGTATTTCGCCGACAATAAGTTTTGACCTTACGGGTTATTCAAAGCTGACCTTTGTGGTGGACAGCATTTCGGGGGCGGCTATAAACAGCAACCACAGGGTTGGTTTTTATACAAGCCGCAAGGTGTACGGCGCTGTGGAAAACAGCACAGTTTATCAGAAACCGATTACAAAGGCAGGCAAATACGAATTTGACCTGACCGGCATAAGCGGTGTGCATTATATTATCGCGCAGCTGCACAGCGGCGAAACAGCAACAGTAAAAATAAGTTCGATAAGATTGGAGTAAAGAGATATGAATATTAAATTTTTAAACGGAACAGCTTTTGAATACATTGATGCCGTTGAAACAGAGGAGTTTTACAACGGTGCAAGCAGAAGAACTCTCACTTTTGAGTGCGAGGCAGAAGCAATCGGTGTTGACCTGCTTAACTCAGTGTTAAGCAATGAAGAAAACACAAAGAGCATCACACTTGAAAATGCCGAAGAAAATGCGGTTAACATCTATGACGACTATCAGCTCAAGCTTAAATGCGGCATCGAAAACCGCCTTGTGAAAAGCGAAACACCTGATATGCCGGCGGTTTATACCGACAGACTTGTGTTCAAGCTGGGCAAACGCACTTATATTGAAGAACAGCTTAAAAAGCTGGGCATTTAACAAAGGAGGGCTGAATTATGGAATATAAAATTCTGGACATATCAAAATATCAGCCCAATGTAAATTATGCACAGACTGCAGGGGCAGTGGACGGTGTTATTCTGCGTATCGGCCTTACATACTGGGGTGCACAGAATATGGGCAGAGATGAGTGTTTTGAAAAACACTATGCCGGATTTAAAGCTGTTGGCTGTCCTGTTGGGGTTTATTATTACTCTGCGGCTGACAGCGTTGCAATGGCGGAAAAAGAGGCGGCATACTGCCTTGAACTGATGAAAGGCAAACAGTTTGAACTGCCAATCTACTATGATGTGGAAAACAGCCAGAGACAGGGCAGTTTGTCTAAAGCACTGCTTACACAGATTGTCGATGCGTTCTGTTCCAAAGTGGAAAAGGCGGGTTATTATGTGGGCTTTTATGCTTCCACAAGCTGGCTTGTAAACAAGCTGGACACAGAGGCTTTGAGCAGAAAATACACTCTGTGGAAAGCGGACTACCGCACAGCATATGACAAAACTATTCCTTGTGATATGCATCAGTACACAAGCGGTGCATCGGTTGCAGGCATAGGCGGCAGGGTGTATATGAGCAACTGCTATAAGGATTTTGCATCCATTATCAAGGGTGCGGGGCTTAACGGATTTGGCAGAAAGGCTGACGGCGACGGCGGTCATATCTGCCGGAACTGCGAAAAACTCAAAGAGGAAAACAAAAAACTGAAAACTGCCCTCAGCAGGATAAAAGAGCTTGCGGCAGGCTGAGCATAACAAAAGGGCAGATGAACCGCGAGGAACATCTGCCCTTGTTTTGTATAATGAAAGGAGAGAAAAATGAACATTACAGATAAAATCAAAATAACATTTGTGGCGGTGATGACAGCGGTCAACGGCTGGCTGGGGGTGCTGGCACTGCCGTTTTATTTTTTGCTGCTTGTAAATATTGTTGACTATGCAACAGGCATAATGGCGGCGGTTTATCGAGGAGAAAGGGTGTCCAGCGATGTGGGCTTTCACGGCATTGCCAAAAAGGTGTGTATGTGGCTGCTGGTGCTGGTGGGGTATATCACCGATTTTATTATTGTGGAAATGGGGCATACAATGCATATAGAATTTGGCTTTGACTGTCTTGTGGCACTTGCGGTGATATTCTGGCTGCTGGCAAACGAACTTATAAGCATACTGGAAAACATCGCCGATATCGGCACACCGCTGCCGCCGTTTTTGACAAAACTGGTGGAACTGGTCAAGGAGAAAACCGAAAATAAAATGACAGCGGAGGAGGATATATGTTAGACCCGAGAATAGCACAGAGACAGGAAGAACAGCGAAGACGCCAGGAGCAGAAAAAGAGAGAACAGCAGGAACGGCAGAAATCAATCACACCAACCCCTGCAATAAGCCCGACACCTCAGCCTGCTCCAAGACCTGCCGATACGCCGCCAAAGACAGAACCGCAGCCTACACCGTCATACACATCATCGTATACAGCCCCAAAGACGGCACCTGCCAAAAATACAGGCAGTTACGGAGGGGCGGGCAATGCGAAGGCAGATAAACCTAAGAACACTTTTGGCGGCAACGAATATACAACGGCTGCACAGCGACAGCAGCAGAACAAGGCGAGGGAAAGCTATATCGGCCGAATGCAGCAGAGACAACCAAAAGAATATGGCGGACGGTCAGACAACAGCTACGGCGGTGCGGCAAAAAGCTGGTATCCGCAGAAAAACGGAGTATCGGCAGCAACATCAGGGGATGTAACCAAAAGGACATCACAGTATGATAACGATTTAAATGCTTTGTGGAACAAATATGGCGCACAGTTGACAGGCAGTGACACAAAACCAAAGGCAACAGGCCCAAATGGGGAGATGGCAAAGGCAGCAGTTACTGCAAAGAAAGAAACACCTTTTCTTGAAAAGGTGGAAAATCAGTCGGTAAACTATGCAAAAGGTGGCTGGAAACTGTTTGACTGGATGGATGATTTTGGAAACAATAAAGGACCAAACAGTGAAGTGGCAAATACAACTGTTGGAAAAAAAGAACAAGCTGATTTAACAGCAGGTACACAGGGGAAAAGTCCTTTTAAAAATCCAATACTTGATTATGATGATATGATTAATCCGCCGGATGAAAAATATCAATATGATGAGAATTTCTGGAGAGAAATTTCTTACAACGGATATGGTAAACAAAATGAATATATCAATTCGCTTATTGAAGAACACACGCCGTTTAATCGTGCTGAAATACGTACAATAATAGAAAATCCTCTACCGTATGTATCAAATATTCCTGAACTAATTAAGGCTAAAAGCACTGTTATACCAATAAAAAATGATATTTTTTATTATAATGAAAACGAAATTGGGGAAATGAATAATAATAAAAAGTATTCTAAATATGCAGCAGGGCTTGATGGTGGATTGCCTAATGCATTTCAGTATATGTTTTTAGCAGCTTTAATTACTGATGCTGTTGGAGAATCTGAAGCAAGAAAATTTCTGACGGCACATGAAACTTTTTCTGATTTGGAGTATGACAATAATATTTTGGCGATTCAACAGGAAGTGCCGATAGAAATTGACACAGAATATTATAATAAAGAAAAACTATATCCAACCAAAAAACACCACGCAGAAATGGATTTGCAAAACAACGATATAGGTATACAGATAGCTTTGACTACACCATATTCACAGACTGAAATAGAGGATGAATTGTCTGAATATTTAGATAAAGGAGAAACTATTGGCTATCTGCGGCACGCATATCCTAACTTGACCGACAGACAGATTTTGATGATGAAAAAAGCGTTGAAGGCTATAGATGATAATCAGGTGTCTGTAATCTGGGATTTTCTCGAATAAATTATGTTGTGCCGAATTGCGTCAGCAGACAATCCCATGGTATAATTTTTATATAAATAATTGCAGCAGGAGGAAATATTGTGAGTAAGATTAAATTCTGGATATTTGAAGTTGTTTTCTTTTTTCTGCCATTTATAATTTTTATACCTGTTGTGGATAAAACTCGTGATATAGTTTTGAAAAATACACCTGTATACGAAATGGTTTCCGAGTCAATAAAACTTTATACAACAGAAACTGTAATAGGAAAAGGCATTGTGATTTTTGCCTTTTTGGCTGTTTTATATTATATTATTGTTCGCCGTATAGGTATATTGTTTGTTTATTCATGGATTAATGCAGTGGGACTGTGTGGTATTGCACAAAGCTGGCTTTCGTATGATTATGCTTTTGGCGGCAGCATTGTAGGTGCATTAGTTGTGGCTATTGTGATTACCGCATACACGATTGTCACAGTAATATTTGTTTTAATAATTATTATTAAATTTTGTTGTGAAAAATTTAGCAATAAAAAACAGAAAAGCGGAGAGTAATCTCCGCTTTTTTGCTGCACAAAAAATGCCCGCAGAGGATATGAAATATACTGTGGTTAGAGATACACTTGAAAAATACGGAGCACCGGTTTCCAAGGAAGTAATCGATTATGTAGCAAAGTATATGGCAGATGAGGTGTATCATAACCCTTATGCGGAATTTGACATCGAAGAATTGTTAGGGAAAGTGTTGAAAATTGCGATAATGATAGATGTCGAAAATGGTGTAGCCAAAGGATTCATATAATAACAAATAATTAAATAGACATTGTATTGCAAAAATGATATCATTGGGTAAAACACAAAGTATATAAAAGGTGGCAGATATGTCAAGAAGACCTCCAGCAGATGATTTTTTCTTAACCAATGATAAAGCTATGGATGTTTATCTGGGTATTATATTTGTATGTGGTAGTATGGCTTGCGGTAATAGTGCAAGTTTTTCTCAGGTTATCGGCGGAGAATGGATGACATCAAGGATAATAGCTATAATTTGCGGTATGGCGTTGTATTTTACCTCTTGGTTTAGGTTTATGGAGATAATGGGGTTTAAACCTCTTACATATGCAATGTCAATTTATCTTTTTACCGACAGTTGCATTGGCAATATTCTTGTCACTTTTGGCAAAGGTGTTCTAATGCCTGTAACTTCTGTTGTTAAAATGGGATTTATTGCTGTTATAGCGGTGATTTATGTATTGTTAAAATTAGTGGAACATAATAAAACTCTGACTGAATATCACATCAAAGATGAAGGTCTTGAACTTGTTTTTAGATACACAACGGATATTTTTGCAATAACTGCTTTTAGTCAGCTTGGAGAAATTGTTTTTATTATTGAGAAGCTGACAGGTTTTAATATAACAACTGTTTCGATGGTAATATTTTTCTTTATGCATTTTATAGGTCTGTTTTTTTTGAGTGGAGCTTATTGGCACAATTTCGGATACAGGCTGACCTCCAAAATAGTATGGCCATTTACACTGTTATATGTTGGAGGGATAATAGAACATGGTCCTGTTGAATATTACAATGAATCGTTTTTAAAACCTATGTTTGAAGCATTAGGGTTAATGTGACAGAAATCAGAGGGTAATTGCCCTCTGATTTTTTGTTTTTTATAAAATATAGACACAACCACAAATGCCTACAGAGCTATGGAAAGAGCGGAAAAATATGAGGATAAAGCTGTGAAAGGGTTGAGTGCTTTTGAAAAAGGGTTATATAATATATCAACAAATGCAATATAATTGGTGCCGAAAGTAGTTATTAATAAATATGTTCCGGGGTATTTGTTAGCCACGGATATTATCAACGAATCTTCTGAAAAAATGCACGAAATAAACTCATCGGGTGGTACAGCAGGGCAGGATTTTGTAAATGGTGCTGTAAATGCAGGAATTTCTGCCGTTTCGGAAAAAGTATCAGCAAATGATATATTTGATTTTTCATGTAGTGAAGCAGGACAAATGGTGTTAAGTGAAGAATTTGCAAAACATGGCCTTAAAATGTCAAAAAATGTTCTTGAATATGCACTTAACTATATGATTGATTTGTCCGCACAAAATAAAAATGTTAAGTTCAGTATGAACGAATTGGTCGAGAAAATAGCAAATGATTATGTAAAAGCTATGATTTCTACCTTTTAGTCAAGGTTGATATTGACCCGAATATTTAGGCGGTTATATAATATGATAAAGATTTTTTTGGAGGTGAAAATTTTGCTGAGAAGAAGAAAATTTGTAATCACATCCCCTAAATTGAAAGCATTTGTGTATAATAAAAAAATATATAACCCTGTATTGGGTATAATGTTTGCGCTCAGCAGCATATCTATCAGTATGATTCTTGCGGAGATGAGCAAAGATGTTCAGTCCGGAGCAGATAAAATACTGTTTGCACACCTGATATGGGTTGGCTTTTATGCAATAAGTTTATGGTTGTATTCTGTTCAGGTGAAATTTTCACCACTTGTATTTGCGGTTTCAACATATTTTGTCGTGGATTACACAGTAGGCAGTTTGTTATCGGCAGCTTATGATGTGCACTATTTGCCTGTTACAGATATACTTGGAATATTATTTATTGTGATTATTGTAATCCTATATTTGTGGTTAAAGAGACTTAAAACAAAAATTACAATTCCACAAAAACCAGAATCATATGAAGAAATGAAATGGCATCTTATGGATGCACTGTCTATGCTGTTTTTTATGCCGGGCTTTCTTGTTATCGGAGGTTTGAGTTGCATATCAAATGTGTTTATGAATCAAATTCTGTTTGTAGTAACAACAGGAATATTGTTTGTTATAACGGCCGTGTTTGTAATTATATCTTTACCTGTTTATGGTGAGCATTTCAGGATGAGTAAAAGTTTATTTGCTACATTGAATTGTTTTATCGGACACTCGGCATTTTATTTGTTAGGATTTTTGAGCTGTTTAGGCGAAAGTAACAATTTAATCAGCAATATGTTTTGGTTATCACTATTTGATGCGTTGAATTTGATAACTTAACCGAAAGCGGAGAGTAATCTCCGCTTTTGTATTTAGTGAAAATATTTTATTTTGAATAAAACAGACAGGAACGGCGAATAATACAGTCAAAGGAATAAAAACAAAGGAGAGTGACTGTATGGAGATAAACCGGGGAGAGGTTTACTATGCCGATTTAAGCCCTGTTGTAGGGTGCGAACAGGGCGGCACGCGGCCTGTTGTGATTGTGCAGAACAATGTGGGCAACCGCCATTCGCCAACTGTTATTGCGGCGGCAATCACATCAAAGCAGGACAAGACAAGCCTGCCTACCCACATCAGCGTAAAGGCAGAAAGCTGTGGACTTGCAAAGGACAGCGTGGTGCTGCTGGAACAGATACGCACTATAGACAAACAGCGACTGCGTGAAAAAACAGGACGGCTGTCAAACGAGGACATAAAGCGGCTGAACAATGCCCTCAACATCAGTTTTGGTCTTAACGAATAGTTTACTTAACATAATATTTTTATCTGATGCTCTGTGCGGCGGGCAACTGCGGTGCAGGGCATTTTTATGCAGATATATAGGGCGTATGTATGGAAAATCGGGTTGTATAAAATCCGTCACTTTGTTGACAATGCATTTGCAAAAAGAGTATATTTAGTACATAGACAAAACAAGGACGGTCAGCATATGAATAATACAGTTTCAGAAAAAATTATCGGACTTTTAAACAGCAGCTATTCAGCTTTTCACGCTGTTGAAAACATTAAAAATCAGCTTATGGCAAATGGCTTTATTCAGCTTTGGGAAGGCGAAAAATGGTCACTTTCCAAAGGCGGAAAATACTTTGTAACAAAGAACGATTCTTCCGTTATTGCCTTTAAGGTGCCGCAGAATGAATATGTGGGCTTTAATATTGTGGCAAGTCACAGCGACAGCCCTACCTTTAAAATCAAGGAAAATGCAGAGCTTGAAAAAAGCGGTTTTATCTGTCTTAACACCGAACGTTACGGCGGTATGATAATGTCCACATGGTTTGACCGCCCGCTGTCCGTTGCAGGCAGAATTATCGTAAAGGACGAAAAAGGCTTTACCACAAAACTTGTAAATGTGGACAAGGACTGGCTGGTTATCCCTAACCTTGCAATCCATATGGACCGCACAGTAAATGACGGCAAAAAATACAATGCACAGACAGACCTTATGCCTGTTATGGGTGATATGTCTGCAAAAGGCACTTTTGAAGATATCATCGCAAAATCCGCAGGTGTGGCGAAAGAAGATATAGTTGCCAAGGATTTGTTCCTCTATGTGCGCCAGCAGGCAGGCTTTGTGGGCATGAACAGCGAGTTTATCTGCGGCCCGAAACTTGACGACCTGCAGTGTGCATACACATCTATGGAAGGTTTTCTTAACAGCGGCGAAAGCGACAGCATTGCGGTGCTTGCAGTGTTTGACAACGAGGAAGTGGGCAGCGGCACAAAACAGGGTGCGGCATCAACAATGCTTTACGACACACTTACACGCATCAACAATGCACTGGGATATGACAGCGAAAAATATATCTGTGCACTGACAAATTCCTTTATGATTTCGGCAGACAATGCACATTCTCTCCACCCTAACTATCCGCAGATTGCAGACCCGACAAACCGCCCTGTTATAAACAAGGGTGTGGCGGTTAAACATTCCGCAAACCAGAAATATACAACCGATGCAGTTTCCAATGCAATTTTCAAGGAAATTGCCGCAAAAGCAGGTGCAGAAATTCAGCACTTTGCAAACCGCAGTGACTCTGTGGGCGGTTCCACATTGGGCAATATCAGCAACACACAGGTGGCACTCAATACAGTGGATATCGGTCTGCCGCAGTTTGCGATGCACTCCTGTTTTGAAACAGCAGGTGTAAAGGATACCGAGGACTTTGCTGCAATCTGTAAAGTGTTCTACGAAAGTACGATAGTTAAAAATGAAAATTATTATACAGTAAAATAGGAGATACATTATGAAAATAGGTGTTATCGGTACAGGTGTTATCGCTTCTGCCATGGTTACAGGTTTCTGTGACTGGGAATGCGAACACGAATTTATCCTTTCCCCACGCAATGCAGAAAAATCTGCAGCACTTGCAGCAAAATATCCAAACTGCACAGTTGCAAAGGACAACCAGGACGTGCTGGATAACTGCGAAGCTGTTATCCTTGCTGTTGTTCCACAGAAAGCGGAAGAAATTTTAAGCCAGCTTACATTCCGCAAAGAACTCAAGGTTATCAGCCTTATTCCTGTGCTTGGTCTTGAAAAAATCGGTCAGATTATCGGCGAAACAGAAATTCTTGTTGATGTATTGCCACTGCCGTTTATCCGCCAGCGCATCGGACCTGTGGTTATCAACCCGCCTTGCAAAGAAATTGAAGACTTAATCAGACCTCTGGGCACACTTATTGCGGTGGAAGACAAAACCGAAATGGCGGCAATGCGCACAATAACAGCACTTATGAGCCCGTTCTATGAACTGTGCTATGCTGTTACAGAATGGGGCATCGAAAACTCCCTGTCCGAACCTGCATCAAAAGCCTATACAACAAGCTTTTTCGGTGCACTTGCAACTATGGCAAGCCAGACAGAAGAAGGCAAGCTTAAAGAACTTGCCGAAGAAATGACACCGGGCGGCCTTAACTGGCAGGCAACAAACTACCTTAAAGACAACGAGGCTTTCCGCCACTGGCAGATTGCCCTTGATGCAATTATGGAACGCGTTACAGGTGTTAAAAAACAGAAATAATACATAAAAACAAAGACCTCTTATCGTGTGATAAGAGGTCCGTTTTGTATACCATTATTTTTTAAGCAGGTCGCGGATTTCGGTGAGAAGAACAACTTCTTCGCTTGGTTTTGGTGGTTCAGCAGGTGCTTCTTCTTTTTCTTTTTCCATTTTTGCACGCATATTGTTGATAAGTTTAACCATACAGAATACAACAAATGCAATGATAATGAAGTTGATGATAGCCTGGATAAAGTTGCCGTAAAGGATTGCAACTTCAGGTGTTTCACCCACAGCAGGTGTTATAACATATTTCATCTGTGTAAAATCCACACCGCCTGTGATTACGCCGATAAGAGGTGTAACAACATCTTTTACAAGGCTGTTTACGATAGCGGTGAAAGCACTGCCGACAATAACACCGACTGCCATATCAACCACGTTGCCGCGGCTTATAAATTTTTTAAATTCGTCTAAAAAGTTTTTCATATGTATTCTCCTTTGAGGGATTTTTCAATAAGTTAATTTTACCACACAGATTTGCGGTTGTAAATGTGCTTTTAAAGGGTGAATTGTATCTGATTGTTTGCATATGCACAGCGGCTGTGCTTGTAAAAAAAGCAACAAGGTGGTAAAATTTATATAAATATGACATTCTTGTAAAGGAACTGATATTTATGAAAATTATGGCAGTAGACTACGGCGAAAGCAGAACAGGCATTGCGGTAAGCGATGTCACCGAGTTTCTGGCAAGTCCCGTAGGTATTATAAAAGAAAAAAACACACTTAAAGCAATCGAAAAAATTGCAGAGGAATCAAAAAAACTTGGCGCACAGATGATTGTTATCGGCAACCCTGTAAATATGGACGGAAGCCGTGGCGAGCGCAGTGAAAAATGCACCTTTGTGGCAGAAGAAGTTGCAAAGCTGGTGGATATCCCCGTTAAAATGTGGGACGAACGCGCAACCACAAAAACAGCACTCAATATGCTCAGTGACAACGGCACCTACGGCAAAAAACGCAAGGAAGTGCTGGACGCAGTTGCGGCAACCGTTATTCTGGAAAACTTTATGGCTTACCGCAAAAACCACAGGGACGAACAGTAGATTTCAATCTGTTTATATACAGCATATTACAGCGCCGGACAGAGATGTTCCGGCACAGATAAGGAGAAAGTTATGTACGATTATTTAGTTGTAGGCGCAGGCCTTTTTGGTGCGGTTTTTGCACAGCAGGCAAAGGCACAGGGCAAAAAAGTGCTTGTTATAGATAAGCGCAGCCACATCGCAGGCAATATCTATACCGAAAAAACCGAGGGTATCAATGTGCACAAATACGGTGCACATATCTTTCACACCAACAGCAAAGAGGTGTGGAACTATATAACACAGTTTGCCGAATTTAACCGCTATACAAACAGCCCTGTGGCAAACTATTACGGCGAGCTTTATTCGCTGCCTTTCAATATGTACACCTTCAATAAAATGTGGGGTGTGATTACACCGCAGCAGGCGGCAGAAAAAATTGAACAGCAGAGAAAAGAAGCAGGCATTACAGAACCGAAAAACCTTGAAGAACAGGCAATCAGCCTTGTAGGTGTGGATATCTACGAAAAGCTGGTTAAACACTATACCGAAAAACAGTGGGGCCGCAAATGCACCGAGCTGCCAAGCTTTATCATCAAACGTCTGCCTGTGCGCTTTACCTTTGACAACAACTATTTCAATGCGCTTTATCAGGGCATCCCTATGGGCGGCTACACAAAGATGATTGCCAATATGCTGGAGGGCATCGAAGTTCGCCTTGGTGTTGACTATCTTGAAAGCAAGGCAGAGTATGATGCAATGGCACAAAAGGTGGTTTACACAGGTCCGATAGATGCATACTTTGGCTACAGCCTTGGCTATCTTGAATACCGCAGTGTACGCTTTGACACCGAACTGCTGGATACCGACAATTTCCAGGGCAATGCTGTGGTAAACTACACCGACGGCGAAACACCGTACACAAGAATTATCGAGCACAAATGGTTTGAGTTCGGCAAAGACGAAGAAGGCAATATGCTGCCAAAAACAGTTATCAGCCGTGAACACTCCAGCGAATGGAACCCGGGTGACGAACCTTACTATCCTGTAAATGACGATAAAAACAATGGCCTTTACGCACAGTACAAAGCCCTTGCGGAAAAGGAAGAAAAGGTTATCTTTGGCGGACGTCTGGGCGAGTACAAATACTACGATATGGATGCAGTTATCGAAAAGGCACTCAATGTGTGCAGGGAAGAACTGAAATAAAAGATGAATTGTCAAACTAAGTGCACACTTAGAAACAAAAAAGCTTACGGCTAACAACCGTAAGCTTTTATTTATTTGTTATTGTTCTTGCTGCTGTCTGTATCAGTGCAGGTGTCTGTGGCATCTGTGGTTTTCTGTGCTGCATTTATTTTTGCGGCAAGTTCTTCTTCGCTTGGCAGTTTAACTGCATTTACCGCAATGGCAATAAGAAAACCCATAAAGGTGTCAAGCAGTCGGTTGTACAGATAATGCACATTTGCCATGGCACCGGTTGAAGAAACTGTGATGATAAGATACACAACCGCACTTGTGGAAACATTTGACGGACGCTTTATACGGATGTTTGTGTATATAAGCGGTATCAGACATACCGAGATAATGGCATATTTGAAAATCGGATGAAACTGTGGGAAAAAGTAGTTGTTTGATACAAAAACAATAATACCCCAGAAACCGCCGATAACTGTTGCGATAAGACGGTCGGTGCCTGCCTTGCGGCTGCTGGACATTGTTGGCTGTATGCACAGAATTGCGGAAATGGCAATATACAGCGGGTTTGCGGCACCCTGACGCACATAGGCAAGGCAAAGGCTTAAAAACACAACCACAATGGTTTTTACCGTGCGCATACCAATGTGAAAACGAGGCATATCCCCGTTTGAAAGATTAAAACTGTTCATATGGTAACCCTTTCTTTTAACGGATTTATATTATATAGAAAAACATTGTAATAATCAATATTATGATGTGTAAATTGTGTAAAAACCACTATATGTTTGATTTTGACGCAGGTATGGGCTATAATTGGAATATACTGTAAAAGGAGGTGCGGCGTGAAGTATAAAAATCTTAAATACACCTACAATGTGGTGGGTTTTGCGCTTATTGTTTTTCTTGCTTTAAGAGAAAGTCTGTCGGTTGTTCTGCTGCGCACACCTCTGGACATAGAAACACCGCTGTTTGTGATTCTGAGCATTGTGATATATATTCTTGCCTGTTTTGTGCCGGTAGTGATGCTGGAAAATATGCTTGGCATACATCCGCTGCTGTTTAAAAAGGTAAAAGCTGCCGACGCAGCCGCCACAGCGGGATTTGGCTATCTTATAATTCTTGCAGCGGGAATAGCAAACAGCATTATCCTTATGCTGCTGGAAAAAGCAGGGCTGCAGTTTGCGCCGAATAACCCCACAATCCCGGAAGAATTTTCTGCGGCACTGATGTACTTTCTGTACATATGTGTACTGCCGCCTTTGCTGGAAGAAATTTTTGTCCGTGGACTGGTGCTTAATGTTTTCAGGGGCTGGGGTGTACCTTTTGCGGTTTTTGTTTCATCGGTGATTTTTGCACTTATGCATTCTTCTCTGCACAGCTTTGTGCTGTACTTTGTCTGCGGTGTGGTGCTGGCAAAAATTTATATTGCCTTTGACAGCATATGGCCCTGTGTTCTGCTGCATTTTGTCAACAATACTGTAAGCTTTGTTCAGCTTTCTTTCGGGCAGAGCGCAAATGCACAGTCTGCAGTGTTTTTTTCAATCTACATCTACCTTATGGCCATGCTGCTGGGATATGCAGGGTTTAAGCATATACAGAAACGAAAGATAAATCTTGCTTTCAGCTTTACACGCATGAGGGATATAAAATATAAAATAAGCAGTCTGGCAAACAGCTATGCAGCACTATGTGCACTGGCATTGCTGCTGTTTATGGCGGCATACAACAGTTTTCACTTGCTTGTTTAAGAGGTTATTATGGCACACAGAGATTTTATGGCCCGTGCGCTGGAACTGGCACAGCTTGCCGCCGATATGGGCGAGGTGCCGGTGGGCGCCGTTGTGGTAAAGGACAATAAAATAATTGGCGAAGGCTGCAACCGCCGCGAAACCGACGGCAGTGCTATTGCCCACGCAGAGATACTTGCCATCGAAGCCGCCTGCAGAACCCTTGGCAGCTGGAGGCTGGAAAACTGCACTTTGTATGTAACGCTGGAACCCTGCGCAATGTGCACGGGGGCAATCATCAACAGCCGCATAAAGCTGGTGGTGTTTTCTGCCGAAGATTACAAGGCAGGGGCAATGGGGGGAATGTGCAATCTGACTGAACTTCCCTTTAACCACAAACCCGAAATTATAATCGGTGTTATGGAGGACGAAGCCCGCAGTCTGCTTAAAGGCTTTTTTGAAAAACTGCGCAAAAAATAATGTATATACAGCGGACCTGGGGTTCGCTTTTGGAATAACGTATCAGTAAATAAAGGAGAAAACTTATGGTTATCACACAGGCAACAGTAAAGGATATGGAAGGCGTATTGGCACTGCTTAAAGCAAACCATGTAAGCAATATGACCGAAGAAGAAAAGAAAAACGGTTTTGTTACCACAAATATGACAGAAGAACAGTTTGTGCGCCTTGTTGAGGAAGAAGACGGCGTTACAATTGCAAAGGACGGCGACAAAATTGTGGCTTTTGCCCTTGCAGCAAGCTGGGACTACTGGAAAGAATGGCCATTCTTCCAGTATATGATTGAAATTCTTCCACAGAACAGCTACAACGGAGAAGTACTCACAACAAAAAACAGCTATCAGTACGGCCCTGTCTGTGTTGACAAGGATTACCGCGGTCAGGGCATCTTTGAAAAGGTGTTCTTTGCATCCCTCAGCAATATGGAAAAACGTTTTCCTTATATGATTACATTTGTAAACAAGGTTAACCCTCGCAGCTATGCAGCACACACACGCAAAGCACTTATGGACGAGGTTACACAGTTTACCTACAACAACAATAACTACTGGATGTTCGGCTGCAAAACAGATAACAGACCATAATCAGACAACTGAATATATGCTGAAAATAAATCCAGCAGATTTGGCATAATGTACCAGAAACATCAATCGTCCCGGTGAAAATATCACAGGGACGATTTTTATTTTGTATATTGTGGTGTAACGCAGGGGGAGTCAGAAAAATTGGGATTTGGAGAACAAATAAAAGCCTTCCTCGTCAGAGGGAGGCTTTTTTGTTATTGAACAAATTGAAATTCTGTATTACGGGCTGATTTGCAGCACAGCGGTCTTAAACGCTATACTGCTTTTTCGGCTATATATCTTTTTGCCTGTGTGCTGAAAAGCTGTGCATAGCTGCCACCTTTTGCCATAAGCTGACTGTGACTGCCGTTTTCGGATATGCGGCCGTTTTCCAGCACTATAATTCTGTCGGCGGTTGTTGCACTGGAAAGACGGTGGGAAACAAATATGCTTGTCTTGCCCTTGCGCAGACTGTCCATCTGAGAGAATACACTCTGTTCGGCAACGGGATCAAGGCTGGCGGTTGGTTCGTCAAGGATAAGTATATCGCTGTCGGCATAGAATGCCCTTGCAATTGCAAGTTTCTGCCACTGCCCGCCCGAAAGCTCGGTGCCGTCCTGTTCAAATATGCGCATAAGCGGAGTGTCATAGCCTTTCGGCAGTTTTTTTATATATTCATCTGCACCGCTCTGCTGTGCGGCATATGCGATTTTTTTGCTGTCGGCTTCTGCGTTTATATTGCCAAAACGTATGTTTTCTTCGGCACTGACGGCATATCTGCCGAAATCCTGAAAAATTATGCCGAATGTGCTGTAAAGGCTTTTAAGGTCATATTCCCGTATATCTCTGCCGTCCAGCAGAATTGTGCCCTCGGTAGGGTCATAAAGGCGAAGCAGAAGCTTGATAAAGGTTGTCTTGCCTGCACCGTTGAGCCCGACAAGAGCTATTGTTTCTCCTGCGTTTATGGTGAGGTTCAGTCTGTGCAGAATGTTTCTTTCTGTGCCGGGATAACAAAAGCTGACATTGCGGAATTCTATTGTGTGTCCTGTGCCTTTTTTAACCTGTGCAGGCACTGCGGCATGGGTTACAACGGTTGGCTTTTCTTCCATAAAGGCAATAAGGTTGTCGATAAACAAGGTGCCTTCGTAGATACTGCCCGACTGCGAGATAAGTGTGCTTATGCAGGCGGCAACCGATGCTATTGCCCCGGTGTAAAGGGTGTAGTCACCAATCATTATTCTGCCGGTAAAAACCTGCAGGGCAATAACCACATAGAATACAAGGTTGGTAATGCCCGATACAATGCCTATGGCGGCATGCCATGCGGTTTCGCCGATTATAAGGCGGCGCAGACCTTTGTAATATGCCGAAAAAACGTCGGTGTAACGTTTTATAAATGTGTCGGCAAGGTCAAATATGCGCACCTCTTTTATAAGGTCCTTGTCGGTGAGAAGCCCGGAATAATAGTTCATTTCCCTGCGTTCTCTGGAACGGAAACGCATATAGCTGTAGTTCTTTTTGCGGTATACAAAGTTGATTACCGCACTTGGCACCGAAACGGCAATTATAACCACCGTTGCGCCTGCAAGGCCCGGTGCTGTAAAAAGTATGGCAAGATAGCCTGCAAACTCTATAATTGTGCTGACAATGTTAAAGGTTTCGCTGAGTATATTAAGCGGACGGCTGCCTGCCTCACGGCCTGCGTTTTCCAGTTTTTCATAAAAAAGCGGATTGTCAAAGGAGGCAAGGTCCAGCTGTTTTGATTTTTCCATCATCTGCAGGCGCACCTGTTTTACCACCTTTTCCCCTGCAATACGGTTAAGTGCGCGGTTAAGATTTGATATTATCTGTGTAACTGTGCGGTAGATAAAGAGAACCACAAGCAGATAAAAAACCTTTGAAGAGAAAAATGTGTTTTGCGGCAGATAGCCTGCGGCGATAACCGACTGCAGTTCGTTAAGCACACTCTGGGAAAGCAGTGCGCCGATAAGGGGGGTAACCCCTTTGAAAACTGCCATAAAGGTGAGAAGAAACAAAATCCAGCGACCTGTGTCCCATACAAGCTTTACAATATAGCCAAAGCGGCAGAAAAAACCGCCCATAAGCTCTTTGAGATAAGGGAAAAGCTGTCTTAAATTTTTTGGAGGAGCAATTTTTTTGTGTTCAAAAGGCATTTTCTGCCCCATAGCCCCCCACATTATACATTCTCCTTATCGGAATGATGACTGTTGAGCTTTTCCAGCAAAGTCAGCAGCTGTGCCTTTTCCTCCTGGTTCAGTGCTGCAAAAAACTGCTGTGCGTGCACCTTGCGGCGCTGTGCAAGTTCCTGCCTGTGTTCAGCACCGGTGTCTGTTATACAGATAAGCAGTTTTCGCTTGTCGGTTGCGCTTGGAATGCGGCATACATAACCGCGGCTTTCCAGCACGGTCACTGCTTCCGATACCGACTGCGGACGGATGCCCAGTGTATCGGCAATCTGCTGCTGGCTTATGCCGTCCTTGTCAAGCAGGTCAAGAATGTGGCCAAAGCCACGGCTGTGATGACCGGTGTGGGCGCCGTCACCCTCTGTGCGGCGGCGGGCTGTGCCGGCGGCACGCATAAGATTGCGCATAAGTTTCTGTTCCATAATAATCATCTGCATCTTCCTTTCTTAATCTTTAAAACTGTTGGTCCTGAATCTTCGGACAAACTTTTTGTTCAGGTACCTGAATATATTATAAGGTACCTTAATAAATCTGTCAATAAATGTACAGCTTTTTCACAGTTTTTTCATCATTCGGAAAAACAGCATAAATTGATGCAGATAAAAGAAGATAAAAGAAAATGCCATTCCCGGCAGTTTCGTGCCAGAAATGACATTTTATATCAAGAATATATTTTATCTGTTTTTTGCAACAATGCTTTTTGCAATTTTATAAACATCGCCGCAGCCCATTGTGATAACAAGGTCGCCGCTTTCGGCGTGGCTCATAACATAATTTTCCACCTCATCAAAGGTGTCAAACCACACACTGCCTGGGATTTTTTCGGCAAGGTCCTTTGTGTAGATGCCGATTGTGTTAACCTCGCGGCTGCCCATAATTTCGGTCATAACCACGCGGTCTGCAATCTGCAGGCTGGTTGCAAAGTCGTCCAGCAGCATCTTTGTGCGGCTGTATGTGAAAGGCTGGAACACTGCCCACACTTTGTTGAAGCCCATATCCTGTGCCGCGTTAAGTGTTGCGGTAATTTCTTCCGGGTGATGTGCATAGTCGTCGGCAATTGTTATGCCGTTGACTGTGCCGTGAATTTCAAAACGTCTGCCTGCACCGCCGAATTTGCCGATAGCTTCGGCGATTTTTGCAGGTTCAACACCAATCTGATGTGTTGCCGCAAATGCTGCAAGTGCATTGTAAACATTGTGTCTGCCCGGAATGGAAAGGTGCACAGTAGCAATAATTTCGCCATTGTGCTTTACATCAAAGCTGTAAAAGCTTTTGTGTTCCTTGCGGATGTTTACACCAACATAGTCACAGTCGTTTTCGATGCCGAATGTGATGATTGGCACATTAAGGTCTTTTATAGTGTCTGTTGTGTGCTGGTTGTCGCCGTTGATGATTACACTGTTTGTGGCAAGCTGTGTAAAGCGGTAAAAGCTGTTTTTAAGGTTTTCAAAGGTTTTGAAAAACTCAAGGTGGTCGTGGTCGATGTTAAGCACCACCGCCATATACGGCAGCAGTTCAAGGAAGGTGTAGCTGTATTCGCAGGCTTCGATAACCACATTTTCGCCGTTGCCGTCCTTGCCGTAGCCGTTGATAAGGGGCAGCTTGCCGCCGATAACGCAGGCAGGGTCCTTGTCTGCCATAATAAGTATCTGGCTGATAAGGCTTGTTGTGGTGGTCTTGCCGTGGGTGCCGCTTACGCAGATGCTTTTAGGGAAAAGACGGCAAACTTCGCCCAGCATAATGCTGCGCTCCACGCATGGAATGCCAAGTTCCTTTGCTTTTGCAAGTTCGCAGTTGTCCTTGAAAATTGCGGCGGAATAAACCACAAGGTCGGCGCCTTCAACAGCTTCTGCACTGTGTGGCAGAGTAACTTTGATGCCCATATTGCGTTCGTAGTTGATAATGTCGCCTTCGTTTACGTCACTGCCTGTGATTGTATAACCTTTGCCGTGAAGTATCTGAATGATAGGAAACATACCGCTGCCGCCGCAGCCGATAAAATGTATAACTTTTTTGCCGTCTAAAATACTCATATCAAAATCCCCTTTGGGTGTTATTTGCAAATTTCTTTTCTGACATTATATTATACTATATTTTATCGGAGAAATAAACCGTTTAGGGCAATATTGATGCTGTTTTTTTGAAAATGTGAAAATTCTGCAATTGTATTGACAAACTGTGCATAACTGTATATACTGAATATACACAGTAAATACAAAAGGAGTATTTATTATGGATATTATAATATCAAACCATTCGGACGAACCTATCTACGCCCAGATAGAAAATCAGATTAAAGCACTTATAATGCAGTCAAAACTCAAAGAAGGAGATTCTTTACCAAGTATGCGCAGCCTGGCAAAGGACCTGCGCATAAGTCTTATCACCACAAAACGTGCCTACGAAGAACTGGAACGTGACGGTTTTATCGTCACTGTTGCGGGCAAAGGCTGTTTTGTATCGGCAAAAAACACACAGCTTGTGCGGGAAGAGCAGCTTAAAGAGATTGAAAAACTGCTTGTAAAAGCGGTGGAAATTGCCGGAATGTGCAACATTTCGCAGCAGGAACTGACAGATATTTTATCCTGGATATATGAGGAGAAATAAGCTATGGAAAAAGCTTTTGAGATTGTAAATTTAAACAAGACATATAAAGATTTTGCTCTTAAAGACGTAAACCTGTCCCTGCCAAAAGGCTACATTATGGGTTTTGTGGGGGCAAACGGCGCAGGCAAAAGCACAACAATGGGCTGCCTGCTTGGCATGATTAAAGCCGACAGCGGCAGTGTTAAAATTTTTGGCAAAGAAACAGCAAAGCTTACCGCTACTGACAAAGAAAAAATAGGTGTGGTTATGGAAGGTGTGCCTTTTGCGCCGATGTTTACCCTTAAAGATATAAACACAGTGCTTAAGAACGTATATACCAGCTGGGACAGCAAAAAATTTTTATCCCTTTGCAGCAGATTTAATCTGCCGGAGAAAAAACAGATTAAAGACTATTCCACAGGTATGCGTGCAAAGCTTAACATATCCATAGCCATAAGCCACAGTCCTCAGCTGCTGGTGTTGGACGAAGCCACAAGCGGCCTTGACCCTGTGGTGCGTGATGAGATACTGGATATTTTGCAGGATTTTGTATGTGACGAAAACCACAGCATTCTTATGTCCAGTCATATCACCAGCGACCTTGAAAAAATCTGTGACTATATTGCGTTTATCAACAACGGCAGTATTGTCTTTGTGGAAAACAAGGATACTTTGCAGGAGAAATATGCAGTTGTTCACCTTGCAAAAGAGCAGTATGCACAGCTGGATAAAACAGCGGTTGTGGGGGCAAAATTTACCGATTATAATGTGAGCGCCCTTGTGCTTAAAGATAAAATAAGCGGAGAATATACAGCTGAAAAACCGTCTGTAGAGGATATAATGCTTTACTGTGTAAAGGAGGTAAAGTAGTATGAAAGGTCTTGTTTTAAAGGATTTGCTTGCCCTTAAATCCATTATTAAAACTATAATATTAATAATTGGCATATTTATGTTTTCGGGTATTGTTAGCGGAAATACCTTTCTTGTAACATATGCAGCGGTATATGCAGCCATTATGCCTTTAAACCTTATGGCTTATGACGAAAGCTGCCGTTTTAACCGATTTGCCCAAATACTGCCTATTACAAATACACAGATAGTGCTGGCAAGGTATATTTCTGGATTTGTAATCTGCATTGCAGCTGCAGCAGTTTCCATTGTTGCTTTGGCAATAAGCGGAAACAACTGGGCTGAAGGTGCAATGGCAGGTATAGCAGTGCCGCTGGTTTATCAGGTATTTACAGTGCCTGTTATGTACAAGTGGGGTGTGGAAAAAAGCCGATATATAACAATGGCGGCGTTTCTTATTCCATTTGTGGTAATAATGACACTCAGTGACGGCGAGATTATACAAAATGCAGTGACAGCCCTGCAAAATATATCACCATTGTATTTTGCAGCTGCAACAGCTGCAGTTATAGCAGTAATGTATGTTTGTTCGATTTACTTAAGCGTTAAAATTGTAAAAAACAAAGAGTGGTAAAAACACCTGCGGACAAGAAAATAAAATCACTTATCCATTTAATTTGGATAAGTGATTTTTTATTGTTATTTTACTGTTGCGTGTTTAAGGTTTACTATGCTGCCGAACGGATTTATCTCCACACCTTCAAAATAATCCTTGTGGATATAGTGCGAGGTGTCGGTGCACATAGGCACGATGTATGCAGCTTCCATTATATCATTATGGGCGCATTCAATAGCTTCTAAAGCCTCTTCATCAGAAAGATAGCCCTGTTCAAGCATACCGATGTGTGTTGCAATATCGCCGCCAAATCCACGGTACTGTTTCAGTATATCTGCAGGGTTGCTGCTTAGCGGTTTGCTGCTTAAAAAGGCAATGTCAAAATCGCCTTCTGAAACACGGGCGGCAATTTCGCTGTTTGGGATAAATTCAAGGGTGAAAAACAGCCCCAGTTCCTTCTGCCACAGCTGATTGATGTTTTCGGCAACCACCCTGTAGCTTACATCGCTTGGAATAAGCACAGTCAGTGTATCCATCTGTGTCATCTCCTGTGCGGCAAGACCTTCCTGAAGCAGCGGTTTTGCATTTTTTTCCATATAGGACGGAGTGAAACTGCCAAGAAGTTCCGTTACAGGTCTGCCCAAAAAGATAACCGAGCTGTTGAAAAAGCTGCGGCTCTGGTTTACAGCAGCAAGGTTTGCGCCGCTGTTTTCCATGGCAAAGGCATATTTTGCCAGAGCACCGCGGGTATATTTGCTGCCAAGGGATTTTACATACGGGTTAAGCAGCATATTGAAGTTCTGATTTTCATAGCTGAAAACTGTGCCGGAAATATCGCCTGCAATACTGCTGTCTGCAAAAAAGCCGCTTATCCTGTCTTCTTTATATTCGGCGGCAATATCAGTTTCGCTGTCTGCAAGGGATATGCGGATACGGCTTATTGCTTTTTCGTTGCCGTCAATGCGGATAATTGTGGCATAGCTGCCGTCATCAGCAAGATAGTTTATGGTGTATGGTCCGTTGGAAAGAATGTCATTTACACGCAGACCATAGGCACCGTTTGTATTTGTGAAAAACTCTTTGTTACAAGGGTATGCAGCAGGACTGCACAGCCTGTAAAGAAAACTGGAATCCTGATGTTTAAGCTTTATCACAAGAGTGCTGCTGTCAGGGGTGGAGATGCTGTCGATATGGCTGAAATCTCTGTAGTAAGGCGAGTGGGTTCTGCTGTCCAGCACGCGTTCAAGGGCAAAGGCAAAATCGTGGCTTGTAACGGTAATCTGTTCCTTTTTGCTGAGGAAAAATGTGCTGTCGCTGCGCAGGACAAATGTATATGTAAGTCCGTCTGCAGATACAGTGTAGCTTTCGCATACATCCGGCACAATCTGGCCGCCGCGGTATTCGAAAAGGCCGTCATATATATTTGCCAGCACCATAAGCTCACTTTCGCTGCTGGCAACCTGAGGGTCAAAGTTCTTTGGCATTTCGCCGAGTGATATGGTATATGTGGATATGGCACCTGCCGAGGAACAGGCGGTCATTATTATACAGCTTGCAGCTGCAAGCAGGGCTAAAAATTTCTTTTTCATTAAAACAACCTTTATATATGTAAATTTGCAGGGAAAAAACAGTTTTTTGGTATTGGTATAATAACATATATATTGCAAAACCACAATATTTATAAATATTATTATGTAAATATATGTCGTGAATATGCGAAAAACGGGCGGTTTGCGGCCGCCCGTTTAAAACTGCTGTTATTTAAGTTTTTCTGCAATTGCATTGAACTCTGCAATTCTTTCCGGAATTGCAATAGCCTGCGGACAGCTGGAAGCACATACACCGCATCCGATACATTCGGCAGGGTTAACTTCCGCTTCTTTGATGTAGTCCTTGATTATCCATTCGCTTTTGAACATTTCGTACTTGTTGTAGATTTCAAAAACTTTTGGAATATTGATACCAACAGGACAAGGCATACAGTATTCGCATTTTGTACAGTCAACAACCTTGAAAGCGTTGATTTCTTTAAGAACTTCAGCAATTGTCTGCTGTGCTTTTTCATCCATTGGAATTGGGTTTGCAAAGGTGTTGATATTATCCTTTACCTGTTCCATATTGCTCATACCGCTCAGCACGATATAAACACCTTCAAGGCTGTTTACATAACTGAGTGCAAGGCTTGCGGATTTATTTTCGCCGTAGGCAGCTTCGATAACCTTCTGGGCTTCCGGCACTGTTCTTGCAAGAAAACCGCCGCGCACAGGTTCCATAACAGCAAGGGGGATGTTGCGGCTTTTTACAAGTTCGTACTGCTGTTTATAGTCTTCGCGTTCCATATCGTAGTAATTAAGCTGAAGCTGGATAAAATCCCAGTTGTAGTCGCCGATAAAATCCTCCAGCACTTCTGCTGTGTCATGGAAGGAAAAACCAAGTCTTTTTATTTTGCCTTCGGCAAGTTTTTTCTTCAATAATTCCACTATATTGAACTTGCGGATAGTTTCCACGCGGTCTTTGTTTACTGCATGAAGAAGATAGTAGTCAAAATATCCTGCACCTGTTCTTTCAAGCTGTGTGTTGAAGGTTTTTTCAACATCTTCTTCGCTTTCGATAATCCAAAGCGGCAGTTTGTCTGCAAGAAGAAATCTTTCACGCGGGTAGCGGTCAACAAGGGCGGTTTTTACTGCACCTTCGCTTTTTTCGCTGTGGTAGCCATAAGCGGTGTCAAAGTAATTGATGCCGTTTTCCATAGCACAGTCTACCATTGCTTTAAACTGTTCCATATCTATTTCCTTGTTTTCGTCAACAGGCAGACGCATACAGCCAAAACCAAGGCGGCTGGTAATCTGTTTTTCCATAGTATCCTCCATATATATAAATTGTGCAAAATTAATTTCTGCGTTTATTTTACCACACAACAGGGCAATAGTAAATTAACATTTGCATAAAATCTGCCATAAAATAATATACAGCATCAATTCAGTGCAAAGGAGATTTTTATGGCAATAAAAATATTTATCGACCAGGGACACAATCCCTTTGGTTTCAACAGCGGCGCCGAGGGAAACGGACTTAAGGAACAGGACATAACCTATAACGTGGGTATTTATCTTGCAGAGCTGTTGAGAAACGACGAACGGTTTGAGGTGCTTACAAGCCGCACCTGCATAACCCAGGTGGTTGGCTACAGCAACACCTCCAGCCTTGAGGAAAGGGTGGGGCTGGCAAACCGCTGGGATGCCGACTGGTTTTTAAGCATACACTGCAATTCCTCCACCAACCCCAATGCACAGGGCAGCGAGGTTTATGTTTACCGCAGCAGAAATCAGGCTTGGTATATGGCAAGGGAAATCCTCACACAGATAACACGGCAGTTAAGCCTGCGGGACAGAGGGGTAAAAATCAATCCGCAGTTCTATGTACTGCGTCGGACAGATATGCCTGCAATGCTTGTTGAACTTGCCTTTATAACAAACGAAGCAGATGCCGAAAAACTGCGCAGCGACCAGCAGATTTTTGCACAGGCGATATATGACGGGCTGGTGAATTATCTGTTTTAAGTAAATCTGAAAAAACAAAATGTCATTCTTCACAGCAAAAGCTGTTCAGAATGACATTTTTTATATTTTGTTAAATTTTATTAACCGTTTTTTCTCTGTGCAAGGTTAAGTGCTGCAAGGATAACTGCAAGTGTTGCAAGGCCTGCGAGGAATGTAAATACAACATTCTGTGTAAAGCCTGCTACAAGGTAACCAACAACACAGGCTGCTGCAACAACCATTGCGTAAGGAATCTGTGTGGAAACGTGGTTTACGTGGTTGCACTGTGCACCTGCACTTGCCATGATTGTTGTGTCGGAGATTGGGGATGTGTGGTCGCCGCAAACAGCACCTGCAAGGCAGGAAGCGATAGCGATAACAAGCATTGGGTCGCCTTCTGGGAAGATAGCTGTTGCAATTGGGATAAGAATACCGAATGTACCCCAGGATGTACCTGTTGCAAATGCAAGACCTGTTGCAACTGCAAAGAAGATTGCAGGAAGAATTGCAACGGAGAGTGTGCTGTTTTCAAGTGCTGTTGCAACAAATGTGCCGATAGCAAGTCTGTCGGAACAGAAACCGCCAAGGCTCCATGCAAGGATAAGGATAAGGATTGCGCTTACCATCATTTTAAAGCCCTGTGGAATGCAGTCTGCAAATTCGCGGAAGGAAACAACTTTTCTTGGAATGTAAAGCAGGAATGTAAATACGAGTGCTGCAAAGGAACCAAGAACAAGACCTCTTGCTGCGTCGCAGTTTGCAAATGCATTGATAAATGTTTCGCCGTCAAAGAAACCGCCTGTGTAAACAAGACCGATTACACAGAAAGCGATAAGTGCAAGTACAGGCAGAACAAGGTCGATTACCTTGCCGTTAGGATTGTAGTCAATTTCTTCGCCTGTAACTTCTTCGCCACCGAAAAGGTCGCCTTCAAGGGCTTTCATTTCGTACTGTTTCATACCGCCAAAGTCAAAGCCGCTGACAGAGATGTAAACAACCATTACAAGAGTGAGAAGTGCATAAAGGTTGAAAGGAATTGTGCGAAGGAAAAGCTGGAAGCCGTCACCGCTTGTGTAGCCGCTAACTGCTGCTGCCCAGCTGGAGATAGGTGCAATAATACAGATTGGTGCTGCTGTTGCGTCGATAAGATAAGCAAGTTTTGTTCTGGAAATGTTGAAACGGTCTGTAACAGGTCTCATAACAGAACCAACTGTGAGACAGTTAAAGTAGTCGTCAACAAAGATAAGTGCGCCAAGACCAACTGTTGCAAGGCTTGCTGCTTTTTTGGATTTGATTTTTTTGTTTGCCCATTCGCCATAAGCTGCGCTGCCGCCTGCTTTTGTCATAAGAGCAACCATAATGCCAAGAAATACAAGGAAAGTGAGAATGCCGATGTTCCAGCTGTCGCCAAGTTTTTCGCCCATCATATCAAAGATGGCATTAACTGTTGCGATAGGGGAAAAGTTTGTGTAAAGCAGTGCACCGGAAACAATACCGATGAAAAGGGAAAGATATACTTCTTTTGTAATCAAAGCCAATACGATGGCAATGATTGGTGGCAGAAGTGACCACGCTGTGCCTATGAACTCCATAGTTTTTCTCCTTTAATAAAATTTTCCAAATAAATTACGATACAGTTATCTGTCAAAAAAATAAAAACCCTGACAAGAGAATTATCAGGGTTAAAACTGTAAAACAGTTATATAAACAAGATAGCTCTCCACTTGCGTGACAGTCTGATATATCTTATACATCAGCCCAGCACAGATTTTTAAAACGAAAAACCGGTGCTTCGGCAGATTGCCCTTTTGGCTGTAACTGCCGTTTTGCATATGTTACAGCTTACTTATGCGCTCTGCGCCTCTATCGAAAATCTATTTATTGATATGTATTATCACAAATAAAAAATTAGCACATATTTGTATGTATGTCAACACAAAGAAAAGTTTTTGAGGTTATAAACAATAAATGTGATACAATTTTATATAATGATAGTGAAATAATTGTCATATAAGGAAGAAAAAACCTTGATAACGGCGCAATTTTGTTGTATATTTAAATGTGGGCTTTTACAGCCATAATAAATTGTAATAAATTATTTATATATAAATCGGAGAAAACAGATGTTAGAACTTAAAAATATATGTTACAGTGTAGAAACACCTGACGGCACAAAGGATATCCTTAAAAATGTAAGCCTTAAAATTGACGACCGTTTTGTTGTTATCACCGGTCCTAACGGTTCGGGCAAATCCACACTTGCAAAAATTATCGCAGGTATCATCACACCTACCAGCGGTCAGATTCTGCTGGACGGCAGGGATATCACAGGACTCAATATCACAGAACGTGCAAAGGAAGGCGTAAGCTTTGCATTCCAGCAGCCTGTGCGCTTTAAAGGCATCACAGTGCACGACCTTATCAGCCTTGCAGCAGGCAAGGAACTTAACATCGGTCAGGCTTGCGAATATCTGTCCGAAGTTGGTCTTTGCGCAAGAGACTATATCAGCCGTGAAGTTAACGAATCCCTTTCCGGCGGCGAACTTAAACGTATCGAAATTGCAATGATTCTTGCACGCGGCACAAAACTTTCCATCTTTGATGAACCTGAAGCAGGTATCGACCTTTGGAGTTTCCAGAGCCTTATCAAAGTGTTTGAAAATATGCACGACACAATCAAGGGCAATATCCTTATTATTTCCCATCAGGAAAGAATTCTCAATTTTGCTGACAGAATTGTGCTGCTTTCCGACGGCGAAATCAGAAAAATAGGCAATCAGGAAGAAATTATGCCACTTATCCTTAATCCAAATCCTGTTTGCGAACAGATTAAAGTTTAATAAAGGAGGAATTTAAAATGGCAATGGATGCGATTCAGAAAGACCTTTTGGAAAAAGTTGCAGACCTGCACGAAGTTCCTCAGGGCGCATATAATATCCGTGCAAACGGCGAAGCTGCAGCACGCAGCACAACAGCAAATATCGATATCGTAACAAAAACAGACAAACCGGGCATTGATATCGTTATCAAACCTTTTACAAAAAATGAAAGTGTGCACATTCCTGTTATCATCAGCAAAACAGGCCACAGTGAAATGGTGTACAACGATTTCTACATCGGCGAAGGCGCTGACGTAACAATCGTTGCAGGCTGCGGTATCCACAACACAGGCGACAGCGAATCCCGCCACGACGGTATACACACATTCTACGTTGGCAAAAACGCAAAGATGCGCTATGTTGAAAAACACTACGGCGCTGGCGACG
The DNA here is from genome assembly GCA_017505635.1 of Oscillospiraceae bacterium. Classification (GTDB taxonomy): domain Bacteria; phylum Bacillota; class Clostridia; order Oscillospirales; family Ruminococcaceae; genus RGIG3102. The sequence goes on along the minus strand of JAFVOU010000022.1, from coordinate 39,971 downwards.
GCAACGGCAAAAATGTTATGAACCCGACAACCGTTATCAACCTTGAAGAAAATGCATATGTGGAAATGGACACAGTGCAGATTAAAGGTGTGGACAGCACAGACCGTGTTACAACAGCAAAAATTGCAAAAGGTGCAACACTTATCGTAAGCGAAAAGCTTATGACACACGGCAGACAGGTTGCAACAACAAAATTTGAAGTTGACCTTGACGGCGAAAACAGTGCAACACACGTTATCAGCCGTTCTGTAGCAAGAGACGAATCCAAACAGCTTTTCCTTTCCAACGTTAACGGCAACAATGCCTGCAACGGTCACACAGAATGCGACGCCATCGTTATGGACAAGGCTGTTGTAAGTGCAATTCCGCAGATTCAGGCAAACCACACCGATGCAAGCCTTATCCACGAGGCAGCAATCGGCAAAATTGCAGGGGAACAGCTTACAAAGCTTATGACACTTGGTCTTACAGAAAAAGAAGCAGAAGAACAGATTATCAACGGCTTCCTTAAATAAACAGCAGATATCATTTAATTTAAAAGGGAGAGTTTTTCTCCCTTTAATTTTTGCGGAAAGAGAGGGCATATATGGTTTATGGCATCGGAGTGGATATTGTATCCATTGACAGAATTGCAAAAAGCCTTGAAAAAGAAAGCTTTATAAAACGCATCTACGGTGCAGACGAAATTGCCCTTTTTGTATCGGAGAATAAAATAAAAACAAACTCCCTTGCGGCAAATTTTGCGGCAAAGGAGGCTTTTTCAAAAGCATTGGGCACAGGTGTGCGGGGCTTTGATTTTGACGAGGTGCAGATTTTGCGGGACAGCCTTGGTGCACCGTATTTTAAATTTGGCGGCAGGGCACAGCAGATTGTGGAAAGCAAAAAGCTGGAATGCAAAGTATCCTTGTCACACGAAAAGGACAAGGCGGTTGCCTTTGTTGTTATAGAGGTGAAATAATGAAGAAAGTTAAGATGCTGTTTTGCGAGATAATTGCATTTATAAGCCATACATATACAGTGAAAGGCGTTAAAAGAGCACTTGTCCTTTTTCTTGAAATGAGTGCAGGCATTGTATTTGTGTGTGCAGGTGCGGCATTGGGCATTATTGCAGCACTGGGACAGACAACCTCCACCGGTACAAGCTATGCAATAGCACTGGCACTGAATATAAAGGTGGGCAACGGACTTATAATCCTGTACTGCTTTTTTATGCTGCTGCAGATGCTTATGCTTAAAAGAAAATTCAAGCCGCTGTTTTTTATACAGATTATCCCTGTTGTGCTTCACGGCTGGATTTTAAACTTTTTCAAATACGATTTTGCACCGTTTCTTGCCCTTGACCCGCAAAGCTATCTGGAACGTTTTGCGGTTTATGCTGTGGGTGTTGTTCTTATCAGCATAGGTTTCTGCGGCACAAAAGCATCGGGTTTTGCAAACTATCCGCCGGATACCTTCTGTGCACTGCTGGCAAAAAGAAAAAACATGCAGTTCGGCACAGCAAAGCTGATAGTGGATTTCTGCTATGTGGGTGCAACCTTGCTTATCTGCTTTGTGGCAGGGCTGGACTTTGGCATTGTGCGTGAAGGCACGGTTATCTTTGCGGCGGCAAACGGTGTGCTTATAAACCTGTTTCTGCCTCATATTGAAAAGCTGTTTACAGCAGTCGAAAAGCTTTGCGGCGTTAAAAAAACGCTTGTTTAAACTGCTGATTATACAATAAAATGCAAATATCCCCCACACCGACAGTCAGGCGAGGGGGATAAGTTTTTTTGCAGGTTTTGTGCGGTGGAAATATCATTATTTGCACTTGATTTTTACCATATAAATATGATATTATACTTTAGTATTAATATAAATTCGCTTATCAGGAAAAGTACATTGTACAGTTTTTGAAAAAGAGAGCATCTCCACGGCTGAAAGGGATGCAGAAACATACTTTGGAAGTTCCCCTGACAGAAGCTTTGCTGAACGTTTTTACCATTAGGCATTGCCGTATTCCTTGCGTTAAAAGGTCTTGAGTGTCCGCATTTTATATGCGGAAATTTGGGTGGTACCACGGAGTTACGCTTCGTCCCTTATTTTTTAAGGGGCGGGGCTTTTTTTTATTGCCAACCTTCGTCCCAAAGTTTACACAAAGAAAAAAGAAGGAGAAAACAAAATGAAACAGCAGCTTGAAAACATTCGTCAGCTGAGTCTCGAACAGATTGCACAGGCAACAACACCTGCAGAAATCGATGATATCCGCGTTCGTGTTCTTGGCAAAAAAGGCGAAGTTACAGCAATTCTTAAACAGATGGGCAAACTTTCCGCAGAAGAAAGACCTGTTATGGGCGCTCTTGCAAACGAAGTAAGAGAAGTTGTGGAAAAAGCCATCGAAACAAAACTTGAAGAAATCAAAAAAGCACTTATGGAAAATCAGCTTGTTGAGGAAGAACTTGACATCACACTTCCTGGCAACGAGTTCGAAATGGGCAAACGTCACCCAATCCAGCTTGTTCTTGACGAACTTAAAGAAATTTTCCTTGGTATGGGCTTCTCTGTTGCAGCAGGTCCTGAAGTTGAACTTGACAAATACAACTTCGAAATGCTCAATATGCCAAAATCCCATCCGTCCCGTGACACACAGGACACATTCTACATCACCGAAAACATTGTTCTGCGCACACAGACATCTCCTGTGCAGGTAAGAACAATGCTCAACGAAAAACTGCCAATCCGCATTATTGCACCAGGCCGTGTTTACCGCGCTGACGAAGTTGACGCAACACACAGCCCATTGTTCCACCAGATTGAAGGTCTTGTTATCGACGAAAATATCACAATGGCAGACCTTAAAGGTACACTGGAAGCATTTGTTAAAAATATGTTCGGTCCTGAAACAAAGGTTCGTTTCCGTCCGCATCACTTTGCTTACACAGAACCAAGTGCCGAAATGGATATGACCTGCTTTAAATGCGGCGGCAAAGGCTGCCGTCTGTGCAAAGGCGAAGGCTGGATTGAAATTCTCGGCAGCGGCATTGTAAACCCTGTTGTTCTTGAAAGCTGCGGCATCGACAGCACAAAATACTCAGGCTTTGCATTCGGTATGGGTCTTGAAAGACTTACAATGATGCGTTACGACATTGACGATATGCGACTCATGTACGAAAATGACATGCGTTTCCTGTCACAGTTCTAAGGAGGTAATTTACAATGGATGTATCACTTAACTGGTTAAAAGAATACGCACCTTTTGACTGCGACATTAAAACATTTGCAGAAGATATGACAATGTCCGGCTCCAAAGTGGAAGTTTACTCCACAGAAAAGGACAAAATTAAAAACGTTGTTGTGGGTAAAGTTGTTTCTCTCGAAAAACACCCTAATGCAGACAAGCTTACAATCTGCGGCATCGACATCGGCAGCGAAGAAATTGTTATCGTTACAGGTGCAAAAAACCTTACTGTAGGCGACCTTGTTCCTGTTGCGCTTGACAACAGCCTGCTGCCTTGCGGCAAGGAAATCCACTCGGGCGAACTGCGCGGTGTAATGAGCAACGGTATGCTTTGTTCTCTTGGCGAACTTGGCCTTACAACACACGATTTTCCAAATGCAATCGAAGACGGCATTATGGTGCTTGACGAAGAATGGCCACTTGGCACACCAATCGAAAAAGCACTTGGCATGGAAGACTATATGGTGGAATTTGAAATTACACCAAACCGTCCTGACTGTCTTTCTGTTCTTGGCCTTGCAAGAGAAGCAAGCGCAACTTTCGGCGTTCCTTTCAATGAACCAAAACCTGTTATGCCACAGGGCGAAGATGATATCAACAACTATCTCTCTGTAAAAATCAGAGACACAGACCACTGCATGCGTTACGCAGCAGCTATGATTAAAAACGTTCGCGTTAAACCATCTCCACGCTGGCTGCGCGAAAAACTGCGTGTTTGCGGTGTAAGACCAATCAACAACATCGTTGACATTACAAACTATGTAATGCTTCTCTATGGTCACCCAATGCACGCATTTGACCACAAATATGTTAAAGGCAATCTTATCGACGTTCGTCTTGCAAAACAGGGCGAAGAAATTATGACACTTGACGGTGTTCAGAGAAAACTCAATGAAAATATGCTTGTTATCTCTGACAGCGAAGAACCAATTGCTGTTGCAGGTGTTATGGGCGGCGAATACAGCGGCGTTTACGAAGACACAAATATGGTTGTGTTTGAATCCGCATGTTTTGACGGTCCTAAAGTAAGATATGCTTCCCGTCAGCTTGGTTTAAGAACAGAAGCTTCCGGCAAGTTTGAAAAAGGCCTTAACCCGGAAAACTGTATGCCTGCACTTGCAAAAGCTATGGAACTTGTTGTTGAACTTGATGCAGGTGATGTAATCGGCGGTGTTATCGACGTTTACCCATCCCCAAGATACGAACGCAAGGTGCCATTCAACGCTGAAAAAATCAACGAAATCCTCGGCACAGAAATTGCAAAGGCTGATATGGAAAAAACACTCCTTTCCCTTGGCTTTAAAGTGGAAGATGACACAGTTATCGTGCCAACACACCGCTATGACATTGCAAAGGACGAAGTTACACAGTACAACGACCTGTCCGAAGAAATTGCAAGAATGTACGGCTACAACAAACTGCCAAGTACAATTATGAAAGGCACAGCAACAGCACGCCTTACAGAACGTCAGCTCTTTACAAAAAATGTAATCAGATATCTCCTTGGTCTTGGTTTCTACGAAATTGAAACATTCTCTTTCTATTCTCCAAAGAACTTTGACCTGCTCAACATCCCTGCAGACAGCGACCTGAGAAACCCTGTTGTAATCTCTAACCCTCTGGGCGAAGATACTTCTGTTATGAGAACAACAGCAGTTGCTTCCATGATGAACGTTGTGCAGAGAAACTACAACAGCCGTATCGACAATGTTTCCCTCTTTGAAAACGCAACAGAATACCGCGTAATCGAAGGTGAAGAACTTCCACAGGAAATTGAAAAATTTGTTATGGCTGTTTACGGTCAGGGCAAGGATTTCTTCTTCCTTAAAGGTGCACTGGAAAAAATCCTCTGGGCACTCAATATCGAAGATGTAAAATTTGTCCGCAACCGCGAAAACACAACATATCACCCGGGCCGCTGTGCTGATGTGCTTGTTGACGGCGAAGTTGTTGCAACAATAGGCGAACTTCACCCTGCAGTTTTGGGCAACTACGGCATCAAGGCAAAAGTTTGCATCTGCGACCTTGACGGCGACAAGCTGTTTGGACACATCGGCGGTGCAAGACAGTATAAGGCACTTGCAAAATTCCCTGCAATGACACGCGACTTTGCATTTGTATGTGACAAATCCATTTCCAACGGTGAAATTATCGATATTATCAAGGCAAGCTGCGGCGAATATCTTGAAAGTGTAAAACTGTTTGACGTTTACACAGGCGACAGACTTGAAGCAGGCAAAAAATCTCTTGCATATGCTCTTGTTCTCCGTGACAAAACAGCAACACTTACAGATGCAATTGCAGATAAATGCACAGGTGATATTCTGGCAAATCTTGAAAAAATTGGCGTATTTTTGAGAACATAGTATATTGCTATTGAATTAAAATGCAAAATAAGGTACAATATAAAGTAGCAAATAAAGGAGGGATGTAGGATGAACGACGCAACAGCTGTTTTCTCTGTACACAACGAAAAAGATAATGAAATCAGAATGATTCTGAAGGAAGTATATAATGCACTGGAACAGAAGGGTTATAATCCGATAAATCAGATTGTGGGTTACATTCTTTCCGAAGATCCAACCTACATCACTACACATCAGGGTGCACGAAACAAAATAAGAAAACTTGACAGAGACGATATTTTGCAGGCTGTGCTTAAATATTATCTGGCTTAAGTAACGTTTGTTAAGGCACCACAATAAAAGGAGGTAATCCCCTATGGACACAAAAGTGACCTATAAAGGACTGCCACTTGTAAGAAACAACAACGAAATTTATTATGGTGACCCATCAAAAGAATACATTGTGTATTTGAATGTTGTAAGCACAAAACAAGTGGGCGGGCAAGAAATTGCCGACAAAGTGCAGGTGGCACTTATCAGCACCGACACAAGCCTTGATTTTATGCAGCGCATCAAAAAACAGGGCGTTAAAAGCGGTTTATATGACGCACTTGATGTTGGCGGTGTATGGCTTCAGAGCACTTTGAACAATTAAAAAAGCAAAAAGGATGTTCATAACGGACATCCTTTTTTGTTTGCGGTTTCAGTGCAGATAAAGATATTACATAAATAATTATGCAGCAAAGATATTATATAAATAATAGGCATAAAGGTAAAAGGGCAGTGCAAAATGCACTGCCCTTTCTGTTGAGGTTATCTTGATGGGTAATAGTGTTATTTTTACAATCTGCTGTAAAGTTCTGTCTTGTGACGGAGTTTTGCAGCAAGTTCTGCATTGAATGTGCCTTTTCTGGTGCGCCACAGCCAGTTTGCACCTACTGATGAAGGGGTGTTCATTCTGGCTTCGCTGCCAAGACCAAGCAAATCCTGGTACTGTATGATTGCTGTGTCTGCATTGCTTGTAAGCAGTGCGCGTATCATACCCCAGTTGTAACCCTCGTTTTCGTTAAGTCCAAGAAATTCCTTGGCAAAAACGACATCTTCAGGCATTGCGCTTTCTATCCAGCCACAGGCTGTGTCATTGTCGTGGGTACCGATGTAGGCAATACTGTTTGCAGGGTGTTTCCATGGCAGATATTCAATACTGTTTTCATCACGGGTGTCAAATGCAAACTGCAGCACCTTCATACCCGGAAAACCACTGTCTTCCAGCAGTTTTTTAACAGTATCGGTCAGATAGCCAAGGTCTTCGGCAATGATAGGCTGACGGCCTATTGCGTTTTCCACAGCATTGAACAGTTTCATGCCCGGGCCCTGCTTCCACACACCGTTTTTGGCGGTTATGTCGCCGTAAGGAATGGCGTAGTATGTGTCAAAGCCGCGGAAATGGTCGATTCTCAGCACATCATAAACACTGCACAGATATTCTATGCGTTTAATCCACCATTCATAGCCGGTCTGCTGGTGATAATCCCAGTCGTACAAAGGGTTGCCCCATAGCTGACCGTCAGCGGAAAATCCGTCAGGCGGACAGCCTGCAACTTCTCTTGGCACACGGGTGTCATCCAGCTGGAACAGTTCAGGACTGCTCCATACGTCAACGCCGTCAAGACTAACGTAGATTGGCAGGTCACCGATAATTTTGATGCCTTTGCTGTTTACATATCCAAGAAGGCTGTACCACTGTTTAAAGAAAATATACTGAACTGTTTTCCAGAATTTAACTTCATCAGCGTATTTTTCTTTCACAGCTTCAAGTGCTGCAGCTTCACGGTTGCGGATAGGTGCATCCCAGCTGTACCAAGGTGCACCGCCAAGGTTCTTTTTAAGAGCCATAAACAGTGCGTAATCTTCAAGCCAGAATGCATTTCTGTCGCAGAAATCTTCAAATTCCTTGTCAGGATTCTGCCAGAAACGTGCAGCGGCTTTTTTAAGCACAGGATAACGTCCGTTGTAAAGGGCACCGTAATCAACCTTTTCTTCGTCGTCGCCCCAGAAGTATTCTTCAATTTCTTCTCTGGTCAGCAGACCTTCTTCGCAAAGGGTGTCAAGGTCGATAAAATAGGGGTTGCCTGCGTTGGTAGAGTAGGACTGGTAGGGGCTGTCGCCATAGCCTGTAGGGCAGATTGGCAGCAGCTGCCAGTATTTCTGGCCGGCTTCGGCAAGAAAATCGGCAAAATCACGGGCAGATTTGCCCATATTGCCTATTCCGTAAGGAGAGGGTAGAGAAGAAAGATGCATCAGGATGCCACTGCTCCTCATAAAAAATCACATCCTTTTCTGTGCTCGGAATTAATGGCAGATAATTTTCTGTGTTTCTTTGTCAAACACATGGATTTTGCCTGTATCAATGGAAAGTGTAACTGTTGTATCTTCGCTGAATTCGTAGCGTGCAGGAATTCTTGCAAGCATTTTCTGACCGTATGCATCGAGATAGAGGTAGTTTTCGCTGCCCATCATTTCCATATGGTTGATAAATGCGCTGAATTCGCTAGGTGCGCCAACGTGAGCGTTGCTGTTTGCGTGGATATCTTCAGGACGGATACCCATAACAACTTCTTTGCCGATATATTCGTTGAGCTCAGGTTTGTTTACAGCAACACGGCTGTCGCCGAATACGAGCACCTGACCGTCACCGTCTTTTTCAACAGTAACATCCATAAAGTTCATCTGTGGGGAACCGATAAAGCCTGCAACAAACATATTGCATGGATAGTTGTAAAGGTTCTGAGGTGTGTCAAACTGCTGTACATAACCGTCTTTCATAACAACGATTCTGTCGCCCATTGTCATAGCTTCTGTCTGGTCGTGTGTAACGTAAACAAAAGTTGTTTCAAGGCGTTTGTGCAGTGCTGCAATCTGGCTGCGCATTTCTGTTCTCAGTTTTGCGTCAAGGTTGGAGAGAGGTTCGTCCAAAAGGAAAACTGCAGGTTTTCTAACCATAGCACGGCCAAGGGCAACACGCTGACGCTGACCGCCGGAGAGAGCCTTTGGTTTTCTGTCAAGGTATTTTTCAAGCTCAAGGATTTTTGCAGCTTCGTTAACCTTTTTGTCAATTTCTTCCTGTGGTTCCTTGCGCAGTTTAAGTGCAAATGCCATATTGTCGCGCACTGTCATATGTGGGTACAAAGCATAGCTCTGGAATACCATTGCAATGTCTCTGTCTTTTGGTGCAACAGTGTTAACCACCTTGTCACCGATAAAAAGTTCGCCGCTTGATACATCTTCCAGACCTGCAATCATACGCAGTGTTGTGGATTTACCACAGCCGGAAGGACCAACAAGCACGATAAATTCCTTATCCTTGATTTCAAGGTTAAGGTCTGGTACAACGGTTACGCCGTTGTCATATGTTTTTACCACGTTTTTAAATGTGATACTTGCCATTTGATTTTGTCCTCCTGTTAGAGTTTTCTTGTACTTTCACCGACAATTATGCTGAAAGGAACTGTTTCGTGAACAGCCTTGGCACCGTTGTCGATGCAGTCCAGCAGAATTTCAACGCTCCGCTGGGCTATTCTTTCCCTGTTCTGTCTTATGGTGGTGAGTTTCGGATAAAGGTACTCTGCCAGTTCAACACCGTCAAATCCTACAACCGAAATATCATCAGGCACCTTTCTGCCGCTGTCCTTTATTGCACGGATAGCGCCTATTGCCATAACGTCCGACATTGCAAAAACAGCTGTAATCTGCGGCATCTTCTGCAGCAGAATCTGCATGGCACTGTAGCTGTCTGCAACATTGAAGAAGGATTCCATATACTGTTTTTCCTTGTCAAAAGGAATATTGTGGGCTTCGAAAGATTCCATGCAGCCCATATAGCGGGTGTAGGAAATCTTTGAGTGTTCTATGTAGCCTCCCAGAATGCCTATCTCGGTGTGGCCGTTTTCGATAAGGCGGCGGATAACAGCCTTTGCGGCCTCTGTATCGTTGATGCATACACTGGAAAGATTTGGAAAATCGAGGGTCTGGCCGGGAGTTGTTACAAGCACACAGGGAATGGTGATTGCATCAAATCTGTCCTGAAAATACTGCAGATTGCAGCCGAGAAACATAATGCCTGCAGGTCTGCGTTCGGCACAAAGGCGTACTGCTGTTTCGACCTCGTTTTCCTTTTCGTTGATATAGTAAATAAGACAGTCAAGACCTTTTTCTGTAAGCATACCCTGCATCTGTTCCACAATATGTGCAAAAAGCATATTCTGTGAACCCTTGATGATAATGGCAATGCCTTTTACGGACTGCTGTTTTAAATGTTTTGCGTTGTTGTTAAGTTTAAAGTGATGTTTATCCACCACTTCCATAATTCTTTTACGGGCCTGGTCGGATACGTCAGGACGGTTGTTGAGCACGCGGGAGACAGTCCCCACGGCATAACCGGATTCCTTTGCAATATCCTTGATGGTAATAGCCACAGATATTAACCCTTGACAGCACCTGCAGCAACACCCTTGATAATATGCTTCTGACCAGCGAGGTAGATGATAACGATAGGGATAACTGTAAGCATGATACATGCCATCATCGGACCCATTTCTACTCGACCGTAACTGCCACGGAAGTACTGGATAAGCATAGGGATTGTGCGGTATTTTTTGATGTCAAGAACAAGAGTTGGAAGCAGATAGTCGTTCCATACCCACATAGCTTCAAGAATACCAACCGAAACCATTGTTGGTTTAAGCATTGGCATAACAATCATAAAGAATGTCTGCAGTGGGTTACAGCCGTCAATCATGGATGCTTCTTCAACTTCCAGCGGAATGGATTTCATAAAGCCTGCAAACATAAATACTGCAAGACCTGCGCCGAAGCCAAGGTAGATAATCCAGATATTCCAAGGTTTGTTAAGGCTGAGCATATCAGCTGTCTGGGACAGAGTAAACATAACCATCTGGAAAGGAACAACCATGGAGAATGCAAACAGCAGGTAGATGCCGTTGGAAATCTTTGTTTTTACGCGTGTGATATACCAGGAACACATTGCGCAGAACAAAAGGATTGCTGCAACGGATGTAACTGTGATAAGCAAGCTGTAACCAAGGCTTTTAAGGAAACCCTGAGAGTTGATTGCGTTAACATAGTTTGCAAGACCTGCAAAAGTTTCTGCTGTTGGAAGTTTGAATGCTGTGTTTGTGCTGATTGCACGTTCTGCTTTAAGAGAGTTAAAGAGAATCATTACAATCGGATACATATATGCGATGGAGAGTACACCAAGGATAACAGACCATATAGCATTGGATTTTTTCTCTTTTGCTTTTTTCATTACTGCTGAACCTCCTTGGAACGTGTTGCTTTAAGCTGTGCAAAGCTGATTACAACAACCAGCAGACAGAACAGAACTGCTTTTGCCTGACCAAGACCTTTCCACTGCAAGCCTGCGCGTGCATAGAATGTCTGGTAGATGTTGAGGGCAAGCATTTCTGTAAGATGGTTAGGGTCACCGCCTGTAAGTGCAAGGTTCTGGTCGAACAGCTTAAAGGAGTTTGTAAGTGTAAGGAACACACAAACTGTGATGGAAGACATAATCATTGGCAGTTTAACCTTCCAGAATGTTTCCCACTGTGTAGCACCGTCAATCTGTGCTGCTTCGATAAGGTCGTCAGGTACGTTCTGTAAACCTGCGATGTAGATAATCATCATATAACCAATCTGCTGCCATGCTGTGAGGATGATGATGCCCCAGTAGCCTGCCTGACTGTTCAGCGCAAGAAGTGGCTGACCAACAAGGCTGAGCACGCAGTTGATAAGAATCTGCCAGATATAACCCAATACGATACCGCCGATAAGGTTTGGCATAAAGAATACTGTACGGAAAATGTTTGTGCCTTTCATATTGCGTGTAAGCAAAAGAGCAAGACAAAGAGCAATTACGTTGATAAGTACAATTGCAACAACAGCATATTTAACGGTAAAACCAAAGCTGTGCAAAAATGCTTCGTCTGCAAAAACTCTCTGATAGTTGCCTATGCCTACCCATTTGGCATTTTTAACCGTTGTAAACTGACAGAAAGACAGATAAAGACCTTCAAAAAACGGAACAATAAAGCCAATGGTGAATGCAAGTAAAGTTGGGAGCACAAAGATTGGAGAATATTTCTTCAACGCTTTTTCCATAAAAACGCTCCTCTCAATATTGAATTTTATAAAAACAAACAGAGACAGCAAGTGTTCTTGCCGTCTCTGCGTTTTTTAAGTTATTAACTTATTAGTGTCTGTAAAATGCTGTATAAATTAATACTTTAATTAATTAGCCGTTAGCAAGTGCATATTCAGCTGCCCAACCGTCAACGAAGTTTTTAACTACTACTGCCCAGTTGTCGTCTGTCTGGTCTGCTGCATAAGCTGTAAGAGCGGAACCAACCATGTTTTTCCATTCTTCGGATGGCATTGTTGGGAAGTTCCAGGAAACTGGAGTTTTGCCTTCAGCTGTGTAAGCAACGTCCTGTTTAACGAAGAGGTTTGGAGATTCAACAGCTGCTTTGAAAGGAATTACAAAGCCCATGTCGTTAGCCATAGCTGTTGTACCTTTTTCGCTTGTTACGCACCAGTTCATGAATGCGAGTGTTGCGTCGATGTCAGCCTGTTCAGCCTGACTGTTTACGCACCAGTAGTTTTCTGTACCTGTGCAGAGACCCTGGTTAGCTTCGTCGCCTACACCAAAGTAGATTGGAAGCATTACGAGATCTTCGTCAGCGTATACTGCGGAGAGGGAACCGTATTCCCAGGAACCGTTCTGGAAGAATACTGCTTTGCCTTCGAGGAATTCGTTTCTGGAGTCGTCACCTGTTTTGCCTGCAAGTTCTGCTGGGTCACATGTGGAGTTGTTGATGTAGAGGTCCCACATAGCTCTGTAGTTGTCAAGGTATGTACCTTTGATAGCTGCTGTAGAGCCGATGCCGTCTGCCTGATATTCGAAGTAGATTGGGAGGTTAGCAAGGTGTGTTTTGAATCTCCAGTCGGAAGAACCGTCCATACCTGCGGAAGAGAATGCTGCAAAGCCGAGTTCGGAAGAACGAGCTGTGATGTCTTCTGCAACTGCTTTAAGGTCTGCGAAAGATTTGATATCTTCTGGTGTGTAACCTGCCTGTGCAAGAAGAGCTTTGTTAGCGATGATACCGTAGGATTCTACTACGTATGCGATACCAGCAACTGCATCACCGTTTTTGAGTGCAAAGCCGTCGCTTGTAAGCTGACCAAGAACTTCTGTACCTGTGAGGTCGTAGCAGTAGTCTGTCCAGTTAGCAAGACCTACAGGACCGTTAACCTGGAAGAGTGTTGGAGCTTCAGATTTGCCCATTTCTGCCATAAGTGTTGTTTCGTATTCGCCGGAAGCTGCTGTAACAACTGTTACTGGAACACCAGTTTCTTCTGTGTATGCTGCAGCAAGAGCCTGCCATGCATCGTTCTGTTCTGGTTTGAAGTTAAGGTAGTAAACAGAACCTGTTTCTGCTTCTGGAGCTGCTGGTTCACTGGAGCCGCAAGCTACCATTGAAAGAGCCATTGCGCCAGCAAGAAGCAAAGCCAATAATTTTTTCATAATGTATCCTCCTGTGTTTTTTCTAGGGACACAATCCCTTTTATTTTACTGGAAACGTTTCCAGTTTTTTTACATATACTAGTTTATTACTTTTCCCCCGATATTTCAAGAAAAAATTATGACAATTCACAAAAATAGTTGAGTTGCTTAAATGTATTTTGTTTTTTTGTGCAAAACAGAGATTAAATATTACAAAAGAGTGTCAAAAAATCCATATTTTAAGATTATCACAACTGACGGCAAGCTTTTCTGTTGCAAAAACAGCTATATTTAGGTATAGTATATTATGTATAGATATGTAAAATTATGTATCGGAGGATATCAGGTGCAAAAACAGTTTGACAACAATAATTTTGAAATAGATATGGAAATGGCAAAAAAACATGCCTTCCGCACGCGTCTGCGGGAGGTGTTCACCGACGGATTGCTGAACCTTGCAAAATGGAATTTTCTGTTTGTGCTGTGCTGTCTGCCGGTTGTTACAATTGCCCCTGCTGTGGCGGCACTGCTTAACTGCACAAACCTGCAGGTCACCGATGACCGCCCGCAGTTTAAAGCGTCAAAATGGTTTTTTGCATCCTTTAAGGCTGCGTGTGCAAAAATGCTTATACCGGGAATTTTCTTTACCATTGCAAATTCCGCATTGATTTTTGGTTTTGCCTTTTATCTTAAAATGACAGGGGTAAGCATTATGTATGTGCCGATGGCGTCCCTGTCACTTATAGCACTGGTGCTTATATGGGCTGTGGCGGTGCACGCCTTTCCAATGCTGTTTGCGGAAACTGATTTTGACAGCGGTGCTGTTACAATGACAGAAAAAACAGTTGCGGAAACTGTAAGGGATGCGGTGCCTGTTGCATTTGTAAAAGCAAAGGGTACTGCAGTGGCAGTGGTGCTGGGCATTGTGGTTATTGCAGCACAGCTGTTGTTTATGCCGGCAAGCATACCGGTTGTACTTACAATAGGCTTTGCACTTCCTGCACAGGCTGCGGCACTCAGCCACACCGAACCCGAAATTATTGATTAACCTTATATATTAAGGCGGTATATATGAAGATAAAAAACTTACTTTATAAACTGAGACACTTTATTGCAATAGCACTTATCGTGGTGGTAAGCCTTGTAAGCTTTGCCTGGATAGAGGAAAACACCGTGGAGGAAGCAGTTGACCTGTGGCACCGCACCATCGGCTTTGACAGCTACAGTGATGTGACTGCACCTATCACCGATGAAGTTGGGGTTGTTCAGCATATCAGGGTTATACCAAACACCGATGTGTACGGCATCAACCTTAATGTGCACACCTTTGGCAGAATAAACAGCGGCACAATGTATGTTGACCTGCTGGATATGGAGGATAACCTGCTGGCATCTGCAAAGGCTGACCTTTCTACAGTTTACAATGACAATTTCAAACGCTTTATGTTTGATAAAAAGATAGACAGAACTGAAATTTACGCTGACTATAAACTGCATGTTTATATCGACGGTGACACAGCCGAAGACCGCGTGGCACTGTGGAAGGACCCTCTGTATGTAGGCGGTTATCAGCCTGTGGTGGAAAACGGCACACAGCTGGAAAGCGGTGTTGTGGCATATCAGTATATCACCGAATATGTAAACGGCGAAATGGCACCTTACTTTAAAATTCTTTCCGCTGTTATGCTGGTATTCCTTGTGGGGGCATACATTGTTGTGTTTGTGCTTAAAGCAAAGGTGCACAACATATTCCTGTTCTGTGCCCTTGGTATTGGTTTTATCTTCAGCATATTCACACCGTTGCGCGGTGCACCTGACGAATATACACATATGGGTATGAGCTATTATCAGTCCAACCTTATGATGGGCATAACAGACTGCTACGAAGACGGCAAACTGCTTATGCGCGAATGCGACTATGGTGACACACTTTATCCTGCAAGCTCCACTGCCTTTGAACTTAAAGAGATTTACGACGGGCTTTTTAAATCCGACGAAGGTAAAACCAACCTTGTTCCTGTATGGACAAGATGGTCGGAGGGATATTTCCCGCCGCTTTACTGGGCACAGGCGCTGGGTATAACCCTTGCCCGTCTGCTTGGTATGGGCAGGGTGCAGATGTATATTATGGGGCGTCTTGGCAACCTGCTGCTTTATAGCGCTGTAATATACTTTGCAATACGCCGTATGCCGTTTTTCAAAACAACAATGGCAGCGGTGGCGCTTACACCTATAGCAATGCAGCTTGCGGCATCCTTTACATACGATGCCTTTGTTATAAGTCTGTGTTTCCTGTTCACGGCAATCGTATTTGACCTTACATACAATAAGGAAAAAATTACCGTTAAAGACACAATACTGCTTACCGCTTTGGCGACACTTATCGCTCCAAGCAAGGCGGTTTATGTGGTGATTGTGGCACTTGGCCTTATCATTCCATGGAAAAAATTCGGCAGCAAAAAGAAATATCTGCTTAACATAGCAATTATCCTTGTGGCTTCTGCAGCAATGTGGCTGGCGTTCAATCAGAGATTTGTTTCTCAGGTAAAGGAAAGCCTGTTCCCGCAGCAGACTGTGGCAGCAGCACAGGCAGAAGATGAAAGTCAGGTAGCTGTGCTTTATGACGAAGCAGAGGAAACAGAAGCGGCTGCTGACGAAGAAACAGCGACAGAAACTGCAGAAACACCTGCACCTGCCCCGGAAGATGACCTGCTGGAAAACGGTGACAGCAAATATCTGTTCTCGGCAGGATATATCCTTACACATATTCCGCAGACGGTTAAACTTATCATAAATACCCTGCAGGACAATACATCGCTGTATATCTATCAGATTTTCGGCGGTATACTTGGCGAGGTTATCCTTTCGCCTGTGCAGATTAACTGGCTGTTTGTAATGGCAGTTATGGTTATAGTTTATCTTACTACCCTTAAACAGCCTGAGGAAACCCTGCAGTACAAAGGTCCGCAGAAATGGTGGGGCACACTTGTTGCCCTTGGCGTAGTGGCACTGTTCTGCACAGCCTGTGTAACCTGGACACCTGTAAACTACGAAACAGTGTTTGGCATTCAGGGCAGATATTTTATCCCTGTTCTGCCTCTGCTGATAATGGCACTGTCAAACGAAAATATCACACTTAAAAAGAATATGGACAAAGTTCTGCTGTTTGCACTTGCAGTGGTCAATATTATGATAATCCTGGACGGATTTACCATTATTGCCCTTAACACAGAAGTTCTGTTCTACAAATAATATCAGTCGGCAAATAGTTAAATATCTGCAAAATAAAAATTCCCCTGTCGGGTTTAACCCGATGGGGGAATGTGTTTTTGTTGGGTAAATTGAGCTTTTAAAATGTTACATAAGCTGGCTTACAACATACTGTGCAACGGCAAGTCCTGCGATATTTGGTGCAAACGGGCAGCTGCCCGGTGCATTGCGGCCGTTTGCGCTGTTTACTGCCTTGCTTTCCGGCGGACGGGTAAAAAACAGTGCGGTGTGGCCTGTTATGCCCCGTTTGCGCAGTTCCTGACGCATAACCTTGCTTAAACCACAGCCGTTGCCTGCGGTTTTTTCCACCTTGTCTATAACAAAACCTGTGCAGTTAAGGCGGTTGCCTGTGCCCATGCTGGATATAACAGGTATGCCTTCCCTGTGGCAGAATTCGATAAGGTCAAGCTTTGCCTTTACACTGTCGATTGCATCAATCACATAGTCGGGATTTTCGTCCTTTATAAGCTGAAGATTGTCTTTTTCGATAAAGATATTATGCACAGAAATGTTTATATCCGGGTTGATGCTTTTTGCCCTTTCGGCGGCAACTTCGGTTTTTGGTCTGCCCACTGCATCACGGGTGGAGATAAGCTGACGGTTAAGGTTGGTTATATCAACTGTGTCAAAGTCGAATATGGCTATATTTTTAAAACCGAAACGGACAAGCCCCTCAAGGGCTGCACCGCCTACGCCGCCGACCCCGACAACACATATTTTTTTGTCTGTAACCCTGTCAAAACGGTCGTCGCCGACAACCATTCTGGTGCGCTGTGTATATTCCAAAAAATCACCGCCTGACTGAAAAATAGAAGTTTAAAGGCATAAAAATACCAAAAACTGATTAAAATAAAAATAAAAACTCCCGCCAAGCCGTATGCGGTCATATTAAAACCCGGCTTTTAACAGCAAGGTTGGATACGTTCTGCCGACGGTTCACGCTCCCTTCTTCCCCAGTGGGGGAGGTCTGCAATCCACGTCATGGACAAGAACTTCCGATTAATATAAGTGTAGGATTAAAAACAACCGCATTTTATCGCACAAGGCAGGAGATTTTTAACTTATCTGTGTTGTTATTCTATGCAGAAAAATCAGGATTATTCGAAATTGCCGTTTTCGATTTCTTCCATCATTTTTTCGTATCTCTTTTCAAAGATACCTGCAATTGCATAGTATTCTTCGTCGTCTTCCACAACGTCAAATGTTTCGAGACCTTCTTCGTCTTCGTCGCCTACGCGGAAGAAGATAACAGTAGGGTCTTCTTTAAGTGCATCTTCAGGATTTTCAAAATAAGGAACAAGTGCAACATATGCATTGTCTTTATATTCAAAATGGTCCATAATTTCAAAAGAATGTGGGTTGTCATCTTCATCAACAAGGGTGATGATGTCAGCCATATATTCTTCATTTATGTTTTTATTGTCTGCCATAACAAGTCTCCTTGGCTAATTTTTATAATAATTTTGTCATTAATATATTACAACATCTTAAAAAAACAGTCAACCGACAACAAAGCGATTTTACATTTTTGCCATAATTTGCGGATATAATATATCAAAAATTACAATTTGGCAAATTATCATATATTTTTAACTGTTTTTATGTTATACTTATAAAATACTACACACAGAGGTTAAAAAATGAAAAAAAGGGTTATAGCAGTTTTTGCCTGCATTGCAGTTGTCTGCAGTATGCTTTGCGGCTGTGGTCAGAAAACGGTGAAACTTGCAAAGGTGGATTCCGGGGAGATACAGTTTTCGGGACCTGCAGGCGGCGACACAGTGGCAACAATAAAGACAAATATGGGTGATATCAAAGTTGTGCTTTATCCAAAGCAGGCTCCTCTTGCTGTGGAAAATTTTGTTACCCATGCACAGAACGGCTATTATGACGGAGTGAAATTCCACCGCGTCATAAAGGATTTTGTCATCCAGTCAGGTGACCCTGAAGGTACCGGCAACGGCGGCAACAGCATATGGCAGCTGCCTTTCAGCGACGAGTTCAGCGATATGCTTCACCATTACACAGGGGCACTGTCCATGGCAAACAGCGGCGAAGATACAAACCGCAGTCAGTTTTTTATTGTTGCAAGTCAGCCTAAAGGAATAACTGATGAAATTGCAGAGCTTATGGCAGGAGCCGGCTGGCGTCAGGAAATTATTGATGCCTACAGACAGGCGGGCGGTGCACCTAATCTGGATTACCGTCACACTGTTTTTGGTCAGGTATATGACGGGCTGGAAATTGTTTTTGATATAAGCTTTGTAAAAACAGATGACAACGACAGACCTAAAGAAGATGTTATTATTGAAACAATAGAAATTTCTGTTGTGGAATAAAATTATTGCTGCGGACAGGATAACCGCATAAAGATTATATAAAGATGCCGCCACGGCGGCATCTTTATCGCTTGACCCGCTTTTTTGACTATATCTGAATTTACAACACGGCAAAAGAAAGAAGGCACTTTGATTGCGAAAGTTTTTAAGGTTTGTTTTTTCTAAAAAATTTATAGTAGTGCTGCTGGCACTTATACAGATTACGGGCTTTTTCCTGCTTACCACACAGCTGTATACAGTTGGTTCCACCATTTATTTTGTGCTTATCATGTTCAGTATAGGCATAATGCTGTATCTGTTTGAAAGGGATAATCTTAACCCTGCATACAAGCTGCTGTGGATTGTTATTATGGTAATTTTTCCGGTTACAGGTGCGCTGTTCTACTTTTTGTGGGGCGATACAAAGCTTACCAAAAAGCAGCAGCAGGCAATAAATAAAATCCGTGACAGAGCCTGGGAGTTTCACGACGAAAACAGCGATGCCCTGCAGAAGCTGGAAGATTATAACCCTGCCCTTGCAAAGCAGGCAAGATTTCTTGACGTATACGCAAAGGCAACTCCGTATTACAACACATCGGTGAAATATTATCCTATGGGCGAGGATTTTTTCAAAGATTATATCGAAGACCTCAAAAATGCTAAAAAATCGATTTTCCTGCATTATTTTATAATAGACGAAGGCTATATGTGGGATACAATCCTTGCGGTTCTGAAAGAAAAGGTAAAAGAGGGCGTTGATGTAAGGGTTATGTATGACGGCTTTGGCACTCTTGTTACACTGCCGTCCAGATATGATGAATATCTGCGCAGCTACGGAATAAAGACAGGTGTGTTCAATCCGATAAAATTCAGTGTGCATATAGGTGACTATCTTATGCTCAACCATCGCGACCACCGCAAGATAACTGTTATAGACAACAATATCGGCTATGGCGGCGGACTTAATATTGCCGATGAATACATCAATGCGATAACCCGTTTCGGCGTGTGGAAGGATACAGCTTTCCGCATAGAAGGTGAGGGCGTGTACGGGCTTACCAGCACATTTATCCGTGCATGGCAGCTTGTTACAGGCGAGGCGCTTAATTATGCAAACTACAGACCAACGGTGAAAAAGGACACCGACGGCATAGTACAGCCTTATTTTGACACACCGCTGGATAAGCTTAATATCTGCGAAAGTGCGTACTTAGGGGTTATAAACAACGCAAAAAAATATGTTTATATCACCACACCTTACCTTGTTATCGACAACGAAATGATAACCAGCCTGTGTCTTGCGGCCCAGAGTGGTATAGATATAAAGATTATGGTGCCGGGCATACCTGACAAATGGTATGTCTACTACATCACACAGAGTTATTACAAGGTTCTGCTGGAAGCAGGGGTGGAAATTTACGAGTACACACCGGGATTTCTCCACGCAAAGATGTATGTAAGTGATGATATACAGGCTATTGTAGGCAGTGCCAATATGGATTTCCGCAGTATGTATCTTCATTTTGAAAACTGCTGCAGCTTTTACGGCGGCAGCATGGTCAGTGAGGTTAAAAAGGATTTTGAAAATACTCTCGGTCAGTGCCGCAGGGTTACACTTGAGCAGGTTAAAAAGACACCTTTGTGGAAAAGAGTGTTTCAGATTGCCTTTCGTATATGGAGTCCGATGATGTAAATAAATAAAAAATTATGTACTATCTGTAAAAGTGTAGCGATAAATATTGAATTGTTAAAAAAATAATGTTATTATATTATTAATGAAGATGCTGCACCGGCATCGGCAAATACACGAAAAGAGGTAAATACCAATGAACAAAGTTATCCACACAGACAAAGCTCCAGCAGCAGTAGGTCCATACAGCCAGGCAATTCTCGCAGGCAACACACTTTATGTTTCCGGCCAGATTCCACTTAACCCAGAAACAGGTGCTATCGAAGCAACAGACATCACAGGTCAGGCACACCAGTCCCTTACAAACATCAAAAACATTCTCGAAGCAGCAGGCTTCTCCCTCAACGATGTTGTAAAAACAACTTGCCTCCTTGCTGACGTTAACGACTTCGCAGCATTCAACGCTGTATACGCAGAATACTTCTCCGAAAACAAACCAGCTCGTGCTTGCTTCGGCGGCAACGACATCCCAAAAGGTGCTCTCGTAGAAGTTGAAGTTATTGCTGTTAAATAATTAATTTAACATTTGTTTGAAATTACTGCTCCGCTTTTGCGGGGCAGTTTTTTTGTAGTAATAAATAATGCAGCATAAGTGAAAAATTGGTGAATAAGCGGTATTCTGTTGAAAATAAATTGTATTTATGTTTTAATATAAATTGAAGCAGAATGCATACAACACGGCAAATAAAAGGATGATTTATAATATGAAATTACTATCAGTTGCAATTCCTTGCTATAATTCAGCAGCATATATGCACAAAGCAATCGAAAGCTGCCTTGTGCTTGGCGAAGATGTGGAGGTTATCGTTGTGGATGACGGTTCCGCAAAGGACAATACTCTGGAAATTGCTCAGGATTTTGCAGAACAGTATCCGACAATTGTAAAATGCGTACATCAGGAAAACGGCGGGCACGGTCAGGCTGTAAATACAGGTCTTGCAAATGCAATAGGTGTTTATTTTAAAGTGCTGGACAGTGACGACTGGTTTGATACCGAAGCACTTAAAAAGGTTGCGGCAACTTTGCGCAAGCTTAAAGCCCATGGCACATATCTTGATATGTTTATTGCAAACTATGTATATGACAAGCCAAGCGAAAATAAGCAGAGCACAATAAGATATACAAATGTACTGCCGCAGAACCGCGTGTTCGGCTGGGATGAGGTTAAAAAATTTCTCCCGCATCAGAACCTGCTTATGCACAGTGTTATCTACAACACACAGATGCTTAAAGAATGCGGTCTTGAACTGCCTAAACACACATTCTATGTGGATAATATCTTTGTCTATCAGCCGCTTCCGTATGTAAATAAAATGTTTTATATGGATGTTGACCTTTACCACTATTTTATCGGTCGTGAAGACCAGTCGGTTAACGAAAAGGTTATGATAAGCCGTATCGACCAGCAGATAAAAGTTAACAAAATTATGATTGACTGCTGCGATGTTATGGCACTGGAAAACAAAAATCTGCGCAGATATATGATTAAATATCTCACAATGATATGCGGCGTAACCTCCGTTATGCTGGTTAAAAGCGGCACAAGAGAAAATCTTGTAAAACGCGACGAGCTGTGGAAATATTTTAAACGCAAAGACGAAAAACTGTACAAGGCAGTAAACAAAACAATTATGGGTGTAGGTTCACAGTTTGACGGTCCTTTGGGCAGAAGAACACTTACAACAGTGTATGCACTTGCAAACAAGGTTTTTGCATTCAACTAAACTGCGGATAAAACAAAAGAGAAGATTGTGTTTAAGCAATCTTCTCTTTTTTATATGCGTTGATTATACAAAAAGTAATATTATACGCGTTTTATACAAACTACAGGTTTTCAATTACCTCACAATCGACAAATCTGTCGCCGTCAAAGGTAAAGCGTGCAATAAAAGGCATAACCTTTTTAATGCGCTGAAAGTCATCAAAACCCCATTTGCCGTCGGTATAGTAGTTTATAATTGTCGAAAGTGCGGTGCCGTGGCTGCCTATGGCGATATTGTGGCCAGGATATTTTGCAAGTATTTCGTTTATTGCAGATATGTTGCGTGCCTGCACTTCGCCTATACATTCGCCGCCTGGGAGTTTATATGTAAAATCGGTCCACTGACTGCGGGCATATTCGTCAAAACAGTAAAGCCATTCGTCGCACACGGTGCGCTCGCGCAGGTCATAATATGTTTCGATTTCCGTCTGACCTATTGCATCGGCTATGGGGCGCACAGTGTCCACACTGCGTTTGTAAGGGCTGGACAAAACAAGGGTAATGTTTTTGTCAGCAAGCCAGCGTGCTGCCTTGTGGCGGTCGCGCAGACCGTTTTCGGTCAGTTCGCGGCTCATATCATCGTGGTTATTATAGTTTGGTTCGGCATGGCGCACAAAATATAAATTTGTCATAATAAAATACCTTCTGCAACAAAACCGCCGTTTTGCAACGACGGTTTTTATTTTTGTTAATCAAGTTTGAGAACAGCGGTAAATGCTTCACTTGGAACTTCAACAGTACCCAGCTGACGCATCTTCTTCTTGCCCTCTTTCTGTTTTTCAAGCAGTTTCTTTTTACGGGTAATGTCACCGCCGTAACATTTTGCCAAAACGTCCTTGCGCATAGCTTTAACTGTTTCACGGGCGATAACCTTGCCGCCGATAGCAGCCTGAATTGGAATTTCAAACAGCTGACGAGGAATGTTGTCTTTGAGCTTTTCGGCAATTTTTCTGCCGCGTTCGTATGCCTTGTCAGCGTGAACGATAAGGCTCAGTGCGTCAACAACTTCGCCGTTGAGCATAATGTCAAGGCGGACAAGTTTGCTTGGCATAAAGGACTTGAATTCGTATTCGTAGCTTGCATAGCCCTTGCTGCGGCTCTTGATAGAGTCAAAGAAATCGTAAACAATTTCACCAAGAGGCAGTTCATAGTGCAGGTCAACGCGGTGTTCGTCCATATATTTCATATCGATAAATGTACCGCGGCGTTCCTGACAAAGCTCCATAAGGCTGCCCACATAGTCTTTTGGTGTGTAGATGTGAGCATTAACCACAGGTTCTTCGCTGCTTGCAATTTTAACAGGGTCAGGATAGTTTGTAGGGTTGTCAATCATCATCTCTGTGCCGTCTGTCATTGTCAGCTTGTACTCAACGCTTGGTGCGGTTGTTACAAGGTCAAGGTCAAATTCTCTTTCAAGACGTTCGATGATAATTTCAAGGTGAAGCAGACCAAGGAAACCGCAGCGGAAACCAAAGCCAAGAGCAACTGATGTTTCAGGTTCAAAAACAAGGGAAGCGTCATTGAGCTGCAGTTTGTCAAGGGCATCTCTCAAATCGCCGTATTTTGCGCCGTCAGCAGGGTAGATACCGCAGTAAACCATCGGTGTAACCTTTTTGTAGCCGGGCAGTGCTTCCGGTGCAGGCTGTGCAACCTTTGTTACGGTATCACCTACGCGTGTATCACGAACAGATTTAATGGAAGCTGTGATATAGCCAACCTCACCTGCGCGCAGACTGTCGGTAGGCACAAGGCTTGTTGCGCCCATCTTGCCAACTTCAACAACGTCAAATTCGGCGCCTGTCTGCATCATTTTTATGCGTTCACCGGCCTTGAGAGTGCCTTCCATTACACGCACATAAACGATAACACCCTTGTAGCTGTCGTAGTAGCTGTCAAAGATAAGTGCCTGCAGCGGTGCATCATAGTTACCCTTTGGCGCAGGAATATCTGTAACAACACGTTCCAGAACTTCTTCGATATTGATACCCATTTTGGCGCTTATCTGCGGTGCATCAAGGCATGGAATGCCGATAACATCTTCAACCTCGTGTGCAACACGCATAGGTTCGGCACTTGGCAGGTCTATTTTGTTGAGAACAGGCAACAGTTCAAGACCGTGTTCAACTGCCATATATGTGTTGGCAAGAGTCTGTGCCTCAATGCCCTGCGAAGCGTCAACAACCAGAATTGCACCTTCGCAGGCTGCAAGGCTTCGGCTTACTTCGTAGCCAAAGTCAACGTGGCCCGGTGTGTCGATAAGGTTGTATTCGTACATTTCACCGTCACTTGCCTTGTAGTTGAGTGTAACGGCACGGGCTTTGATTGTAATACCGCGTTCGCGTTCGATATCCATATTGTCAAGCAGCTGTTCTTCCATAAGGCGCTTTTCAACAGTGCCTGTTTTTTCCAGAAGTCTGTCAGCCAAAGTGGATTTGCCGTGGTCGATATGAGCAATTATAGAAAAATTGCGGATATTTTCCTGTTTCAAAGGATTTCCTCCTGTATATATAATGAATATATTTATAATATTTTACTAACTATATATATTATCATATTTAAAAGCAAAAATAAAGAGGTTTTATAAATGGTTGAAACTGATTTGAAGCTGACTGTGTAAAATACAATCGATTAGCAGTTGTCGGCTTAAAATTGCTATCGACTGCTAATAATATATCTGTGTATACCTGTAAAGCGGCAGACTGATATATGGGTGGACATTTACACATTTGTGAAAGGGTTTTCTTCAAAATATGTAAAAATACCGGTTAAAACAGGTTAAAATTGCTTATTTTGTGTAAAATTATAAACAATTTGTGAAAAATGGCAAAAGGTATTGACTTTTTTTTAAACAGGTGTAAAATATAATTAGCAATCAACAAGTGAGACTGCTAACTAAAAGAAAAGAGGTGACACAATGGATATCTCCAAAAGACACGAAGCCATAATAAACGCTATCGTATCCATGTATATCAACGACAGAGAACCGGTTGCGTCATCGGCTTTGCAGGATTATCTGGATCTGGCTTTATCCAGTGCTACACTGCGCAACGAAATGGCTTACCTTACCAAACAGGGCTTTTTAAATCAGCCCCACGTTTCGGCTGGCAGGGTGCCGACCAACAAAGCTTACAGATACTACATCGAAAATCTTGACCATTCCAATGCTTTAAGCAAACAGGAAAAGGAACATATAAAAGCACGCTTTGACCTGCTTGACCAGGACAGTCAGAGATTTCTGCAGGGTGCGGCGGAACTGTTCAGCGAAATGTTCGGTGTAACAACAATTATCGCACCGCCGCTGGATAAGGAACTTAAATTTGTAAACTTCAACATTATGAAGACAGGCAAATATGCAATAGTGCTTATCGGCGTTACAGGTCTTGGCGAGGTTCACACCCGTGTTATCCGCCTGGCAAACGAACTGAACAACAACGATATCAAGGAACTGGTAAGCCTGCTTAACACAAGGATGTGCTTTACAGCCTGGCAGGATTTTGACAGACACTATTTTGATTATCTTATCAAGGAACTTGCAAAGGAAAACAAATCCTACGGTCAGGTTATCAAAGGTGCACTGGCACTTATCAAGGCTGCCAACACACAGCAGATACACGTCCGCGGCGAACAGTACCTGCTTAAAACCAAGGATTTTGACGGCAACATAGCAGATGTGCTTAAAGTGCTGGCAAACAAAGAGGTTTTAAAAGGCATTGTAACACCAAAGCTGGATGGCATAAGCGTTGTGTTCGGCGATGAACTGCCAATCAAAAACATAGAAAATGTATGTTTTATCAGCAAAAAATATTATGTGGGCAGTGCGGTAAGCGGCGCATTCTGTGTGGTTTGTCCTCACAGCACCGACTACTCCAAGCTGTTTGCAAGCATGCAGTACTTTGCACAGCTTATAACCCAGACAATCACTGAAAGGAAATAGATATGAACGAAATGGAAAATATGCCACAGGAAGAAATGGAGATTGATACTCCGGGCACAGAAGAAACTGTGGAAGCTGCTGCAGAAGAAAAAGCAGAGAAAAAGAAAAAAGAAAAAAAGGTTGATGTCAAGAAAACCCTTGAAAACCTTTTGAGTACAGAAAAGAAGCTGGAAGAAACCCAGAAGGAACTGGAAAGCACAAAGGATGCATTTCAGAGAACTCTGGCAGAGTATGACAACTACCGAAAAAGAACAGCCAAAGAAAAAACAGAAAACTTTAACCTTGGCAAAATTCAGGCGGTGACAGCCCTGCTTCCTGTGCTTGACACACTGGAATTTGCACTCAATGCACCTTGTCAGGACGAAAGCTACAAAAAAGGCATCGAAATGGTAATGACCCAGGCGATGAATGCATTCAGCGGTATGGGCGTTGAAAAAATCGAAGCTGTAGGCACAGAATTCAACCCTAACTTCCACGCAGCAGTAATGCAGGAAGAAAGCAGCGAATTTGAAAGCGGTTTTGTAACAAAGGAACTGCAGAAGGGCTACAAAATGGGCGATAAGGTTATCCGCCCGTCCACAGTAGTGGTTGCACAATAATAAACGGTCGCAGCAGACACGACATTAAACAAAGTCAGCACTTAACAAGCCATAAACACCAAAGGGTGTTTATCATAAATCAGTTTAAAAATACAACTTATATACACACATCAAAAAGGAGATTACTATTATGAGTAAAATTATCGGTATTGACCTTGGTACAACTAACTCTTGCGTTGCTGTTATGGAAGGCGGCGAAGCAGTTGTTATTGCTAACGCAGAAGGTATGAGAACAACACCATCCGTTGTTGGTTTCTCCAAAACAGGCGAAAGACTTGTTGGTCAGGTTGCAAAACGTCAGGCAATCACAAACCCTGAAGGTACAGTTTCCTCTATCAAAAGAGAAATGGGTACAAACTACAAAGCAAACATCAACGGCAAAGCATACACACCACAGGAAATTTCTGCAATGATTCTTGCAAAACTTAAAGCAGATGCAGAAGCTTACCTTGGCGAAAAAGTTACAGAAGCTGTTATCACAGTTCCTGCTTACTTCAACGACAGCCAGCGTCAGGCAACAAAAGACGCAGGTGCTATTGCAGGTCTTAACGTAAGACGTATCATCAACGAACCAACAGCAGCTGCTCTTGCTTACGGCGTTGACAAAGAACAGGACCAGAAAATTATGGTTTACGACCTTGGCGGCGGTACATTTGATGTTTCCATCATCGAAATGGGCGACGGTGTTCAGGAAGTTCTTGCAACAGCAGGTAACAACCGTCTTGGCGGCGACGACTTTGACGACAGAATTATCAAATACCTTGCAGCAGAATTCAAAAAAGACAACGGCATCGACCTTCTTAACGACAAAATGGCTGCACAGCGTCTTAAAGAAGCTGCAGAAAAAGCAAAAATCGAACTTTCCGGTGTTATGCAGACAGCTATCAACCTTCCATTTATCACAGTTGATGCAACAGGTCCAAAACACCTTGACATGACACTTACACGCGCTAAATTTGACGAACTTACAGCAGACCTTGTTGAAGCAACAATGGGTCCTGTACGTCAGGCTCTTGCAGACAGCGGTCTCTCCACAAGCGAACTTAACAAAGTTCTTATGGTTGGCGGTTCTTCCCGTATTCCTGCTGTTCAGGAAGCAGTTAAAAAACTTATCGGCAAAGAACCATTCAAAGGCATCAACCCAGACGAATGTGTTGCTCTCGGTGCTGCAATTCAGGGCGGCGTTCTCGGCGGCGATGTTAAAGGCATCCTCCTCCTTGACGTAACTCCACTTTCCCTCGGTATCGAAACATACGGCGGTGTTTCCACAAGAATCATCGAAAGAAACACAACAATCCCAACAAAGAAAAGCCAGATTTTCTCCACAGCTGCTGACAACCAGCCATCTGTAGAAGTTAACGTTCTCCAGGGCGAAAGAGAAATGGCTCGCGACAACAAATCCCTCGGTATCTTCCACCTTGACGGTATTGCTCCGGCTCCAAGAGGTATCCCACAGATCGAAGTAACATTCGACATCGACGCAAACGGCATCGTTTCTGTTTCTGCAAAAGACCTTGGTACAGGCAAACAGCAGTCCATCACAATCACTTCTTCCACAAACATGTCCAAAGAAGACATCGAAAAAGCAGTAAAAGAAGCTGAACAGTTTGCAGAAGAAGACAAAAAACGCCGTGAAGAAATCGAAACAAAAAACCAGGCTGACAGCATGGTTTACCAGACAGAAAAAATGATCAAAGACCTTGAAGGCAAAATCAGCGACAGCGAAAAAGCTGAAGCAGAAGCTAAAAAGGACGACCTTAAAAAAGCAATCGAAGGCGGCAACCTTGACGAAATCAAAGACAAGATGAAAGCACTGGAAGCTTCCCTCCACGCTATGAGCGAAAAACTCTACCAGCAGGCAGCACAGGCTCAGCAGGCACAGCAGCAGGCTCAGGGCGGCGCACAGCAGGCAGATGACGGCGTTGTAGATGCTGACTACAAAGATGTAAACTAATCTAAATACAGGATACACCTTTAAAATACCTTTAAAATGTTAAAAGCTTAACCGGGCGAAGGGCGGAATATTATGTTCCGCCCGATTGCCGGTTATAAAGCAGGTTTTGAGTGCAGAATTTTGCGCTTTAAACAGAAGGCAGCATAATCTGTTGTGCTGCGGAATTTGTAAACATAAAACTTAAAAGACATATTTAATTGCGAGGGCAGAATAGTGGCAGACAAAAGAGATTACTACGAGGTGCTTGGGGTTGAAAAATCCGCAAGTGATGCCGAAATTAAATCTGCATACAGAAAAAAAGCAAAAAAATATCACCCTGACTTAAACCCAGGTGACGCAGAAGCAGAAAGAAACTTTAAGGAAGTAAACGAAGCTTACGAAGTTCTTTCTGACGCGGACAAAAAACAGAAATACGATACTTACGGTCACGCAGGTGTAGACCCTAACTTTGGCGCAGGCGGCGGTTATGGCGGCGGCTTCGGCGGTGGTTTTGGCGGTGCAGGCATCGACCTTGACGATATATTCGGCAGCTTCTTCGGCGGTGGCTTTGGCGGTTTCGGCGGCACAAGTCAGCGCAGAAATCCAAATGCACCACGCCGCGGTGCTGATGTGCACATCGGTCTTACTATCAGCTTTATGGAAGCTGCACACGGATGCAAAAAAACTGTTACAGTCAACCGTCAGGAAACATGTCCTGACTGTCACGGCACAGGTGCAAAAAACGGCACACAGCCTGAAACCTGTCCGGACTGTCATGGTACAGGCCAGGTTATGCAGCAGCAGAGAACACCTTTTGGTGTTATCCAGAATGCAAGACCTTGTACAAAGTGTGGCGGCAAAGGTAAAATTATCAAGGAACCTTGTCATAAATGCCGCGGTAACGGCCGTGTAGGCGTACAGGTTAAAAAGGAAGTTAACATTCCTGCAGGTATCGATGACGAACAGAGCCTTGCACTTCGTGGTGAAGGCGATATGGGCACAAACGGCGGTGCACAGGGTGACGTAATTATCGTTATTTCCGTTAAACCTGATGCAGTGTTCAGACGTGAAAAATACAATGTATTTGTAGAGGTGCCAATCACATACAGCCAGGCGGTTCCGGGTGATGAAATTGTTGTGCCTACAATCGACGGCAAGGTGCAGTACAAGGTGCCGGAAGGCACACAGAGCGGCACAGTGTTCCGTTTGAGACAGAAGGGTATCAAATACCTCAACGGCATCGGACGCGGCGACCAGTATGTAACTGTTAATGTGGAAATTCCTAAAAAGGTTACACGGGAACAGCGCAAGGCATTGGAAGCATTTGAGGCAACCCTTAAAGATGACAACTACGAACAGAGAAAAGGTTTCTTCAAGAAAATCAAGGATATGTTTGACTAATAATCAAAATCAAAGCAAGTCGGTTTTTACCGGCTTGCTTTTTGTTGATATGTTCACATATTGTATAGTATAATAAACTTTAAGATATTTATATTTGAAGGTGATTTTATGGTTAATCTGGGCAACGACTGGGATATTGTTTTAAAGGGCGAATTTGAAAAGCCTTATTACCTTGCAATACGCGAGTTTCTTAAAAAAGAATATTCCACACAGATTGTCTATCCAAATATGTATGATATTTTCAATGCACTTAAAGCTACAGGTTTTAAGGACACAAAGGTGGTAATTTTAGGTCAGGACCCTTATCACAATCCGGGGCAGGCACACGGTATGAGTTTTTCGGTAAAGCCGGGAATTATGCCTCCGCCAAGCCTTTTGAATATGTACAAGGAAATCGAGGACGAATTTGGCATAACTATGCCAAGGGATTACGGTTATCTTAAAAGCTGGGCAGACCAGGGCGTGCTGCTTTTGAACACTGTGCTTACAGTAAGACAAAATCAGCCGCAGAGCCACAAAACCTGCGGATGGGAAACCTTTACCGACAATGTTATTGCTTCTCTTAACCGGAAAGAGGAACCCTGTGTGTTTCTGCTGTGGGGCAGCAACGCCAAAAGCAAGGCAAAGCTGATAACCAACCCAAAACACCTTATCCTGCAGACAGTGCATCCAAGTCCTTTGTCTGCCTACAGAGGTTTTTTCGGTTGCGGACATTTTAAAAAAGCTAACGATTATCTCGAAAGAAATGGTCTTAAACCGATTGACTGGAGCATTAATCCGCAATAAAAACAATACACGGCATTCAGCATATCTGACGAATGATGCTGAAATAAAGCTTTGAAAGAATTTTAAGGAAAACTATGGTAAAAATTAAAGAAAAATCTTCTTTAAAACTGAATAGCATACCGCTGTATGCGGTCAGTTTTGCTGTGCCTGTGGCGGTTATGCTGGCTGCATACCTTGCCAACGGCATCTTTACACAGTGGTCTGTGCTGATAAATGACCTTGCCAGCCAGTACAGTGCATTTTTGCTGTATTACCGCAATTCTATGCTTGAAAACGGCATATTCTACAGCTTTTCCAAAGCTATGGGCGGAAATTTTTTCGGTATCTTTACATACTATCTTACAAGCCCGCTTAATCTGCTGGTGTTTCTGTTTCCGTCGGATAAAATAGAAATTCCGATTGCAATAATGATATTGCTGCGTTTCGGTTTTGCTTCGGTGGCGTTCAGCTGGTTTTTGCAGAGGGTAAAGCCTGAATGCGACAGAATAATGGCGACAGCCTTTGGCATTGTATATGCGCTGGCATCCTATATGGTGGTGCTGTGCTATCATCTGCTGTGGGGCGATGTTTACTTTATGCTGCCGGTTATTATCGGTTTTCTGCTTGATATCTTCAAGGGCAGATCATCCCGCAATTTTATAATTGCATTCAGCCTTATGATAATTTTCAACTATTATATGGCGTATATGGTGGGAATATTCTGTGCACTGATGTTTGTGCATCACTGCATAACGGCAGAGGACAAAAAACAGTGTGTAAAAAGCTTTGCAGAACTTGCAAAGGCAGCGGCTTTGTCGGTGGCATTTACCGCATGGCTGCTGGTGCCTACAATTTTTGCTCTGCTGCAGGGCAAATTTACAATCCCTGACGAAAGAATGTTTGCCTTTGGAACAGGTGATATGATATACAAGTTGTTTATCGGCAGTTACGACAGTGTGGGCAACATCAGCGCACCGTTTGTATACTGCGGCAGTGCGGCATTTGTGCTGTTTTTTGCAAATCTGTTTGTAAAAAGCAAATTTTTAAGGGAAAAATTTGCCGATTTGTTTGTTATCGGCACACTTTTGCTGAGTATGTGGTTTGTGCCGCTTAACAAAGTGTGGCATATGTTTGCGGCGCCAAATGCATTTCCGTACCGTTTTACATTTATCTTTGCATTCTTTCTGCTGTGGAAAGGCTTTGAGGCCTGCAGTGAAATAAAGGAAAAGGCAGAACGCAGAAATTTTGCGGCATTTGCAGGTGCAGTACTGACTGCTGTGTGCGTTTTTGCGGCAGGATTTACAGCTGTAAGCAGAACAAAGATTGCTGTTACTTTTATAATAGCCGCAGCAACTGTACTGCTTGTGCTTATATATAAAATCTGTGGTAAAAAGATTCTTGTATTGCTTATGTCTCTGGTTATGGTCGGGGATATGGCACTTAACGCATATCTGCTTATAGGCAGAAACTACGAGATGCTGGCAAAACAGCCGGCAGACAACTTTGCAAAGCAGTATAATATCAATGCGCAGCAACTGGAAAAGGCAGATTCAGACGGATTTTATCGCATTTTCAACATCAAAAATGAATTTGAAGGTGTGGATTATACCGAGAATACGGTATTTCAGCATGGATATAACGAAATGTATCGTGCCTTTACATCACTGACAGAAAACGAGTTTGAAAGCTTTAAAGAAAATGTGCTGCGCCCTGTGGATAATGATGTGCTTGTGCCTGTGCTGGGCGCAAAATATACCCTGAAACATCAGGTGCTGGAAAAATCCGCAACAACAGCATTTCCGCTTATATATAAAACATCAGCAAAACCGCAGAGTTACAGCTATGATATGGCACAGTATCTTATTGATGCTGTCGGTGTGAATGTTTTTGCAGCTGACGGCAGTGTGGATTACAATGCGCTGGAAAAAGCGGCGCAGACAGCGGTGGCAAACGGTGCACAGAATATTATGCAAAGCCGCAATAAAATAACTGCCTCTATCGACAGTGATGCTGACAATCAGTTTGTTGCCACAAGTATTATCTGGGACGACGGCTGGACGGTAAAGGTTAACGGCCACAAGGTTACAAAGCACCGTGTGCTTAACAACCTTACAGGTTTTTATGTACACAGCGGCGAAAGTGAAATTGAGATGATTTACACACCAAAAGGTTTTTATCCGTCACTGGCGGTATCGGTTGTGTCACTGGCAGGCTTTGCTGTGTGGAGTGCACTGAAAAAGGAAAAATCATAGGCAGCGGAAATTTCATAATTTTATAATAAATATAATGTATTTATAAAGTATAGAAGGTAAAAAGGAGTGATTTTATGTTGAAAGCAGCAGATTTCAGAAGAATAGCAAGAGAATCGCTTAACGGCAACTGGATTATTGCGGCAGGTACAGGGTTTATTGCAGCTTTGCTTGGCGGCAATCTGATAGGCGGTGCAACCTCAAGTATCAATATAAGTGAAGAAATCGAACTGTCTGCGGAAGAATTTTTATACAGTATGGTTCATTCATCTGTAGCAGATGTACTTTTAGGTGTTATAGGTGTTCTGTCTGCTTTTCTGGCAGTTTACAGCATTGTAAGAATGGTTATAGGCGGTGCAGTTGCATTGGGTTATGCTAAATTTAACCTTAATCTTGTAAATCGCAACAACCCTAGAGTGGAAGATATATTCAGCCAGTTTCACAATTTCGGCAAAGGTTTTATAATGAACTTTTTAAGAGGTTTGTACACCACATTGTGGACTTTGCTGTTTATCATTCCTGGTATAATTGCAAGTTACTCCTATGCAATGACTCCTTACATACTTTACGAAAACCCTGATATGACAGCCAACGAGGCTATCAAAGCATCAAAAGAACTGATGGAAGGCAACAAATGGCGTTTATTCTGCCTTGAATTGAGCTTTATCGGCTGGAGCATTCTGTGTGTGTTTACATTTGGCATTGGTTATCTGTTCCTTCATCCGTACACCGAGGCTGCAGGTGCTGCCTTCTACCGCGAAATAAAGTGGGAAAAGATGAAACAGCAGGCGGGTATGGAATAACACAATAAAATAATTAAAAAAATAAAAGTCATTCTGAGGGTGTTTATCACCCGAAGAATCCAGCTGTTTATACAGTTTGACGGTTAACAATGCTGTTATATCACCGTGGGATTCCTCGCTGTAGCTCAGAATGACATTTTTATTTAAAAGTTAATACTTGCGCAAAAACAAAGGGCCTGTCCATGCGGACAAGCCCTTATTGTTTTGTTTAGTTTTCCATGAATAAGCCCTATCACTTAACATTTAAAACCACAAACAAGGTTCTTATTGCCGAAGGCAACAAGGTTCTGTTGGCTGAAATCTGTGATTTCAGATGATGCGAAGCATCAATTTGCGTCAGCAAACCAACAGGTTCTTATTTGTAGAGTTCAACAAGTCTTGTAAGGTAGTCGTATCTTTCGTTAGCTGCTTTTTCGTTAGCAACGAAGAGTCTTTCAGCTTTTTCTGGGAAGGAAGCTTTAAGACGTGCGTAACGAGCTTCGTTCATAAGGAATTCCTGGTAACCGCCCTGTGGAGCTTTGCTGTCGAGGCTGAATGGGTTTTTGCCTTCAGCTTTGAGAGCTGGGTTGTAACGGAAGAGGTTCCAGTAACCAGTTGCAACAGCTTTCTTGATTTCGTTCTGGCTGTTTGTCATGCCGCCTTTGATGGAGTGCATTTCACATGGAGCGTAACCGATGATGATGGATGGACCGTTGTAAGCTTCAGCTTCTGTGATAGCTTTAACTGTCTGGTTCATATCAGCGCCCATACCAACCTGTGCAACGTATACGTAACCGTAGCTCATTGCGATGGAAGCAAGGTCTTTCTTGCCGATTTCTTTACCAGCTGCAGCAAACTGAGCAACCTGACCAAGTTTGGAAGCTTTGGATGCCTGACCGCCTGTGTTGGAGTAAACTTCTGTATCGAATACAAAGATGTTTACGTCTTCGCCGGAAGCGATTACATGGTCAAGACCGCCGAAGCCGATGTCGTATGCCCAACCGTCGCCGCCGAAGATCCAGATGGATTTCTTAGCAAGGAATTCTTTGTCTTTAAGAACGTACTGTGCATCTTCACAGCCGCAAGCTTCAAGAGCAGCAACAAGTTTAGCTGTAGCAGCTTTGTTAGCAGCACCGTCTGTGTATGTTGCAAGGTATTCGTTGATAGCTTCTTTAACTTCGCCTTCAGCTTTTTCGAGCATAGCTTCAAGTTTAGCTTTAAGTCTTTCTCTGATAGCTTTCTGACCAAGGAAGAGACCAAGACCAAATTCTGCGTTATCTTCGAAGAGGGAGTTACACCAAGCTGGACCATGACCTTCTTTGTTTGTTGTGTATGGTGTGGATGGTGCAGAACCGCCCCAGATAGAGGAACAGCCTGTTGCGTTTGCAACGTACATTCTGTCACCGAAGAGCTGTGTAACAAGTTTAGCATAAGCTGTTTCTACACAACCTGCGCAAGCGCCGGAGAATTCAAGCATTGGCTGTTTGAACTGGCTGCCTTTTACGCTGTCTGCTTTGAATGGAAGTTCTTTTTCAGAAACTTTAGCAACTGTGTAGTCAAATACTTCCTGCTGTGGAAGCTGGGATTCCTGGCTAACCATAACAAGAGCTTTTTCTTTAGCTGGACATACGTTTACACAAACGCCGCAACCCATACAGTCAAGTGGGGAAACAGACATTGTGAATACATATTCTTCACAGCCTTTACCAATCATTTTTGGTGCTTTTCTCATCTGTTCAGGAGCAGCAGCAACTTCTTCTTTGTTCATAACAAATGGTCTGATAGCTGCGTGTGGACAAACGATAGAACACTGGTTACACTGGATACAGTTTTCTGGTTTCCATTCTGGAACGTCAACTGCTACACCACGTTTTTCAAATGCGGAAAGACCAAGTGGGAATGTACCGTCTTCAACGCCTTTGAATGTGGAAACTGGAAGGCTTTCGCCGTTGTGGAGGTTAACAGGAACAACAACGTTTTCGTTGAAGTGTTTCTGGAGATCGCTTGTGTAAACTGTTGTATCTGCAGCTTTTTCAGCGTCAACTGCTGTAGCCCAGTCAGCTGGAATTTCAATCTTAACAAGTTTGTCTTTACCTGTATCGATTGCTGTGTAGTTCATCTTAACGATATCTTCACCTTTTTTGCTGTAGGATTTGTAAGCAGCTTTTTTCATGTGTTCAACTGCTTCTTCTACAGGAAGGATGTTTGCAAGTGCAAAGAATGCGGACTGGAGAATTGTGTTTGTACGTTTGCCCATGCCGATTTCTTTTGCAAGGTCGATAGCGTTGATTGTGTAAACCTGGATGTTGTTTTCAGCGATGTAGCGTTTGCTTTCTGCAGGCATATGTTCGCTGAGTTCTTCTGGTGTCCACTGGCAGTTGATAAGGAAGATACCGCCTGGTTTAACGTCCTGAACCATCTTGAAGCCTTTGATGATGTAGGATGGGTTGTGGCAAGCAACGAAGTCTGCTTTGTTGATGTAGTATGTGGATTTGATACGTGTATCGCCAAAGCGGAGGTGAGAAATTGTCAGGCCGTTTGTTTTCTTGGAGTCGTATTCAAAGTAAGCCTGTACATATTTTTCTATGTTGTCACCGATGATTTTGATGGAGTTTTTGTTAGCACCAACTGTACCGTCGCCGCCGAGACCCCAGAATTTGCAGGAAACGATGGATTCGTTAGCTGTTGCTGGAACTTCTGTTGGTCTTGGGAGAGAGAGGTTTGTAACGTCGTCTTCGATACCAACGGAGAAGTTTGCTTTTGGTGTTTCAAGAGCAAGGTTGTTGTATACTGCAAATACACAAGCAGGTGTTGTGTCTTTGGAACCAAGACCGTAACGGCCGCCTACAACTGTTTTGCCAGCGAGTGCGCCTTCAACAGCAAGAGCTGTAACAACGTCAAGGTAAAGTGGTTCGCCAAGGGAACCTGGTTCTTTTGTTCTGTCAAGAACTGCGATTTTTGTTGCTGTAGCTGGGATAGCTTCAACAAGTTTTTTAGCGCAGAATGGACGGTAAAGTCTAACTTTGATAAGACCAACTTTTTCGCCTGCTGCAAGCATGTAGTCGATAACTTCTTCGATTGTGTCACATACAGAACCCATAGCAATAATTACGCGTTCTGCATCTGGTGCACCGTAGTAGTTGAAGAGTTTGTAGTCTGTGCCAAGTTTAGCATTAACTTTGTCCATGTATTTTTCTACAACTGCTGGGAATGCGTCGTAGTATGGGTTGCAAGCTTCTCTTGCCTGGAAGAAGATGTCACCGTTCTGTGCTGTACCGCGGAGAACTGGGTGTTCTGGGTTGAGAGCTTTTCTTCTGAATGCTTCGATAGCATCCCAGTTTACCATTTCAGCAAGGTCTTCGTTGTCCCAAACTTCGATTTTCTGGATTTCGTGAGATGTACGGAAACCGTCGAAGAAGTTGAGAACTGGAACACGGCCTTCAAGTGTTGCCATATGAGCAACAGCACAAAGGTCCATAACTTCCTGCTGGTTTGTTTCAGCCATCATTGCATAACCTGTCTGGCGGCATGCATAAACGTCAGAGTGGTCACCGAAGATGTTGAGAGCGTGGGAAGCAACACAACGAGCGGAAACATGGATAACGTTTGGCAGAAGTTCGCCAGCGATTTTGTACATGTTAGGAATCATCAGGAGAAGACCCTGAGATGCTGTGTATGTTGTTGTAAGAGCACCAGCCTGCAAGGAGCCGTGTACTGTACCTGCAGCACCAGCTTCAGACTGCATTTCTACAACCTTAACTTCTGTGCCGAAGATGTTTTTTCTGCCTGTTGCTGACCAAGAGTCTGTAACTTCAGCCATAACAGAGGATGGTGTGATAGGGAAAATGCCAGCTACTTCTGTGAAAGCATAGCTAACGTGAGCGGCAGCTGTGTTACCATCCATGGAAATTCTTTTTCTTGCCATTGGAAATGACCTCCTTTTATATTAAGGGCGACTTTCACCCCATTTTTACAGTTATCATTTTAACATTAAATTGGTTATAAGTAAAGGTTATAATCCACCAATCTTTATGCAAATTTTATATACGGCATATAAGAAAAATTTAAACTTGTTAAAAAATGCGCAAATATCGGACTGTGTATTTGAAATTGCTATGAAAATATATGAAAAATGTGCTGAATTTGACAAAAATACAGTATAGTGATATTATACAATATAAATTATTTATTATATATCTGAAAAGGAGAATAATCATGGACCCGGATGGGACTATTTATTTTATTGTCAACTTTATTATCAGTGTAATTGTGTGCCTTTACATAGCTGGAACCAGAAGAAGCGAAGAGATTGACGAATTTGAAATTGGTGTTTCAAAGGATTTAATCAGCGCAATCTTTCTGTATATGGCAAATATGGCTGTTTTTGTAAGCCTCGTTATGCCAAAGTTCAGTCTGCAGCTTAAATGTATATATGGGGCACTGTTTGTTTTTTTAGGCACCTTTGCACCTTACTGCATCGGTCTTGCGCTGCACAAAAAACTGGGCGCTGTAAAAACACTGCTTACACCGGTTATCACACTTTTAAATTACACAGTAACGCTGGTTATCACCTTGCCGGTTGTGGCAATCTTCCGCATCTTCAAGCTTAAAACCGAGGTTGAAGCAACACAGGAAGATGTTATGGAACTGGTGGAAGATGTTAGCGAAGATATCATTGACGAAGAACAGAAGGAAATGATTGAAAACATCTTTGAACTTGGCGAAATTACTGTTAATGATATTATGACCCACCGCACAGAGGTTTTTGCAATCAATCAGGAAGACAGCTGTGCAGAGGTTATTGAAAAGGTTAAGGACGAGGCTTTCTCCCGCGTACCTGTTTACAACGAAAGTATCGATACCATTACAGGCATCCTTTACCTTAAAGACCTGCTTGGCGTGCTGGATGACGGCGCAAAACTTTGTCAGCCAATCAAAAATCTTGCACGAAAAGCAATGTTTGTTCCAAAAAGCTGTCTGGCAGACGACCTGCTGGTTCAGTTTAAACTTAAACGTACACAGATTGCGGTTGTTGTTGACGAATACGGCGGCACAAGCGGTATCGTAACAATGGAAGATATTCTGGAAGAAATCGTCGGAAATATTCAGGACGAATATGACGATGAGGAGGAAGAATTCCACAAGGTTGATGAAAACACAATCATCTGCAAGGCTTCCATACAGATTGAAGAAGCATTTGAAGTTCTTGGTATGGCAGATGTTGCCGAAGAAATGGAAGATGAAGGTTATGATACCGTTGGCGGTCTTATAATAAACAGACTTGCCCGTATTCCGGAAAAAGGCGAAAAGGCAAGTGTCGAGTATATGGGGGTTAAATTTACAGCCCTCGAGGTTGCCGACAGAAGAATTGTAAAGGTGAGGGCGGAAATTCTGCCAAAAACAGAAGAGGAATAATCAATGTCTGAAAAAGATGCAAAAACAGCACATATTGAAACTATAATAAACGAAAAGGAAATTTTCAGCGGCAGGGTTTTCCGTGTGGCACAGCGCGATGTAGTGCTGGAAAACGGCGAAAAGGCTGTAAGGGATGTGGTTTACCACAACGGCGGTGCAGCTGTGCTGCCTGTTGATGTTGACGGCAACGTTTATCTGGTGCGTCAGTACCGCAGTGCCTTTGACAGAGAAGTGCTGGAAATTCCTGCAGGAAAGCTGGAAAAAGGCGAAGACCCGTTTTTTGCTGCAGTTCGTGAACTGGAGGAAGAAACT
Organism: Oscillospiraceae bacterium; assembly: GCA_017505635.1. Classification (GTDB taxonomy): domain Bacteria; phylum Bacillota; class Clostridia; order Oscillospirales; family Ruminococcaceae; genus RGIG3102. Next base: position 403 of record JAFVOU010000022.1, on the reverse strand, counting down.
GGATTTAAAAGCGACAGCATCATCAAGCTTGGTGAATACTGGCCGACAGTAGGCTACTGCAGCGAAACAGTTTATCTGTATCTTGCAAAGATGCTCAGTAAAGGCAGCACACATTTTGATGAAGACGAATTTATTTCTCTTGTAAAAATGCCTTATGTTCAGGCATATAAAATGTGTATGAACGGCGAAATCCGTGACGGCAAAACACAGCTTGCCATATTGAAGGCAAAATATTATCTGTAAAAACAAAGACAGTCTGTAAAAAGCGGCATCCTGATAAGAAAACATAAATCCCCCTCAAAACACAGCTTGGTGTTTTGAGGGGGACATTTTTGCACATTTACGCACAAAAAGTGCTGTTGCAAGGCGGAAATACGCAGCACTACTTTGTGTAATGCAAGTG